>NZ_CP045385.1:0-600000 GCF_009363615.1 Ruegeria sp. THAF33 | reverse complement strand
CGTCGCTGGTCAACAGATGCACGATGGCCGCAATCGAAACCAGCGAGGCGAGGGCCGAAAATGCCCGAATATGCCCGACATTTTCGACCAGCCTCGGGGCAAGTGCCGTCCCCGCAAGCGCGCCTAAAGGATAGCTTGCCTGCATGACGGAAATCGTGAAGTCACTAAAGCCCAGACTGGCCCCCCGGATCGTCAGCAGCGTCGCCAACAGACCGTTGGCAACCATCAGCATGAACATCCCCAGGAACAGTGCCCAGTTTTCGTTTAACGCGCGTATCATGGCCAACCGCTACTGATGCGGGTCTGGCCTGTATACAACTCCTACGACATCGGGATGTCGTTTGATGGAACTTCTCCGTTGCAGGCCACCATGTCGGATTCAACCGTCCCAGGGCCCATTGCAACTGGGCTTTGGGCTGAGCTGATTGGCCTCTGTGCCCTCAGGAATTGCAGCTGAGCTACACGTTGCCTTGCATGATCCGGGCATAGATATCGGGATCCGTCACGCCTTCGGAACCGATCGTCAAAACCCGAGACTGCGGCGTCAATCCAAGCTTCTGGAAAAGCTCGGGGTTGTTGGCTGCTTCGATCAATGCAGCCAATCCGGCGACGCCGCTCTCACCGGCTTCGATCGCCGGATCACTGCCATGCGGACGCGCCAGACGACGGACGGTGGGCGGTATCAGCTGATCGTCGATTGTCAGAAAGTCCGAGGCTTCGCTGTGCAAAACCTCCCACGCCATCGGTGACGGCACCCCGCAGGACAAACCCGCCATGATGGTTTCCTCATCGATATCTACGGACGCGGCTTGCCCCTGCCTTGCGCTTTCGAACAAACACGCCGCCAGATGCGGTTCCACGACCACGACGCGCGGCGCGGCATCACCCCAGGCCTGACGCAAAGCTGCCGCAACCGCCGCGGCAAGCCCTCCAACTCCACCTTGCAGAAAGACATGCGTCGGTGCCGCGTCCATTGCATTCACGACTTCCTTGACCATGACGCCATAGCCCGACATCACGTCGCGCGGCGGGTCGGTGTAGCCTGGCCAGGATGTGTCCGAAACCACGAACCAGCCGTTCTCGTCGGCTTCCCGCCGACACTGATCCACCGAAGCGTCATAGTCTCCATCGATGCGCACGACGTCGGCCCCCAGATCGCGCATGGCTTGCGCGCGGCCTTCACTGACCTCGGCGTGAATGTAGATCCGGCAAGGCGCGCCGAACCGCTTGCACCCCCACGCGAGGGACCGACCGTGGTTGCCATCGGTCGCCGAAACAAGCGTGATACTGGCAACCATGTCGGCGCAGCGGCCAGTACGGATATCTTCCAACGACACGTCCTGACCGGTCCGTCGCGATATTTCACGTTGCAGAACGCGCAAGGCGGCAAAGGCCCCCCCCAAGGCCTTGAAACTGCCAAGCCCAAACCGGGGACCTTCATCTTTGTAGTGAACCTCCGCGACGCCGATCTCGGCTGCTAACGCGGGCAAAGAATGCAGAGGCGTTGGCGCATACCCCTCCCATTGGGTGATTTCCCTTGCTGCGCGATCGAAATCCTGTTGTGTCAAAACGGTTTCGGCAGCGGGGCCGAAGCTCGGCCTGCCTGCCTGATGGGCGATGATTTCTGTCATGGTCGTGTATCCTGTCAGGGGGTCAGCGGCAGGCGCTGCCGCACCAGCTCTGCCCAGAGTTCTGCACCCAGCGGAAGCAGTTCGTCGTTGAAATCGTAATCAGCCGAGTGCAGCGGACGGCCCACTGATCCTTCGGTCCCGTTGCCGATAAGCAGGAAACATCCGGGCACAACGGCGGCAAATTCGGCAAAATCTTCCGAGAAAGACATGGCAGAGCGGTCTCCGTCCACCTCAAGACCCATGGCCGCCGCCGCTGAAACGACATGCGATGCGGCATCGGCATCGTTGTTTGCCTCGATGAATGCGGTGCGGAAATCCACACTCACCTCGACGCCATGGCTTTCGGCCACACCGGCTGAGATCTGGCGCATGGTGCGCTCGATCAGCCTGCGGTCTTCCGGTGACACGGCCCGCGCGTCACCTTTCAGAACAGTGCGCCCCGGAAGCACATTGCGCTGCCCGTCGGTGATGAACTCGGTCACCGACACCACGGCGCCGGATGAAGGTGCAAGCTTGCGTGAAACGATGGTTTGCAGGGCCAATACCAGTTCCGCCGCAGGCGTGATCGTTTCGCGCCCGACATGCGGCATCGAGGCATGACCGCCCTGACCGGAAAGCGTGATTTCAAACAGGCTTTCACTGCAACAGATGACACCGGCGCGGGTGGAAACCCGCCCGACAGGCTCTCCCGGAAGATTGTGCGCGCCGTAAACCTCATCAATCGGGAAGGTCCGCAAGACCCCTTCATCGATCATCGCCCTTGCCCCAAGCCCATGCTCTTCGTTGGGCTGGAACAGAAAGACAACCGTGCCGTCAAACGCCGGATCCTTGGCCAGCAATTCGGCGGCCCCAAGCAGCATCACCGTGTGGCCATCATGGCCACAGGCATGCATGACACCTGCGTTCTGCGACTTGTACGCAAACGTGTTGACCTCGGTGATCGGCAGCGCGTCGAAATCCGCGCGCAGCCCGATGGCGCGATTGCCATTGCCCGCCTTCAAGACGCCCACGACACCGACCCCTTCAAACACCTCGATGCCCAGGTTGCGCAGATGCTCGGCAATCCGGGCCTTGGTCCGAACTTCCTGAAATCCAAGCTCGGGGTTGCGATGAAACTCGTGGCGCAACGCACGCAGGCGTTCTGTCAATGCTGTCACGGCAAAACTTCCCCTTCGACGTGTTGCTTCACATGAGTGAAACAAGTTTATTGCAAGTGACCTGAAACAAGGGCTCTAGTTGGTGGCCAGCGATGCAAGTTTCTTTCACATGACGCAATTGGATGACTTTGACCGCGCGATCCTGCGGATTTTGCAACAAGACAACAAAACCACGCAGCACAAGATTGGCGAGGCCGTAAATCTGTCCGCGCCCTCGGTGCAGCGCCGTATCCGCCGGATGGAGGCCGAGGGCGTGATACGAGCCAATGTGGCCGTCGTTGACCCGGCGGCCGTGGGTCTTCAGCTTACCATCTTCGTTGAACTTGAACTGGTCAGCGAAACCCCGGACGAGATTGATGCCGTCAAGAAAACCCTGCTGAATGCTCCGGAAGTCCAGCAATGCTTTTACGTGACCGGAGAGGTTGATTTCATGGTTGTCGTGGTCGTCGAAAGCATGGCGGTTTACGAAGATTTCACCCGCAGGATGTTCTTTGAAAACGGAAACATTCGAAAGTTCAGAACCTTCGTTTCCATGGATACCATCAAATCCGGCAGCGCTTTGGGGTTCTGACCGGCACATGGTGCAACGACGGACCCGTCCAGACATGTCCGCGCAGGTCTGGACCATTCGGTTGGGTTGACAGGACTGCAAAGGCAAGTCCCGCCACGGGTCTCAGCGCCGCTGTTCCAACGTGTTTTCAACTACATTCCATTGCGCGGAATGACATGCGCTTTCTCTTCCTCAAAGATCAGCTCGTCTCCCGACCAAGCCTTCAGGCGCGAGATCAAATGAAACTCGGTGGCCGTTGCCCGTTGTTCGGAATAGGTCCAGATCCTGTTTTTCAGCGTCAGATGTTTCAGCTGATTGGGTTGCAGCAGTACATCGCATGAGCACCCGTGGTTTTTTGAAACCATTTACGTCAGTCGACCAACTTCGCTGTCCTGCATCGGGCATGCAAAAAAGCAGCGTTTCGGCAGTGCAGGGTGGCATATGGCGCTCCGATATAGGGGCGAGCGGAGGAGCTCTTGGCCGATTGAAAGCAGACTGGGAAATCTCCGTAAAACGCCTTGTGAACCAGGGCCGCGATGTTTCACCAAATGTGTTGGCCGAGGCGCCTAAGACAAGAAAGAAAAAGCAACGGTGAAAACGTCCTGTCCGCACGGCGCTGGCAACGGATTGTCACATCGCCGCGCACCGGACATAAGCGTGCTGTCGGGTTGAAAAACCCCGCGCAGCAGGCTGGCAATTATTCGATGATTGAAGGTCCGGGCTGGCGGTTGGTGTCGTTTCGCTCTATCGCCTAACCGGAACATACCCATCGAAACAGGAGACAGCAGTTGTGACCATTACTCGGATCGAGACCGGCAAACGCATGAGCCGCATCGTCAAACATAACGGAAGCGCCTATCTGTGCGGTCAGGTTTCCGATGCTGCAACCGTTGCGGATCAAACCCGTGACATCCTTGCCAAGATCGAGGACCTTCTGGCCAAGGCCGGCAGCGACAAGACGCGCATCCTACAATGTGTGATCTGGCTGTCGGACATGGCCGACTTTGCCGAAATGAACGCGGTCTGGGATGCCTGGGTGCCAGAGGGCCACGCCCCGGCCCGTGCCTGTGGCGAGGCGAAACTGGCTCGTGATGTTCTGAAGGTCGAAATGATCGTTACCGCAGCCTGCGATTGATCCGCGCGGCCTCGCGCCGTGTGCTAATTTCAGGTACGGGCGGGTTTGGGCCTGGGAAACAAGACGCCCTGTCCGCGTTCCTACTGTACCTGAGAATGCACCTTTACCAGAGTTTCCAGAAACAGCTTGGCCACGCGTGTTGGCGCAGGTTGTTTTCTGGCCACGGCCGCGAAACGGGTTCTGTATTTGATCTCTTTGGGCAGGACCTGTTTCATAAGCCCCTGTTCGACGAATTCCTGCGCCAGATGATCGGGAAGAAACCCAAGGTAGCGACCTGACAGTATTAGAATGACAAGGGCTTGTTCGTTCTGCACTTTGGCCGCACGTCGAAACCCCAGTTGTTGACCAACGATGAGATTTGGTGAGTTCACATTCAGGCCGGCATAGTTGAACTTGCGAAGAACACTCAGTTTCAATTCTGGATCCGACCGGTCAAACAGGGGGTGTTCCTGCCCACAGTACAAGAACATGTTTTCCCCATAGAGCGGTGTGTAATCCAGGCTTGCCGATGGTCGGTGCAAAGCGATGATGCCAACATCCAGATGCCCGGTGATGACCATTGTCTCAATCACGTTTGGGGGTTCCAGCGACAGCTCGATGTGAACCGCCGGTGCGGCCTCATTGAACTTGTGAATGGTGCGGGCAAGTTGGGCTTCGGGGTTGGTTGTACATTGATCGAACAAAGCCACGCGAATACTGCCGGCCAGTTGTTGTTTGACTTCGTTGACCTCGGTTCTGAACTGCGCCACGGAAATAAGCAGGTCTTCTGCCGCCGCCAGCACCTTCTCGCCGTCTTCCGTCAGTGAAAACCCTGACGGCCCCCGGTTGCACAGCTTCAGGCCAAGCCTCAGTTCCAGATCAGACAAGTGTTTCGAGATCGTCGATTTTCCGATGTTCAGCTCGATCTCGGCGGCCGTGATACCACCACTTTCCGCGACGGTTTTGAACACGCGCAGCAGACGGATGTCCGTGTCGCCGATCCGGGTATCAAGTTTGTTCTGACTCATATCGTATGTTTGAGATTAATGAAACCTTTCGCGCAAATATTAACAACGACGAAACCATTTTGGCAAGTTAGCTTCGTGTCGCCGAGGTAGAATCGGACTGGCCTATTTCTCCCCAGGTCAGCGCGCACCTCGAAACACGACAAATGGGAGGAAATCCATGTCATTTATCAAAAAGCTTGGCACTTTCAGCGCAGCCGTTTCCGTTGCCGCACTGATGGTTGCAGGCACGGCCGAGGCGAAGAATTTCAAGATCGCTGTCGGCGACAGCGCGGGCAGCGCTCAAGAGGCGCTGGGGCTCGCTTTCGTAAAAGCGCTTGAAGAAAAATCAGGCGGTGAGCACACCGCGACGCTGTTCCTGAACGGTCAGCTCGGTTCCGAGCAGGACACCGTGAACGAGGCCGCCATCGGCACGCTGGACATGTCACTGCTGGCAATCAACAACATCACGCCATTCTCGCCGTCGGTCGGCGTTTTCACTCTGCCCTATGTCATTCTCAGCTTGGAAGATGCCGAAAAATTGACCCAGGGTCCAATCGGTCAGGAACTGATAGAAAACACCATCCGTGATGCCGGCGTCCGCATCATCGGCTGGACGTATACCGGTTTCCGCCGTCTGACGAACTCGAAGAAGCCGGTCAAATCGGTTGCGGATTTGCAGGACCTGATCATTCGCGTTCCCAAAAACGAAATCATGATCGAAACCTACAAGGCATGGGGCATCAACCCGACCCCGATGGCCTGGTCGGAAACCTTCACCGGCCTGCAGACCAAAGTGGTTGACGGTCAGGACAACCCTTACCTGACGATCAATGCGATGAAGTTCTACGAGGTTCAGGACCACGTCACCAACCTGCGTTACATCTTCTCGATCGAACCGCTGATCATCTCGGAAGCCGTGTTCCAGGACCTGTCCGAAGAGGAACAGCAAATGATCCTGGAAGCAGGGCAGGAAGCCACTCAGGTCTCGGCCCAGTTCCTGCGGGACTCGGAAGCAGCCATCAAGGAAGAGCTGACGGCCAAGGGGATGGAAATTATCGACCCCGAGAACGACGAAGCCGAGTTCATTCAACTGGCGACCGAAGCTGTATGGCCGCAATTCTACGAGTCCATTGGTGGTGTCGAGAAACTGAATGCAGTTCTCGAAGCCATCGGCCGCGAGCCGGTCCAGCAATAATCGTCGCACGGCGATACCGGGAAGAGCGCTGCGGCGCTCTTCTCATTTCAGGGAGGAGTGAAACCACATGTTCTGGAAATTTCTGGACAACATAGAAAGTGTCATCTGCCGGATCCTCTTATCCGGCTTCGTCTGCCTTTTGTTCGTGCAGATCATCGCGCGCGAAGTCTTCGGCTTTTCGATCAGCTGGATCGAGGAGCTTTCGGTCTACATGTTCGTCTGGTTCGTCTATTTCGGCGCAAGTTACGCCGCTCTGAAAGGTGCGCATAACCGCGTGACATTCCAGTTCAAGTTCCTGCCCGATGGCTCGATCAAATACATCGAAGCCTTCGCCGATCTCTTCTGGCTCTTCTTCAATGTCTACTTCCTGTATCTGGCGACGGATTTTGTCTTCAACAAGATGAACAAGTTCTGGAAGTCCCAGACCCTGGGTATCGAGATGAAGTACATCTACATGGTGCTGCCCATCGCGTTTGCGCTGATGACCGTCCGCATCATTCAGGTGAATTACCGCCGCCTTATCAAGGGCGAGGATATTCACGATCCTGATCAGATCGACCTCGACGAAATCAAAGCTGCGACTGAAGCAGCAAAGAAATCCTAAGGGCAGGGGGATAAACCATGGAATCCGAAATCGTCACAATCCTGTTTGGGTCTTTCCTGTTTCTGCTACTCATTGGCGCGCCGATCACGGTGGCGCTGGGTGTGGCGTCGCTGGTCTCATTCCTTTACCTGGACGAGAACCCGATCAAATTCGTGCAGATCGCCTTTACCTCGGTGGGTGCTTTCCCCCTGATGGCGTTGCCTGCCTTCATTCTTGCCGGGGCCCTGATGGAGGCCGCCGGTATCTCGAAACGTCTGATCAATGTTGCTGAAAGCCTGGCCGGTCCTTTCACCGGCGGTATTTCGGCTGCGACGGTCATGGCATGTCTGTTCTTCGGCGCCATTTCGGGCTCGGGCCCGGCAACAACCGCGGCCGTTGGGATGCTGATGATCCCTGCGATGATCGACCGCGGCTATGAGCGCGGCTATGCCTCGGCGATCACTGCGTCCTCTGGCGGCCTTGGGATTATCATTCCTCCCTCTATCCCGATGGTGATCTTCGGCATTGCCGCGCTCGGTATGGCGCCGCCGCCGGAAGCGGTGGAAAAGTTCGGTTCCTTCCAGTCGGTTTCGATCTCGAAACTGTTCATCGCCGGATTCGTCCCTGCCTTCCTGATCGCCACCAGCCTGCTGATCCTGAACTTCTTCATGTCGAAAAAGCGCGGCTACAAGGGCGTTTCCGAAGGTTGGTCGATCCGTCACGTGGGCTGCGAAATGTATCGTGGGTTCTGGTCGCTGATGGCGCCGCTGGTGATCCTGGGCGGTATCTACACCGGCTTCTTCACCCCGACCGAGGCGGCAATCGTGGCAATCTTCTACACCCTGTTCGTGGGCGTGGTTATCTACCGCGAACTGACCTGGCAGTCGCTGTTCCAGTCGCTCGAGGCCACCACCTGGCTGACTGGGCGTGTTCTGCTGATCCTGTTCACCGCGACGGTGTTTGGCCGACTGCTGGTGGAAAACCAGATCCCGGCGATCATCGCGGATTCGATGCTCAGCTTCACGGACAACCTCTATGTCATCTGGACGCTGATCATCTTCTTCCTGCTGTTCGTCGGCATGTTCATGGAGACGCTGGCCACCATCCTGATCCTGGTTCCGGTGATGCTGCCGGTGGCCTATTCGGTGGGTATCGACCCGATCCATTTTGGCGTGGTGATGGTCTGCACGCTGGGTATCGGTTTCCAGACGCCGCCGCTGGGCGAAAACCTGTTCATCGCGTCAGGTATCTCGAACATCACGATCGAACAGATCTCATTGCGTGCGCTGCCCTTTGCGGCCGCCAACACGATCGCGATCTTCATCATCGCCTTCTTCCCTGAACTGTCGCTGTGGTTGCCGCGGCTGTTTGGCTACTGACCTGAAAGGATGACGACATGAAACAACTGGTCACCAACATCCTCTTTGCCACTGATCTGTCCGAAAACTCGGGTCATGCCATGCGCCATGCCGCCAGCATCGCGCAGGCCACGGGGGCTGAAATTCACGTGCTGCATGTGAATGAACCGCTGTCGGACGATGCCAAGATCACGATGGAGATCTTCATCCTGAATGAAGAGACTCGCAAAACCGCCGCTGCGCGCCGTCACGAGATGGTGCGCAAGGTTCTGGCCGAACGGCAAGCCAAGTTCTGGGCTCAGTTCGATGGTGACGATGAGAGAATTCGCGATCAGGTCACTTCGGTCGAGGTCACAGATGGCCACCCGGCCGAAGTGATCCTGCGCCGCTCGGTCGAACTGGGCTGTGATCTGATCGTGCTGGGCGCGCATGATCACGGCTTTTCGCATACGTTTCTGGGCACCGTCGCAAAGCGTGTTTTGCGGCGCTCCAAGATCCCGACACTGATTGTCCCGAACCCGGACGAAACGTAACAACCCTACTGACAAGGACGTACAAAATGAGCAAAACCCTGACCGCGCAGGACCTGGCGGACACGTTCGACGCGTTCAACCGCCACGACATCGACGGCGTGATGACCCACTTCGCCGACGACTGCGTGTTCTACACCGTGGCCGGTGACGAGAAATACGGCAACAAGATTGAAGGAGCAGAGGCTATCGCCGCCGCGTTTTCAGGCGTCTGGGCAGGCATGAAGGACGCCCATTGGGATCACCACGGCCACTTTGTCCACGGTGATCGCGCCGTATCGGAATGGACGTTTTCGGGAACCGATGCAGACGGCATGCGGATCGAAGCGGAAGGTGCGGATCTGTTCACTCTGCGTGACGGGAAAATCGTCGTAAAACAGGCGCTTCGCAAAACGCGCCCCATGTTCAAGGCCTGATCCGCCGCACTGCGCGCAGCTTCGGAGAAAAACAAGAATGGTGGACAAAAGCATCCCGCGTCATTGGCCCAAGGCCAGCTATGACCCGAAATATGACCCCATCATCGATGCGGGTCCTGGTCACAATCGCGACCACGCGCCCACATACTGGATCGGAACGGCCGGTACGCCCCCGGCCGATGATGGTCCGGTGTCCAGCGATATGGATGCCGATGTGGTGGTGATCGGGTCGGGTTATACCGGCCTGTCCACCGCCATTCACCTTGCCAAGGAACACGGAATCCAGGCGGTTGTTCTTGAAGCGAATACCGTGGCCTGGGGATGCTCGACGCGCAATGGCGGGCAGGCCCAGATCTCATCCGGGCGGCTGAAACGGTCGCAATGGATTCAGCGCTGGGGCACGGATGTGGCCAAGGGCATGCATGCCGAAGTCACTGAAGCTTTCGAGTTGTTCAACGATCTCATCGCCTCGGATGACATCGACTGCGAACCGCAGCCGGGTGGCCATTACTATATCGCGCATCGTGAAAAGGTCATGCCGTCGCTCAAGAAAGAGTGCAAGCTGCTGAACGACGTGTTCGGCTACGGCTCGCGTATCATTTCCCGGGACGAACTGCGTGAAAACCACGTGCGCGACATGGAAGCCGTAGGCGCGATGTGGGAGCCGGACGGAACGTGTATCCACGCCGGCAAGCTGGCTTTTGGCTATGTCAACATGGCGCGCAGGCTGGGTGTGAAAATCCATACCGGCAGCCCGGTCATGGGGTGGCAAACCAAGGACAGAGTGCATCATCTGCGTACGCCGGGCGGTATTGTGCGCGCGAAATCGGTGGCCTTGGCAACGGCCGGTTATACACCCCCGGGGCTCAACAACCGCACCAGGCACCGCTTGATGCCGATCCTGTCAAATTCGATGGTGACACGGCCTCTGACCCGGGCCGAGTTGGACGAATGCGGTATTCAGACCAGATCCCCCCTGACCGACACGCGCACGCTGCGCCACTATTACCGCCTGTTGCCGGACAATCGGATGCAGATCGGCAGCCGCAGCGCCGTAACAGGGCGTGATGCCGAGAACGGCAAACATCTGGACTTGCTGAAAAAGGGACTTGCCCGCAAGTTCCCGGCGCTCGAGGATATCAACCTCGACTACTCCTGGTGGGGCTGGGTTGATGTCAGCCACGACATGATGCCGCGCATTTTTCGGCCCGATCCAGATCAGAACGTGTTCTATGCCATGGGCTACGGCGGCAATGGCGTCATGTACTCGGCCCAGGCCGGACGACGCATGGCGCAGTTGGTTGCCGGCCAGAAGGACAAGGCGTTTGAACTGCCGATCTTCACCTCCCCATTGCCGAGCCATGGCATCCTGACGCCTTTCCGCCGACTGGGACAGCGTATGGCGTATGTCGGCTACTACCTCAAAGACGAAATACTGTAACTCACAGGGGCTTCGGCGCCCTGAAAAGACAAGGAAGCACTCAGATGAAGATGACGACGGAAGAGGCGTTTGTTAAGGTTTTGCAGATGCACGGGATTGAGCATGCGTTCGGGATCATTGGATCCGCGATGATGCCGATCTCGGACTTGTTCCCGAAGGCCGGGATCATGTTCTGGGACTGTGCGCATGAAGGCAGCGCCGGGATGATGGCGGATGGCTACACCCGCGCGACCGGCAAGATGTCGATGATGATCGCGCAGAACGGCCCCGGCATCACCAATTTCGTGACCGCCGTAAAAACTGCCTATTGGAACCACACGCCGCTGCTGCTGGTCACGCCGCAGGCGGCGAACAAGACCATCGGTCAGGGCGGTTTCCAGGAAGTCGAGCAGATGAAGCTGTTCGAGGACATGGTCGCCTATCAGGAAGAGGTCCGCGACCCGACCCGCGTCACCGAGGTTCTGAACCGCGTGATCATGAAAGCCAAGCGCGCCAGCGCCCCGGCCCAGATCAACATCCCGCGTGACATGTGGACCCAGGTGGTTGATGTTGATCTGCCCGCCATCGTCGATTTCGAACGCCCTGCGGGCGGCGAAACCGCCGTAGCGCAGGCGGCCGAGCTGCTGTCGACCGCCAAAAACCCGGTGATCCTGAACGGTGCGGGCGTGGTTCTGTCCAAGGGCGGGATCGAGGCCTCGAAGGCGCTGGCCGAGCGTCTGGATGCGCCGGTCTGCGTCGGCTACCAGCACAACGATGCCTTCCCCGGCAGCCACCCTCTGTTTGCCGGCCCGCTGGGCTACAACGGCTCGAAAGCCGGTATGGAACTGATCAGCGAAGCCGATGTTGTTCTGTGCCTCGGTACCCGTCTGAACCCGTTCTCGACCCTGCCGGGCTATGGCATGGAATACTGGCCGGCCGAAGCCAAGATCATTCAGGTCGACATCAACCCCGACCGGATCGGCCTGACCAAGAAGGTCACCGTGGGCATCGTGGGTGACGCGGCCAAAGTGGCGACCGGCATCCTGAACCAGCTGAGCGATACCGCGGGCGACGAGGGCCGCGACGCGCGCAAGGCGAAGATCGCCGAGAAGAAGTCCCGCTGGGCCCAGCAGCTGAGCAGCATGGACCACGAGGATGATGATCCGGGCACCACCTGGAACCAGCGCGCCCGCGCGGCCAAGCCCGACTGGATGAGCCCCCGCATGGCCTGGCGCGCCATTCAGGCGGCGCTGCCGAAAGAGGCGATCATCAGCTCGGACATCGGCAACAACTGCGCCATCGGCAACGCCTATCCGTCCTTCGAGGCGGGCCGCAAATACCTGGCGCCGGGCCTGTTCGGGCCCTGTGGCTATGGCCTGCCGGCCATCGTCGGCGCCAAGATCGGCTGCCCGGACGTGCCGGTCGTGGGCTTTGCCGGTGACGGCGCCTTCGGCATCGCGGTGAACGAACTGACCGCGATCGGCCGCGAGGAATGGCCTGCCGTGACCCAGATCGTCTTCCGCAACTATCAGTGGGGCGCGGAAAAGCGCAACTCGACCCTGTGGTTCGATGACAACTTCGTCGGCACCGAACTGGATACCAAAGTGTCTTACGCCGGTATCGCGCAGGCCTGTGGTCTGAAGGGCGTCGTGGCCCGCACCCAGGACGAGCTGACCGCAGCCCTGAACCAGGCGATCGAGGACCAGAAGAACGGCATCACCACGCTGATCGAGGCCCTGATCAACCAGGAACTCGGCGAACCCTTCCGCCGCGACGCAATGAAAAAACCCGTCGCCGTCGCAGGAATCTCGGCAGACGACATGAAAGCTCAGGCCGAACTGTAATCTGATCCTGCCTCCACCCGGGCCGAATACGGTGCGGGTGGGGGCAGGCTTTGCCCAAAAGGCAGCTCAAATATTGCAAAGGAAGTAAGATGCAGGCGTTGAGTGCATCCAACTCGCCGTGGCTTCGGGCACGGTCTTTCGTTCGTTTGAACGGGCACGGTTTCCTTGTTTCCGTGGTTGTTGCCGTCGCAGCGAAGTTCTTGTCCGAACATTATGGTGCCCCGGCGATGCTGATGGCCCTATTGCTGGGCATCGCGTTCCATTTCCTGGCCGAAGACGATGCCGGTGACTGCAAGGCCGGAATCGAATTTACCGCACGAACGGTTCTGCGTTTTGGCGTTGCGCTGCTTGGGGCGCGTATTTCCGTTGAATTGATGATGAGCCTTGGCGCTGATCTGATTGCCGTTGTGATTGCCGGTGTGATCCTCACGATCCTGTTCGGGCTTCTTGGCGCGCGTCTTTTGGGCCGTGGTTGGCGCTTTGGGGTGCTGACGGGGGGATCGGTTGCGATCTGCGGTGCATCGGCCGCGATGGCCTTGTCGGCCATTCTGCCCAAAAACGAGCATTCGGAGCGGAACCTGGTTTTCACGGTACTGTCGGTTACTGTTCTGTCGACAATCGCGATGATCGCCTACCCGATCCTCACCGAAGCTTTCGATTTCAACGACGAGGTTTCAGGGGTCTTCCTGGGCGGAACGATCCATGATGTCGCGCAGGTTGTCGGGGCCGGGTTCTCGGTTTCGGACCAAACCGGTGAGGTGGCGACTTTGGTCAAGCTGATCCGTGTCGCAATGCTGGCCCCGGTGGTGCTGGTCATCTCGTTTCTAGTCCGGCGCCACGCGGAGTTCAGCGAGGAAGACGGCAAGCGCCCACCCATTTTGCCGATGTTTGTCGTTGGCTTTCTGATGTTTGCCGTCCTGAATTCAATGGGCCTGATCCCCGAAGTGGTCTCGTCGGCCATGGCCGATCTCAGCCGGTGGGCGCTGCTGGTGTCGATTGCGGCAGTGGGCATGAAAACGTCGCTCAAGCGGATTCTGGATGTGGGCGGGCAGGCCATCGTCCTGATCGTGGCCGAGACGATCTTCATCGCTGCTCTGGTTTTGGCGGGTGTCTACCTGTTTCATTAGAGGATGGCGGAAATCCAAGACCAGCACGTGACCGACCATTGGCCGGTCACGTCATCTCGCACTACATGACCAGCAGGAGGGTATGACCTCATGACGACACAGGTAATCAATCTTTTCGATGAGCCCGAAACGCGCAGCGAAAGGCGTTTGGCCGATCTTCCCGATCGCGTTGTCGAGGGTGATCCGCATCACAAGATTGGAATGCACTTCACCAGCCCGGATGGGCAATTGTCTGCCGGGACCTGGACGTCTACGCCGGGCAAATGGCACGCGTTCACGGACAAGGACGAATATTGCTATATCGTCAAAGGCCATTGCGCCCTGATCCACGAAGACGGGACCCGTCAGGATTTTCGCACCGGGGCGAGCTTTTTGATCCCCAATGGCTTTCGCGGCTATTGGGAAGTCGTGGAAGAAACGACCAAGCACTTCGTGATCCGAGATTGCGCGCCGGACGCATGATCCGATCCGTGAATGAACCTGAGGCGGCGTGAACCGGTATACCTCAGGCGTGTCATTGGCTTTTCAGCGACGGGTCTGGTCAAAGCTGATCGTCAGTTTTTCCGCCGTGGGTATTGACTGGCAGGTCAGGATTTCTCCGGCTTTGATGTCTTTGTCTTCCAGCGCCATGCGCGCCCGCATATGAACTGTGCCGTTGGTCAGTTTGGCCCGGCACGCGCCGCAAACTCCGGATTGGCAGGAATAGGGTGGCTTGAGCCCCGCTGACTGCGCTGCGTGAAGAATGGTCTGTCCCTTGGAGACCGAAATGAGGTGTCGGGTGCCTTCCAGCGTCAGTTCAGCGGTTGCGTCTTCCCCGTCAATCCCTGTGTCCAGATCCGGCGCAGCACCATAGCTTTCCATGTGGATGCGGTTCTGGGGAACATCAATGGACATCAAGGCCGATTTGACGGCCTGGTTCATATCGCCCGGACCACAGACATAGTACCGCGCGTCCTGGGCGTAAGGTGGATACTCGGCGATCAACGCTTCGATGGCGGCCTTGTCGATTGTACCTTGCCGCCAGTACTCGGCGCTGGACCACCAGCCGGGTTTCGAAAAGACATGGTTGATTGTAAAACGTTCGGGATGCGCTTGCTGAAGCACGCTCAGTTCGTGCTGCAACAGGATGCTCTTGGCGTTTGTGTTGCCGTACACCAGATGCGCGACTGAATGGAGCTCGGCTGTCAAAACCGAGTTCAGCATTGCAAAGAGCGGAGTAATGCCAGAGCCCGCGCCAAAAAAGTAATGGGTGCGCCGCGCCGTTTCGTCGGGGTCCAGGCAGAAACTGCCAAATGGCGGCATGACGTCAATGGTTTGCCCTTCCTGAACAGTGTCGTTGATGAAGTTGCTGACACGGCCACCCTTGACCCGTTTGACGGTGATGCGAAGCGGGTCCCCGGAGTAAGGCGAACTGGAGATCGAATAGCTTCGACGGTGCTCTTCGCCATCAATATTGAAACGAACGGACACGTGTTGGCCCGGCCTCCAGGCGAATATGTCCATCAGGTGGTCAGGGACATCGAACATAACGGTCTTTGCCACGCCATCCGGCTCGACTCTGGTCCCGCAAACGCGCAATGGGAAAAAATCACGCGAGTTCATTTCCCTTCCCCCAACCATTGCAGAACAACTTTCTGGTGCTCGATGACGGGACTTTCACCGTTTGCCGCCGGACCTGCTTCAAAATACGGAGAATGCAGGGATTTCTGCTGTTGCTCGCACGCATAGATGTCTTCGCCGGTAAAGTCACCGGCAACCATCGGGTCATCTTCGCCCATCGCGTCATTGGCTTCGTATTTCCCAGCTATTCCAAACTTGGACCAGAAAGAGGACGACTTCATCGACTGTTTGGTGAATTCCCATTCCGAGCTGTTGGACACCCGCCCGCGGTTGTGAACTCGTGTCAGTTCCGGGCCAAGGGGTTCGACAATGAAGATATTCCAGCCGTCTTCCGAAGCGGCCAGACCAATCCCCGGGAACAGCATCGGCACCCAGGCGCCGTTCATGTCTTTGGGGATGACGCGCGGGGCGGTCAGTTTGCTGTCCTGATCTTCAAGAAACTCCGCCACGGGCGGCTCCCAAAACATGTAATGAGGTCCTTCCCAGTGGAATTCGGCGGATTTGTGGTCATACATCTGCAGCGTATTCGAATGCAGATGGCTCAGGTGGTAAACGTCGATGTAATTTTCGACGACAACCTTCCAGTTGGCCTTTATCTCATAGCTGGTGTTCAGGTCTTCGTACTCGATCAGCTCTTCCGGGACGTGCGGGCCGATATGGGGTTCGACGGGGCCGAACCATTCGGCGATGGAAGGCGCGTCGGGGTCTGGATGGACGAAAATCATCGATTTCCAGATGTCGACCTTGGCGGGTTTCAGGCCAAGACAGGACTTGTCGACCTTGCCAAATTCCTCGTGCTCATCCGGCACCGAAATCAGATTGCCTTCAAGATCGTAGGTCCAATCGTGATAAGGACAGGTCAATGCTTTTTGCGTTTTGCCAACCGCGCGGATCAATTGGGTACCGCGATGGCGGCAGATGTTATGGAAGGCGCGCAGGCGACGATCGCGCCCCATGATCACGAATATGTTGTTGAGTCCGGCCTGCACGGCGATGAACTGGCCGGGTTCACTGACATCCTCCATAAAACCGGCGTAGCGCCAGGTTTTGGAGAAGATCTCGCGCATTTCCCGGTCGAACCAATCCTGGCTCGTGTAAGCTTCGACCGGCAAAAGGTGCAGCATGGGTTTCATTTGAGCCTCTTGTGAAGGAATTTTCAAAACGTTTGGGGGAGAAAGTCGATGGCGATCATCGACAGGCCTAATGCGACCCAGGCGAGTTGGATCAGCCAAAACAGGATGGGGTCCTCATCCCGGGTTACGTCGGTCAAAAGCAAAGCGTGACCGGAATAGAAATTCGGGATTGTCCAGAACATGAAAAGAAGCCCCCACAACGTCTGATAGCCAAGTACCGTCGTCACCATCAGCGCCGCGAAGGTGATGTAGTTCAGCTGTCGCTTGCGTGTCATGGTTCTTGCTCCAGGCCATTGAACAGCGCACGCGCGGCCTGTTCGGCCTGAGTTTTCCAGACATTCGGCATATCCAGAGGGGCCAAAGACGTCGCGTTGAAATAAAGCGCCACAATGCCATGAGCGGCGGTATTGACCTTTGCGGCATCCACATTCGGGAAATCCGCGCGCAGTATCGCAGCAATCGTAGTTTCAAAGGCAAGCAGAGCCTCTCGACAAGCCAGGCGAAGCGAAGCATCCTCGACCGCCCGCGCGGTGAGTGCTGCGAAGGCAAGAACCATATCCGGTGACGTCTGGTTCATGTCCGAGAACAGAAGATCGATCAGATGTCTTGATTTTCTCGACGCCGGCAAGCCTGCAACGAGTGCGTCAGACTGTTCCGAAAAACTTTTCAGAACATAGTCTTGCAGGGTCGTAATCAATTCATCCCGATTGCCCAGGTGATGCCGGATCAGAGGCCGTGTCAGGCCCGCCTCCTTGGCTATTTGCGAAAGCGATGCGCCATCAAGGCCATATCTCGCAACACATCTGACCAGGGCCTGCATAATCTGTTCATAACGTTCATCACGATTTGAGGGGCGCCCGATCATGTTATTTCCAGTATTTCAGCTTCAGGTCTGCGGTTGCACCGGTGCCGACGGCGACAGCGGCATCCGCGAATTCCGGCGGTAGACCGCTCCGATCCATGCCGCCAAAGGCGTACCCTTCGGTTGGGACATCCTTCTCGGTATCCAGGTTGCTGTTGCTGTTCTCGTCGTGAATCGCGGCAATCGTATAGGTGCCAAGCGGGAGATTGTGAAAGGTGACCGAGGCCTGGCCTTTGACAGCAGGAATGGAAGCCAAGGCCGCCGCGTTTGCCACGTCCATGGCCTTAAAAGATTTTGAGTCATCGAACACGGCAATGATCAAATCACCATCTGCATTGCGCACGTCCTGCACCGTTGCAGTGAGAGTTTGTGCTGTTGCCCCGAGGGTTGAAGCTAGTGTCATCACAGATGCGACGACCAGTTTGCTAATCGGCATGATATTTCCTTTACTGTCAACATTGACAGTAAATAGGAAGAGTGCAATTAACTGTCAATAGTGACAATTATTCACCCGATTTCCCTGAGCGTGTTTTTTTGCATTGAACCAAGCACGACGTATCGGCCCAACGCCGACAAGGATCGGAGAAAAGGGATAAAAATATCCTAAGGCGGCTTTCCAAAGCTACTCGGGCAAGACTTGCCTCATGTAGAGATGACGCATGACCATTGGCGTCAGGTACATCGGAATTTGATACGCCCCGATGAAGGCCATGATGGGTGCGGTGACCTCGGGCGGCAAAGCAACGAAGAATATCGCGATGTTTCTGTTTCCCGCGATCAAAGAGACAGCGGTTGCTCTGGCTGCCGGCAGACGTCCTCGGGTCATCCGGAACGAAATGAATTGTGCTCCGAAATTGGCCAGACAGGCGAGCGCGATCCAGAAGGCCGCGACGGCCGGGCTTTTCAGCGCTGTGGTGCTGACAGAAGGCATCAGGCCGATGACAAAAACGGCCAAGGTGATTGTGCCCAACCCTTCCAGATTCACCAATGTGGAGCGTGATGGTGAACGCAACCAGACGCACCGGACAACAATGGCGGCGCCGGTTGTGCAGAGTATCGTCAACAGCAGTTGCAACCCGGCCAGCAGAACAGAGTGAATGCCGCCCAGCTCAGGCATGAGCAGGAACACCGGAAACGCTGTCAATGGCAGCAGGGCGGTCCCAACCACCATCATTCGCATCGCGTGTTCAGGTGGGTAGCCCATCATCAAACACATGTTGGGACTGCCGGAAATCGAGGGCGCAGCCGCCATGATGAGCAGGGACAGAAGCACCGGCGTTCCGGTCCATCCCCCGACAAATCCAATGGCCAGAATGATCAGCGGCATCACGAATTGAAACCCGATGACGGTGAACGCGACCTTGTGCAGATCGCTCAACGATCCAAGAATGGTTTCGGGGTCTATTCTCAGGACGGTGACGAACAGCAACAACACGACCAGGGGCGGCAGCAGGCCTCGCATGGGCTCGGCCAAACCCGGCAATAGAAGACCCGCCGCCAATCCGGCGACCAGAACACGGGGCCCGTGACGGGCCGCCAGATGGAGCAGGTTCAAGGCCGTTTTACCCGCCCGGGCTCTGACGCAAATTCTCGGGCAGCCAGGTGGCGAGGTCCGGGAACCAGATGAGGATGAAGACCATCAGCACCATGATCAGGAACATCGGTATCGCTGCGCGTGCGATATAGCTCATCTCATGGTTGGTCATGCCCTGCATCACGAACAGGTTGAATCCGATCGGTGGTGTGATCTGCGCCATTTCAACGACGACCACGATGAAGATGCCGAACCAGATCAGGTCAATGCCAGCGTCGCGGATCATTGGTTCCACCACGGCCATGGTCAAAACGACGGAAGAAATCCCGTCAAGAAAACAGCCCAGAATGATGTAGAACACCAGCAGGACCATAAGCAGTTCGAAACGGGTCAGTTCCCAACCTGCAATCAGATCGGCCAGCCCGCGCGGCAGGCCGGTGAAGCCCATGGACAGCGACAGAAACGCAGCGCCGGCAAGGATCAGGGCGATCATCGCGCTGGTTCGTGTGGCGCCCATCAAGCTTTCAGTGAATGTCTTCCAGTTCAACGACCCCTGGCCTGCCGCCAGCAGCAGGCCGCCGATCACCCCGAAAGCCGCAGCTTCGGTCGCAGTGGCATAGCCCAGATACATTGAGCCGATGACGACCGTGATCAGAAGGATCACAGGCAACAAAAAGCGGGAGTTTCTGACTTTCTCGGAAAAGCTCAGCTTGCCCTCGACATCCGGGGTCCAATCTTTGCCCAACTTGGAATAGATCGCGACATACCCCATGAACATCGCTGCCAGCACCAAACCGGGAAGGATGCCGGCAAAGAACAGCTTGGTGATCGATTCATTGATCGTCACCCCGTAGACGATCAGGGTTAGGGACGGCGGGATCATCAGCCCCAGAGTGGCCGCGCCGGTCAGAGTACCGATGATCATCCGTTCGGGGTAGTTGCGCTTGCGCAGTTCGGGGATCGACATCTTTCCGACGGTGGTCAGCGTTGCGGCCGACGAACCTGAGACTGCCGCGAAAACGGTACAGCCCACGATATTGGTATGCACCAAACCGCCGGGCAGGGGGGCCATCCAAGGGGACAGCCCTTTGAACATGTCTTCGGACAATCGCGTGCGGTACAGGATTTCGCCCATCCAGATGAACATGGGCAAGGCGGTCAGGGTCCACGATGACGACGCGGACCAGATCGTCGTGATCATCACGTCGCCCACGGGGCGGGTGGTGAACAGCTCCATCCCGACCCAAGCGACCCCCATGAGGGCTAGGCCGACCCAGACACCGGTCCCGAGAAGGGTGAACAGAACAAAAAGGAAAAGGATGATGACAGACAGGTTTTCCATGCGTCTATTCTCCGTGGCTCTGGTCGGCCAGATCGCGGACAATGCGATGGTCACCTTTGAACAGGACGTGGATCAGGTGATCCGTCAGCGCGACGGCCAGGATCACGGCTCCGATCAGCATCGCGGATTGCGGAATCCACAGCGCGGTTCTGTCCTGACCCTGGCTGATGTCGTTGAACTTCCAGCTCCAATAGACGAAGCGATAGGCATACCAGCAGAAATACCACATGACGGCTGTGCCGATGGTGAAACACCAGATTTCAAGAACACGCCGCACGCTGTCCGGTACCGCGTTCAGAAGGATCGAAACCCGAATGTGGCTGCCCCGGTTCAACGCATTGGCAAAGGCGAGAAAAGATGCCGCCGCCATTGCATAGCCGGCATAGTCGGGCGCTCCGGGAAAGACCTCACCGGTCCAGCGGGCCAGCATCTGCACGACGATCAGCAAAAGAATGGCAATCAGGCTGACCGCCGCCATTACCCCCGCTGCAAGATAGATAAAGTCCAGAACGGACCGAAGCCCCCGCAATACCGCCATGGCGTCCCCGCTTTGTTATGATTGGATGGAAAACAGGCGACGCAATGCAACGCCGCCTGCCTCGAACGGTTACTGAGAGGCGTTGAACGCGTCGACGATGGCTTTGCCTTCGTCTCCGGCGGCTTCCAGCCATTCATTGGTCATGGTCACACCAATCTCTTTCAGCTCATTCGTCATCTGCTCGGATGCCGGACCGACGGTCATGCCACCATCACGCAGACCTTGCAGAGTAAAGCCGGTATATTCCTTGGCGCGCCAGTTGCCCGCGTATTCCGCCAGCCCTGCGCAGGCCTTGATGACGTTCTTGTTGGCGTCGGACACGCCCGACCAGACATCAGAATTCACCATCACGTAGTTGCGCGGCAACCAGGCATCGACTTCGTAGAAATAGTTCAGGCTTTCCCAGACCTTGCGGTCATACCCGGTCGATCCCGAAGACACCATCGACTCGGCGACACCCGTCGCAAAAGCCTGACTGATTTCTGCCGCTTCGATCGTTACCGGCAACATGCCCGTCAGCTCGGCCAGTCGCGAAGTCGCGTTGTTGTACGAACGGAACTTGATGCCCTTCATGTCGGCGACCGAGTTCACCTCATTCTTGAAATACAGCCCCTGCGGTGGCCACGGTACAGCATAAAGCAGCGTCAGGTTCTGCTCTGCCAATACTTTTTCGATAGATGGCTTGGCAGCCTCCCAAAGCTTGGCGCTGTCGTCGAACGAGGTCGCAAGGAACGGGATCGAATCGAAACCGAACAACGCGTTCTCATTCTGGTGGCCGGACAGAAGGCGTTCGCCGATCGGGGCTTGCCCGGTCTGGATTGCGCGTTTGATATCGGCACCTTTGAACAGCGAGCCGGATGGATGCGTAACGATTTCGATCTCACCGCCGGTTCCGGTCGTTACACATTTGGCGAATTCCGCACCGGTGGCCGAATGGAAGTTCGACGCCGAATAGGCCATCGGCATGTCCCATTTTTCGGCCATGGCCGGTGCTGCCGCGGCAGCAGTCAAAGCGGTTGCCGCCAGAAGGTTTGTCATTGTTTTCATCGTTTTCTCCCTATCGAGTCTTGAAATACCGATGTTTTTCGTCGGTCTGTTCTTATGGTGCGAAGCGCGACGGCGCATAAACGCTTACGTCGGTGTTCGGGGTTCTGCCCGCAATCATCTGCGCCAAAAGCCGCCCGGTCTTTGGCCCACCTGTCAGGCCGATGTGATGATGCCCAAAGCCCATATAGGCCCCCTTGAGTCCGGGCGCGTCGCCTATGATCGGGATCGAGTCAGCCGGGGCCGGCCTGTGCCCCATCCATTCCACTTCCTCCTTCCATGTTATGCCCGGAAACGCGGCCCGGGCATTCTTTCGCATCAGTTCAAACGGCGCGCGCGAGGGCGGTGCGTCCAGCCCACCGAACTCCACGATACCCGCCAAGCGTATGCGCCCATCCATGGGCGTGGCAACAAACTTGCCCGAAGCAACCATGACCGGGCTGCGGGGCATGGCAGAAGGTGCCACCAATTCAAGATGATAACCGCGCTCGCTTTCAAGAGGAACAGAAACCCCCAGTCGCTTTGCCAGCGGCCCCGACCAGACGCCAGCCGTGACAATGGCGGTGTCGCAAGCGATGGTCTCACCATCCGCGCGCACACCGGTAACACGGCCGCTCTCGCGGGTGACATCTTCGACATTGGCGCGGATGATCCGGCCGCCGCCGGCCTCGACATGGGCGGCCAGATCTTTCACGTACCGCCCGGGATCGGTGATATGACCGTGGTTTGACAGCTTGGCGGCGAAACCGATATCCGGGCTGAACACGGGGTCATAGTCGTGAAACGCCTTGCCCTCCAGTTCTTGCCAGTCAAAGCCGTTCTTCCGTCTTATTCCCCAGCCCAACGCATCTTGTTCAAAATGGGCCCGGTTCTCGTAGAGAAACAGATAGTCGCTGGGCACGATCCACTTTTCAGCACGCGTGCCCGCCGCCAAAGCCTTGTGATCATTCAGGCTGTCGCCGACGATCGGCGTCAGCGCCGCCGCGATCCGTTCAACGTCTGCCACGTTCGCGTGGCTCAGATATTGCCGGAGCCATGGGAGCAGCTTCGGCAGATACCCCCATTTCAAAAACAGCGGCTGCGACGAGCTCAGCAACATTTTGGGCGCTTTGCCAAGCAGTCCGGGAACCGTCACAGGTATGATGGAACAGGATGCCAGCACACCGCCATTGCCATGAGACGTGCCTTCACCCGGTCCGGCCTTGTCGAACAGGATCACGTCGTGCCCGTCCCGTTGCAGCCAGACCGCGGCCGACACGCCGACGATACCGGCGCCGATGATGGCTATGGTTTTCTTGTCGCTCATTCTGAAGCCGCCCTGGCCACTGCGTAATGGTTCAGTTTGGCCACCTCGGGCCTGCCGCCAAGCCCGGGGGTTTCGGGCACGCAGACCTGACCGTTCCGGATCCGGAAGGGTTCTTCCAGAATGTCCTCTTTCAGAAAATAGGACGCCTGATAAAACTCGCAGCCCAATGTGATCTCGGGTGTCGCGGCAATCAGATGGGTGCCCGCAAGATGGGCCAGGCCGGCCTCGAACATGTCCCCGCCATACGCCGTCAGGCCGTGCGCCGCCGCGATGCGGGCGACCGTTTGCCCGCGGGTCAGTCCGCCAGACTTCATTATTTTCACCGAGACACCATCGCAAGTGCTTTCACGCGCGGCGCGTTCCATATCTTCGGGACCAAAGACGCTTTCATCGGCGAGAAGGGGAACATCGGTCATATGCCGTAGCTTCGCCATCATGCCGAAATGGTGGGCGCGAACCGGCTGTTCGATGAAATCAGGATTGAACCGGGCCACGTCCCGCACCCGCGTCGGAGCCTCCTCGATGCTCAGCCCCTGATTATAGTCCACGCGGACCGAGAATTCAGGGCAGTTCTGCGCAAGGTACTCCAACCGCATGATGTCAAAGGCGTGATCCTTGAACCCGGTCTTGAGTTTGACAATCCGCACGCCGTCCTCTCGCAACCGCGCCAACAGGTCTATGTCCTGAGAAAAGTCCGGGTTGGCGATGGAACAGCTGAGCGGAATGGTGCTGCGGCAACGACCGCCCAGCAATGACCAGACAGGGATGTCGCTGATACGGCCGGCCAGATCCAGCAGCGCGGTTTCCAGCGCGGCCTTGGCCTCGGTGCAATGCGCCACGGCACAGGTCGCGCGCGCCATGATGGCTGACCGGTCGCCCACGCGGGCGCCAAGAACAAGGGGGCGTAGATATCGATCCAGTGCCGCAAATGTCGCTTCCGGGGTGCCGGTGAACACCGACCAGGGTGACGCTTCGCCAAATCCCTGTGTGCCATCCTCGGATGTCAGTCGCAGTATGACGACTTCGCAGGCGCCTTCGATGGATCCTATACCGTGATCCCGGCGGGACGTGACCGGAAGCTTCAGGTGCCAAAGGTCGTAACCGATGATGTTTTGTGACAGATCGTTCATTCCGCCCCCTGTGGTTGAGCGGAAGCCTGCCTTGACGGGCATATCATTTCAAATACTATATCTTCGACAGTTCATCAGAAAAAATGATGCGGTAATCCATGTCCCTGCGCTTTCGCCAGCTTCAAGCGTTTCACGCCATCATGGAAACCGGAACCGTAACCGGTGCGGCGTCGGTACTTGGGATATCCCAGCCTGGTATCAGCAATCTGTTGGCTCAGTTGGAACGCGAAGCACGACTGCCTCTGTTCGAGCGCAACAAGGGCCGTTTGCTGCCCACCCCGGAAGCCGAGCTGCTGTTCCGCGAAGTCGACACGGTCGTGCGCGGGCTGGATCACGTGGCGCAGGCCGTGACAGATTTGCAGAACAAACATCCCGGTCAATTGCAGGTTGCGGCACCGCATCTTCTGTCATTTGGTTTCATGCCGCGCGAGATCGCTCGTTTTGCCAAAAGCCGCCCCAACCTGTCCGTCAGTTTCCAGTCGCAGTATTCATCCAAGATTCAGGAATGGGTGATTTCAGGCCTGTTTGAAATCGGCATCGTCGAGATGCCGATCCTGCACGACACTCTGAATTATCAGGTGTTTCAATTCGAAACGCTTGCGACTTTTCCAGAAAATAGCCACTTGGCGGATTATGACGTTCTGACACCGGAATTACTGGAAAACGAGCCCTTCATCGTGATGGGCCCGGAACATCAAACCCACCGTCGAACCCGAGACATCTTTCAGGCATCCGGGCGCACGTGGCGGACACAGATTCACACGCACCTGTCCGAGAACCTGCTGAGTTTTGTGAAACAGGGCATGGGGGTTGCGATGATCGATCCCTTTACCGTGACGTTCGATGGTGAGAGCGGGTACAAGACCCGCCCGTTCAGGCCATCCGTCATGCTGGATCTTGCAATCATCACCGCAAAGGGGCGCCCCCTGTCCACGATTGCGCAAGAATTCCTGGCCCAGCTGACCCCGTCGATTGCCTCTTACGCAACCCATTCCGACACAGGTGCAGCGGCCTCGTGAAGCTGCTGCGAATGGATGTCGACCAATGTGGGGCCATCATGTTCGAGGGCCTGTTTCAGCACCTTCGGCAAGTCCTCAGGGTCTTTGACCGTCCATGATTTCACTCCGAAGGCGGCTGCGACGGCGGCGTGGTCGGTCCGGTTGAAATCAACGTTGTAATAGCGTTGATCAAACCCAGCATCCTGACCCGCCTTGATCCATCCGAAGACCGAGTTCGAGAAAACGATCGAGGTTATCGGCATTTTGTGCCGCACCATCGTTTCAAATTCACCGCAGGTGAACCCAAACGAACCATCGCCCATGACGGCCAGGGTCTTGACCGAGGGCCGGCCAACATGTGCACCCATGGCCGCCCCCAGAGAATAGCCCAGTGCTCCATGTGCGCGATTTGTGATGAAATGCCGCCCGGGTTGCCGCCAACGGTAATGCGCGCTGAAATAGGGGCAGGGGGTGCCGGGGTCAGCGACCACAATCGCATCGTCGTCCAGAATGTCCATCAGGGACGCCATGACAGCCTCTGGCCGGATCGGCATTTCCCGACTTGCAGCCAAGGGGGCAAACGCCGCCGCCTTGGCCTCCCACGCGGCGCGGGCCTTGGTTGCTCCGTCTTGTCCGTTCAGGTCTTGCCGGTCCTCCAGCGCTCGGGCCAATGCCTCAAGCGCGAGGCGGGCGTCAGCGCAGATCGCCACTTCGGTCTGATAGTTTGCGCCGATCACCATGGGGTCGCTGTCGATGTGAATGATCGTGGCGTTGCGTCCGGGGCTTCTCCACCGTTCGGTCGTGACCGAACCGGCGCGGCACCCGATGAACAGGACGACATCAGCCTGATCCACCACGGCACGGGTCGCGGGGATCCCGCCGTTCGATCCGACGACACCCAGGGCCAAAGGATCGGTTTCGGCGATGGACCCTTGGCCTGAAACGGTTGTGGCGACGGCCATGTCCAACAGACCAGCGACACGGCGCAACGCATCGGTCGCGCCGGACAGAACCGGGCCGCCGCCACAGACCGCGACGGCGGATGTGGCCCGGGCAAGAATGGCTGCGGCTGCTTCGATGGCATCCGGATCGGGGGCAGCCCGTTCGGCGGGAAAGCTGCGATGCCGGTCATCGGCCCAGATTTCCGCCTCGTCCACCTGTGCCTTCTGCGTATCAAACGGCAGTGCCAGATGGGTCGCGCCGGGTGTTCCCGTTGTCATCGCCCTGAACGCCGCACGAACCATGGCCGGAAGCCGGGCGGCATCATCCAGAGACGCGTTCCACTTCGTCAGCGGGCGGAACAACGCTGGCTGATCCAGTTCTGTCAAAGGGTATTTCCCGCGGCTGGTCGTCGCCACATCAGAGGTGATCGCCAGGATTGGAACCGAACTTTCATTGGCCTCGACCACACCCGGCAGAATGTAGGTCGCGCCACCGCCGGAAGGGCCTTCGCAAACGCCGGGCCTGCCTGTCACGCGTGCATAGCCATCCGCCATGTAGGCGGCGTGCCGTTCGTCGCGGGTCAGAATGTGCTGAATGCCGTGATCCATTCGGGCGAGTGCGTCATAGAACGGCAAGGTGGTATCGCCGCACAGGCCGAACATATGGGTGACGCCATGCGCCTCGAGCATACGCACCATCGCCTCGGCTCCGGTCAGGTAATTCGTCCCTGTCATGGTTCGCGATTCCATTGCGCTGAAATTGTACACATAGCTGTATACAGGTTTGCATATTGATTTCAAGAATTGAGTGTGGCACCTGTGGACCAACGGAAGAAGGGCATTGTTTATGGCGGGTCCACGCGTCGATGATATCTATGATCAGGTCAAAGCGATGGCGGTGTCCTTCCGCCTGCGCCCGGGTGACCGCCTGAACGAGGTCGCGCTGTCCAGGGATCTGGGCGTCAGCCGCACGCCGTTGCGAGAAGCGTTGAACCGTCTGGTTGCCGAACGGCTGTTCGATTTCCGCCCGGGGCAAGGGTTCTTTTGCCGTTCCTTGGATGCGCAAAGCGTGTTCGACCTTTTCGAGCTGCGCCAGATTATCGAATCCGCGGCGGCCCGATCCGCCTGCGCCAGGGCGACGGATGAAGACCTGCAAAAGCTGCGTGATGAACTTTACGAAACGGGCATCGACATCACCGGCCTGACGATCGAAGAGGCAGTGGCCCGGGACGAAGCGTTCCATCTGGGGATCGCAAAGCTGTCAGGGAACATGGAGTTGTTGCAAACTCTGACGCGCATCAACGAGCGTATCCGCTATATCCGCTGGATTTCCATGAGCATGGACCGGGTGCAGAAGTCCAAGGACGAACATAAACACGTCATGCAGGCCCTGCTGGATCGGGACGCGGACGAGGCGGCCCGGGTTCTGGCGGCTCATATCACAAAACGAATGGATCAGGTTCAGGACGCCGTGCGTCACGGGATTACCAGCATCTACATGGAAGGGGCCGAAGACATCTCGACTCGCATTATCGAGGAGGCACAGGGATGATCGCGCAGGGCGGCAAATCCATTTATGGTGCATCGGTGGGAATCCTTATGCTGGACGCGCAATTCCCAAGAATTCCCGGTGACATGGGCAATGCACGGACATGGCCGTTTCCGGTGCTGTACCGCATCGTCCGGGATGCCTCGCCCGATCGGGTGGTCCGGCATCGGGCCGAAGGTATGCTCGAGGTCTTCATCGACGCCGCGCAAGAGCTGGTCAAGGACGGCGCGGACGGAATAACAACCAATTGCGGGTTCCTGTCCCTGTTCCAGAAGGAGCTGGCCGAGGCCGTTCCGGTTCCCGTCGTCACCTCGTCCTTGATGCAGGTCGAAATGGTGAATCGCATCCTTCCCAGGGGAAAGCGCGCGGGCATTCTGACCATTTCGGCCTCCACCTTGACCAATGACCATCTTCAGGCTGCCAATGTCCCCTTGGACACGCCAATCGGCACAACCGAGGGTGGGCGGGAATTCACCCGCGCAATTCTGGGCAATGAGTCGCGTCTGAATGTTGAGAAGGCCCGGGAGGACAATGTTGAGGCCGCGATCGCGTTGGCCTCGGACCACCCCGATCTTGGTGCAATCGTTCTGGAGTGCACGAATATGTGCCCCTATGCACCGGATATTCAGCAGGCGACCGGGCTGCCGGTGTTTTCGATCGTGTCCTTCGTGACTTGGTTCCAGGCCGGTCTTGTTCCGCCGGTGTACCGGAACTGACCTCTGGCCTTTCATCAAGACGGGTTGTGTTGGCCGCAGGCAAAACTCAAGCCAGTGTCAGATCACCGGGTATCGAATTTCGGATCACGCGCTGTGCATTCGGCAGATCGTTCGACTGCGCGCGGTCCTTGGCGGCATTGGCGTCCAGACCATGGCCGATCCATCTGTTGGTCAGGCGGGTTTGGAGTGTTTTCAAATCGGTGTCCAAAAATACCTTGAATGTCCACAGTTGGTGAAGGTCCGACCAACCCGGCTCGTTCAAGAGAAGGTAATTGCCCTCAACGAGAACAACGCGCTGATCCGCTGTGATCATGGACCGCGCGGCAATGGCCAGATCCAGTTCCCGGTCAAACGCGGGTATTGCGACTTCTTCTTCCGCGCGCAATCGATCAAGCAACGCATGAAAGCCGGCAAGATCAAAGGTTTCAGGAGATCCTTTGCGGTTCAGCAGGCCGCGATCCTTCAAGATCACGTTGTCATAGTGGAAGCCGTCCATGAAAACCAATCCGGTTGCGACGCCGCGCAGATAAAGCTCTTTGGTTGCAAGGCCCGCCGCAGTCGTTTTTCCCGAACCCGGCGGCCCGGCAATCGCGACGAGATGCCGGCCTTGCAGCGGCGGCAAGGCCTGGACGGCATCCGCGATTTTTCTTGCAAGCGCCTCGGGGGTGGCAAGTTTACCCGTCACGCGGCTTCGTCCTCGGCGGGCGGTTCCTTGGCACCGGTCATGAACGCCACTGCGTCGGACATCGTGTAATCCTTGGGATCAACGACGCAGAGGCGTTTGCCCAGCCGATGCACGTGAATTCGATCGGCGACCTCGAAAACATGTGGCATATTGTGGCTGATCAGGATGATCGGAATGCCGCGAGACTTCACGTCCAGGATCAGTTCAAGAACGCGCCGGCTTTCCTTCACGCCCAATGCGGCGGTTGGTTCGTCCAGGATGATGACTTTTGATCCGAATGCCGCGGCACGTGCCACCGCAACACCCTGACGCTGACCCCCGGACAGAGTTTCGACGGCTTGATTGATGTTCTGGATCGTCATCAGGCCCAGTTCGCTCAGCTTGTCGCGGGCGAATTTCTCCATCGCCGGACGGTCGAGCATTCGGAACCATGATCCCAACGGCCCTTTGCGCCGAATCTCGCGCCCCATGAACATGTTGTCCGCGATCGACAGGGCAGGGGACATCGCAAGGGTCTGGTAAACCGTTTCAATACCGGCTTCGCGCGCGTCAATCGGCGAGTGGAAATTCACCTTCTGACCTTCCAGCCAGACTTCGCCCTCATCCGGCATCACCGCGCCGGACACCGCCTTGATCAGCGTTGATTTGCCTGCCCCGTTGTCGCCGATCACCGCCAGAATTTCACCCGGCATCAGATCGAAATCGCAATGGTCCAGTGCAGTCACCTTGCCATAGCGCTTCACAAGGTTCCGTCCTTTGAGAATAGGTTCCATCAGGCTGCCACCTTTCTGATCCACTGGTCGACCGCGACCGCTGCGATGATAAGGATGCCGATCAACAGGAACGTCCATTGCGCATCAGCGCCCAGCAACCGAAGCCCAAGCGTGAAGACCCCGACGATCAACGCTCCGAACAATGATCCGAGAATGGACCCGCGGCCACCGAACAGGGATATGCCCCCGATCACGACCGCTGTTATGCTTTCAATATTGGCCAACTGGCCAGACGTTGGAGACACGGACCCGATCCGACCAATCAGAGCCCAGCCCGCGAAGGCGCAGATCAGCCCGGACAGCATGTAAACCGACATCAGCGTGCGATGCACATTGACGCCAGACAGCTCAGCGGCTTCCGGATCATCACCGACCGCATAGACATGCCTTCCCCATGCGGTGTGACGAAGGGCGTAGGAAAGCCCGAGGATCAGCACCAGCATGAAGATCACGCCGACGGTGAATACCGCCCCGCCCACGTTGAACTTGGCCCCGAAAAGTTGCAGAATTGCGGCGTTTTCTTCGATCTCCTGCGACCGGATTGTTTCGTTCTGAGAATACAGGAAGTTCGCCGCAAGAACGATTTGCCACATGCCAAGCGTCACGATGAACGGCGGCAGTTTGATGCGGCTGACCAGATACCCGTTCACCGCACCGATTGCGGTGCCAACGAAAAGGCCGCAAACAATCGCGACCGTTGGCGGCAGCCCATATCGGAAGGTGAACTGTCCCATGACAACCGACGACATCACCATGATTGCTCCGACGCTCAGATCGATACCGGCGGTCAGGATGACGAGGCTTTGCGCCGCCGCCACGATCCCGACGATCTGAACCTGTTGCAGGATCAGGGTCAGCGCGAATGGCGAGAAGAACTTGGAGCCCAGCAAAGCCCCGAAAATGACGATGGCAGCCACAAGAACGATCAGCGGCACCAAAGAGGGGTTCACATGCAGAAAATGCTGAACCGTTCCGACAAACCCGCGGTGGTGATCGTCAAATTCGGCAATCTGTTCCTGGCTGCCTTTTGCAGCGGCTTCGAAGTCGTCTGATCGTCGTGAAGTATCGGACATAAAGGTTCCCCCAAAGCGTCAGGTTACTGACGACTTTAGCAAGTTTTCGGGCGAATGGGTGGTTTGAAATGCGGAAGGCCGCCCTCTGCGGCCCTCCGGGTGGTCAGGTTAACCCCAGCAGAGGTCCATGCCTTCTTTGACCGAGATCGACTCGACGCCTTCGGCAGGCTTGTCCGTTACAAGCGCTACGCCGGTGTCAAAGAAATCCTTGCCAGGCGTGTTTTCAGGCTTCACGCCTTCGTCCGCCCATTTCTTGACGGCCTCAACACCCAGCGATGCCATCAACAGCGGGTATTGCTGCGACGTCGCGCCGATAACACCATCGGCAACGTTTTGGACACCCGGGCAGCCTCCGTCCACGGAAACGATGAGCACGTCATTTTCGCGCCCGATGGCTTTCAGCGCCTCGTAGGCGCCTGCCGCGGCAGGCTCGTTGATGGTGTGAACAACGTTGATCGTCGGATCCTTGGCCAGAAGGTTTTCCATCGCGCGGCGACCACCTTCTTCGTTGCCGGCAGTGACATCACTTCCGACAAGACGGGGGTCATCTTCATCACCGATTACGTTCGGGTCCGCCAGATCGACACCAAAGCCTTGCAGGAAGCCCTGATTGCGCAGCACGTCCACTGTCGGCTGGCTGACGGCAAGGTCCAATGTCGCAATTTTCGCGTCGTTGGCCGCGTCGCCCAGCGTGGCTTTGGCCCATTGTCCAATCAGCAGCCCGGCCAGGAAATTGTCCGTGGCAAAGGTCGCGTCAGCCGAGTCAATGGGTTCCAGCGGCGTATCCAGAGCGATAACCAGAACACCTGCATCCCGCGCCTGCTTCACGGCCGGAACGATGGATGATGTGTCCGAGGCCGTCAGCAGAATGCCTTTGGCGCCGTCCAGAATGCAGGTCTCAATGGCTTGCACCTGCGTTTCATGGTCACCGTCAACTTTGCCCGCAAAGGCTTTGAGCGTCATTCCCAGCTCTTCCGCTTTTGCAGTCGCACCTTCTTTCATTTTGACAAAGAACGGGTTGGTGTCCGTCTTGGTGATCAGGCAAACAGTTTCGCCTTCCGCCATTGCACTGCCAGCCATGGCAGTAACCCCGAGCGCAGCAGCACCCGCAAGTTTTGCGAGTTTCATCGATTATCCTCCCAGTTTTTTCTATGCCGAGTAGGGCACGAGGGCGATCAGGCAAAAAATCCTGACCCCATAAGAAACAATCACAAGATTCGAATTTTGAGTCAATAAATAAATCACTCTTATTTATTATTGACAGGGCGGGCGGGCTTTCTCATTCTTCAACAGGAAAGGGGTGGTCGTGCCTGAAAATTCATCTCGGAAAAATTCGATTGGCCTGCACGGGTCAGAGGTGCGCGGTACCAACCAAAGCGGGATGCGGGCCCGGAACGAACGGCTGGTGTTGTCGCTTGTCCGGCGTCATCAGGCCCTTGCGAAGTCCGAGATCGCGCGCATGACCGGACTGTCGGCACAAACCGTTTCCGTCATCATGCGGCTGTTGGAGAAGGATGGTTTGCTGTTGCGCGGTGAGCCGGTCCGCGGGAAGGTCGGGCAACCTTCCGTTCCCATGCGCCTCAACCCGGATGGTGCGTTTTTCTTTGGGCTCAAGGTCGGGCGCCGCAGTACCGAGCTGGTTTTGACTGACTTTGTCGGAAATGTGCGGCAGCGCGAGCGGCGAACCTATGACTATCCAACGCCGAAAGCCACATTGGAGTTTTCCACTGAGAGTCTGGGCAAAATGATATCATCCATGCCGCCTGAGGCCAAAGGCAGGATTGCGGGACTTGGGATTGCCATGCCGTTCTACCTATGGGACTGGGCCCAGACCCTTCAGGTTCCTCAGGAAGAAATGGACCCGTGGCGCGTATCAGACCTGAAGGCTGACCTGGCGCGGCGCCTCGATATTCCGGTATTCCTGCAAAATGACGCCACTGCGGCTTGTGGGGCGGAATTGGTATTCGGTCCAGCCGATGGGCCAAGGGATTTCCTGTACTTCTATATTGGTTTCTTCATTGGCGGCGGTGTGGTCCTCAATGGCGCAATCTTTTCAGGGCGTGGAAACTCGGGCGCAATCGGCCCCTTGCCTGTGCCGGATGATGTCGGTGGTGTCAGGCCGCTTATCGATGTGGCCAGCCTGTACGTGCTCGAGCGTGCAATCACCACGGCAGGTGTCACGTCGCATTCCATTTGGGAAACGACCCAGCGTTGGGATGTGCCAAAAGTTCAACTGGAAAACTGGTTGAAGCAGACGGCGAGCGGGATTGCCTATGCGATTGTCTCATCCTGTAGCCTGATAGATTTCGAATGCGTGAAGATTGACGGCTGGATGCCGCAGGACATCAAGGCGCGTTTGGTTGAAATGGTCGAAGACAAACTGTCTGAGCTTAACCTGACCGGTCTCGAGCGCCCTGCCGTGCTGGCAGGGACCGTGGGCCCGGAAGCACGCTCACTGGGTGCGGCGAGCCTGCCGTTGTCGGAAAGGTATCTTTCAGAAGCTTAGATGTGAAATCACTCTGTTGCCTTGGATATTTCACAAACTGGTTCACTCTCGCATACTGCCGAGCTCATTATTTTCGATGGCCGTAACACATTTTCGTTGACGGAAGGCTGAGTTGTCTGGCAAGCCGCTCGGCATGTCCGGTTCCGGAGCTTGCTCTGGAATCAAAAGGGAATGCGGTGCGGGCTCAGGCCCAATTCCGCAACTGCACCCGCAACTGTAAGCGGCGAGCAGGGCTGAAACGCCACTGGGGTTTGCCCGGGAAGGCCGGTCCAACGCTTTGACCCGCAAGTCAGGATACCTGCCGGACATGTGCCCTCATAAGGGGCACTCCTAATCGGCGACGGGATGTGCGTCGGACCAGGATGCCTGAAAGGGTAATTTGGCGTTGAATGTCCCGTGGTCAAAACGAATTTCGCGCCGGGATTGGCGCGACGGGACAAGGACGACTGTTCATGAAAACGCTGCTCAGCGCAGCCGCTGCCGCGGTGGCTCTTCCTGCCATCGCAAATGCGCATTTCCTTTTGGAATACACCACCGACACCATGATCGAGAAACCGGGCGATGTGCCGGTCAAACTGATTTTCTGGCATCCGTTCGAGAATGGCCATGTCATGGATCTTGAAAAGCCGCAGGAATTCTATGTGATCCACAACGGTGAAAAGACCGATTTGCTGGACACGCTGGAACCTATCCGGTTCACCGGCGGGGAAAACGAGGGCGCGGCGTTCAAGGGCAGTGTCCCGGTCAAACGTTCGGGCGACTATGTGCTGGTGACGGTTCCTCAGCCTTATTATGAGGAATCCGAAGACATCTATATCCAACAGCTCACCAAAGCCTTCCTGAACCGTAACGAATTGCCGACCGACTGGATGAATCCCGTGGGTCTGGCGACCGAGATTATCCCGCTGAACAAGCCGACCAACATCATCGCGGGTTCGACTTTCACGGGCCGTGTGCTGGCTGATGGTCAGCCGGTTGCGGGGGCCGAGATCGAGATCGAGTACATGGCCGCCGAACCCGACATGGAAAGCTCGGCCGCTTCTGCACCGAAAGTGTCACCAATGCCGGGTGGTGCGGTGGTCGCAATATCTGACGACAACGGGTATTTTTCGTTCGGCGTTCCCAAAGCCGGTTACTGGGGTTTCGCCGCCCTTGGTTCCGGTCCGGCAACCGAACATGAGGGCAAAGAACTCAGCCAGGATGCGGTCATCTGGATTCGTGCCTGGGATCTGGAGTAACCCCAAATGCACATCGTCGACGGAGCCCTTTCCAACCCGGTTGTAATTGGCGGCGCCATAGCCGCCGCGGGCGGGATCGCCATGGGTCTCAGGTCTCTGGATCTTGATCGCATCCCCACTGCGGGCGTGCTGTCAGCCAGTTTCTTCGTGGCATCGTTGATCCACGTGCCCATTGGTCCGTCGTCGGTCCATCTGATCCTCAACGGCATGGCCGGGCTGCTGCTTGGTTGGGCCGCATTCCCGGCTTTGTTCGTCGGGCTTTTGCTACAGGCGGTCTTTTTCGGCTTTGGCGGGTTGACGGTGTTGGGGATCAACACCGTCAATATCGCCTTTCCCGCGGTGGTGGCCGGAATGTTGTTCGGTCGTCTGATCGCGCGTGGAACGCCTTTGCAAGGAGCGATTTGGGGGGGCGTCGGCGGCGCATTTGCGATTGCAGCGACAACCGGCATGGTCGCGTTTTCCCTGGCGCTGTCGGGGGATGAATTTCTGCCTGCCGCCAAGCTCGTTTTCTTCGCCCATATTCCTGTCATGGCCATCGAGGCGATTTTGACCGGGTTCGCCGTGTTGTTGGCACGCAAGGTCAAGCCCGAGCTGTTTTTCAGAGGAGCAGCCACATGAAGCATCTGGTTGTCATATTGGCCGTGTGCTGCGCACCTGTGCCTGCCCTGGCGCACAAGGTCATAGCCGGCGTTTTCGAGTCGGGAGACGTCATCGAGGGCGAAATCGGCTTTTCCAACGGCGACATGGCAAGCGGCACCGAGGTCATTGTCACCGGCCCGGATGGGGCTGAGCTGGGTCGATCGGTCACTGATGCGGACGGTTTCTTTGTCTACACGCCGACCTCGGCCGTGGCGCACACCTTCTTTGCCGACCTTGGCGCCGGGCATGTGGCCGAAGTCACAATGTCTGCCGAAGATGTCGCGCGGATCATGGGCGTTGCCGTGGCGGAAAACGGAGACTCGTCTTCGGCTGCTCTGGCGCAGGCCAGCGGTTCGGCGGCGTCTCTCAGCGCCGAAGAACAGCAGGTTATCGCCAAAGCCGTACGTGACGAATTGCGCCCGCTCAGGCGCGAGATTGCGGCTTATCGCGAACAGAACGACCTGCAAACCATCCTTGGCGGGATCGGGTACATCGTTGGTCTGTTCGGTCTGGGCTTTTACATGGCGGCCCGCCGCAAGCTGGCGTCCTGATGGCACACGTTCTGGGGCACAAGGAAAAAACGCTGTCCGAAGCCGGTGACGGGCCAGAAGGTCTGATCAGCCTGCTGGATCCCCGGATGCGGATCGTCATGGCAGTTGTTTTTGCAGTCGTGACCGTGGCGCTGTCATCCCTCGGCGCGCTTTGCGCGGCGCTGACAGTGTCGCTTTCGCTTCTGATAGTTTCACGTCTGCCGCGGCGAAAGACGTTGAAGCGAATGGCCATGATGGATGGGTTCATCCTGTTCATGCTGGTCCTGTTGCCCTTTTCCATGCCCGGGGATCCGATGTTCACGCTTTGGGGATTCTCCGCAAGCTGGCAGGGTTTTTGGAAAGCGGTCGAGATTGCCTTGACCGCCAATGCCGTGATCCTGTCCCTGATGGTTTTGGTCGGGACGATGGAGCCGGTTACACTGGGCCACGCCCTGCATCGTCTGCGGTGCCCCGAAAAGCTGGTTTACCTGCTGATGTTCACGATCCGGTATATCGAGGTCTTGCGCGAAGAATACCTGCGGCTGCGCGCTGCGATGAAGGTGCGTGGATTTCGGCCAGCAACAAACTGGCACACATATCGCAGCTTTGGCTACCTTGTGGGTATGATGCTTGTGCGCGCGATCGAAAGATCGGAACGCATCCTGGCGGCTATGAAGTGCCGGGGGTTTTCCGGGCGTATGCCGTTGCTTCAGGAATTTGCCCTGACCCGTGCGGACATTGTGTTTGCGGCAGGTTTCAGCGGTCTCTGCCTGGGTCTGATCATTCTGGAATTCGCATGACACTGATTGCGCTTGAAGACATCTGTTTTTCCTACCCCGGCCAACCACCCGTTCTGGACGGGGCAAACCTGAGCCTGAGCGCGGGGCAGCGCCTGTCCCTGACAGGCCCGAACGGAGCGGGGAAATCGACGCTCCTGCGGATTTTGCTTGGGTTGCAGCGCCCGTGTTCAGGCACCGTCACCGTTTTTGGTCAGCAACGCGTGGAAGAGGCTGATTTCCATGAGGTCCGCCGCCGGGTGGGGCTTGTATTTCAGGATGCGGACGATCAGCTGTTCTGCCCGACCGTCGCCGAAGACGTTGCTTTTGGTCCGCTCAATCTGGGCAAGACCCGCGACGAAGCACTTGCCATCGTCGACAAAGTTCTGGGCGATCTGGACCTGATGCACCTGAAGAACCGCATTACCCATAAATTGTCAGGCGGTGAAAAACGGCTAGTGACCCTGGCGACGGTTCTGGCGATGGAGCCCGAAGTGCTGTTGCTGGACGAACCGACGAATGCGTTGGATACGAAAAACGAAGCGCGCCTGCTGGAAATCCTGCGCGCGTTGCCACAGGCGATTTTGCTTGTCAGTCATTCGCCGGCGTTCCGCTTGGAACTGGCGCCCGATGAACTGGATCTTCGCGACGGGAAGCTGGTGCCGGTCTGACCTGTTCTCGTGGCAACCGGACATGGTGGTTTCAGAAATGCAATCATACCGCCTGAGCCACGCCATGAAACGGAAAGCGAACCTTGCGCGTCGTCAGGCCTTGGCTATGTGCGTCTGCGGCTCATCAGCCCATATTTGACCGCCCATGCCCGAAAGGACCCGCGTCTGCGCCTGTCCTGTTTCACAGGTTGCCTGGATTGCGCACCGCCTTTGCGGTTGAATTCGAACACGTCGATTATCCGCTCGGCACAGCCACAGGCTTCGCCCATGCCGACTTTGGCGAAATAGAATTTCTCGAAACGCTCGGGGTTTTGCATTGCTGACTTCCTGAATGCATTGAACCTCATGAAGGGCGCATTTCCAAATCACTTTCCTGCGTTTCAGGCAGCCGCGCTATGGCGCGGCGAACTCGCTTCCTGTCCAGACATTGTCCAGTTGATTGAAGACCGGTGAAGTAATGAGCATTTCAGCGGAATATAGCAGTTGCAGCTCATCCGCAAACCGCGTGACGCCCGGCACAAGCCCGGTGATGTTGCGCCATTCCGCCCAGGTTCCGGGATTTGACAGACTGGTCGGATTGCCGGGATCAGCGGGCTGGTGCCACCCGGCGGCGTTCAGCAGTGGTGTGAGCGCAAAGCGCGCATCATTGCTGTCGACTTCGGTACAGGCAGAGGCATCGCATTCCCAACTTGTCCAGTTCGCCGCCGCGATGGTTCCTGCGATCGGAGCGGCGGCGTCGATGACCCGAACCATAACCTCGAACCCGCCACCAGCCGTCGGACGGCTGAGCGACAAAGGGTCGGTTGCCACGGCGTGCAAAGCCGCTGTTGGCGCCAGGCTGAGTGTACGACCGATCAGAGCCAGCTGCGCAGAGCCGTCTGTTGCGGGTGCAGACCCCGCAGCAGGCAGGATCCTGACAGGTGTCAAAATCGGAACCGCGCCACCGCGGATCGTGATTTCCTGCACCGCATTGTCAAATGCCGGAACAAAGTCGCTGCGGATCGTATAGGTCAACGGGAAGCTGGGTTGTTGTGGCCCCGCAGGTCGGGCGCCGTCACGTGTGACAAAGGACAACGGTGGAACGGCACCGGGCTGTGGCAGCGAAATCTGCGGCCCTGCTATGCCCAGTGCGGCCGCGATCATGCGCGCGCGCTGTTCGGCCTCTCCATACTCGCTGAGCAGATTTATGTAGCCGCCGATCTCGGTGATATTGCGCGGGGCAGGGATGCGGGATGGGGCAATGTCGCCAGCGATGGCCAGCCTGTGGGCTATAACCTCTCGGGCGCGCTGTATCGCCGGAGAATTGGTGGTTTCAAGAATATTGATGATGGCCTCGGCAAGGCTTTCATCAATGCCCGGTTCGGGGGTTGCATTTGTGCTGGTGTCACTCATCGTCGTCCTCCGCAGGGGCGCTCAGGCCATTGAGGAAATCCAGAACGGATTGGCTGCCGGCCTTGGTTGCGCTGCCGTCATCTGCATCCGTATTGGCTTTGGTAAAGGCCCCGAAAAGCTTGGCCAGAAGCAACGTGTTGGAAGGATTGGCCAGAGCCGCAGCGCCACCGGGGAAATCCTTGAACAGGTTTTGAACGAAACCGGCCCGGTTGCCATCCGGTTGCCCGCCAATCAGCGCAGAAACTCCCGAAGCGTTCTTGGCGATGTCCTCAAACCCCTTGAGCTTTGCGGCATTGTCGGCAGCTGACTTTTTCTTTTCGGCAGCTTGTTTTTTGGCTTCTTCCTCTTTGCGGGCCGCGGCGATCTCTTGCCCCTTGCCCGCCAGTTCAGTGGCCTTGCCGACAAGCTCTTTGGTCAGATCCGTCGCCGTGTCTATGGCCTTGTCCCGACCGGCGGCGACCGATTGCGTTTCAAGGGCCAGTTGCGCCTGCAACTCTTTCAGACCTGTCAGATCGGTTCCCGCCCGTGCAAGATCAGGCGCGGCTTTGAGGATCTCGGCCAGTTGCGAACTGGGCACGGCCTGGCCCGTGCCAATGTCGCCACCTGCGATGGTGAGCGTGTTCGAAGGTTGATTGGCCGGCAGGTCTGATGGCGCACGGGTGCCAAAGATCGCATCGCTGTCTGCGGGCAGGACCGGCGTGTCGCCAACCGGGGGTGGCGTCGGGCTGTCCTGCCAGTTCCAGAAGCGGCGATGGTCGATCATCTCGCAGGAATTGCAGCGGCCCAGAACGGCCTCGCCCAAGAGGCCCCTGGTCGGCAGCGAGATCGTTCGGCGCGGTGGTCGGAAGTCTTCGCGATGGAAGGCCAGCAGGCTGTCCTGAATGTCGCCGGTCCGCATCTCCATTCGGTCGGCCAGATCGGGCGGGATCGAGAAGGGCATGATCATCGCATTGCCGTAGAAGCCCAACACCTTGTTCTGGACCGTGCTGAGCAGCGATATCTCGCTTGAGGCGTCATCCAACCCGCCATCTGGCACGCCGATGGTGAAGCGTTCCAGCAGGATGGCCCGTTCCTCATCCGTCATACTGGCCCAGATCACGCGGGAATAACGAACGGTGTCGGCAACGATATGCTGATACATTTCTTCGATCCGCCGCAGATCACGGCGTGACAGCACATCCGGCACTTCCTGTACGGAATAAGGCAGGGTCGCAGGCAAAGCCTGGAATGTATTGTCGTCAACGATGGTCTGCGCGTCTTCATTCATGCGCGCTTCGAACTCGCTGATCATCGGCGCGCCGACCAGATCGTCGAAATCCGAGCCTGAAATCGTCGTGTGAAGGCTCCGGTTGATGTTGCGCGTGGCGCGATCCAGATCATCCGCATCTTCCAGGTTCGAGATATGTTCCCAAATGTTGAAGATGTTGATCGGGTCCGGGCCGGTATAGAATGAATAGGCAAAAGAGCCCGTCCGCCTGCGCAACTCGACGCGGGCGATGTCGGAACGTTCGACCGAGCGGGGCAAAGCCACGGATCCGGTATAAGTCCGCCGGTTGGTTGGATCACGGCGCGCGTCAGCCAGCCGAACCAGCAGGTTTTCGCGTGTCTCGGCAGGCAAGTCATGCAGGTTGTCGATGTCGATCGGCGATCCGGTCAGGGGCACTGGCCCAACGCGGTCGCCATCCTGCGTGAAGATCACCGCGGATATGTCATCATTGGGCATGAAAGTGCCCTGAGCCTCGAAGCTGACGATGTCCTGCGCAACACCCGGAGCATTCTGCGGTGTCGCGTCCTTGTCCGCATAAAACTCTTCCAGCAGTTTGAGGGCGGTGCGGAACCTTCGGCGGTTTCGAAATACGCGGCGGAACACGTCTGCGTGGCGCAGGATCACCTTGTACCGGCTCAGCAATCCGGACCGGCTGACATTGCCCGGCAGCTGATCGCCTTGCCCCAAACGGCGAAAGCGGATGAGCTGCATGGGAACGAAGACCACCAATTGCACGCCTTCGATCCGCGTTTCCAGGGAAAAGTCGCGCAGAACTTCGAACCATTGCATCGTCATTGCATGACAGTGGTTGCGGTTGGCCACGAATTTCGTCGTCGCCGTTCGCCGATCACTTGCGGTGGCTGTGCGAACGCTGGTTCGGGCTGAACTTCGCTTGACCGAAGCGGCCCGTTCCAGCGCGGCCGAAAATGTCTCGTGCGTGTCTGACAGAAAATCGCGGGACGTGTTCTGCGTGTTGGACGAACTGCCTGACGAGTTGGAGCTGGAACGGGCGCCGCTGAAACCGACCCCGCCCACTATGGCCCCGATGCCGCCGAACAGACCGCCACCAATGCCACCGGCCCCTCCGAAGCTTTTTGTGAACGCCTTGGTCGAGAAAGAGGATGTTCCACGGATCACTTCGTCCAATGCGGTTTCGAATGTACTGTCGAAAGAGGTATCGCGCGCCTCTTCGAATTCCTGTTGTTCCTCGAAGGTCAGGCTTTCGCGTTCGCGCACGGTCAGGGTTTCGCGCTGTTCCGACACGACGATCCGTTGTTCCTCGCCCGGGGCAAGCGGCAGGGAATAGACCAGACGCCCCAATGACATTCCGGCGTGGACGGCGGTTGAACGCATCTTGGCGATATAGCCAAGCGCCAGGCTGGAAGCTTTTGGCACATCCTGCGGGCGCTGTTCCAAGTCTTCGAAAAAATCCTCAATATCAATGGGTTCGTCAATCGGTATCCGATCGCGGAAATCCCAGTCTCCGCCGTCATTGTTGAATGCGCTCAACAGTGTTTCGGCAGAAAGATTGGCCTGCGCAAAGGTGCTGCCCGGAATTGTCGTGACAAAGCGATTGCCGCCAACGGGGCGGGTGCGAACGATGTTTTTCGGCCCGACAAGCGGGTCGATCAGCCGATAAAGAACCGAATAACGCCGCCGCGAAACCGTGCCTCCTTCGGTTCGGTATTCCGAAGCGCAATCACCTTCGCCCAGCACGATGGGCGCCTGCGTGCCGGTGAAGTCGGATATGTTCTCTTCCGCATCCTCGGGATCCACCGGCAGAATATCGGCAAGCTCACCCAGGATCGAGCGCTGCAAAGGGAGGACGGTGCGATCCAGCACCACGAGACCCAATTCGCCATCCAATGCATCAATGCGCGGCACTGCCTCGGTCAGAGTGGTGTTCTGCCCCCGGATCCGCAATCTGAGGCCATTTTGCGGCAGGCGCAGATTGGGCAGATCCAGCGAAAACAGGCCCCGCGCATCCGTTACGGCGGCTTTTACAGCCCAGGAAAAATCCGCGCTGTCGATGCCTTCACTGGCGGTAAAGGTTGGGCGCAGCGCTTCAACTATTACCCGCTCGGCAGGGGTGCCGTCGGGATTGATCAGTTCACCGCGCAGTTTCGGGGCAAGGGTTGGGACGACAGCGCCCAGAAACCCGTCGGCCAGATCCTTGCGTATGGTTTCAAGCTGACGAAAGACTGCACCAGTGGTCTGCACGCGCTGATCAATCAGATCGTTGATCACCTCGGCAGACAGGTCAATGCCGACACCACGGCGCAGCGCCTTGAGTTTCTCGGCTTCGACGCGCCTGAGATCGTCAAGGCTGTCAGCCGTAAAACCGGCCGATCCCGAGAGTTCCGCCGAGATCGTGGGATTGGGTCGAGAGGTCGGAAGGGACAGCGTAATGCGCGGGGGCTCACTGCTGGAGTCGGACATGAAGTCACCTCGTAGGAAAGCGCTGCAAGAAACTGAGTGCCGGGAAAATTCAAATCTCGAAAGTTGACCCAACGTAACATGTTTCAGGGATTCGCAAAAGAAACGCCCGGGCCCCCTTTTCCGCGACGCGTTTCGAACGCAGGATCCAAAATGCCTTTCAGCAATGGATCTGGCGATTACTTCGTGAAACCGGTTGCCTTCAGCTTCTGTGCCAGCAGGCTCATTTGCTTGTAAATTTCACCTGCATCGCCGTGCCACGCCGCTACATCCGCGCCCTGCTGAGCAACGACCTCTGCGTCCCCTCTTGCCGCCGGACCGGTCAGGGCAGATTGCGGGCCAAGTAGGTCGACGTTTTCGACTGTGCTGCTCAACAAACCAGCGTTGAGCTTGCGGGCAGTTTCGTCCGGCACGCCCGCCTCGGCCCACGCTTCGCGGGCGATGGCCTGCAAGACAACGGCGAAGTTGTTCGATATCACAGCGGCTGCATGATACAGGCTTTTGCTTTCAGACCGGATGGGAAAACAGGTGGCTCCCAATCCCTCCAGAAGCGGCTGAATGAACGCTATGGCGTCTTCGTCGCCTTCCAACCCGCACAGCGCCTCTTTGAATTGCGCGGCAGCGGCCTGTGGATCGACGAAAGACAGGACGGGATGAACACTGGCCAGAGACCATGAGAGGCTTCGCAACGGCGCCAGTTGCTCGGCAGGAAAATAGCCGCTGCAATGGAACGCCACTGAAGGCTTCCCTTTTTTTTCTTGGTTTTCGAACGCCTCTTTCAATTCGTGGGCCACCGCAGAAATTTGCGTGTCGGGCACCGAGAGGATCCACAGATCAGCTGGCCGCAAATCGGCATAGCTTGCTGCAACGCGCCCGGTTTTGGACAACTGGGCGGCTTCATTTGCCGACTGAAAGGATGTACTCAGAATATCCTGGATCCGGCAGCCATCAGTGCCATCCAGAAGGCTGATCAGCGTTTTGCCGACCCGCCCGGCACCGACAACGTTAATTTTGATTTCAGTCATCTGGGCTCTCTGTTCTTGTCGTCTAGTCCGCCCCACGGTGGGACGAATAGAAAAACGCAATCGCTTGAGTTCTGTTTTTGACGTTCAGCTTCTCATAGATATTGGACAGGTGAAACTTGACCGTGTTGGTGGATATCTGAAGTTCCTTGGACAGTTCCCGGTTCGACATCCCCTGTGCCAGGGCCTCCAAAATGGCGCGTTCCTTGCGCGACAGGCTTTGAATCGGATCCTGTTTCATCTTCCGGACGTCGATGAACGGAAACACCATCTTGCCTGCTGCCACTTCGGCGCAGGTCTCAAGAAGGCCTTCGACCTCGCCCGAGCGGGCAGCAAATCCAGCGGCGCCCGCCTGCATCGCCAATCGCGGGACATCCCCAGAGGCATCGCCATAGATGACAAAGCGCGGTGCATCGGCCTGATCGCGCAGCACCTCGATCAGTTTGGCGGCACCCAGGGCCGGAAGCGTCCAGTCCACGACGCCGACCTGTACGGGTATCCGCATCACCGTTCCCAGAAACCCTTCCGCCGTCGCCGACGTGGCGACCAGAGAGAATCGGGGATCACGTTCGAAAATTTCCGACATGGCCGAAAGCACCAGCGGGTTGCTGTCCGCAAGCATGATGTCGATGGGTTTGTCCGATGTCTCAACCATATGATTTTGCCCATATTTTACAAAAAACTACCCAAAAGGGTGGGGTAGATTTCGGTATACCGTCGTATTTTTGCCAAAACGGGTAGGTAATTACCCACACTATTAGCCATCCAAAAGCAGTAGTAAGTTACGTTGCGCCATCCGGCAAGCTCGCGTTTTCTGATCGGTATCTTGAACCATCAGGCCGTAATGCCCGGCCAACAGCCGAGGATGTCAGACCATGACCTTTCAGATTTTCCCTCCGCTCGAAATTCCCGAGACCCTTGCCGCAGGGCCGGGGCCGGGGAACACGGATGTGCGTGTCCTGAAAGCCTTCGCCGGCGCAGGTGTCGCCGATCACATGCAAGGCGATGTCCTCAGGGGCATGATCGAATGCAAGCACATGCTGCGGAAAATCTGGGGCACACGGAACGCTTACACTTTCGCTGTCGCGGGTACCGGATGGAGCGCTCTGGACACCATGTTCTCGGCCGTCATGCCCGGTGACAAGGTTGTGGCCTTCACCAACGGCACATTTTCGGGGATCGACGCGTTGACGCTGCGGATCAAGGCGGCAACGCCCGCCGAGCACGCGGTCAGCCCGCTTGACCCACAGGCGGCGAGTGTCACGGTGGTCGACGTTCCTCATGGCCAGCCGGTGACGGCTGAACTGGTTGAAGCGACTCTGGCCGAGCACAAGCCGAAATGGGCCTTCATGGCGCATTGGGAAACCGGATCGGGCAGGGTGAACGATCTACGCGGTTTCTCGGAGGCGTGTGAACGTCATGGCGCCATGGGGCTGATCGATGCGGTCTCGTCACTGGGTGTCGAAGACTTTGCGATCGATGACTATCCGGGTGTGGCAGGCTGGGCATCCTGTCCGCAGAAAGGCCTGTGCTGCCTGCCGCTGACCTATGCCCCTGTCAGCTTTGCCGATGCCTATATCGAGGGTCTGAAATCCACAGGTGCCTATACCTACGTGCACAATCCGATCTTCGAGGCACGCCACTGGGGCATCGTCGAGGGGCAGGACGTGGAAAAGGGCACCTATCACCGGACCCATTCCGGATATGCGGTTGCGGCATTCCACGAGTCATTGCGCCTGACCTTGCAGGAAGGTCTGGCCAAGCGGTCGATGTCTTACCGGACGCATGAAAAGGTTCTTCGGGACGCGGTGACCGAGATGGGGTGCGAGGTCACCTCGGACATGCCCAGCCTGATCGTGCTCAACCTGCCTTCCGCGCTTTCTGGCCGCGAGATGGAACTGGTGCAGAACTGCCGCGCCCGCGGGTTTGGCATCTGGCCCACCTTGAGCGAACCGGTGCAGGTTCGCATCGGCATCCTCAATCAATTGAATCGCGAGGCCGTCAGCCGGATCGTGCGCCTATTCGCCGAAGCCATTCGTGAGCTGGGCGGAGAGGTCGATCAAGACGCGATCGAAGCTCTGCTGGAAAGCCGTTACGGCACTTCAATAGCTGCTTAAACAGGAGCGCATCAGATGGATATCCACGAATACCAGGCGAAAGAAGTCCTTTCGAAATTCGGTGTCGACGTGCCTGCGGGCGCGCTTGCCTACAGTCCTGAACAGGCGGCCTACCGGGCGCGCGAACTGGGTGGCGACAAATGGATTGTCAAGGCGCAGGTCCATGCAGGCGGGCGCGGCAAGGCCGGAGGGGTCAAGCTCTGCACCAGCGAAAACGAAATCTACAAGGCTTGCGATGATCTGTTCGGTCGCAAACTGGTGACGCATCAGACAGGTCCTGAAGGCAAAGGCATCTATCGTGTCTACGTCGAAGCCGCAGTGCCGATTGACCGGGAAATCTACCTTGGCTTTGTTCTGGATCGCTCCAGCCAGCGGGTGATGATCGTCGCCTCGTCCGAAGGCGGGATGGAGATCGAAGATATCTCGGCCGACCGCCCCGACAGCATTGTCAGGTCCATCGTGGAACCGGCCGTCGGGCTTCAGGAGTTTCAGGCACGTGAAATCGCCTTCAATCTTGGGGTTGAAGCCAAACTGATCCAGCAAATGGTGCGGACGTTGCAGGGCTGTTATGCCGCCTTCAGCAATCTCGACGCCACGATGGTTGAAATCAACCCGCTGGTCATCACCGGTGATGATCGGGTGCTGGCGCTGGATGCCAAGATGAGCTTTGACGACAACGCCCTGTTCCGCCACCCGCAGATTGCCGAACTGCGCGACAAAAGCCAGGAAGACCCGCGCGAAAGCCGCGCTGCGGATCGCGGGCTGTCTTATGTCGGGCTTGACGGCAACATCGGTTGCATCGTCAACGGGGCCGGTCTGGCGATGGCCACCATGGACACGATCAAGCTGGCAGGCGGTGAGCCTGCAAATTTCCTCGACATCGGCGGTGGCGCGTCGCCTGAACGGGTGGCCAAGGCGTTCCGGCTGGTCCTGTCGGATGACAATGTTCAGGCCATTCTGGTCAACATCTTCGCCGGTATCAACCGCTGCGACTGGGTGGCTGAAGGTGTCGTTCAGGCGTTGAAGGAACTTGACCTCGATATTCCCGTCGTTGTGCGGCTGGCCGGAACGAATGTCGAAGAAGGCCAGAAGATCCTGGCCAAATCCGGACTGCCGATCATTCGCGCCACGACGCTGATGGAGGCGGCAGAACGCGCTGTGGGCGCGTGGAAAAACGACCTTACTCAGGGCACCAAAATGAGGGTTGTGTAATGAGCATTCTTCTCGATCGTGACACGCGTGTCATCGTGCAGGGCATCACCGGGCGCATGGCGCGGTTCCACACCAAGGACATGTTGAACTATGGCACGAACGTGGTGGGTGGCGTCGTGCCGGGCAAGGGGGGCGAAACCGTCGAAGGCGTTCCGGTTTTTGACACCGTCAAACAGGCCGTCGAAGCCACCGGCGCCGATGCCAGCCTGGTCTTCGTGCCGCCCCCGTTTGCGGCGGATTCCATCATGGAGGCCGCCGATGCGGGCATCCGCTATTGCGTCTGCATCACCGACGGCATTCCGGCACAGGACATGATCCGGGTGAAACGGTACATGTATCGCTATCCGAAAGAGAAACGCATGGTTCTGACCGGTCCGAATTGCGCCGGCACCATCTCGCCCGGAAAGGCGTTGTTGGGCATCATGCCGGGGCATATCTATCTTCCCGGACATGTAGGGATCATCGGCCGTTCGGGGACATTGGGATATGAGGCGGCGGCCCAGTTGAAAGAGCGCGGGATCGGCGTTTCGACCAGTGTCGGAATCGGGGGCGACCCGATCAACGGATCGTCCTTCAAGGACATCCTTCAACGGTTTGAAGACGACGAAGACACGCATGTCATCGCCATGATCGGCGAAATCGGAGGCCCGCAGGAAGCGGAAGCCGCCGAATATATCCGCGACCACATCTCCAAACCCGTGATCGCCTATGTCGCCGGTCTGACCGCTCCGAAAGGCCGTACCATGGGGCACGCGGGTGCGATCATCTCGGCCTTCGGCGAAAGCGCCAGCGAAAAGGTCGAGATCCTGTCCGCCGCAGGTGTCACCGTGGCCGAAAACCCTGCCGTGATCGGTGAGACGATCGCCAGCGTGATGGAGGCTGCGTGATGGTCAAACCTTCGGTTCTGGTTACCCGTCGCTGGCCTGCTGCCGTCGAGGCGCAGCTGGCCGAGAACTACAACACCGTATTGAACACCGGCGACAAACCCATGTCCCCGGCTGAAATCCGGCAAGCGTTGAAATCCTATGACGCCGTGCTGCCCACCGTAACGGACACGCTGAGCGCCGAGGCACTGGATGTGCCGGGTGTGCAGACGAAAATCCTTGCCAATTACGGCGTCGGCTACAGCCATATCTGCGAGCCCTTGGCACGCGAGTTGGGTATGACCGTGACCAACACGCCCGACGTTCTGTCCGAATGCACCGCCGATATCGCCATGACGCTGCTGTTGATGGTGGCGCGTCGGGCGGGTGAGGGCGAACGCGAGTTGCGTGCAGGTCAGTGGACAGGATGGCGGCCCACGCATCTGGTCGGAACCAAGGTCAGCGGCAAGACACTGGGCATCATCGGATATGGCCGCATCGGACAGGAGATGGCCCGCCGTGCGCATCACGGGTTCGGCATGGACGTGCTGGTTTACAACCGTAGCGCCGTATCGCCCGATGTTCTCGCCGGATGCAACGCAAGACAGGTGGACACCATTGATGACCTGCTGCCGCAATGTGACTTCGTTTCACTGCACTGTCCGGGCGGCGCAGCCAACCGCCATCTGATCAATTCGCGCAGACTTGGCCTGATGAAGCCTGACGCATTTCTGATCAACACCGCACGAGGCGAAGTGATCGATGAATGGGCGCTGATCCAGGCATTGATGTTCGACATGATCGGCGGCGCTGCATTGGATGTATTCGATGGTGAACCGCGTATCAGCCCGGATCTGTTGCAATGCGACAACCTCGTCATGCTGCCGCATCTGGGCAGCGCAACCCGCGAAGCGCGCGAGGCGATGGGGTTTCGGGTTCTCGACAACCTGAGCGATTTCTTCGAAGGCCGCGAACCTCGGGACCGCGTGATCTGAGGCCACCTTCAAACATCACGCAATGGCGTCCAACGCAGCCGTGGCTGCGTTGCGTTCCTCAATTAGGAGATATGACCAGTGAATGCCCTGCACCGTTCAGACGGATTTTTCACCCAGTCCCTTTCTGATCGTGATCCCGAGCTTTTTGGCTCGATCACGTCGGAACTGGGTCGTCAGCGCGACGAGATCGAGCTGATCGCGTCCGAGAACATCGTCTCTGCCGCCGTGATGGAGGCGCAGGGCTCGGTGATGACCAACAAATACGCCGAAGGCTATCCCGGCCGCCGCTACTATGGCGGCTGCCAGTTCGTCGACATCGCCGAAAACCTGGCCATCGACCGGGCCAAAGAACTGTTTGGCTGCGGCTTTGCGAACGTGCAGCCGAACTCGGGCTCTCAGGCCAACCAGGGTGTGTTCCAGGCGCTGATCGAGCCCGGAGACACCATTCTGGGCATGAGCCTGGATGCGGGCGGTCACCTGACCCACGGCGCGCGCCCGAACCAGTCGGGCAAGTGGTTCAACGCGGTGCAATACGGCGTGCGCCAGCAGGACAACATGCTGGATTACGATCAGGTCGAAGCGCTGGCGAAGGAACACCAGCCCAAGCTGATCATCGCCGGCGGTTCGGCCATCCCGCGCCAGATCGACTTTGCCCGCATGCGTCAGATCGCCGACATGGTCGGTGCCTATCTGCACGTGGACATGGCGCATTTCGCCGGTCTGGTCGCGGCCGGCGAGCATCCCAGCCCGTTCCCGCATGCGCATGTGGCCACCACCACCACGCACAAGACCCTGCGCGGCCCGCGCGGCGGCATGATCCTGACCAATGATGAAGATATCGCCAAGAAAGTGAACTCGGCCATCTTCCCCGGCATTCAAGGCGGCCCGCTGATGCATGTGATCGCGGCCAAGGCCGTGGCCTTCGGCGAGGCGCTGCGGCCCGAGTTCAAGGACTATGTCAAGCAGGTGATCACCAACGCCCAGGCACTGTCGGATCAGCTGATCAAGGGCGGTCTGGACACGGTGACCCACGGCACCGACACCCATGTGGTGCTGGTCGACCTGCGCCCCAAAGGCGTCAAGGGCAACGCCACCGAGAAAGCCTTGGGTCGCGCGCATATCACCTGCAACAAGAACGGCGTGCCGTTTGACCCCGAAAAGCCGACCATCACGTCGGGCATCCGTCTGGGGTCGCCCGCCGGCACCACCCGCGGCTTCGGCGAGGTCGAATTCCGCCAGATCGCAGACTGGATCATCGAAGTGGTCGACGGCCTGGCCGCCAATGGCGAAGACGGCAACGGCGCCGTCGAGGCCAAGGTCAAGGCCGAAGTCGCAGACCTCTGTGCACGCTTCCCGATCTATCCGAACCTGTAAGACGAAGGACCCGAACCCATGAGCTTTCATTCCATTGACCAAGCCCCAGCCCGACTGAACCGAAGTGAATTGGCCGTGCCCGGCAGCCAACCCGGAATGTTCGAAAAGGCAGCCAAATCCGATGTAGACGTCATTTTCCTTGATCTGGAAGACGCGGTTGCACCGGATGAAAAGGAACAGGCCCGCAGGAACATCATTCAGGCGCTGAACGATATCGATTGGGGCAACAAGACCATGTCGGTTCGGATCAACGGTCTGGACACGCATTACATGTACCGCGACGTCGTCGATGTGGTCGAACAAGCGGGTGAGCGGCTGGACCTGATCATGATCCCCAAGGTCGGAACTGCTGCGGATGTCTATGCCGTCGATATGCTGGTGACCCAGATCGAAGACGCCAAGGGTTGCAAAAAACGGATCGGGTTCGAGCACATCATCGAAACCGCGCTTGGCATGCAGAATGTCAGTGAGATTGCGGCAGCATCAAAGCGCAATGAAAGCCTGCACTTCGGCGTGGCCGACTATGCGGCCTCGACCCGTGCGCGCACCACGATCATCGGTGGTGTGAACCCGGACTACTCTGTTTTGACCGATGCGGACCCCGAGGGCGGTCGCCAGTCCCATTGGGGTGACATGTGGCATTATGCTCTGGCCCGCATGGTGGTTGCGGCGCGCGCCAACGGGCTGCGTCCGATTGATGGGCCTTTTGGCGATTTTCAGGACCCGGACGGTTACAAGGCCGCCGCAAAACGTGCCGCCGTTCTGGGTTGCGAGGGCAAATGGGCCATTCATCCAAGCCAGATCGCGCTGGCGAACGAGGTGATGTCGCCGTCCGACGCCGAGGTCAACAAGGCGCAGCGCATTCTTGTTGCCATGGCCGAGGCCGAGGCAGACGGAAAAGGCGCCGTTTCACTGGACGGCCGGCTGATAGATTACGCCTCAATCCGTCAGGCCGAAGTGCTGGTGGAAAAGGCCAGCCAGATTGCTGCGGCGTGAACCAAACCAAAGTTGCGTGGGCAAACTGCCCACGCGATGTCATCGCCCGTTGCGGACGCCGAAGAAGTGTTAGGATCCTTCCGGCGCCATTGACCCCATGAACCGACGGTCCCGCACATCATCCGGGCTGGTTTTGTAGCAGCGTTGAAACGCACGTTTCAAAGCGACGGGCGATGAAAAACCGGTGGCTGCCGAGATTTCGATCTGCGACATGTTCGTGAACTGCAACAGGTTCTGCGCCCGTTCCAGACGAAGCTCCTTGTACGTGGAAAGAAGCTTTGCTCCGGTTTTGCCCAGGAACCGTCGTTGCAGTTGACGCGTCGAGGTTTTGAGCAAACGGGAAAGGTCCGAGATCGTGAGAGGATCTTCGATGTTCTCCTGCATCGCATCCAAAGTGCGCACCACCAGAAGATCGCCTTTTGCCCTGTGTACCAACCGGGCGGCCAACCTGCTTTCGTGTTTTTGCGTAGGTTCGGTCAGGCCGATATAGCTGCGCAATGCGTCCGCTATATGCTCTCCGTGATCCATGGACACGAATTCGGACAACAACCGCAACGCGCTCAGTCTGCTGGTCGCGCTGTGGGGGTGCCCGTCGGCGGCCAGATGGGTTGCCGCACCGCAGCTTTCCAATCCGCTTTCCAGCGCGGCCGCGGCAAAGTTCGGGTGAACCGCAACGATGTTTCGGCCTGCTCTGCCCAGTTGCACCAGCAACAGGACAGCTCCCCCTACCAGAACGGTCCTTGAAGACAGGTTGAGAACTTGCGAAATCCAGCTTCTGCGCGAACCAGAGACGTCCCAGTTGTTCTCCAGATCGCCCCAGAATATTGCCGTCCGACCTGCCCAATAAAGAGGTCCGCCGACCGAGTCATTTCCGGACACCCGGAGATTGACGACGTAAGAGCAGTTTTCGACCAGGCTGTTCAGAGCGTGATAGAACTCGACGACGATCTCAGCCGATGCCAGCGCCCGCGTGTCGCTGAGGATAACATCGATGTATTTTATTCTTTCGGGCACCTCCGGCCCGGTCTTTGCCAGGTCGGCGCGATCATTTGCGAGGACATAGTGTTTCATTGTTCCTCCATCGAATTGACGAGAGGCAGCGCCTCGCTGGACGCTGCCCTCATTTTCGGATTTCAATCCGCCAGAGCAAACCGCGGATTGCTACGCCCGGTTCCCTATTCCGCGGCGTCTTCGTATGCGTCCATTGGGGGGCATGTGCAGACGAGGTTTCTGTCGCCATATGCGTTGTCGACGCGGTTGACGGGGGACCAGTATTTGTCGACGCCCATGGAACCCGGCGGGAAGCAGGCTTGTTCGCGGGTGTAGGGGCGGTCCCAGTCGCCGACCAGATCGCGCACCGTGTGGGGGGCGTTTTTCAGCGGGTTGTTTTCCGCGTCGATCTTGCCATCGATGATGTCCTGTGCTTCCGCCCGGATCGACAGCATGGCATCGCAGAAACGATCCAGCTCGGCCATGGGCTCGGACTCGGTCGGCTCCACCATCAGGGTTCCGGCCACCGGCCAGCTCATCGTCGGCGCGTGGAAGCCTGAATCGATCAGGCGCTTGGCCACGTCATCGACGGTGACATGCGCCTCGGCGTCCAGCGGCCGGGTGTCGAGGATGCATTCATGCGCCACACGCCCCGTTTCCGAGGTGTAGAGGATCGGATAGGCATCCTTGAGCCGCGCCGCGATGTAGTTGGCGTTCAGGATCGCCACCTTGGTCGCCTGGGTCAGACCCGCGCCGCCCATCAGCAGCACATAGGCCCAGGACACGGGCAGGATCGAGGGCGAGCCGAAGGGCGCCGCCGAGACCGGACCCACGGCGGTGCCGTATTCCGGGTGCCCGGGCAGGTGCTCGGCCAGATGCGCCTTGACGCCGATCGGACCCATGCCGGGACCACCGCCGCCATGCGGGATGCAGAAGGTCTTGTGCAGGTTCAGGTGGCTGACATCGCCGCCGATATCGCCGGGGCGCGACAGGCCCACCATGGCGTTCATGTTGGCGCCGTCGATATAGACCTGACCGCCGTGATCATGGGTGATCTGGCAGACCTCCTGCACGGTGGTCTCGAACACGCCATGGGTCGACGGGTAGGTGATCATGCAGGCGGCCAGATGATCGGAGTGCTTTTCCGCTTTGGCGCGGAAGTCGGCGACATCGATATTGCCGTTCTCATCCGCCTGCACCGGCACGACCTGCCAGCCCACCATCTGCGCCGAGGCCGGGTTGGTGCCATGGGCCGAGGTCGGGATCAGGCAGACATTGCGGTGCCCTTCGCCGCGCGCAAAGTGATAGTTGCGGATGGTCAAGAGGCCCGCATATTCGCCCTGCGCGCCCGAGTTGGGCTGTTGGCTGATCGCGTCATAGCCGGTGATCTGGCACAGCTTGTCGTTCAGATCGGCGATCATCTCGTGATAGCCCTGCGCCTGATCCTGCGGAACAAACGGGTGCAGGTTGCTGAACTCGGGCCAGGTGACCGGGATCATCTCGATCGTGGCGTTCAGCTTCATGGTGCACGATCCCAGCGGGATCATCGCCCGGTCCAGCGCCAGGTCGCGGTCGGCCAGACGACGCATATAGCGGGTGATCTCGGCCTCGGCCCGGTTCTGGTGGAAGATCGGGTGGGTCAGATAGGCGCTTTCACGCAGCGCATAATCCGGCAGGCGGTATTGCTTGTTCGAGCTGTCATCCTTGCGGTCGATGCCGAAGGCGCCCCAGACCGCCTCGATCGTCTCGGGGCGGGTCTGTTCGTCCAGGCTGATGCCGACGCGGGTCTCGCCCACCTTGCGCAGGTTGACGCCGCGCGCCACGGCGGCCTCCATCACCGTCTTCTGCAGGTGGCCGACCTCGACCGTGATGGTGTCGAAGAACACCTCGGGTTCGACCGAGAAGCCCGCCTCTTCCAGACCGGCAGCCAGACGCGAGGTCTTGCGGTGCACCGATTGCGCGATCGCCTTGATGCCGTCGGGGCCGTGATAGACCGCATACATCGAGGCAATCACCGCCAGCAGCGCCTGCGCGGTGCAGACGTTCGAGTTCGCCTTCTCGCGGCGGATGTGCTGCTCGCGGGTCTGCAACGACAGGCGGTAGGCCTTGTTGCCGCGGCTGTCGATGGACACACCGATGATCCGGCCCGGCATGGATCGCTTCAGCTTGTCGGTGGTGGCCATGTAGGCGGCGTGCGGGCCGCCATAGCCCATCGGCACGCCAAAGCGCTGGGTCGAGCCGATGGCAATGTCCGCGCCCATCTCGCCCGGTGACTTCAGCAGCGCCAGCGACAGGATGTCGGCGGCGACGATGGCGATGGCCTTGTGTTCATGCAGCGCCGCGATCTCGGCGGTGAAGTCGCGCACATGGCCATAGGTGCCCGGATACTGGAAGATCGCGCCGAATACCGCGCCCGCGTCCAGCTGATCCGGGTCGGCGACCTGCACGTCGATGCCCAGAGGCTCGGCCCGGGTCTTGATCACCGCGATGGTCTGCGGGTGGCAGTTCTTGTCGACGAAGAAGGCCGCGTTGTTGGCCTTGGACCGGCCGCCGCGCTTGGCCATCGCCATCGCCTCGGCCGCCGCGGTCGCCTCGTCCAGCAGCGAGGCGTTGGCCACATCGAGCCCGGTCAGGTCGCTGACCATGGTCTGGAAGTTCAACAGCGCCTCAAGCCGGCCCTGGCTGATCTCGGGCTGGTACGGCGTGTAGGCGGTGTACCAGGCCGGGTTTTCCAGGATGTTGCGCAGGATCGGCGCAGGCGTGGTGGTGCCGTAATAGCCCTGACCGATCAGCGAGGTCAGAACCTTGTTCTTCCCCGCCACCTGTTTCATGTGGAAAAGCGCATCGCGTTCCGTCATCGCCGGACCCCAGTCCAGCGGCTGTTTCTGCCGGATCGCCGGTGGGACGGTGGCGTCGATCAGCTCGTCCAGCGTCTTGAAGCCGATCACCTTGAGCATGTCGCGCATCTCGGTCGGGCTGGGACCGATATGGCGGCGGTTGGCAAAATCATAGGCTTCGTAGTCGGTCAGTTTGAAGGCCATTGCAGCGCTCCCATGGATAGGTCAGGGCCGGCGGAGGCTGCGGGAGCCTCCGGCGGGGGTAAGGGCCGTCTTGGAAACTGTCCGGGGGACAGTTTCAGGCCCGAACGGGCGGAGCCCCAAATCAGCGGCTCCGAGTGAAAGATGAAGAGGTGGATCCGCGCAAGGACCCGCCGCCGGGTTTACCCGATGAAGGCCTTGTATCCGGCTTCGTCCATCAGATCCTCGAGCTGCGACGCGTCACTGATCTTGATCTTGTAGATCCAGGCCTCGCCCTCGGGGTCTTCGTTCAGCGCGCCGGGATTGTCGGCCAGCGCCTCGTTCACCTCGACGATCTCACCATCGACCGGTGCATAGAGTTCCGAGGCCGCCTTGACGGATTCGATCACACCGATCTCGCCGTCTTTCTCGAACTCGTCGCCCGCTTCCTGCTGCTCGACGAAGACCACCTCACCCAGCTGTTCAGCCGCGTGTTTGGTGATGCCCAGCGTGGCGGTGTCGCCTTCGACGCTCAGCCATTCATGCTCTTCGGAATAATAGGTTGCCATGTCTCTCTCTCCTGACTTCAACGCTTGTAATTCTGTTTGACGAAGGGCAGCGCCACGATCTGCGCCGGTTGCGCCTTGCCCCGGATGATCAGGTTCACCTTCTCGCCCGGCGCGCCATGGCCCGCGGACACATAGCCCATCGCGATCGGGCCACCCACCGTCGGGCCAAAGCTGCCCGAGGTGATCTGACCGATGCTGTTGCCCTCAAGGCATTGCACTTCCACGCCCTGACGCGCCGGCGCGCGGCCGTCGGGCTTGATGCCCACCAGCTTGCGCGATGCGCCCTCGGCCAGTTCGCGCTGGATACGCTCCGCACCCGGAAAACCACCTTCTTCCTTGCGGCGCTTCTGGATCGCCCAGGCCAACGAGGCCTCAATCGGCGAGGTGCTCTGGTCGATGTCATTGCCATAAAGGCACAGCCCCGCCTCAAGCCGCAGGCTGTCGCGCGCGCCCAGACCGGCGGCCTCGCAATCCTCATGCGCCAGGAAGGCCTGTGTGATCTCGATCGCCTTGTCCTCGGGGATCGAGATCTCGTACCCGTCCTCGCCGGTATAGCCCAGCCGCGAGATGCGGCACTCGACACCGTTGATATCGGCCACGGTGGTTTCCATGAACTTCAGGTCGCGGGCGGCAGGGCAGAGTTCCCCCACCACGTTTTCCGCCGCAGGACCTTGGACCGCAACCAGCGCACGGTCGAAGATCTCGGTCACGTCGACGCCGTCAAGGTTCGCTTTCATATGCGGAATGTCCTGATGGCGCAGCGCCGCGTTCACCACCACAAAATAGTGATCCCCCGCATTCGACACGATCAGATCATCCATGATCCCGCCTTCGGCATTGGTGAAGAACCCGTAACGCGCCTTGCCTTCCTTCAGCGTCGCATAGGCCTGCGGGCACAAAGCTTCCAGCTTCTCACCCACATTCTCACCGCGCAGGATCACCTGACCCATGTGAGACACATCAAACACCGCCGCCTTCTCCCGGCACTGCTTATGCTCCCCCATGATCCCCAAAGGATACTGAACAGGCATCTCCCAACCCGCAAAATCAACCATCTTGCCGCCAAGCTCGACGTGAAGGTCATACAACGGCGTGCGCTTCGGTGTGGTCATTTCTTCAACCTTTCAATCAGCGGGACTGGTCGCGGACGACCATGACGGTGCAATGCGCATTGCGCACGACACGGGCCAGGTTCGGGCCAATCTCATAGTTCGGGAAATCGCCCTTGGTCGATGCCATGACGATCAGATCAAAGCCTTCCTTGTAGGCAAGCTTCAGGATTTCGCGGTAAACACTGCCTTCTTCGACATGGACCGGCACGTCGGAAGCCTTGGCATGATCCAGAATCGCCTGAACCGCACCCCGCACGTGGTCCTTTGCGCCGGCACCATAGTTGGCGGGCAGGTTTGGCAGCTGGATGATCTCGGGGATGACGGCAACCGCATGCAGTTCGGCACCGTAGAATTTTGCCTGTTCCAAGGCGGTCGGCAGGGCCAGCTTCCACGAGCGGTCGTCGGTGTGATCAATGGGCAGCAGGATTTTCGTGGCCATCACGTCTCTCCTCGAGATATTGAATTCGGTTTCAAAGGCGGGGGGCCGGGATGGCCCCCCGTTTTGGTCGGGCCGAGCTTATTTGGCAGGTGTGCCGCCCGGCTCTTCGGACTTGCCGCCCGAGGCGAAGAACTCTTTCGTCAGTTTGAAGACGATCGGGCTCAGCAGCGCCAGGGCGATCAGGTTCGGGATGGCCATCATGGCGTTCAGCGTATCGGCCAACAGCCAGATGAAGCCCAGATCCGCGGTTGCGCCGAAATAGATCATCACGATCCACAGAACGCGGTAGGGCATCAGGGATTTCACACCCAGCAGGAACTCGACACATTTCTCGCCGTAGAACGACCAGCCGAGGATGGTGGTGAAGGCAAAGATCGACAGAGCGATGGCGATCAGATACCCGCCGATACCCGGCAGCGACAATTCGAACGCGTGGCTGGTCAGCGCCGCACCGGATTCACCCGATGTCCATGCCCCCGAAGCGATGATGGCCAGACCGGTGATCGAGCAGACGATGATGGTATCGATGAACGTACCCAGCATCGCGATCAGACCCTGGTTGACGGGACCTTTGGTCTCGGCAGCGGCGTGCGCGATCGGGGCCGAACCCAGACCGGCCTCGTTCGAGAACACACCACGTGCCACACCGAAGCGGATGGCGGCCCAGACGGCTGCACCTGCGAAACCACCTTCGGCGGCGGACGGGGTAAACGCATAGGTAAAGACCAGCGACAGCGCATGTCCGATGTTGCCGATGTTGATGAGAAGAACCAGCAGGCCCGCGATGATATAGGCAACGGCCATGAAGGGGACCAGCTTACCAGCAACCGCACCGATGCGGGTGATACCACCCAGGATAACGGCTGCGGTCAGAACCATCAGAACAACGCCAGTGACCGAGGTGTTCAGGCCAAAATTGGCTTCCAGCACCTGAGCAACACCGTTGGCTTGCACACCGTTGCCGATGCCGAAGGCAGCAACCGCGCCGAACAGGGCAAAAGCCACGCCCAGCCAGGCCCATTTCGCACCAAGACCGTTCTTGATGTAGTACATCGGGCCGCCGACATAGTTACCCAGCTCGTCTTTTTCGCGATATTTCACTGCGCAGACGGCTTCGGCATATTTGGTGGCCATGCCCACCAGGGCGGTCATCCACATCCAGAACAAGGCGCCTGGACCGCCCAGGAAGACAGCAGTGGCCACACCGGCGATGTTACCTGTACCGATGGTCGCCGACAGCGAGGTCATCAGCGCGTTGAACGGGCTGATCTGCCCTTCGCCCTGACCTTCACGGCCTTTGAACAACAGGCTGAAGCCCGTGCCGATGCGCAGGATCGGCATGAATTTCAGCCCGACCTGCAGGAAGAAGCCAACGCCGAGGATGAGGACCAGCATCATCGGCCCCCACACGACGCCATTGATGGCCCCTACGATTGAATTTAACGCTTCCATGGTTTCCCTCCCATTTGCGTTTGGTTTATGCCCCGGTCGCGATGGCCCGCTGGCGGGCCTGCTTGAGGGCAGTGAAATCTTCGTCGGCATGGAACGACGAACGGGTCAGCGGCGTGGCTGACACGTGCAAAAAGCCCTTGGAGCGCGCGATCTGCTCCAGTTGGGCGAACTCCTCGGGTGACCAGAACCGGTCAATCGGATGATGTTTCGGTGTCGGTTGCAGATACTGCCCGACCGTCAGAAAATCGACATTGGCCGCGCGCAGGTCGTCCATCACCTGACGCACGTCGTTCAGAGTTTCACCCAGCCCGACCATCAGACCCGACTTGGTGAAAATCTCGGGGTTGGCGCGCTTGGCATCGTCCAGCAGCCGCAGCGAGGCATAATAGCGCGCGCCGGGGCGAACCGTCGGATACAGGTGCGGAACGGTTTCCAGGTTGTGGTTGAACACGTCCGGTGCTGCGTCAAAGACGATTTTTGCGGCGTCGCCCTTGCCCAGGAAGTCGGGGGTCAGGACCTCGACCGTTGTGCCGGGGTTCTGATGGCGTACGGCGCGGATGGTCCGGGCGATATGCTCGGCCCCGCCATCGGCCAGATCATCGCGATCCACCGAGGTGATGACCACATGGCGCAGGCCCAGTTTCTTGACCGCCGCCGCAACCCGGCCGGGTTCGAACGCGTCCAGCGCATCGGGACGGCCGGTGGCCACATTGCAGAACGAACAGCCCCGCGTGCAGATCTCGCCCATGATCATCATGGTTGCGTGCCGCTTGGACCAACATTCGCCGATATTGGGGCAGGCCGCTTCTTCGCAGACCGTTGCCAGATCGTGATCCCGCATCAGACGCCGGGTTTCGTAATACGCGGCGTTTTCGATCTTCTTCTTGCGAATCCATTTCGGTTTGCGCGGGATGACACTGTCGGCCTTCTTGGCCTTTTCCGGGTGACGTGGTCGAAGCTGGATGGTCATCTGGCTGTCCTCACTTACGCGTGGATTGCGCGGCCCATGGCATCGAGGCAGGCTTCCTTGACCGCCTCGCCCATCGCCGGGTGCGCATGACAGGTTGCTGCAACCTCGGCGACGGTCGCGCTTTTGGTCATGGCCAGTACCAGCTCGGCGATCAGATCGCCGCCATGGGCACCGCAGATATGGGCTCCGAGGATCTTGCCATCAGAACCGGCCAGAACCTTGACCGCGCCATCTGTTTCACCCGTCGAACGCGCCCGCGAATTGGCCATGAAGGCAAACTTGCCGACAACATATTCGACGCCCGCGTCTTTCAGGGCCTCTTCGGTCTGACCAACCGAGGCCACTTCGGGATCGGTGTAGACCACACCCGGCACGGTGTTGTAATCGACATGACCGGCTTCGCCGGCCAGCATCTCGACACAGGCAACGCCGTCCTCTTCGGCCTTGTGTGCCAGCATCGGGCCGGGAACACAGTCACCAATGGCATAGATCCCGGGCACCGACGTCTGGAACGAGCTGTCGACTTCGATGAAGCCACGCGGGTTTACGGCCACGCCCAGCTCTTCCAGCCCAAGCCCGCGCGTCACCGGGCGGCGGCCCACAGCAATCAGAACCTTGTCGGCTTCGACCACTTCTTGCTTGTCCTTGCCGACGCGGTCTACGGTCAGGGTCAGACTAGCCGCGGATTTCTCAACCGATTTGAGGGCGCGACCCAGTTGGAACTTCAAGCCGCGTTTGGACAGCGCCCGCTGCGCCAGCTTGGCGATCTCGCCGTCGATGCCGGGCAATACGCGATCCAGATATTCGACCACGGTGACCTTGGCACCCAGACGCGCCCAGACCTGCCCAAGTTCCAGACCGATGACACCGGCACCGATCACCACCAGATGGTCCGGCACGCTCTGCAACGCGATTGCGCCGGTCGAACTGAGCACATCCTGCTCATCAATCTCGATCCCCGGCAGTGAGGTCGGCTCGGATCCGGTCGCGATCAGGATGTTCTTTGCTTCGTATACGCTGTCGCCGACCTTGACCTGACCAGTGGCCGGGATGTTGGCCCAGCCTTCGATCAGATCGACGCCGTTCTTCTTGAACAGGAACGCGATGCCCTTGGTCAGATCACCGACGATCTTGTCCTTGCGCCCCATCATCGCACTGACGTCGATGCTGGCCCCCTCGACCGCAATGCCATGGGAGGAGAGATGTGCAAGCTCGGCATATTTGGCCGAGGAGGTCAGCAACGCTTTGGAGGGGATGCACCCCACGTTCAGACAGGTGCCGCCCAGTGCGCCGCGCCCTTCGACACAGGCCACATTCAGCCCCAGCTGAGCCGCGCGGATCGCGGCAACATAGCCGCCCGGTCCGCCCCCGATAACGATGAGGTCATAGGTATTCATTTCGCGCACTCTCAGTAGATCGGGTAGCTTGCGCAAAGAGCGCGAACCTGTTTGCGGGTTTCCTTTTCGACGGTTTCGTCACCGTCAGGAGACTTCGCGAGCGCCTCCAGAACATCACCGATCAGATGGCCGATCTGCCTGAACTCTTCCGGGCCAAAGCCACGGCTGCACCCGGCGGCGGTGCCCAGACGGATGCCGCTGGTGATGGTGGGTTTTTCCGGATCTCCGGGAACGCTGTTCTTGTTGCAGGTAAAGCCGGCCCGTTCGAGCGCCGCCTCGGCGTCCTTGCCGGTTACGCCGATCGGGCGCAGATCGACCAGCATCAGGTGGTTCTGGGTGCCGCCGGAAACGATGTCACATCCGCGCGCCATCATGACGCTGGCCAAGGTCGATGCGCTGTCAACGACGCACTGCATGTATTCCTTGAATTCGGGTTTCAGTGCCTCGCCAAAGGCCACCGCCTTGCCTGCGATGACGTGCATCAGCGGGCCACCCTGCAGGCCTGGGAATACGGCCGAGTTGATCTTTTTCGCCAGCGCCTCGTCATTGGTCAGGATGATGCCGCCACGAGGGCCGCGCAGCGTCTTGTGCGTGGTCGAGGTCACGACATGTGCGTGTCCTACAGGCGAGGGGTGCAGGCCGGTCGCCACCAATCCGGCAATATGAGCCATATCGGCCAGCAGCCATGCGCCAACCTCTTCCGCGATTTCACGGAATCTGGCAAAGTCGATCTTTTGTGAGTAGGCAGACGCACCTGCGATGATCAGCCTGGGCTTTTCCGCCCGCGCCAATTCGGCGACCTGATCATAATCGATCAGCCCTGCATCGGTCAGGCCGTACTGCACGGGCCGGAACCATTTGCCGGACTGCGCCGGTTTCGCACCGTGGGTCAGATGGCCACCTGCGTCCAGCGACATGCCAAGAATGGTATCGCCCGGGTTCAGCAACGCCAGCTTGACGGCCCCGTTGGCCTGTGCGCCGGAATGGGGCTGAACGTTGGCATATTCACAGCCAAACAGCTTCTTGAGGCGTTCGATCGCCTCGACTTCGACCTCATCGACATATTCGCAGCCGCCATAATAGCGGCGGCCCGGATAGCCTTCGGCATATTTGTTGGTCAAGACCGAACCCTGCGCTTCGATCACGGCCTTCGAGACAATGTTCTCCGAGGCGATCAACTCGATCTGTTCCGCCTGGCGTTCACGCTCGCGTGAGATGGACGCAGCAATGACGGGATCTGCCTCAATCAGCGACGTTTTGAACATAGTCTCCTCCTTTTGCCCCGAATCCTCAGTGCGAAACTTTGTTTCCTATAAGGGAAATAATGCGCCTTAGGCAACAAAAATCTCTTATTCAAGAAGTTGCGTATATATTGGGAGGCATGTAACCTTTGATAAAACAGGGGGAATTCAATGGGCGACGAAAGCCGAAATGATGTTTCCGGACAGGAATTTCAGGATGAAGGAGAGGCTCTGGGCCGCTCCATCCGCGATGCGCGGCGCGCGAAAGGGTGGACTCTGGAAGAAGCCGGCCGCGCTGCGGGTATCGGGCGCTCGACGCTGTCCAAGATCGAAAACAACCAGACGAAGCCAAGCTTTGACATTGTACGGCGTCTGACACAGGCCCTGGATATGAGCACCCCGCAGTTGTTTCTTCAGTCGGGTCAATCCGGCATTTCAGGCCGCCGTGATTTCACTCCGAAGGGCGAGGGAGAATTCAAGGATACGCCCACTTACCTGCATGAACTGCTTTGCCCCGAACTGACCAGCAAGCGAATGCTGCCCTATATCGCGACAATCAAGGCGCGGGACCTGTCGGAGTTCGAGACGTGGATCCGACATTCCGGAGAAGAATTCATGTATGTGCTCAGCGGTGAACTCATCTTCGTTTCTGAACATTACCGCCCTTTGCCAATGAAGGCCGGTGACTCGCTTTATTATGATAGCGGAATGGGGCATGGGTGTATTTCGACCAGCGAAGAAGACGCCAAGGTGCTGTGGGTTTCGCTGGAATAGCACCCAGGGTTCTTTGGTTTTCCAGGAAAGCGGGCATCGCCATGCGTACCCCTTTCAGCCGTCTGGCAGGCTACGGTGGCGAAACGCAGTGGGTGTCTGGCCGAATTCTGCCTTGAATGCCCGCGTCATGGCGCTGGCGTTTTCATATCCGCATCGACCGGCGATTTCGGCGATGGACTGCTCGGTATCTTCTGCCAGATTGCGTGCAAGGTTCAGTCTCATTCGGCGGTAAAGCGCCTGCGGCGTGGTCTTGAGCTCCGCCTGAACGCGCATTTCGATCCGCTTTTGCGAACACCCGATCTTGCGGGCCAGTTCCCTGATCGAAAGCGGTGTTTCAATGTTCGCCTGCATGACAGCCAGAGCGCGATTGACCAAAGTGTCTTCGGACTTGAGAGGCAAAGGGTAATGATCCTGCCCATTTCGGCTCATCAGAAGATGCCCGACTTCCATGGACAGAAGAGGGCCGTGATCCCTGCGGATAATGGCCGAGGCCAGATCGAACGCGGCCATCGCCCCGGAACAGGTCAGCCTGTTGCCATCGATGACAAAACGTTCCTGCACCGCATCCACGGCCGGAAAGCTTTCTTCGAACCGGGAAAGTTCGTCCCAGTGAATGGTTGCCCGGTGCTCATCCAGCAAACCGGCCCGGGCCAGCAGCCAGCTGCCGGTATCCAACCCTGCCACTTGCCGGTGTTTTCGGGCCGCAGCCAGCACGATGCGTGTGGTCGATCGCGTGTCCAGCTTGCGATATCCATAAGACGGCATGACCACCAGAACGTCGCCTTGCTGGTCAGAGATTGGACCATTCGGTGTAACGACAAGGCCGCTGGAACTTTGCACGGGGTCTCCGTCAATGGAACAGAAACGCCATGAATACAAAATCTGCCTCGACAGGTTGTTCGCAGCCCTGAGCGGTTCGACCATATTTGCAAGGCAATGGTTCGAAAACCCGTTGAAGAGCAGGATGTTGTAGTGTCGCGTCAAAATTTTCGAAATTGGCATGATTTGATATCAACTCTGCATGCCGAGACCATGGGCGATGGCGTTTGGTTGGTCAACCACTGATCCAGGGAACACGCGCCATGCAGTTTGGTCTGACAGAAGAACAGGACATGATCGTCTCGACGGTCCGCAGCTTTGTTGAAAACGAAATCTACCCGCATGAAGACGCGGTCGAGCGCTCGGGAACCGTGCCTCCTGAGCTGGGTGAGCAGATCAAGCAGAAATGTATCGATCTGGGCTTTTATGCCTGCAACTTCCCCGAGGAAGTCGGCGGTGCAGGTCTGTCTCATCTGGATTTCACCTTGGTCGAGCGCGAGCTTGGCCGCGGGTCAATGGCGCTGACGCATTTCTTTGGGCGCCCGCAGAACATCCTGATGGCCTGCAACGACGAGCAGCGCGAACGGTATCTTCTGCCTGCCGTACGTGGCGACAAGATGGACGCTCTGGCGATGACCGAACCGGATGCGGGTTCGGATGTGCGTGGTATGAAATGCCAGGCGGTGCGCGATGGCGGCGACTGGGTTGTCAACGGATCGAAACATTTCATCTCGGGCGCGGAACATGCGGATTTCTTCATCGTCTTCATCGCGACCGGCGTGGACGAAACCCCCAAGGGCCCGAAGAAACGCATCACCACTTTTCTGGTGGATCGCGGTACTCCGGGCTTTGAAGTGCGCGAGGGCTACAACTCGGTCAGCCACAAGGGCTACAAGAACTATATCCTGTATTTCGACAACTGCCGTCTGCCTGACGCACAGGTCCTGGGCGAGGTTGATGGCGGTTTTGCCGTGATGAACGAATGGCTTTACGCAACCCGCCTGACGGTTGCGGCGTTCTCGGTCGGTCGCGCGCGGCGCTGCTTTGACTATGCGCTGAACTATGCGGCCGAGCGCAAACAGTTCGGCCAGCCCATCGGCAAGTTTCAGGGCGTCGGTTTCCAGATCGCCGACATGATCACCGAGATCGACGCCGCCGATTGGCTGACACTCGCGGCCGCGTGGCGTCTGGATCAAAACCTGCCATCGAACCGCGAGATTGCCTCGGCCAAGCTCTATGCCTCGGAAACGCTGGCGCGGGTGACGGATACCACACTTCAGATCTTCGGGGGTATGGGTTTGATGGACGATTTCCCGATCGAACGGTTCTGGCGTGATGCCCGGGTCGAGCGCATCTGGGACGGCACCAGCGAAATTCAGCGCCACATCATCAGCCGCGATCTTCTACGTCCCTTGGGCGCCTGACCATGAACAAAAACCTGACCCGGCTGCTGCGCCCGAAAACCATCGCCGTCATCGGCGGCGGCGCGTGGTGTCAGCAGGTTGTTCTGCAATCCGAACGCATGGGCTATGCCGGTCAAATCTGGCCGGTGCATCCCAAAGCGTCGGAAATTGCGGGTCACAGGGTTTTCGGCCACATCGAGGACCTGCCCGCAGCCCCGGATGCGGTTTTCATCGGTATCAACCGCCACGCCACCATCGAGGCCGTTCGTGTCCTGTCCAGTATGGGCGCAGGTGGGGCGGTGTGCTTTGCATCGGGCTTTTCCGAGGCCGTTGCCGAAGATGAAACCGGCGGGGACTTGCAGGATCAACTGATTGCCGCAGCCGGTGACACGCCCATTCTTGGCCCGAACTGCTATGGCTTCATCAACGCGCTGGATGGGGCGCTGTTGTGGCCGGACCAGCACGGGGCCACCCCTGTGGACAAGGGCGTGGCGATCCTGACGCAAAGCTCGAACATCTCGATCAACCTGACCATGCAGAAACGTGGGTTGCCTATTGCCTACATGATGGCCTGCGGAAACATGGCCCAGACCAGCCAGGCCGAAATCGCCTCGGCCTTGATCGATGATCCGCGCGTCACCGCCGTGGGTCTGCATATCGAAGGGTTCAAGGACATCCGGGAATGGGAAGCGCTGGCCGCCAAGGCCTATTCAAAGGGCATCCCGCTGGTCGCCCTGAAAGTGGGTGCGTCGGAGCAGGCACAGGCCGCGACGGTCTCGCACACTGCGTCGCTTGCGGGCAGCGATGCGGGCGCGCAGGCCCTTCTGGACCGGCTGGGCATTCCGCGTCTGTCCGCGTTGCCCGATTTTCTTGAGACGCTGAAACTGTTGCATTGCTATGGGCCGCTGCCGGGTGGCCGCATCGCTTCGATCAGTTGTTCAGGGGGTGAGGCGAGCCTGATCGCGGATATGGCGGTTGGTACGGGCCTGAGTTTTCCGCAGTTGAGCGATGACAAAAGGGCGCGCTTGCGTGACGCGCTTGGCCCTATGGTCGCGTTGAACAACCCGCTGGATTATCACACGTATATCTGGCGCGACGAAGAGGCGATGGCACAGGCCTGGTCAGGCATGACGGGTGACGACATCGACCTGACGTTCTCGATCGTCGACTATCCGACGACGGATCCGACCGACTGGAGTTGCGCGACCCGAGCTGCGTTGAAAGTGCGTGCTGAAACCGGCGCCCGGTTTGCGATTGTTGCGACGCTGCCTGAACTTCTGCCTGAAGACGTCGCGCAAGAGCTGATGGCCGGTGGTGTCGTTCCATTCATGGGATTGCGCGAAGCACTGGCGGCCACGCGCGCCGCGGGTCAGATTTCGCCCCCGTCCGCGCATCCTGTCTGGTTGCCTGGAACGGCTGAGGCGACCCAAACCCTGACCGAAGGCGAATCGAAACGGGCGCTGGCCGAATGCGGCCTGCAAGTTCCGAAAAGCCACACGGTTTGCGGCCCGGCAGAGGCCCATTCGGCCGCGCAGGACATGGAAGCCCCCTTTGCCGTGAAAGGTGTTGGGCTTGCGCATAAATCCGAACTCGGCGCAGTTCGGCTGGGCATCAAGGCCGAGGATGTAGCCGATGTCGCAGCCGAAATTGGCACAGATAGCATCCTGATCGAAGAGATGATCACCGGAACCGTTGCTGAATTGCTGGTCGGTGTCGTCCGTGACCCGGCGCATGGGTTTGTCCTGACATTGGGGGCGGGGGGCGTGCTGACCGAAATCCTGCGCGACACGGCGTCAGTGCTGGTGCCAAGCACGCCCGAGGACATCCGTGCCGCGCTTGGCAAATTGAAAATTGCCCCGCTTTTGGCAGGCTTTCGCGGCCAACGGGCGGCTGATATGGATGCAATCATCGCCGCAGTCGAGGCCGTTCAGGCCTATGTCATGCAAAATGCCGACACGCTTGGCGAGGTCGAGATTAACCCGCTCCTGTGCACGCCGGACAAGGCCGTTGCCGTGGATGCTCTGATAAGAAAGGCCTGAGATATGGACCCGATCAAAACCCGCCGCGACGGAGCGATCCTTGAGGTGACGCTGGACCGGCCCAAGGCCAACGCCATCGATCTTGTCACCAGCCGCAGGATGGGTGAGGTGTTCGCCGCGTTTCGTGACGATCCAGAGCTGCGCGTGGCCATTCTGACGGGCGGCGGAGAGAAGTTCTTTTGCCCGGGCTGGGACCTGAAAGCAGCGGCCGACGGGGATGCGGTAGACGGGGATTATGGCGTCGGAGGGTTCGGCGGCTTGCAAGAGCTGCGCGACCTGAACAAGCCCGTGATCGCGGCCATCAACGGCATCGCCTGTGGCGGCGGGCTGGAGTTGGCCCTGTCAGCCGACATGATCCTTGCCGCCGATCACGCCACGTTCGCCCTGCCGGAAATCCGCTCGGGGACTGTCGCGGATGCGGCCAGCGTCAAACTGCCCAAGCGCATCCCTTACCACATCGCGATGGAGTTGCTGCTTACGGGCCGTTGGTTCGACGCCGAGGAAGCCAATCGCTGGGGGTTGGTGAACGAGATCGTCACCTCGGATCAACTGATGGACCGCGCCTGGGAACTGGCCCGGTTGTTGGCCTCGGGACCGCCCCTGGTTTATGCCGCGATCAAGGAAATCGTACGCGATGCCGAAGATGCCAAGTTTCAGGATGCCATGAACCGCATCACCAAGCGTCAGCTCAGAACCGTGGACGTTCTCTATGCCAGCGAAGATCAGCTGGAAGGCGCGCGCGCCTTTGCCGAGAAAAGAGACCCGGTCTGGAAAGGGAAATAGGCAGACGTTTCCCGTGATCGCAGAGCGTGAATTTACCATTTACTGATCCGCACGGCACGTGCACAGTTAGGCATGCCGTATTTCGAACGAAAACCATATGTTAGTGCATCTCGGGCGGTCAGCCCGATTGCGCCGCAGCTCGACGATCAACCGATTTCCGATATTGCGCGCCGCGTGCTCGAAACAGAGCGGGGCCCGCGGCAACATCTGGACGGTCCGTTCAGGTGTCGCAAATCCTGCCATCCCGGCAGCACCGCCACCATTCTGCTGTCCTTTGAAGCACCGGAAGGCGCGGCCCCTGTTCAGATGCAGTTCGAACCGGGCGATCTGACCAATCCGAACGGCGACATTCTGCCGGCCAACCGCATCAGTGTGATCCCGCCACAAATCCAGCTTGAACCGGGGGAAGCAACGGATGTTGCTGTTGCGGTGACTATACCCGACCTCTCCGAACCCGGTGAATATCACGGTCGGATCGCCTGTACCGGAACGGACCAGACCTCGGTTGTGGTGATTTTCGAGGTGGCGGGCGCTCAGACCTGACGGGTCACCAGATAGTCCATGAACTGTCCCAGAAACGCGCGCGGCCCGTCTTCTGTGCCCGCGAACACCCGCGCGAACTCATTCCGGGCCGCGGCCAGCAGATCATTTGCCGCGTCCTGCGCATAGCGGATGCTGCCGTAATGGCTCATGCGCTCCAGCACCCAGGCGACATCTTGCGTTGACCGGGCATCGCGCGGGTTTGACAACATCTCGGCCAACCGTGCCTGTTCAGGCTCTTCCGCCTTCAGGCCAAGCTGGCCCAGCATCAGCGTGCGTTTGCCTTCATAGATGTCGCCGCCGATTTCCTTGCCGTAACTGTCCTGTGAGCCGACGAGATTCAAGACGTCGTCCTGAATCTGAAACGCTGCACCTAGGAAAAAGCCGAAGGCGTTGAAATCATCCAGATTCAGCGCGCCGGACGCGACATCATGTGGCCGCGCAATCAGGGCCCCGATGCGCATCGGGTGAATGAAACTGTACCAGCAGGTCTTTTTCAGACACATCCTCAGATAATCTGATGCATCGACGTTCAAACGGTTGTCGCGGATCCAGCCAAGCTCCAGCGCCTGACCTTCGATGGATTGCTGCAACAGATGGTCGAACTCATCCACCACGCGCATACCGGTTTCCGGGCCCAACGGACCCAGGTTCTGACGCAGCAGACGCAGGGCAAGCGATTGCATCCCGTCGCCGGTATTGATCGCCAGGGGTACCCCAAGCCGCTTGTGCATACATTCGCGCCCGCGCCGGAAATCGCTTTGATCTTCGATGTCGTCGTGGATCAGAAAAGCGTTGTGCAGCAGCTCTAGAACCGCGGCCGAGACCCTTGCATTCTCGCTGTTTCCGCCGAAGGCTTCGCATGTCGCCAACAGCAGGGCGGGCCTCAGGCCCTTGCCCGAGGTTTCGATGTAATCGCGCATCGGACCATACAGATAGGCCTGAGGCTCACCCGTCGGCAACAGGCCCAAAAGCGTTTCGCGCGCCTGATCCCCGTAGAAGGTCAGGGTTTTTAGAAAATCCTGTTTCGCCGCAGGATCCAAATGCGCGGTTCCGGATTTCACAGGCTCAGCCCTTCTGGGTGATGATCACGCGACTTTTGTCTTCCCGCGCGCCGGATCGTTCCGGACCGCCGCCAAACGCAGAAAGCGGTTCGTCAGAAATTGGCAACGCCCTGGACAAGGCACCTGATTGACCACTGTCCCGACCCAGATCATACGCGACATCTTCCGCCAGCTCATCCCCCGGGATCGGCAGATCCGCGGTTGGCTCGTAATTCGCGATGAGGTCGAACAGCTCTTTCGGGGGGCAGATCATTCGAAGCGCTTCAGCAATGGCTGGCTCCTCGGTGATGCCGCCGGGTTTTGAGTATTCCGCCGCCGGTTTCCCTATGGCGGCAAGAGGGCCATCACCGCCACGATCAACTCCTGCCGTGTCCTGACCCATTTTCAGCGCGGCTTCGACCGCAACCGCGAACCGATTGTCCCACGGAAGGCCAGCCTGATAGCGGGCGTAATCATAGGCGCGCAGCGGTTTCAGGATGTCGGGTTCATGCAGGTCCCAGATCTGGCAGGGCTCGGCATCCGATCCACTGCGTTGAAGAATGGCGTTGACGGCCCGACGCGCGGCCTCGTTCGCCCCTTCCATCGTGGCAAGGTCGGTAAAAGTGCGGACGTAATCCGATGCCAGGAAGAAATTCGGGATGAGCGTGGCCGCATCCGGGCGCAAGCGCCAGCTGTTGATACGGTTGACCAACAAGGGTTCGACATTGCTTTGACGCTTGGGGTCGTTCGGGTCTTGAACGATATCAGGATCGAGGAACCAGTAATGCATATCCTCGTCCCGCAGAATGGTTTGGCCATCCACGTTGATGCTGCGCTTGAGCTGTTCCCAAACCTCTTTTGCGATCTCTTCCCGGCTGCAATCGCGCGCGGTTTTTCCGTTCAGCCCCGGCTTGTCCCATTCGGAGATATCGATTGACAGCAGGCCTTTGGTCTTTCCTTCGGCCCAGTTTTCGAAGTTGATCCCCGGCCAGAACTGTTTTTGCGACACAGCCGTCAAAGCCCATGGGCTGTCGATGAAAATGACGTGGCCATGGGTCAGCGCGACATCCTTGGTCAGATAGAACTGAATGCCGTTCATCCATTGCACGTCATCGGCCAGCAAAGGCAATTTGGCAAGTGCGGGGTCAACCGCCATCATTTCCGGGGTCACAAGCGGTGCCATGCGTTCAATCGGCATGGCGCTGATGAACCAATCCCCCGTGACCTGCTTTTCTTCGCCATCCTGTTCGACTGTTGCGCCGACGATCTTGCCGTTCCGGCACTCGATTCCGGTGACTTTGGAGTCAAAATTGTACACGACCCCCTTGCTTGTCAGATAATCCAGCCACGGTTGAATCCAGACAAGATTGGTGGGCCCGTTCAGCAGCCTGTTGCAGTGGGGTTCGGGCGTGGCGATACCCAGCTGAAGCTGAACCGCAATGTCCCCCACTGTCTTCGTGCTTGCCGTCGTGGCCTTGGCGGCCACCAACGAACGGGTCAGGCCGATGGCAAGGAACTTCTGATAGGCTTCCGAACGGTCCTGCGCGCCGATGAAATCCCACCAACCGATCCGTTCATATTCGTCAAACCGGCGTTCCTTGCAGGACGTCGCGATCCGCCACATGCAGGCGACAAAATGTTCGACATCCTCATACGCGATCTGGTCCCTCGGCGAAAGCGCGAAGGCAATGGTCTTGAAGGCATCCGCAACATCCTTGAGCGTGCGGGGGAACCGTTCCGGGACAATGATGCCGGGCTTGTCAAACTGGCTGACCAGAACTTGCGTGGTCGGGACAAGATTTTCAAAGCATGTGCCCTTGTCGTAATACGGCGTTCGGGCCATCGTGTCGGTGATATGCCGATAAAAGTTCGGAAAGAACCTGAACCCATGTTCACCGGGCAGCCAGGGGCGTTTCACGCCGGGCGGATAATTGGCCCCATCCATCTCGGCCCATTTTTCCAGCGCCTTGATGTGTTTCGCTTTCGAGCCATGATCCCCTTCACCCTTCATCACGGGAATGCTGCGGGCCTTGCCGCCGGGGATCAGCTGGCGTTCGTGGACTTCTACCTCGAACCCGCGTTCAATCAGTTCGTGCGCGGCGCTCATGCCAGCCACGCCTCCCCCAAGAATGACAACCTTGTCAGGCATCGGAAATTCCTTTCGCGGAATAGACGTCAAAGCGCAGTGTTATGTCTGACAGGCTGGCTTCGCCAATGCCAAAGCCCTGCACCCGATTCATCCACCTGTAATGCGGATTCGAGGTCAGGTAACGCGGTGCAAGCCGTACCGGAGCCGAAGCGGGCAGATTGCCTTTGGACAATGCCGCATATCCGTCCGGGCCGAAGTCACACACACCCGTATCTTCGAACAGGATCGGAGCTTGTCCGATGGACGGTCTTATAAGTGCCTTTGCATGAAGCAGCCCCACACCATCGGGCCGCACGCGCATCCAGTCTCCTCCGATCGGTTCGATCACCCCTTTCAGATGCGGGCCTTCGACGGTGCCCCCTTCTTTGATGGCGAAATGCAGCCAAATCCCGTCCGGTGTCTCGCCCGAGGGGTGAAAGCTGCTTTCGAACGGCACTACAAATTTGGCGACATGTTCCAGTACCGGCGGCGCCACTGCGGTTTTTGCCGGCTCCGGTGCGGCAGGTTGAACTGCTTTTTCGGGCCCGGGGTCAAACTCGCGCCCTCCCGACGTCAGCACCGGGCGCCAGGACAAGGTTTTTTCCTGTTTGACTGACGGCAGAACGGCTGCGAATTGTTGAAACCCGGTTTGTGGGTCCCGCAACAAGGGCCACCCGCGAATGGCACGCTCGGGGCCGCCATCTTCCGAACAGATCAGACGTAGCGTGTCATGCGACGACACGGATGGACCGGCTTCCACCAACACTCGACTGAGACCGTCTGCGTTGATCACCTCGGACCAACGCAGCGTCACGCCCCGATCTGAAAACTCGCGCACGACCCGATCTCCGGTCAACAGGTTATGGTGCGGACGGCCTTAGCTTCCTTGATCCTGAGATGGAACTTCTGCTGCACGCGGAAGACGTGCTCGCCCTCGGCAGAGGTTTGCAGATACTTCACGGCGATATCCGAGGGCACGACGATTTCAATCGGTGCACCCAGCAGGGACACAAGCACTGCCTTGTCCGGGGGCAGGGTACTGGAACGCAGCAACGGCCCGTCCAGGAACGGGAGAATGCTGTCACGTGGCAGCACCATCGAATTCGGCAGCGGGGTCGTGACCGCCCGGAACAGACCGTTGCCCATCACACAGGCATAGGGGCCCAGATAGCCATGCGTTTCCAGCGCGCTGATGCCCTCGACGACGGCCTCGAAAACATCGGTTCCGCTATAGTTCTTTTTGGACGCAGATTTGGGTTTGTCTTCGCCCGCTTCAAGCAATCCCGGATATTTGCCACCGCCGCTGATCGTATAGATCTGCGGCAATGAGTCGGGCGCGCCGCCTGCGTGTTTGGGGGCCTGTCCGGTGCCGGGTTGACCATTGAAAATGATGTCGTCCTCTACCCGTGCCACAACGGCGGCCGCTCGGCGGAACATGATCTGAGCCGCCGTCAGTTCCGGATCAGCCACCTGTGCACCTTTCAGGTACACGTTCACCGATACGGTGGTAAGGCGCAGCGTATCATAATCGTTCACGTCAAGACGTTGCTTGGATGCACCGGATGAGTTGTCAACCAGATCCAGCTTGTTCAGCGGGACGGATTGCGTGTCAGCGGGCAGCGGTCCGTACAGGGGCAGGAAACTGGCGGCCACCCGGGCGCGAAGCGCCTCATCATGGACGGCCTTTCTCACGGCGCTCCACTGATCTTCATTCCAACCCAATGCATCGGTCATTGCAAATCCCTCTCGGTGCTGCTGCCCAATTTGGCGGGGCAGTCAATCTTGTTCATTTTTCTTCTTTCAATCTGCCCAGCAGATCGCGGGCCCGCTGCTCCTGAACAACTCCACGGCAATCCCGCGCAAGCGAAAGCGCTTTTTCCGCCTCGCTGATTGCAGCGTCCAGGTCCCCCTTTGCGGCAAAAGCCTTTGCCCGCACACGGTGATATTCAGGTTTGTTCAACGTCTCGCCGCGCTCCCAGCCGGGAATGCAAACGGTTTCGAGCCGGTCCAAAGCCTGGTCAACATCTCCGTGATCAATCATCAACTCAGACAGAACAATCTGATTCTGAGGAAAAGTAAAGTTTCCACCAGATTTGGAAATCAGGTTCATGCATGTCTCGATGCGTTCCGGAACACCTGCGATGTCGCCCTTTCCGGCCTGCGCGAGGCCCATATAGATGTCCTGCATCGCGTGAAGGTAAAGAAACCCTTCCTCATCCGCGACTTTTCTGGCTTCTTTCATCGTTACATCAAGCCGGTCCCATTCCCCCGCATAGGGCAGGAACATGCTGCAAGCGCCCATCACGTAGACAAGGTTGGGTGCGTGGTTCAGCGCCCTGCTGACCTCGATGGATTCCAGACGCGCGGCCTCGGCTTTTTCGAACTTTCCTTGCTGCCACAGCAGGCATCCCTGAATGGCCAGCAATGACGCGGCCGTGGAAGACTGGGTCATGGGCATCATGGCCATATCCAGCTCGGGTGTGATCAGGGCGAATGCGCGCTCCAGCTGTTGTTCGCATTCCGCAAATTCCCCGCGGAAGTAATGAGTAAAGCTCAGCGCCCGTGCCGCCAGCACATTGGCGACGGGGTCTTCGGACATGCCGGCCATCATGTCCAGCGCCTGTCCCATTTCCATCGCTCGGTTCATCTGACCGGCAACAAAGAAATGGGTCCAACGGCAGAAGGTTGCGGCAAAAAGCGTCTCGCCGTCGCCCAAAGACTGGGCCAGTTCCATCGCCCGGGCGGCAGTTTCGCCGACCTGATCGGACGACCACCCGTAGATCGCCATATAGGCGGGCAGAATGTTCATCTGAACCCGAAGCTCGAAACCGTCGCGATCCGCGTTGGCCTTCATGGTTCCGATGTTGCGCAGGGCGGCCCGGAAAGCGGAGATCGCGGGCAGGTTCGCCAGTCGGGACAACGCCACTTCACCTGCCGTGACCCAATTGGCGACGGCTTCATCCTTCAATCCGCCAAGATCGCAGTGATGCGCGACGGTATCGGGGGCCGGGGTTCCGAATGCATTGTGACCGTCCAGCAGTGCTTGGGCGATTTTCAGATGAACCTTCTGCCGGTCTTCCCGCAGCAAGGAATTATAGGCCGTATCCTGAACCAGCGCGTGGTTGAACGTGTATGTGGCCGACCCTGAATCGCTGGTGATCAGCACGACGCCAGCCGCCATAAGCTGCATGAGGGCGCTTTCCACATCCATGTCTTCATGCGCCACCGCGTGGATCATCTGAGCGGTGAAACTGCGCCCGATGACCGATCCGAGCTGGGCGACTGGTTTGGCATGTTCCATCCGGTCAAGACGCGACATCAGCGAGTCCTGAAGGGTGGCCGGGACGCTCAGCGCATCCAGAACCTCGGCGTTGATCGGGGCATCCTGGGGCAGCTGGTCCAGAACCGCCTTGGTCATTTCTTCGATATACAGCGGCACGCCATCCGCCTTCTCGATGATCTGCCTGATCAGGATAACAGGCAGGCTGTACGGCTCGGCCACGCGCCGGACCAGTTCGGATGCCTCGGTAGTGCCAAGCGGAGACAGATCAATGCGCGCGGCTCGGCTTTCCAAATGTTCCGGAGGTTCGTATTCAGGTCGGTGGGACAGAACCACCAGTACCGGAAAGTTGCTCAAGGCGGATGCAAGAGCATCCAGTACATCCAACGTGGTCGCATCGGCCCAATGAACGTCTTCGACCACCAACAACAACGTGCCGCGCCTGTCACACAGGCTGCCCAGACTGCGCAGCATCACGTCAAGGGATTTGCGCGCCTTCTTCAACGGGTCGGATTCTGACGGGGCGCCGGTCTCGATACCCGCCAGATCCAGAAGAACGGGCAAGTCCGCGTCACTCAGCCGAGAGGCCGATTGCACGAAGTCCGAAATCGCCGCCCGGATACTTTCATTTGATTTGTCGCCCGAAACGCGCCTCAATTCTCCGACAATCGGGTGCAGCGGAAGACTGGTCAGGTGCGGGATGCACTGCAATGTAAAGGGTTTGACCCCGATTGTTTCAGACAGTGACTTGATCAGCCTCGACTTGCCGATTCCCGCAGCCCCCCCGACAAGCGCCAGCCGGCCCGAGCCTTCCTGCGCTTCGTTCCAAAGCCGGGTCAGGGTGGAAAGATCATCATGCCGGGCGACAAGATCGACCGCAGATTGACCCACCCGCGCGTCGAACCGGCTGGTGGACATGATTTCCGACACCACGCGATACACTTTGCGCTGATTGTCAAAGCCTTTCAGCTCGTGGCTGCCACGTGGTTCGAATTCAAAGGCACCCTGGGTCAGCCTCCAGGTCTCTGAAGAAATGATCACTTCACCCGGTTCGGCCAGCCCCTGCAGGCGGGATGCAAGATTCGCCGTTTCACCCACCAGAAAGTCCTGGGACCCCAGGCTTTTCGAAGAAACAACGCCCACGACAACCATTCCGGTCGCAATGCCTGCGCGCAGGTCGAGCTTTTCTCCAAACTCGTTTTCAAGGTTCTGAACGGCCTCGATGGTCTCCAATACGGCTCGTACGGCCCGTTCGGCATCATCTTCCATGGCCTTCGGGTATCCGAAATACACCATGATGCCATCGCCCTGCCGATAGGCCAGATGGCAGCCGTGTTGTTTCAAGGTACCTATCGCCGCATCCAGATACAGGTTCATGATCTGCATCAGGTCTTCCGGATCATATCGCTGAGCCAGCCGTGTCGACCCCACAAGATCGCAGAAAACCAAAGTCAGTTGCCGACGCTCGGCCTTGGACTGGACTTCGGGCCGCTTCGACGCTTCCTGCGATTTCAGCCTGGCCTGCGCCTTTCGAAAGCGCTTCCTTTCACCAACCGTCAACCCGAGATCACGCAGTTCCGGATCAGTCAATTCGTCCAGAATGTCATCGTCAACGCCCTCTCTCTGAAACAGAGTGGCATAGTCATTCAGATCTGCCAGATGAAGGACTTTTGAAATGCGCGGTGATGCCTCAAGGACTCGCGTCATTGTCTTGCGACTCCTTCCATAACTGTCCCCCTGTTTTCCCCTTAATACATATACATAATGAATATGTATAATCCAAAATTAGAGAGGAATTCATACTGAATCCATAGCAGGAACTGGCAGCACTGTTAACTTGTTACATTGATTGGTCGATATACGTCTAAATTACCACGACGTCACGCGCTTTTCCTGAAAAATCATAAGGTTCAAGTCTCAAGTTGACTTAATTGGCAAGGCTTTAGGGCGACAGAACGACCGAATATGCCGGTCTGCCGCTGACGTCACGTCAAGGCTGACAGACGTGCAAAAGTGCCGTGGCCGACATGAGATACCGGGCAGAAAGGCAGACTCAACCCGAGCACCAGCAAGAAGCCGACGCCCGAACGTGCTTCGAATGGAAACATCTAAGCTCCAGGCGCATCCCGTGTTTTGCCCGCCCGTTCTTCATTGGGATACAGGTATCAGGAAAAGCGGCTCAAAGATCTGAGAAAAGTCAGGAATCATCCGGTATCCAGGGCGGATCTGGCTGTGGATGAAACCCTATTCCTCGGCCACGGCTTTTACATGGGCCGCAAAGGACGGGGCCAGCATCAGGGACTTGCACCGCTCGAACCGGTTCGTGGCATAGGCCCAGAAATCTTCGGCGGGGTTTTCATCCGCATGCTGGATCAATCCCCACAGCGTCCACAGCAGGTCGCACATGGCTTTATAGATCACCATGCGCCCGATCTGAGCCTCGCTCGGCGGGCCGTCGAAATAGGCGGTCAACATTTCCAGCTCCTGTTCGTCGGTCAGCCCGGCTTCGACCGACAGATCACCCAGATCCCAAAGGGCATCGTTCATGCCTGAATACTCGTAGTCCACGAGCCACATGCGCTGGCCGTCATCCAGAAAATTCTCGCACAGAGGGTCGCAATGGCTCGGGACCAATGCTCCGGGTTTGTCCCGCAGCACCTCTCGGATCGGGGCCGCCTCGGCCACGACGTCCGCGTATCCGTCCGGCAGGGTCGCGTTTTTGTCTGCAAGTACCTTCATGTAGTCGTTGATCATCGAAAACAGCTCGAATCGAAACTTGAACGGCTCGGGGGCATCGTGAAGCTGCCTCAGCGCCTTTCCCGCTCGGGCGGCAGACCCGGGGCGCGTCGCAAACATCTCAGGTGTCATCGTGACGATGTCGGGAACGCAATCACTGATCATCACGCCGGATGACGCGTCTGCCCACAGAACTTCGGGGCCGACCCCGGCTTTTGCCGCCACCTGCGCGTTGTGGATTTCAACCACGCGGTCGATATAGGCTTCGGTGCCCTCGCCGGGGATGCGCACGATCACCGTCCTTGGCCCACCTTCGACGCGGTAAACCAGATTGGTCAACCCGCCCAGCCGCTGGGTGTGAATGTCCGCCTCAGCAAGGGTTTCGAACCCCGCCACGTTGCGAAGGGCCTGAATAATCTCATTTGTTGGTTCATTCTGCATCGCTCTCTCCCTCAGGCTTTCAAACGGCTGTTTGCCGGGTCGTAAAGCGGCCCGTCCACACGCTGGATAGGGTGACGCTCTCCGAACACCTCCACTTCGAATTCTGATCCACCAGCCAATCCCGCAGGCAGATAACCGTAGAGGATGGTCTTGCCGACGGTAAACCCATAGCCACCACTGCACGCCAGCGAGACTGTTTTGCCGGAATGCAATATGGTCTCCCCTCCGGTGATCGGCAGCCGCTCATCGGTGATGAACGTGCAGAGCTGCCGCTCGGGGCCGGTCGCTTTCTGCGCCTCCAGCACCGGTCGCCCGATGAAGCCCTGTTTGGATTTCAGATGGACCCGCGCGCCAAGGCCCGCTTCGATTGGCGAATAGTCGGGGGTGATGTCGGCGCTCCAGTAAAGATAGCCTTTTTCCAGCCGCAAGGACTCGATCGTGCGGTAGCCGATGTCGCGGATGCCATGGCTCTGACCGGCCTGCCAAAGCAAGTCATAGACATGCAGGGCGAACTCGGTCGGGATATGTAACTCCCATCCCAGCTCTCCGATGTAACCTATGCGGATCGCGCGAACCTTTGCCGTTCCCAAGGTGATCTCTCGGGCCGTTGCAAAGGGAAACGCATGGTTCGAGACGTCTTCTTCCGCGATGGCCTGCATCACATCCCGTGCCTTGGGGCCGCAAATGTTGATGACGGCGCGTGCCGACGTCATTTCGATCAGCTGCGCGCGCCCATCGCGGGGCAGGTGACGTCGGATCCAATCCGCGTCATGCACGCCGAATCCGGACCCGGTGACGATGTAAAAATGGTCCCGCCCCAATCGGGTGACGGTGATATCGGCTTCAACGCCCCCGCGATCATTGCACAATTGGGTGTAGATCACCGTGCCATCCGGTTTGTCCATATTTGAAACGGCAAGGTTTTGAAGGGCTTCCAGTGCGCCGGGGCCGATCAGTTCGAACTTTGAGAAACTGGTTTGATCGATCAGAACGACCCCGTCGCGCGCGGCCTTATGTTCCTGTTCGGCATAGGTTTTCCAACCCGGAGACAGGAAATCCAACTGATCCACCGGCTCTACACCGGCCGGAGCGAACCAGAGCGGTCGCTCCCAGCCATTTTTTGACCCGAACACCGCGCCATGTTGTTTCAGCCGCTCATGCAGGGGCGACAGGCGCAGGTTTCTGGCCGTTTCCGCCTCCTGCCCCGGATATCGCATCTTGTAGTGATGCGCGTAATGCTCGACCGCGCGAGGATACATGAAGGCGCGCGTGGCGTGATGCGGACTGAACCGGCGCACGTCCAGAGGCCACAGATCAAGGCTCGGGCGGCCTTCGACAATCCACTCGGCGATCATCTCTCCTGCGCCACCACCTGCCGCGATGCCGTACAGAAATCCGGTCGCCAGCATCAGGTTTCGCAGCTCGGGCGCCCATCCCATGACAAAATCGCCATCCGCGGAATACGGGATGGGGCCGTTGATCACCTGCCGGATTCCAACCGTGTTGACGACCGGCGTAACCTGACCTGCCAGTTCGGCAAGGGGGGCAAACCGCTCCAGGTTGTCCGGCAAAAGCTGCCGGACAAACGCGCCCGGAATACCCCTGTCGCCGAATGGCAGCGTGTTGTCCTCGTACCCGCCGATCACAAGCCTCCCGCCTGCATCCGGTTTGTAATACACCAGCCGCTCGGGATCCCGCAGGGTTGGCAAGCGTTTTACAAGATCGGGGTCGGGCAGGGGTTCAGTTACGATGTATTGATGCTCGACAGCGCAGGCTGGGACAACGACCCCGAGTTTCGCGGCCAGTTCGCGGCTCCACATTCCGGCGGCCAGAACGACGGTGTCCGCTTCATAATCCCCTTCCGATGTCATCACTTTGGTGATGCGATCGTTATGGATCTCAAAATCGGTGACCTCTACGGATTGGCGGATCCGGGCACCGTGCATCCGGGCGCCGGATGCGATTGCCTGACACAAGCCTGCGGGATCGACATGACCGTCCGACGGGATAAAAGCCGCGCCCTCTAACCCTTTCGCGTCGACATAGGGGAAAAGCGCCTTGGCTTCGGCGGCCGAGATTATTTCCATCTCCAGATCAAAGCTGCGGGCCATTGTCGCCAGGCGCTTTGCTTCCAGAAGCCGCTCTTTGCTTGCCGCCAGGCGCAGGCTTCCGACTTTCTTCCAGTCGAATTTCATCCCGGTTTCTTCGGCCAGACGATCATACAGCGCCACGGACCGTTTCAGCATCCGCGTCGTGTTGCGCGATGAGCGCAACTGCCCGACAAGCCCCGCCGCATGCCAGGTGGCCCCCTCGGTCAGGGACGCCCTTTCCAGAAGAACAACATCCGTCTCACCGGACCGTGCGAGGTGATACGCAATGGAGCATCCTATGATGCCCCCGCCGATGACGAGATGTCTGACCGAATGCGTTGTCATGCGTCCACCCATTTCAAATAACATGTCGTCATCAAAAGTCGCAAAGCAACAAAAAGCAACAAAAATGTTTGAAACGTGTTGAAAAAAGTCGCTTGAACAGCGTCAACCTTGCAAGTAACCTGATGAAATCAACAAATATCACGGCGCTTCATGTCGAAATACGAGCAAGACATTCTCAGCACGGTAAACCTGCATGGGCGAATTTCGGTCATTGAGCTGGCGCGCATTCTCAACGTGTCGGACCAGACCGTAAGGCGAATCGTGAAGCCGATGGTCGCCAAGGGCAGCCTGTCCAAGGTGCATGGTGCATTGGTCAGCACTCAAAATGTGCTGGATCCTCCGTTTCTGGCCCGCATGGCGCAGAACCGAGCCGCCAAAGTCGCGATAGCCGACGCCGTTGCGGCGCGGATACCGGACGGTTCGGCCATAGCCATCGACACGGGTTCGACCTCGGGCTTCATTGCTCAGGCACTTCGCACGCGCAAAAACCTCACGGTGGTGACAAACTCGGCCTTCATCGCCGCCACGTTGTCGATGGAAGAGGGCAACAGGGTCTTCATGGCGGGGACGCAGTTGCGCAACCACGACGGCGCCGCTTTCGACCGGGCCGCCTATGACGTCATTGCAGGGTTCTCGGCTCGGACGGCCATATTGTCGGCGTCACTGGTGCATCCCAGCAAGGGCTTCATGGTCTATGATCAATGCGAAGCTGATATGGCCCGGGCGATGTCTGATATTGCTGACCAGACCTTCATGGCGGTTGATTCCACAAAATTCAACGAGGCCCAGACCAGCCCGGCGTTGCGCCTGCCCGGGTTGACCGAAAAAGACGTGCTCATCACCGATCGCAAATTGCCCGCAGCCTTTCGATCCTTGCCCGGAGATGCGGAATTGGTGATCGCGGGCGTGAAATCACATGAAAACAGTCATTGACTTGGTGACGACACTGCTCGGTCCGACGTAACTAGCCGGTTCCACCGAAACGGTGAAACCGGCCGTGTTTCAGGCTGTTGCGCCCTTGATGCGAATGGCAGTGCCGAGGCTGCCTGCACAGACGCCGACCACAATAGCGATGATCAGTTCCAGTGGCTCTACATGCGCAAACCGGAAGCCTGCGAAAACCAACGTCTCGAATACACCGACTGCGCCGCCCAATGCCGCGCCCAGCCACAGCTTGCGGGTCATCATGCCCAACGCCAGACCGAGTATGCCGGGCAAGCTCAGGACGTTGCCACCGATGGTTCCAAGTAACTCTAACATCTCTGCCCCCACATCAATTCGAACTGTTGTTCAGGAAATCGCGGATGTCGTCACCCGCGGCAGCGTGCTCCTGCACAACTTCATCTTCCAATGCAGCAGTCACCTTTTCGTATGTTTCCAAATAGTTGGGTGGAAGGCTGTGGGCGATGCCCTGGTGGCAATCGATACAGGTCATACCATTGTCGATGGCGCGTTGGTGTTCCGAGGCAGCGCGGGTTTCCTGAATGGTGAAGTCCATGTAGTCAAAGTTGTGACAGTTGCGGCACTCGCGGCTGTCAGACGCCTTCATTTTCTTCCAGACGGCCGAGGCCATCGCCAGGCGGTGATCCTCGTATTTCTCGGGTGTGCTGATGGTGCCCACCAGTTCATGATAGACGTCCTTCACGGCCATGATCTTGGCTTTGATCTTGTGGTTCCACTCATCCGGAACGTGGCAGTCTGAGCAGATCGCACGCACGCCGGAGTGGTTGTTGTAGTGGATCGTCTCGCGATACTCACCCAGGTTCGTTTCCATCGTGTGACACGAGACGCAGAACTCTTCGGTGTTGGTCAGTTCCAGGGTCCAGTGAAATCCGCCCCAGAACAGGATACCGGCCAGAAATCCGGCAAGGATCAGAAAGCCCGAACTGAACATTACCGCCGGCGTCCAGATCGCGTTCCAAAGGCGACCCAGAAAGCCGCGTTTTTCGGGGGAGTCTGCCATGTCGGTGCTCCTTTCAATCTTGTGTTGGATCAGTTGCCGGTCGAGGGCTGGAACACGTTTTCAACAAGCGGCGGCGCGTCCGCCTGCGGAACGTGACATTGGTTGCAGAAATAACGGGTCCCGGCGACGCGGTCCAATTCGCGGCCTTCGCGATCCAGATAGTGTGTCATTGAAAGGGTCGGTGCGTTACGCTCACCTGCCTTGGACCAGTCATGGCAGGACAGGCACTGATTGGTGCGCACATCAATCTGATATTGCTCGATCGAATGCGGAATCAGCGGTGGCTGCTGGCGATAATTACGTTGCATCCGTCCTTCCACATTTTTGTGAATCTGATCCAAAGGGATCGGCTCGTCTACGTCCGCGCCCCGCAGGGTTTCGACTTGAGCGGACTGGGCAAAGGCCCATCCGCTCAGCAAAACTACGGGTAGAAGGGCAATTCCGCCTGTAACGATTGATCTTTTCATCTTGGCACTCCCTAGATAGGTCTGGCAGCGCGCGGCTCAGGCGCGGCAACTGGATCGGAAGGTTGAACGACATGGTCGTCGAACCGGTGAGTAAAGTTGAAGACATCGACTGCGCAGACATCGATGCAGCGTCCGCAGTTTGTGCAGTCGGGTGACAGGATCAGGGGCGAGCTTCCCGGCTTGCCTTTCAGCGCGGGTGAGATCACCTGATTTTCAGGACAGACCGCATAACAATCCATACAGTCATCACAGGCCGTGCGATTGGCTGCACTGACACGCAGCAGGCTTTTCGACCCGATCAGCCCGTAGAACGCGCCCACGGGGCACAGATGGCCGCACCAGCCATGGCGTGAGACGAAAACGTCAAACACGAAGATGGCCGCAATCATGGCCCAGACAAAGCCCATGCCGAATACCAGCCCGCGATGCAGCATGGTGATCGGGTTGACCAGCTCCCACGCGATCACACCACTCAGGCCCGAGACCAGCAGCAAGGTTGCCAGAATCCACAGCCGGGTGCCGCGCTTGGGTTGCCAGCCTTTCGGCAGGTCCAGTTTGCGGTGCACCCAGTTGGCCGCGTCTGTCACCGGGTTTATGGGGCAGACCCAGGAACAATAGACACGGCCACCAATCAGGGCATAGACCACCAGAACGATCAGCCCACCGATCAGCGCGGTCATTTCGGGCCAATGACCTGCAACGAAGCTTTGCAACAGGATGAACGGATCGGTCAACGGCAGCACACCCAGCGTCAGTGACCCTGCCAAATTGCCCTCGACAATCCAGATGCCGAACCACGGGCCCAGCAGAAACAGAACCAGAAAGAACAGCTGGCTTGCGCGGCGCACCAGCAAAAAGCGATGCGCCCCGATCCACCCTTTGCCTTCAACGGCCTCCTGACCGACGGGCATGTGCGTGCGAGTACTCATTGCCCCACCCCCGGCAGATCATATTCAGGGGCAAAACCGCCGGGCGCGGCAAGATTGTCGGTTCCCGGTCCGGGCAAACGATCCGGCAGATCGATGATCCCCTCGACCACCGGCGCGCCTTTGGCGGCCTTTTCCTCCCAACCCTTGCGGTAATGCTCGGCCGAACTGCCGCGCGCCAGCCGGGCCGGCAGAACCTTGATCGCGGCCTCGGGCAGAACACAGCTTTTCTCGCACATGCCGCAGCCGGTACAGCGTTCGGCATGAACGGTTGGAATGAACAAGGCATGATGACCCGATCGGGTATTGTGCGCCGTCTCCAAAGTGATCGCCTCGTCAATGACAGGGCAGACGCGATAGCAGACGTCGCAGCGCAGACCGAGGAAGTTCAGGCAGTTTTCCTGATCGACCAGAACGGCTACACCCATCTCGGCATCGTCGATATTCTCCAGCCCGGGGTCCAGCGCCCCTGTTGGACATGCGGCGACACACGGAATGTCGTCGCACATTTCGCAGGGAACATCCCGGGCGGTGAAGAACGGTGTTCCCGTCGCCACCGCATCCGAGCCGAGCTCGGCCAGTTTCAGGGTATCGTACGGGCAGTCCCGCACGCATAAACCGCAACGGATGCAGGCCGACAGGAACTCCTTCTCGGGCAATGCGCCGGGCGGGCGCAATGCATCGGCGGGCAGGGCGCGGGCGTCGCGGGCCAGATAGGCCAGCAACGATCCGGCGACCACGCAGCCGCCCGCCGCCCGCGCCGAGTCCTGCAGGAACCGGCGCCGCTGCGGCGAAAGGGGTTTATCGACAAGAGACATGGGAACGACCCGTATGATTCTTGCTGGTTACGCGCGCTCAACCTTGCAGGCGCACTTCTTGAAGTCGGTCTCTTTCGACAGCGGGCAGGTTGCGTCCAGCGTCAGCTTGTTGGTCAGCTGGTGCTCATCGAACCACGGCATAAAGACCAGACCGCGCGGCACCTTGTTCCGACCCCGTGTTTCGACACGGCTGGTAACCTCGCCGCGGCGGGTCGACAGAACAATCTCCTGGCCCCGACGCAAACCCCGATCCTTTGCGTCCTGCGGATGCATGTAGACCACGGCAGCGGGATAGGCGCGGTGCAGTTCCGGCACCCGGCGTGTCATCGACCCTGAATGCCAGTGTTCCAGCACGCGACCGGTGCACAGCCACAGATCGAATTCCGCATCCGGCTCTTCTGCGGCAGGTTCATAGGGCGCGAAGATGATCTTGGCCTTGCCATCCTTGTGGCCATAGAATTCCACGCCGGCACCCTCGGACACGTAGGGGTCATAGCCTTCGCGGAAACGATAGAGCGTTTCCTTGCCATCCACGACCGGCCAGCGCAGACCGCGGGCCTGGTGGTAGGTTTCGAATGGTGCCAGATCATGCGCATGGCCGCGCCCGAAGTTGGCGTACTCTTCGAACAGACCTTTCTGCACGTAAAAGCCGAAATGCTCGGATTCGTCGTTGTCAAAGCCTTCGGCGGTTTCCGACAGCGGGAACTTGTCGACGCTGCCATTTGCAAACAGGACGTCATACATGGTCTTGCCACGATGCTCGGGCATGGTGGCCAGCAATTCTTCGCCCCAAACCTCTTCGACGGTGAAGCGTTTCGAGAACTCCATCACCTGCCACAGGTCCGATTTGGCCTCGCCCGGGGCCTTGACCTGTTGCCGCCAGAACTGGGTGCGGCGCTCGGCGTTGCCATAGGCGCCTTCCTTCTCGACCCACATGGCGGTGGGCAGGATCAGGTCAGCGGAAACCGCAGTGACCGTCGGGTAGGGGTCTGAAACAGTGATGAAGTTTTCCGGGTTGCGATAGCCGGGATAGCCTTCCTCGTTGATGTTCGGTGCAGCCTGCATGTTGTTGGTGCACTGAACCCAATAAGCGTTCAGGTCGCCATCCTTCAGCTTGCGATGTTGCAGCACGGCGTGGAAACCCGGCTTGTCAGGAATGGTGCCGGCGGGCACGTTCCATGCGGTTTCGCAGATCTCGCGGTGCTTTTCGTTCATCACCACCATGTCGGCGGGCAGGCGGTGCGCAAAGGTGCCTACCTCGCGCGCCGTACCGCAGGCCGACGGCTGACCGGTCAGCGAGAAGGGTGAGTTGCCAGGTTCCGAAATCTTGCCCACCAGCAGGTGCACGTTGTACATCAGCGAGTTCACCCAGGACCCGCGGGTATGTTGGTTGAAGCCCATGGTCCACAGGCTCATCACCTTGCGGTTGGGGTCGGCATATTGCTTGGCCAGACGCTCCAGCTTGTCAGCCGGAACACCGGACAGTTCCGAGGTGTATTCCAGCGTGTATTTCGAAACGGCTTCGGCATATTCCTCGAAGCTGATCGGCTCCAACTTGCCCGAGTTCGGGTTTTCAGCTTCTTGTTGCAGGGGGTTGTTGTCCCGCAGGCCGTAACCGATATCGGTGGCGGTTTTGGTGATGTTGACGTGGTTCTTGACGAACTCTTCGTTCACCGCGCCATTCTGGATGATGTAGTTCGCGATATAGTTCAGGATCGCCAGATCGGTTTGCGGTGCAAAGACCATGCCATTATCGGCCAGCTCGAACGAGCGGTGCTCGAAAGTCGAAAGCACATGCACTTCGCAACCCGGCTTCGTCAGGCGGGTGTCGGTCAGGCGCGACCACAGAATCGGGTGCATCTCGGCCATGTTCGATCCCCACAGCACGAAGGTATCGGCGTGCTCAAGGTCGTCATAGCACCCCATCGGCTCATCAATGCCGAAAGTGCGCATGAAACCAACCACGGCCGAGGCCATGCAGTGACGCGCATTGGGATCAATGTTGTTCGACCGGAACCCGGCCTTCATCATCTTGGCGGCGGCATAGCCTTCCCAGACCGTCCACTGCCCCGAACCGAACATCCCCACGCTGGTCGGGCCTTTCTTGGCAAGGGCCTCTTTCCATTTGGCGGCCATCACATCAAAGGCTTCATCCCAGCTGACCGGTTCGAACTCGCCATTCTTGTCATACTGGCCGTTGGTCTTGCGCAAAAGCGGTGTGGTCAGGCGGTCTTTGCCGTACATGATCTTGGACAGGAAATAGCCCTTGATACAGTTCAAGCCCCTGTTCACCGGTGCGTCGGGGTCACCTTGCGTGGCCACCACTCGACCCTCTTTGGTGCCCACCAGAACCGAACAGCCTGTACCGCAGAACCGGCAAGCAGCCTTGTCCCAGCGAATATCGGGCGCGCCGACCTGAGCGTTGGCCTGACCTGCGGCCATGGGAATGCCCGCAGCCGAGGCAGTGGCTGCCGCTGCGGACGCTTTCAGAAATGTACGACGGGATTCAGAGATGGTCATTGCATGGGCCTCCTGCTGGACGGTTGGCTTGGAGCATCAGGACGCGGAGCCGTCTCCGCGAGATCTTCGAAATGGTGATAAGTCAGTGACAGTGAGATCACTCCGGGGATCTGGTGCAGATCCATGATGGTGTCCGAGGCCAGCCTGTCGGCCGTATCCTCGACAACAACTACGAAACGGCCGTCCTCGGCTTCGGCATGAAGCTCGACGCCCTGGGTTTCGGCCATCGCCGCGCGTGCGGCATCGGTGTAATCGGGGGCGATGTGGACCAGACAGCCACAGATGTTCATTGGGTCACCTCCGGGTGTTGTGGGGCGGGGCGGTGCATCACGATCGCCCCGGCGGGGCAGGCGGCGGAACAGCTGCCGCAGCCGATGCAGGTTTCTGTTTCAAGCGCCGGTTCCGCGCGCCCGCCCAGTTGCAGGCGAAAGCGGATGGCATCCTGTTCGCAATTGTCCTGACACAGGCGGCAGCTTACGCCGTTCGTCGACAGGCAGCTTGCGTCGTCGATTCGTGCGCGCCATGGCCATTCGGCAACACGTTCCGACAGCAACGCCGGGGTCGGACAAATGTCAGCGCAGTCACCACACAAAGTGCAACCGCCTGCGGACAGGTCCAGAACGGGGAAACCGGCATCGTCGAATGTGATGATGTCTTCAGGACAAGCCGCGGCGCAGTCTTCGCAACGCGTGCATAGATCGCTGAAGCCAGTTGCAACTGCCCCCGGCGGACGGATCGCATCTGGGTCCTCCCGCAGGACACGCGCGCTTAGAAAAGCGCGTCTGCTGGTCATCTGGCTCATAGCTGGCGACTCGAAATTGGATTGATAGGTTCGCGTCCTTACTTCCTAGCTGCCTAAAGCAGCGCACGAATTGACCTATATCATACTTTTTTGGATTTTTTTTGTTCGGTCTGAGATTTGTAATTCTTCATTAAACGTTCAATTCGATACGGGCGTTGGGGAAGAACTCCAGAATCTCATTGGCTCTGCCGGCGGATGCCGCGCAAAGTGCAGTGGACAACCCATCCGCAATTGCCGCTTTCGGGGCAGAAACCGAAACGGTCCTGTCGCGGCTTGAAGGCCCATCCAAGGTAATGATGTGTCCAACTCCCGGGCTGAGCTGGGTCGCCAGCGTCGAAGATGTCGCCACTGCCCGATCGCTCAATTCAATCCGCTTCAGAACCGTTTGGTCCGGCGCCGCCAATCCAACTTTCCAGGGCGCACCGTCACTACGCGCACCCAGGGCGGCAACCTCTCCCATATTGACCAGAACATCACGCAGACCATGAGCACGCAGCAGGTCGGCAATCCGGTCGGTGATCGCGCCCTGCGCTATACCGTTCAACGTCAGCGCCGATTTTCCGGGCACCGGAAGGCGAATGGCCGAGGCGTCGAAAACTACCTTTTCCCAGCCTATTGCCTGTTGAACTAAGACCAGATCATCCGCGCGCGCGCCCGCAGCCAATGCCGTCCACACGGGTTGAATGCTCGGATCAAATGCGCCACCCGATGCCTGATGCAGCGCTGTGCTGAGGCTTAGCACGTTCAACAAATCAGGAGCGGGCGCCGTCAGCACACCATCGCGATTCAACCGGCTGAGCTGCGATTGCGGACGATACAGGCTGAAGATGTCTTCCAGCCGGGCAATCTCGGTCTCCATGGCGGCCATTATGGGTGCAGCTTCGGCGTCCGTCAGGCCCACCAGGCGCAGGCTGGCGGTCGCACCCAACGCGGTCCCGTGCCAGCGCGCGTCCGAGGCCGCAAGCGGTGTGGCCGCAGCACAGGCGGCTGAGATGATCAGAAATCGGCGGCGCGACAAGGCGGTCATACGGGGGTCTCCAACGACAGTTCAAGATCGACAGGGCCAAGCACTTCGGTGTCCGGAATGTCCGGCAGGCTCAGTGCCGTTCCACCGTAAATCTCAATGAATGCCTGGGCATCGGCAGGATCGGCAAAAGGCACCACTTCGCGCGCACCCATGCCACCTGCCACATTGGCGCCGACGACAAAGGTCGCGCCATCCGCGGCGATCCAGTTCGAGATACCCGGCTGCCGCCAGCTTGGCGCAATACCCATGTCGCTGACATAGATGGCTGTGATGTCGGCATCACGTTCAGGGCTTTTGAGGTATGCCACCATGTCGCGCACCTGCGCAAAGAACAGCGGTGCGGGATATCCTTTCAGATGGATCTGCCCCTTGGGGCCGCCATGTTCGGCGATGTTCATCTGGCAGAAATAGCTCAGCGCGTCCGGGGTCAGATCCACCGGATCGGGGGCCTCGGCGACCTCTTCCTTGCAGGCCGCCAACACGATCAAGGCAATCAGGACGAAGGGTTTCATGGCTCGACCCTCCGGAATGCCAGCCGCGCCAGGGCAAAGCCGATCACCGGCCAGATCAGCAGCGATGCAGGCGCGGCCCAGACGGGCAGGGCCTGTGCCGCCCCGGTCATGCCGGATGCCATGGCCACGCCTTCCGTCGCAGCGATGTTCCACAGACGGAATGCGTCGGCCGGGTTGGCCACCATCACCCATGGAAAGACGGATTGGGTAAAGGTGCCGCCCTTGTCCATGACGACAGCCCCCAACAGGCCCAGATCATAGAGGACGACAAAAACCAGCCAGAGCCCGGCCGACAGACCTGCCGCCGCCGTAGCCCCCTTAGCCAGGGCAGACAGCAGGTATCCCAGCGCCAGAAACACGGCGCCCAGAAGGATGGATGTGAGGATGAGGCGGACCAACGCCATCAGGCTTTCCGGTCCGGCACCGCCAAAGAAGGCCGCCACCGCGCCGGCGGTACCGAAACCGACCGTCATGGCAAAGGCCAGTGCCGCCAGGTGGGCGGCGAATTTGCCCAGCAGAATTTCCCCGCGCCCCGCAGGGTAGGACAACAGCAGCGACAGGCTGCCCCGGTCCACGTCTCCGGCGATGGCGTCGAACGAGATCATCAGCGCCAGAAGGGGCGCGAGGTAGACCGACAGGGTGGTCATCGACGCAACCGAAACGGTCAGCATGTCAACGCCCAGCGTTCCGGTTGGCGCACTGCCCGCAAAGGTCAGCGCCAGCGCGAACAGCACCATGATCAGCGTCGCCACCAGCAGCCAGCGATTGCGGCGCAGGATCAGCATTTCGGTACGGGTGATGGCGAGGAAGCGGGTCATGGCCTCTCCTCCTGTGCATAGTGGCGATAGAGGTCTTCCAGCTTGGGCGGGGTCATTTCCACATCCGCCACGGCATCGCCCAATCCGGCGATCCGGCGCAGGGCCTCCATCTTGTCGGCGGGGGAACACAGCAGCTCGACCGAAGCGCCGTTGATCCGGCTGCCGCCCAATTTGGCGGCCAGCACGTCGGCGTTGGCGCTTGCACGTACTTTCAGACGGATCGGTAGGCCTGCAAGGGCCGACAGGTTGGCCAGCGTGTCATCCGCGACCATCCGGCCCTTGCGCATGATGGCGATGCGGTCGGTGCGGGCCTCGACCTCGGTCAAGGCATGGCTGGCGATCAGCACGGCGGTGCCCTGCGCGGCCAGCTCGTCGATGATGGCATAGAGATCCTGACGCGAGATCGGGTCCAATCCACTGGTGGGTTCATCCAGCAAAGCCACTTTCGGCTGACCCAGCAGAACCTGTGCCAGGCCCAGACGTTGCCGCATGCCTTTGGAATAGGTGCCGATCCGGCGGTCCAGGGCATCGCTCAGACCTACGCGCTCCAGCAGACCGGCTACATCCGCCCTGGCGCCGGACAATTTTGCAAACAGGGTCAGTTGCTCGCGCCCGGTCAGGGCCGGGTGGAAGGATACCGCCTCGGGCAGATAGGCCGTTTCCCGCCGCGCCTGGGCACTGCCTGGGGTGGCGTCTCCGATCCGGATGGCTCCGCCTTGGATCGGCGTCAGGCCAAGGATGGATTTGATCAGGGTCGACTTGCCAGCGCCGTTATGGCCCAGCAGCGCAACGCGCTGACCGGGGGCAAGTGACAGGGTGATATCGTCAAGAACGCGGGTTTTGCCCCGGTCCTTGCTGACATGGTCAATAATCAGGGCCTTATCCGTCATGAGGCACCTTTTCCATAGCTGGGGGTTCAAGGGGTTGCATCAATGGATTGCTGTCCATCACGCCACCGGGCAACAGTGCCGGAAAGGCGGATTGTGACCAGCGCACCAGCTGCACGGCAGGAGAGCCGAGCAGCAGTTTGGCTGCGGGTTGGGTCCACAGCACATGGTCCATCGAGTCATTCGGGCGATAAGGGGCATCGGCGATACCGTTGCCATCCACATCATAGGCGGCAAAATCGGACCAGTAGTTGCCGCGCCCGTCTTCGGACCACTCGACCCATTTGGTCGAGACGTATTTCACCTGTGTCCGGTTCCCGATGAAGGAATTGCCAACGATGCGGTTGCGTTCGCTGCCGGCGGTGAAGTGGATGCCGATGCCGCATCCCTGGAACCAGTTGTCGGTGAATTCGTTCTTGTTGGAGTTATAAAGGAAGGTGCACTTTTCCTTGGCACCGATCACCACGTTACCGGTGATCTGACTCTTGTTGGCATAGTTCAGCATCACGCCATGTTCACGGTCACCGATCGAGACGTTGTCTGCGACCTTCACATTGGTCGTGAACATCACCGCATAGCCCAGATCGTTGCCGATCGAGACATTGTCGCTGACCACCGAATTATCGGCATACATGTAATGCACGGCAAAGCGCAGATCGCGGAACAAGTTGCCGGTAAAGGTATTCTTCTTGGACGAGTTCACAAAGATCCCGTCACGGCCATAGCGGATATCGTTGTCTTCAACCCGCGCGCCTGGCGCGTTCCAGACATAGACACCATTGCCGCGGTCATTCATCCGCTGGTCCTGACGTCCTTCGATCCGGTTGCCACGCACGATGCTGTCCTTGGCACCATGAATGTCGATGCCGTAAAGATTGCCCAGCAGCACATTGTCTTCGACCACCGGCGCGCGGGCCGTCTTGGTCAGCTGGATGCCACTGTCGATCCCGTCATGGCTTGAACCCGAGCCGATCACTGTCAGGCCGCGCAGGGTCACGCCCGGGCCGGTTACGGTGATGACGCTGCCGGTGCCTTGCCCGTCAATGGTGGCCTGTCCCAGCCCGTCGATCGTGACGGGCCGGTCCAGAATCAGATGTTCTGCATAAACACCGGGGCTCAGGCGGAGGGTATCTCCGTCCGCCGCCTGAGCCAGTATTTCATTGATGGCCCCCGCCCGGTTGGGCACATCCCAATCCGCCGCCCAAAGAGGCGAGCCGAGCAGGAGCGGTATGAGCAGGGGCCAGCGCATGGGTCAGGCTCCTTGCGGTTCGACCAGCATCCGGCCGCGCATTTCCATGTGCAGCGCATGGCAGAACCACTGGCAATAGAACCAGTGCACGCCCGGACGGTCGGCGGTGAAGGTGACCGAAGCGGTTGCCATCGGTGCGACTTCCATCGCGATGCCGTAGTTGCCGAGGCAGAAGCCGTGGGTCACGTCGTCCACGTCATCGAGGTTGGTGATGTAAACCGTGACCTCGTCGCCCTGTTTGACGGTGAACTTCTCAAGGCTGAAGGTCGGCGCCTGCGAGGTCATGTAGACCCGCACCTTGTTGCCGTCCCGGATCGGTTCTTCCGCGCCTTCTTCCAGATCGATGCCATCGGCTTCGGCCTGTTTGCGGGCGTCTTCCCAGGTAACATCGTTGCGATCCCAGACGTTGACCGGGTTCACGATGTCGCTGCGAACGATGATCGAGTCGTGCGGCTCGGCAAAGGTCGGGCCGTCATGCACCACTTTCATCTCATCCGACGAAATGTCGATCAGCTGTTCGTTCTCGGGTTTCAGAGGACCAACGTTCAGGAAGCGGTCTTTCGAGAACTTGTTCATCGAAATCAGCCATTTGCCGTCGGCTTCCTTGGTTTCACCCATGGAGGTGGAGTTGTGACCCGGCTGATAATGCACGTCGACCTTCGAGATGATCGGGTCCACGTCCTCGCCGTTGTAGGCGCGGATGGCCTTGTCGATGTTCCACTTCACGATCTGGCTGTCCAGGAACAGCGTGGTGAAGGCGTTGCCCTGACCATCATAGGCGGTGTGAAGCGGGCCAAGACCCAACTGCGGTTCACCTACGATGCAGGACCGCGGGTCGGCGTCGCTTTCGAACAGGGCGTCCAGCTTGGTGACGTCCATGATCGAGACGGTCGGCGACAGCTTGCCGTTGATGCAGACGTGCTTGCCGTCTGGCGCGGTGTTGATGCCGTGCGGAGAGTTCGGGATCGGAATGTAACGGGTGTATTTCTTGTTTTGACCCTTGCGCCCGTCCAGAACCTTGACGCCTTTCAACTCCTGATAATCGCCGGCTTCGATGCCTTTTTCGATCTCGGCGATGTTGAAGACGACGACGTGGTCCAGCTCGTTCTCGGTCATCTCGGCCAGGTTCATGCCCATTTCCGAGTTGTACGAGGTCGAGAAGGCGTATTTGCCCTGATAGTCGCAGTCGGTGTTGTCGAGGTTGCCCGACACGATCACCTGCCACGCCACTTCCATGGTGTCGCCGTCCAGCGCGGTGAAGATGTTCACGTATTGCGACGGATCGTCCAGCACGCTGCCATCGTTGACCAGCGGTGTTTCATCTTCACCATTGGCAAAGACATAGCCGGTGCGCGGGAATTTCTGCGGACGCAGACCGTGGATCGCCTTGGCGTTTGGGATCTCGGTGATCTTGTCGCATTTCATCACGTCACAGCGGACACGCGCGACGCGGGTGTTGGCCTTGTCGTTCATGAACAGATAGCGGCCGTCATAGGTGCCGTCGGTGAACGACATGTGCGGGTGGTGAAGGTCGCCGTTGTCATAGGTCTTCATGCCACGCTTGGCGAGAAACTCCTTGGTTTCAGGCAGCAACCCTTCGGTCATGATCTTCAGTGACTCGTTGGTCTGACCCCAGCCCGTGGCCGAGCAGCGGTTGAACACCGGCACCCGCATCAGCTCGCGCATGGACGGAAAGCCCAGAATGCGCAGCTCGCCGGTCTGACCCGAGGACCAGAAACCGTAATACTCGTCCAGTTCGCCCGGTTCGAGATTGGCATTGGCCGCGGCGCTCGCCTGTTTCGCGGTCATCAGGGTCGAGCCCAGACCGGTCCCGGCCAGCACGGCACCGGTTGCTGTTGCACCCAGCATCCCACGGCGTGTGACGGTTAGTTTGTTGTCATGTTCCGACATGTTCGTTCCTCCTTTTAGGAAACGGATTGCGGTTTGGCGTTCGGATGGTTCGCCGGTGGTTGTCCGAGCGGGGTCTTCATCTGGACCGATCCTGTCTTGGCCCGCCGTTTCAGCTGGCGGATAACGACGGGACATTTGTCCTCGGACTGGTAGAGCACCTGACAATGCAGGCAGGTGACGCACTCGTTCGGATTGATCTCACCGGTGGGGTGGATCGCCTGAACGGGGCATTCATTGGCACAGGTCTGACAGGGCGTGCCGCAATCCTTGTAGCGGCGCAGCCAGTCGAACATGCGAATACGGGCAGGGATCGCCAGTGCTCCGCCCAGCGGACAGAGATAGCGGCAATAGAACCGTTCGATGAACAGCCCGATCCCCAGCAGGGCCAGCGCAAAGACCACGAAAGGCCAGTCGCGCATGAATTTCAGAATGATCGCCGTTTTGAACGGCTCGACCTCGGCATATTTCTCGGCCAACGGGATCGAGATGAAGCTGAGCCCGAAAAGACCCAGAAAGATCATGTATTTCGCGGGCCACAGGCGTTCGTTCAGACCCCAGGGCAGCGTCCATTGCGGCACTTTCAGGGCGCGCGCGACCTTGTTGGTCAATTCCTGCAACGCGCCGAACGGGCACAGCCATCCGCAATAGGCCCCGCGACCCCAGAACAACAGCGCGGCGGCGACGGCGAACCATTGGATGAACACCAGCGGGTCCAGCAGGAACGCATCCCACGAGAATCCTGTGCGCAGGCTGCCCGCCAGTGCCATCAGGTTCACCACGCTCAGCTGCGCGTTGGCGTACCAGCCGATGAAAAACAGGGTCATTGTCAGGTAGCCGATGCGGAACCAGTAGAAGACCCGCGCATTCATCGTCGCGTGGAACTGGAAGAAGAACGTCGCGGTCAGGACCAGCAGCATGACGCCAAGAACGGCGATTTCGACGGTGCGATCCTTCCAGATGCGCTGCCACAGGGCAGCCTTGGCGGCGGCTTCGCCGGTCGCATCCTCAACAACCTTTGGGGTTGCAACCGGCAGCAGGTAACGGTCGGGCAGTTTGTAGCCCAGATCGAATGTCAGAAAGGTTTTCTCAACAGCACCCACGGCACGCTGTACCAGCAGTTGCAGGCGGAACGGCTCGGTCGGTTCGAACTCGGCATCGGCGGGGATCTTGAAGATGTCCAGCTCCGTGAAACTGGGTGCATCCGGGGCTGCAACCTTGCCAAGGCGTACTTGCTGTTTGTCGAAAAAACGGACCGAGTTGTCGCCCTGGATCAACTGGATCCGATCGAAAATCCCGCCGCGCACATAGCCTGACCCCTTGAAGCTGTAGGCACCGCGCCCCAGCACCAGAATGGCCTGTTCGCCCTCGTCCAACCAGTTCACGAGGTTCTGGTACTCGGCGTCGCCCAGCAGTGACTTGCCGATCGACGGAACCGAGACAAGCGCCATATGCATGTCGATGAAAGTGTGATCCGGTTCGCCCGGTTCCGGGCGCTTGATCGCGCGCTGGTCTCCGGTGGCCTCGAAGGCGGCATTGACCTGCCCGACATCCAGCGTCAGCCGACGGATCGAGCCGTCACCCGAAAGGGTCGACCAGTCATGGACCGCATTCTGCGCCATATCGACTTCGCGCCTTGGCCCGTCGGCCTGCAACGGTGACAGGCCGCCCAGACCCAATGCGCGCGCCACCTTGATACCGCCACGCACAAGGCTGTCGTCGATCACCATGATCGTGACCGTCGCGCCCGAGATGATGTCGAGGTCGTGCCCCTCACCCCCGGTTTCGGCTTCAACCTTCAGGTCAAGGCCCGCATAGCCTTCGGTCAATTCAACCATGCGGGAATTGGGGATGCCGATCAGCACGATGGGTTCCGAGTGCTTGACCAGTTGCACTCCGGTCAACACAGCGTCGTTGTCGATGGCGGCAACGACGTGGATCGGTTTGCCGGAATAACCTGTCGTGCCAACAAAGTCCGAGGTCAGGAATGCCCAGGCAATGATCTCGCCGCCCTTCAGGACGGGGGCGACCTTGACGTCATCGCGCACCGGGCCAAAGGCATCGGCGCCGGGGGCCAGATCGGCAGGTTCGATGTCGGGCAGGAAACTGGCCAGGCTGTCGGCATGGGCGCTGATCGCCATCAGGCAGGACAGAGTGAAAGCCAGCAGGAAATGGATTGCGCGACTTACGACCACGGCGCACCTCCGATTGCTAGGGTGGACGCCACGGACGCGCGCAGGGCGCGTTCAAATTCTTCTTGGGTCGCGAACGGGGGCCCTCGGGTTTCGGGCCACAGTCGCCTTGAGTTGTACAAAATGCACAGATCCCCGATTGCAGCGGGTACTATCCCTGCATTCTCGGACTGCATCAGCAGCGGCAGATCCGGCAGCGGGGCTGCCGTTGTCACCGCGCACAGCGCGCAATCGGCGCATTTCGGGCAAGGCGCGGTCGGGTCATCAGTGCCTTCCTCAAGGTCCACTTCAACCCAGACCGCCCCTGCCTCCGAGCAGATCTCGATCCACATGCTGTCCCCGGGACTCGCCAGCACCGGGCCAAGCATCTGCAAAAGCAACAGGAAAATACCCACCAAACCGCACACCGCGCGGGACACGCGATCAAACAGGCTATGCGGGGGGCGGACGGTAGGCATTGAGAATCCAGCTCGGCGTTCTTTTCAAAAACTTAGGGAATTCTTCCAGGCGAAGACTTGACTTAGGTCAGGTGTCTGAAAATTTGCACCTACCCGTCGGCCTCGTCCATCAATCCGCGCAGCCACCGACCGGCCAGCCATGCCGCAGGAATGCCCAGCGGAATCGACCAGAGGATCGCCGGCACCGGTTCAATTGCGCCGAACCCGACGCTGTGCAGGATAAGCCCGAGCAAAAACAGGTTGATGGCCACGGTCAACGCCGTGGCCGGATACAGCAGAATGGCCAGTTTCCAAACTGGCCATTTCCCCTCAGTGGCTGGTTCCTTCCGAGAAGGTAATCTTGTTCCAGACATTGTATTTCCCCGAAGGTTTGCGCATCGGCAGGCGGCGGGTTTCTTCCAGCGTCTGCGCGTCGTAGACGATCACCGCGCCGTCATCTTCCCAGATCGAAACCAGCGCGTGGCTGCCATCTCTGGTGAACTCGACATGGGCCACGGTCTTGCCCGGCGCAGGGCGCAGTGTTTTCACGATTTCAAGGCTTTGCTTGTCGATGACGTGCATCGCGTCCTTGTTGGGGCCGAAGAAAACGTCTGCCCAGACATAAGGCGAATTCTCATGGCTGCGCATGAAGAAACCGGGGCCTTCGGTCTTGATCCGTTTGACGGTTTCCCAGCTTTGCATGTCGATCACCGACACGGCGCCGTCTGTCAGGTGCGGCGTGGCCATCACGGTCGTATCGCCGTGTTTCCATGTGATCCCCGAGCCCAGATGCGGCATTCCGGGCAAATCCAGATCGGCCACCTTGTGCCCGATCACCAGATCAATCACTTGCCCGCCCTTGCCATCGCGGGACGCCCCCATGACATATTCATAACTCTGGTCGAAAAAGAAATCGTCCAGATAGTCAGCCGTGGTGATCTTGCGCACAGGGAAAGGATCAGGGTTCTTGAACTGACCTTCGATGCGGAAATCATGACCAAGCCCGGATTGCGGGGGATTGGCGCCGTAGAACACTTCCCAAATCTCGGGTACATCCTTCAGCGCCAAAACAAAGCTTTCCCGCGGCGGGGCCTGGTAGACGGCAGAAACGCGGCTGGGCAGGCCCTTCTTGCTTTTGACCTCGATGACCTTTGCGACGGAAAGGTCTTCGGTGGACAACACCGTCAGGCTGTTGGGCAGGTAATTCGCCACGGCCACCCATTTGCCATCGCCCGACATGGCGATGTTGCGGCTGTTCAGGCCGGCACGCACACGGCCCACCTGTTTCAGCGCCCAGATGTCGTACTTCTGGACCCAGCCATCGCGCGACATGATGAAGACATACCGCCCATCCGGGCTGAACTTGGGGCCGCCATGCACGGCGAAGGGGGTTTCGAACCGGTCCAGAACCTCGAACGTGTCACCGTCCAGAACGCTGACATGGTGATCTCCGGTTTCCACCACCAGCGTAATGTTCATCGGGTCGCTGTCCCAGACAGGCGCATCCACCGGTACATATTCCTCGTCCAGCGTCCGGCTGGCCAATATCTGGGCCTCGCCCCATTCGGGGTCGGATTCCAACGGCGATTTCAACCAACCGGCCAGCTCTTCGATTTGCAGAGCATCCAGCTCGTGCGAGAAGGCCGGCATTTGTGTCGCCGCGCGCCCTTCCGCGATTACCGCAGCAACCCGGGGACCCCGCATGCGTTTGAGCGTTTCAGGGATCAGCGCGGGGCCAACCCCGCCCAGACGGTTCTCGCCGTGGCATGAGGCGCAATGTTCGGCGTAATCCGAATGGGCATCTGCCCAGGCGGTGCCCGCCAGCAACACCGAGCACAACGTACCGAATGTGAGTGTCTTAAAAGAACTGATGCGCCGGATCATGGCTTTTCCCCCGAAACGGTGTGACCTGAAGGCGTTCCCCTGCATCATCCACACCGATTTCCTGGTTGGACAGGTAACAGGCCGGATCCTCGGCCCAGGGATCACCGGTCAATTGCAGGGCGCGGATGCGGGTATTGCCGCCGCACACGTCTTTGAGTTCGCAGGCTCCGCAGCGCCCCTTCAGCGGGCGTGGGCGGGTGCGGAGCATCGCAAGCATCGGATCATCGCCGGTCCAGAGTTCAGAAAACGATTTGGTCTTTACGTTGCCCACCGTGTAGTCAGACCAGTAAGTGTCCGGGTGGACCCGGCCGAGATTGTCGATATTGGCAACGCCCAAGCCACTTGAGTTTCCACCCCACGCGGCCAGGTGCGCACGCACATGTGCAGCCTTGTCGGCGTCGAAATGCGTGCGAATCCAGTTCAGGAAATATCCGGCATCAGCGTCATTGTTCCCGGTCACGATATCCAGCGGACGACCGCCCGATGCGGCTTCCCAGGCGCGTTCCAGCAACAGATCCAGGCCTTTGCGCGTGCGCTGATGCGCGGCATCTTCGCCCCGGTTCTTGTCGCCGCGCCCCGCATAGACAAGATGCGACAGGTAGAACTTGTCGACACCTTCATCATCACAAAGGCTCAGCAAGTCAGGCAAGTGATGTTGCGTTCCTTCGGTCAGGCAGAACCGCAGGCCAACCTTGATGCCGCGCTTTTTACACTCTCGCACGCCGCGCAGTGCGTCCGCAAAAGCGCCCTCGACGCCGCGAAACCAGTCATTCGTCGCTCCGATCCCGTCCAGCGAGATGCCGACATAGTTGAAGCCCACATCCGCTATCATATCGGCGGTTTCGTCATAGATCCGGGTCCCGTTGGTCGACAAGGCCAGCATTGGCACCAGATCACGGGCGCGTTTTGCAATGTCGAAGAAATCGAACCGATCCAGCGGTTCCCCACCCGAGAGGATCAGGGCCGGGACGCGAAACTGGCCCAGATCCTCAAGGGTTACCATGGCTTGCTCATGGCTGAGCTCACCCGGGAACGCCACATCCGCCGAGACGGTGTAGCAATGGCGGCACTTCAGGTTGCAGCGACGCGTCAGATTCCAGATCACAACCGGCTTTACCGGGCCGGGGCGCCGTTTGCGCACCGGTGTCGGCTTGACCAGCTGATGCATGTATTCGGTCAGGCGGAACATGTTTCAGCCTTTCTGTTTCAGGCGCAGTCCGGTCTTTTTCAGGATGCGCGTGGAATAGAGGATATCGCTGCCGCGGCAGGCCGATCCCAGAATCGCGGCGATCTGGCCGCGTTTGTCTTCGACCTCGTCGCGCGAGCTGCCGTGGACCATGGCGAACAGGTTGTAGGGCCAGTCGGGCAGGGCGCGGGGCCGTTCATAGCAATGGGTGACGAAAGGCAGTGCCCCGATATGAGCACCCAGTTCGGTGATCAGGTCATCCTGCACGTCCCAGACGGTCATGCCGTTCGATGTCATGCCCAGCTTGTAATGGTTGGGGGCTGCTGCGATCCGTCGGATCACCCCGCGCGCCTTCAGCGCGGCCAGCCGGTCCAGCAGGGTGGCCTCGGTCAGGCCCAGATCGGCAGCGACCTGCGCATAGGGTGCGGCCACCAGCGGCAGTCCCCCCTGGAGGGACTCGATAATCTGTCTGTCTGTTGCGTCGATCATGCCGCCACCCGGAAGCCGATGAAAAATTCCTGAAGTTTGGGGAAACGGAGAACATTGACTCCCGTTTCCCGTTCGATGGCATCGGCGGTGGCCTCGATCCCCTCGGGTGTTTCGGTGGCCAGCACGAACCACATGTTCAGCCGATGCGTGCGTTCATAGTTATGTGCCACTTCGGGATGTGCATTGACTTTGGTCAGGACGGTTTCGAATTCTTCGTCTGGAACGGCCATTGCGCAAAGGCAGAAAGCCCCACCCATGGCCGCGGCGTCGAAAAATGGACCGAAGCGCGTAATGACGCGGTCATCTTTCATACGTCTCAGACGCGACAGCAATTCCGCCTCGGACAGGCCAAGCTCTGCGGCGACGGTTGCGTAAGGGTGCGAAGTAAGCGGCAGATCCTCTTGCATACGATTCAGGATCGCGCGATCCGTTTGGTCCAGCGTCATGCGGCGACCTCCTTTGCTTGAATCAGCGCGCCGGTCTGTTTGAAACAGCGGGTTGAGAACAGGACCTTGTTCCGTGCTCCGGCCAATTCGGGCAATGCAATCGCACCGGCCAGAACATCCAAAGCTTCTTTGCGTGTGCGGGCGTGGATCATGGAATACAGGCGATATGGCCAGACATCGGGAACCGGATTACGCTCATAGCACAGGGTCACCCCCGGGAAGGCGGCCAAAGCTGGCCCAGCAGTTTCAATCTGTTCTGCCGGCAGGTCCCAGACCACCATCGCATTGGCCGACCAGCCAAGCGCCCGGTGACGCACAATGACGCCGAGCCGCGAGATTATTCCGGCGGCATGCAGGGCTTCGATCCGCTCCATTACGCCGGTGACATCCCGTTTCAGCGAACGAGCCAGCGCAGCATAGGGTTCTGAGACCAAAGATAGCCCGGAACTCAGAGACTGTAGCAGGCAACGATCGCCCTCGCGCATGACGGATGCATCGACCTTTCGTGCCTTGGGTACGTTTTTGGCTCCGCTAGTCATGCGAAAACCAAGATCCACGTTGAAAGGGCGTACCAGCTGCAGGTCCAGCACCTGCAATCCGGTGGATCGACTGATCCGCGCCAGGGTATCGTTGACATGCGCGCGGTCCGGCCCGGTCGCGACAAACCACAGGTTCCAAGCGTCTTCGCGTTGATAATTGTGGTTCACCCCGGGTTCGGCATCGATCAGGGCGGCGACCTCCTCCAACCGATCTTCCGGAGCCGCCACGGCAGCCAGGGTGCTGGCCGTCACCGCGCCGGGCGTGATGGTGGCGCCAACCCGTGTAATACGGCCTGTGGCGCGCATCCGGGACAAGCGATGAATGACTTCGGCTTCGTCCAGCCCGAGTGCGTTGCCCAGCATCTGGAACGGTCTCTCGGTGATCGGGAAGTCGCGCTGAAATTCGTCCAGCAGGCGGCGGTCAATCGGGTCCGTGATATGTCGCATCGGTTACAGCCCCGTTCTGTGCGCACGGGCGGTGAAGAAGATGCCGGACGGGCTGTCCGCGTCGATCTCGCGCAGTTTTTCAAAACTGTGCGTGTCGTAGACCATGACCTTGTTGGCATCGCGCACGCTGATCCAGACTTCATGCCCGCGTGGCGTGAACTCCATGTGCAATACCGCCGGGCCGGGTTTGAATTCGTGGATGATCTGTTTGCTGACACTGTCGATCACCTGAATCGTGTCATTCAGCGGGTGGGCGAAATTCACCCAGACCTGCCGCCCATCGGGGCGGGCCATGGCAAAGACCGGTTGCCCGTGGGTTTTGGTCCGTCCCGTTTCGGTCAGAGTGTCGGCGTCGATCCACAGAACCTCGTGATGGCCGACAGCGGGCAAAACGAATTCGCGGCCCGTCAGCGCCCAGCCTTCCAGATGAGGCATCTTGTAGACCGGCATTTCTTCCTGCCCGCGCCCGTAATCGGGCAGAACCCGGATCGGTTCGGGTGTTTCGGCCCACAGATCCAGTGCGGTCAGGCCGTCCTCGCCAAACAGACCGGTGATATAGGTGCGGCCATTGGCAGTGATCAGCGCGTCATATGGGTTCTTGCCCATGTCCGGGATCTTGGTGATTTCTAGTGCGCCTTTTGCGAAATCGGCAATCCAGGTCTCCCCAGTGTCCCACATCGTGAAAACGAACCGCCGACCCGGCGCATCGACCAGGCCGATGGTTTTGCTGTCGGTCGGGATGTCGGCGACCATCTCAAGCGTGTCCGCATCGAATACGCGCACGCCACCGGGTTCGTAATTCGACACGGCCACAAGCTTGCCATCGTCCGAAATCGCCCCGCCGATGGCGTTGCCGGCCTGCACGACGCGGTTCACGATCTGGCGGGTCACGATGTCGATCTTGGTCAGCCCGCCGTCGCGGCCAAACACATAGGCAAACCGTTCATCGGGCGAATAGACCAAAGACGCATGCGACAGATCACCCAATCCCTCGATCCGGGCCAGAGCTGCACGGTCGGACTGATCCACAAGAAGCACCGAGCCCTTGGCGCGTTCGATGACCAGGCCAAGGTCGCCTGTCGCGGTCGGTTCAGCCTGCGCTGTAGTCATCATCAATGTGGCTGCAAGGCCAAGAATGAAGTGTTTCATTGTGCCTCCTGTTCCAGCAGGTAACGGGCGATCCATTCGGCCTCTTCTTCACTGATCAAGGGCCGCCATGGGGGCATCGCGGTGTCGGGGATGCCGTCAAGGATGACGCTGGTCAAAACATCCGCGTCGTAGTGTTCAAGTGTCTCACTGCGCAGATCGGGACCAAGACCGCCCTTCAGGGACAGGCCGTGACAGGAACCGCAATCCTGATGCACAAGTCTTTTCAGGGTATCGGGATCGATGACATCCGCCGCGAAAGCAGAGGTCGCGGCCAGAACCGCAATGGTCAAACAGGTTCGCGCCGCCCACCCCGAGCGCCCCGGCGACCTGTCGGTGCATGTTGGGTCAATACCTTGATCTCGTCTTCCCAGCTTAGCCATGGGCCTGTTCCAGAAGCTCGGCCACAGGCCGTTCGGCATAAAGCGAAACCACCTTGCCAATGATAAACAGCGTCGGCGCCTTCAGGTCGGCTGCGCGCACATCCGTGGCCAGCTGGTCAAGCCGTGACACAAGACGACGCTCATCAGGTGTCGTGGCCTTGCCCACCGCCAGAACCGGCGTCGAGCCCGGCAGGTTTTCGGTCATCAACCCCATGGCGATCTGACCGATATTGGCGACGCCCATATAGACCACCAGTGTCGAGTCCGGATCGGCAAGACGTTTCCAGTCCAGATCCAGCACTTTGTCGGCCTGCCGATGTCCGGTGACATATTGAACCGAGGTCGCCAGCCCGCGATGGGTCAGCGGCACACCCGTCGAACAAGACGCCCCCTGGGCCGCCGTGATGCCCGGTGCGTATTCGACAGCGACACCGCGGGCCATCAGATAGGCAGCCTCTTCCGAACCGCGACCAAAGATCATGGGGTCGCCGCCTTTCAGCCGGGCGACCGTGTGACCTGCGCTGGCTTCTTCAAGCAGTATTTCGTTGATGCGGTCCTGCGGAACGGTGTGGCATTTGGGGGCCTTGCCGACAGGGATCAGCCTGGCGCTTTCCGCGTGCAAGTTCAGAATGTCGGCGGACACCAGCCGGTCATAAACCACGACATCCGCTTCTTGCAGCATCCGCAGTGCGCGCAGGGTCATCAGCTCGGGGTCGCCGGGGCCTGCGCCAATCAGAAAAACCTTACCGCTCATGTGCAAACTCGCTTGGTCTGAAAGTCTTCGAGACCCGGTATCCCATGCAGATCCGCTGCGTTTGCAAGACGTTGCTGGGTGAGCCGGGCGTGTCATGGGGGAAGATTGGCCCAATCGAAAACCAACCTCCTTGACATAAGTTAAGGAGCGCGGGATTTGCGCCCGCGCTCCTTCATCCTGCCTGTATTGTGCCTTGTTTCAGGGTTCGACGGTGATCATTCCGATCATGTTCTGTGTCTCCCAATGCGGGCCGCACAGATAGTTCTGTGGGCCGGGCGTGAGAAAGGTCAGTTCAACAGATTCCTCGGGGAACAGGCGATCACTTTCAGGTTGGCTGCCATCCTTCAAAAGAACGGAATGGCTGGTGCGTTTGTCGACATTCACCCATCGGACAGTTGTGCCTGCCTTCACGGTCAATTCGGATGGGCAAAAATTGTATTTGTACATCAGCACCACTTCGGCGTCTTCGACGGCCGACGAAGGCTGACCGAACAACTCGACATAGCGCTCTTCGGCCTCGGCACAGATTTCGGCGGTTTCGTCCGCCCAGGCGGGCGCGGCCAGAAGCAGCAGCGCGGGAAGAAGGCGTTGGGGTTTCATGGTCCATGTCTCCTTTCCAAAAATGGCCGGGGCCGGTTGACCCGGCCCCGATCCGTCATTGTTTGACCACGTTGATGAACGCGCTGTCATCATCCAGCGCCAGGCTGGTATTCAGCGTCACGTGGTGGAACCTTGCGGCAGCAAAATCGTCGTGGATGGCAAATCCAACGGTATAGGTCTTGCCTGCCTCCAATGGTACATCACCGGGCGCGCCCGAATTCAGGGGGCGCGTAAACACCACGGTCCACATGCCACCGGACAGTTCGGCCGATGCGGCGATTTCACCATCATTGACCACGCGCTGTTCCAACAGATAGCCATTGGTGGCGCTTCCGTCGGCGTAGACACGCATCAGGTCAAGATAGGTGCCGTCGGCCAGGTACTGCTCGATCTGTTCCTCGGCCTTCAGCTTGTCCCAGCCCCCCAGGGCCTTGCCGCGGCGACCTTTGATCTCAACATCCGTGCGGCTTTCGCTGATGTATTTGGTAATGGTGTCCGTGGCATTGAGGCGACCGGCAACATCCGCATTGGCGGCGATCGCATCTGCTTCGGGCGCAAAAGGCATATAGGTGTTGTCGGCGTGGCACGAAGCCCAGCATCCCACCTGATCGCCCAGCTCGATACCAGTGCCGGTAATCATCATGGCAACCTTGATCTGGTTGTCCGGGTCCATCTTGCCGCCATCGACGAACGGGACAGGGTTGTGACCCGCGTCCGGCCATTGCAGGCGAATGTACAGGTTTTCGTCGTCATGCGCCGCCTGAACGGTTGCGTCGATGACACCGCGTTTGCCCGGAATCGGGGTCGGTTCCAGATCTCCACCCGCAACGATCTTGTTGCCGATGGTGTCCAGTTCCTTGGCGTGACAGGTGGTGCACTGATCCCCGCCTTTGGTCAGGGGGCGCGCGCCACCATGGAACTTGCCGTTCTGGACCCATTCAAACGAGGCCTGTCCGGGGTAGAAGAGTTTCAGATCCGCCGCGGCCACTGCGTTCCAGTCGATGTTGGGCGCAACGTCGCTTGCTCCGCCAGAGGGCGCCGCGGCGTCTTCACCGGAGGTTTTCGCGCGTTCTTCATCCAAAGCAGCGTCAACAGCCGCTGCGATCTGGGCTTGAACGGCCTCTTGCTGAGCCTTTTTGGCGGCTTTTTCTGCTTCTGCTTCAGCGGCCTCTTTGGCTTCAATCTTTTCGAGACTGGCCAGATATTCCGGGGGGATGGGCCGGATGAAGTCCGGGTTCGGTGCTTCAAGCTTTTCCAGATACTCTTCGTCCGCCCGGTCGCGTGCATCCGAGTGTGCAATCCCCTTGTGGCAGTCGATACAGGTCTGTCCGACAGTCATCGCATTGAGGTGCTGCTGACGGGCGCGTGGTTTCTGGAATTCGGGCATCATCGATTCGAAATCGTGACAGTTGCGGCATTCGCGCGAGTCTGTGGCCTTCATCCGCTCCCATTCGTTCATGGCCAGATGTACACGTTTGGCCTCGAACTTTTCACGGGTGTTGATGGTACCGACCATCTTGCCATACAGCTCTTTGGACGCCTTGATCTTACGGATCATCTTATGTGTCCAGTCTTTGGGAACGTGGCAGTCGGAACAGACAGCCCCCACACCCGAACGGTTCACGTCATGGATCGTGCCGGTATATTCTTCGTAAACAAAATCTCGCATCTCGTGACATGAGATGCAGAATTCCTTGGTGTTTGTGGCTTCCATTGCGGTGTTGAACCCGCCCCAGAAGATGATGCCGGCGGCAAAGGCCGCGGCGATACCGGCCACAGGCATTCCCCATAGGAAATACCGGCGCCAGATCGGTTTTTTCTTTTCCGGTTCGGAGGTCATATCCGGGCTCCGTTTTGGCTGTATTGTCTGGCCCTTGGTGGCAGGCCGGTGAGTTTGGCTGATGACTCAAACAGGGAAAGGGCGGGCGAGGGGCCCGCCCTTTCCTGTGGTCGTCCTGACCTCGTCAGGTGACGTGGTTCGACCGGTTGTAGACGTTGAACTTGCCGGTCGGGGCATAAAGCCCATCGATGCGGCCGATTTCTTCCAGCGTCTTCGCGTCGAAGATCACGATCTGACCATTGGGTTCCTTCGAGTCTGACAGGTTCCACTTGGAAACCCATACCTCGGTACCGTCAGCGTTGAATTCGAAGTGAACTGCGGCGCTGCCTTCGTCTTCAGTGATCTGGATCGTCTTCACGATTTCGCCGGTTTCTTTCGAAATGACCTGCACGGATTGCTGCACTTCCGGTTCCGGATGCTTGGTCTGGTCAGCCCAGATGTAATCCGAGTTCGGGTGGGTGCGGACGAACAGGCCGGGGCCGTCGGTTTCCACTTCGTAGCAGACTTTCCAGGCGTCATCTGGACGGTTTTCAGGATCGTTGCCCCAAACGGTCACGGTGCCGACACCAAGGTGGGTTGTGCCCGCCACAGGTCCACAGTTCGGGTCGACCCAGTTGGCGCCCGGACCAGGGTGCGGCAGCGCGGCTGTGTCGATCATCGCCTCAAGCTTGTGGGTTTCGGTATCGACAACCACCATCTTGTTCGACGCGTTTGCGGCGATCTGGAAATACCGGCCTGTCGGATCGAAGAACCCGTCATGCAGGAACTTGGCGCTGTCGATCTTGTCGATCCGAAGGTTGTCCAGATCGGTGTAATCGACTTGCCACAACTGTCCCAGCTCTTTCACTGCAACGATCCAGGTGGGTTCATTCGGAGTGGTGTAGATGGCTGCCACACGGGCTTCTTCCACATACTCACCGTCGACGTTCACGCCGCGTGTCGATACGACCTTAACCGGTTCCATGGTCTTCGCGTCAACGATAGCAAAGTGCGGCGGCCAGTAGCCACCACCGATGACGTATTTACCATCGCCGGAAACGGCGACGTCACGGGCGTCATATGCAATCTTGACTTCGGATACCAACATTTTGTCCGGCGTCTGCCAAAGGTCGATCTTGGTCATCTTGCCGTCGCGACCCATTGTGTACCAGAAGCGGCCGGGGTGTTCCGGCTCGGTCAGGCTGTGGTGTTCGGACGCTTTCAGAACGTGCACTGCGTAGCCAGTGGGGATGTGGGTCAGCACCTCTTTGGTGTCGCCGTCGATCACGGCCACCTTGCCTACGTCACGTTCGATGACGACAAAGAAGTTTTCCCAGTTGCGGCCGTGCAGCGGCTCGGTCGGATAGTCCTCTTCTTCGACATAGACCTTACGCGTCGCCATCATCTGTTCCAGCGACATTTCAGGTGGTTTTGGCGGCTCCATCATGATGTAGGTCGCCATATCCTTGATTTCCTGCTCGGTCATGATGTCCGAGAAGTTGTTCATGCCGCCTTCGGTTCCCCAGGCGATAATCTTTTCAAGGCGTTCCTGCCCCAGTTGCAAGGTGCCGCCTTCGGTTACAGTGCCGTCGGCTGCGGTCTTCTTCCAATGCGGTTCCAGGTTTTTACCCGTGGCCCCTTTGCGCAATACGCCGTGGCAGCCTGCGCATTGTTCGAAATAGAGCTGTTTAGACGATTCAAAGGCTTCTTCGCTCAAAGTTGGCTCTTCGGCGAAGGTCGGAGCAGCGACGCTGCCCAACAACATTGCCAATCCGACCCCTAAGGCGCGGCCGGGTTTGTTGTAGCTGATTCCAAGTGACATGATCACTCTCCATATGCGTGGTGAGGCGGTGTCGAGAGTGAAACATCACGTGGATGTCATCCTTGACCAAAGTCAACGGCAAGGGTGCAGACAAAGCACTTTGGAAAGAAAACACAGATCAAAACCCCCAATAAATCTTGTGTTTCTCACACATGTTTAAGCCCAGTCTTGATTTTGGTTAAGGGCGCCGGGTCATGCGGGCACTACACATTGTTCAACGGCGGGAAAAGCTATGGAGAGCAGGCATGACAGCTGTAATCGCGCGTGTTTTCAGTGAAGGGTTTCGGGTCTTTTTTCTTTCGGCGGGTCTTTACGGTATGTTTGCAGGAGTCGCGTGGGGCGTATGGTTGGCGTCGCTCGACGGGCTGATGCCCTACATGGAACAGAGTTACGCGATGCCCCCGGTGATGTGGCACGCGCATGAGATGATTTTCGGGTATGCAACGGCCGCCTTGGGGGGGTTTTTTCTGACCGCCGTTCCGAACTGGACCGGTGCGCCCGAGGCGCGGGCCCGCTTTATCACGCTTGTCGCATTGATCTGGATGGCCGGGCGTCTGGCGGTCTGGTTTTCCGGAGTGTTGCCACCCCTGTTCGTCGCACTCGTGGACCTGAGCTTTGTTCCCATTCTGGCGCTGAAGATTGCCAGTCAACTGGTTCGTCGGCCCAAGCCCCAGAATATGGTGTTTCTGTATCTTCTGGTTCTAATGTTGGCCTCGAACGTTATGGTTCATTTGGAATGGATGGGGGTCACGGTGGATACGCTGAACACCGGTATCCGGGCCGGGCTTTTGACCTTGTGTTCGATGATCGCGATCCTGGGTGGCCGGATTACGCCGGCTTTTACACGCAATGCCATGAAAAGAGCGGGTCAACCCGAAGCATCGTGGCCGGTATCCGTGGCCAGGCTGGACAGGGCGACGATGATTCTGGCGCTGTTGCTGCCCCTGCTTGTGCTTGCACTTGATGTCGGGCCTTTTGCGGGGGCCGTTGCCTTGGTGATGGGCAGTGTTCAACTGATGCGCATGGCGCGTTGGAGAACAGGCTGGGCCTTGCGTCAACCGATCCTGGTCGCGCTGCATCTGGGTCTCGGGATGCTGGCGCTGGGTCTGATTCTCTGGGGGTTGGCGGCCATCGGGATGGGAAATGAGATCGGCGCGCTCCACGTTCTGGGCATTGGTTGCGTTGGTGGCATGACCCTTGCCGTAATGAGCCGCGCCGCCTTGGGCCACAGCGGTCGCCCCCTTGTCGCGCCAAAGCCCATGGCGATTGCCTATGGTTTGATGGCGGTTGCAGCGCTTGTGCGTTGGCTGGGATCCGACATGACAGGAGGGTACATGACGGCGATGCTGACAGCGGATGGATTTTGGATCGCGGCAATGGGGCTGTATCTGTTTGCCATGTGGCCTGCCCTGACCGGCCCCCGCGCCGTGCAACAGACCTGACGCCTGTTCGGGCGGCGCTTATCGTTCAGCGATCAGAGGCCGCTCATTCTTGATATGCCGATGGACCAAGGCACGAGCGCGTTTCCCTTTTTCCGGTATCCGTCGTGCGGCCAGCGGAACGTAATTGCGCTGATCCAATTCAGGGAACAGTTCAAGAATTTCGGCCCGTGCGTCCGGGTGAACACTGGACAAGGCCTGCGCACCGGTGAGCAGGCTTTCGGAAGGTGCGCCTTCCGCATAGATGATCTCGTGACGGTCGAACAAAAGATGGACATAGGTCACAGCACGGGTGTCATCAGCGATTGAAATGCCGGGCACGCCGACAAGAATGTGAGCAGGAACAAGAACCTCTTCGGCGTCGAACATTCTGACGGCAATCGGCGACCGGACCAGCATACGGTGTTGCGGTGACACGAAAAGATCACGCTGGGGCAAGTGATCGCCCAGTGAACCGGCCTCGATCCGGATGGGCTTCAGCCTGGGACGGGCGCGAAGCGCCGCTTGGTCCAGATGTCGCGTGCCGATCCAGCGTATGTGTTGCGGTCCGTTGTCGGCGGTGACGACCGCGTCACCCACCTTCAAATCCTCGATGGGCCTCGGACCTTCTGGAGTCATTATCAACGTTCCGGCTACGAAGCACGGCACGTCAATGATAGTGGTCGGATCAGTTGTGTCAGGAGCATTGGTCGGCGTAACATTCACGATGTTCATCGAGTATGTCGTGCCGGGCACAAGGGGTTCAGAGGTTATGTAACCACCCAAAGTTCCGTCAACTTCCACACGATAAACAGTTATCGTACCCCCGCCTGGTTTGGACAGAATATAGGATTCTTCCAGGTAAATTGGGCCACTAAGAAAGGTGGTCGAGCCATCAAGGGTGGTGATGGTGCCGGTCTGCGTCAGATCATCGCCGTCTTCGTTGTCGAAGCGGTCACCGTTGAAAACATCGCCAGTATCGACAATGGGTGGTCCGCCGCCGTTTTGAATAAATCCACCGGCTGCGTCTGTCACGCTGAACAAACGACGATCCGTGTCAGGATCAAAATTGACATCCAATGTAACCGTATCCGGCCCAATCGTATTCACCGTGATTACGCCGGGCGTATAACCGATATAGGAATAGTTTGCCATTTTCACCCATCACTCTTTGACACAGAATTTACACTTGTTCTCTCAAGCGCTTGGATAACTCCGCTATACTAAAATGTCGACGCGACATTCCTCACGATTGGTTCAGATATCAAGGCGAACCCCAGGCTTTTTCGTGGTTCTTGCTGTTTGTCAGGCATCTGACCTCGTTCCAGAGCATACTTGAGAAGTCTTGACTTTCGTTAAGGCACTCCCGCGTCCCGCCAGTCATGTTGCAGACACTAGCTAATCTGCGCAAAGGAGAGCGCAATGCGAGACGTCATGACAAAGAGCATGGCCCGCAATATTTTTTATGGCGGGTCACTGTTCTTCATTCTCATCTTTCTGGCCCTTTCGGCCCATTCCCACTGGTATATCGTCAATTCCGAAAATGCCGCAAAGCTGGATGACAGTGTGGTCCGGGGCAAGCATGTCTGGGAAAAACACGCGTGTGTGAACTGTCATTCGATTCTGGGTGAAGGGGCTTACTTTGCTCCGGAAGTCGGCAACGTGATGACCCGCTGGGGCGTGCTGGACGACCCGGAATCAGCCTTTGAATCCCTCAAGGGCTGGATGGAAGCACAACCGACCGGCATTCCCGGTCGTCGGCAAATGCCCAATTTCAACCTCAGCGACGAAGAACTCCGTGACCTGACCAACTTCCTGATCTGGACGGACAACATCGACGCGCAGGGCTGGCCGCCCAACGAGGCAGGCTGAGAAAGGGAACGAAACAATGAAATACGAATCCCAAAAAATCGCCTATGCCTACTTTGCGGTAGCCATGGCGTTGTTCGCGATACAGGTGATCGGCGGCCTTCTGGCCGGTTTCATCTATGTATTCCCCAATTTCCTGAGTGAGCTTCTGCCGTTCAACATCGTGCGGATGCTGCACACCAACTCTCTGATCGTCTGGCTGATCCTGGGTTTCTTTGGTGCGGCCTACTTCCTGATCCCGGAAGAAGCCGAGCGCGAGATCCACTCGCCCAAGCTTGCCTATCTACAACTGATCATCCTTGTTGTCGGCACGTTGGGCGTGGTCGTCACCTATGTCTTCAACCTGTTCGAAGGCAACTGGCTGCTGGGCAAAGAGGGGCGCGAGTTCCTGGAACAGCCCAAATGGGTCAAGGCCGGTATCGTCGTGGCTGCATTGATCTTCCTTTACAACGTGTCGATGACCGTTCTGAAAGGCAAGAAGACAGCCATTACCAACATCCTGCTTCTGGGCCTTTGGGGTCTGGCGCTGCTGTTCCTGTTCGCCTTCTACAACCCGGGCAACCTGTCGCTGGACAAGCAATACTGGTGGTATGTCGTCCACCTGTGGGTCGAAGGTGTGTGGGAACTGATCATGGCCTCGATCCTGGCCTATCTGATGCTCAAGCTGACCGGTGTGGACCGTGAGGTGGTCGAAAAATGGCTATACGTCATCGTCGCCGCCGCGCTGTTCTCGGGCATCCTTGGCACGGGTCACCACTATTACTGGATCGGTACGCCTGCATACTGGCAGTGGATCGGTTCGATCTTCTCGAGCCTCGAGGTGATCCCGTTCTTTGCGATGATGGCCTTTGCCTTCGTCATGGTCTGGAAGGGCCGTCGTGACCACCCCAACAAGGCCGCGTTGCTGTGGTCGCTGGGCTGTGCCACTCTGGCGTTCTTCGGTGCTGGTGTCTGGGGCTTTCTGCACACGCTGCACGGGGTGAACTACTATACCCACGGCACGCAGATCACCGCAGCCCACGGTCACCTGGCCTTCTACGGCGCCTATGTCTGCCTCAACCTTGCGATCTTTAGCTATGCGATGCCGATCCTGAAGAACCGTGATCCCTATAATCAGGTTCTGAACATGGGCTCGTTCTGGCTGATGACCAGCGGCATGGTCTTCATGACCTTCGTGTTGACCTTCGGCGGCACCGTGCAGACACATATGCAGCGCGTGGTCGGAGACTACTTCATGGACGTACAGGACCAGATCGCGATCTTCTACTGGATGCGTCTTGGCTCTGGTCTGGTCGTTGTCCTTGGGGCGCTGCTGTTCATCTATTCGATCTGGGTTCCCCGCAAAGAGGTCATCGAACCCGGCGCAGCTGAAACCCCTGCGGAGTGATGGATATGGATGGCTCCATGAACCTGAAAGAGGGGGCGGCAAACGCCCCCTTCTACCTGCCCCAGGGCGATGAATGCGATGTCTTCACCGCCGCTTACAAAAACGACCTGCCGGTTCTGCTGAAAGGCCCGACGGGCTGCGGCAAGACCCGCTTTGTGGCCCATATGGCCGCGAAACTTGGCCGCCCGCTTTATACCGTGGCTTGCCACGACGATCTGGCCGCCGCCGACCTGATTGGCCGCTACCTGTTGAAAGGCGGAGAAACCGTCTGGGTCGATGGCCCCCTGACCCGCGCGGTGCGCGAAGGCGCGATCTGCTATCTGGATGAGGTGGTCGAGGCCCGCAAGGACGTGACTGTCGTACTGCACCCGCTGACCGACGACCGGCGCATCCTGCCGATCGACCGCACCGGCGAAGAGCTTGAGGCCGCGCCCGGTTTCATGCTGGTGGCGTCCTACAACCCCGGCTATCAGAATATCCTGAAGACCCTCAAACCCTCGACCCGGCAGCGGTTCATCTCGCTGGAATTCGACTTTCCCTCACCTCAGATGGAAGCCGAAGTGGTCGCGCAGGAAAGCGGCCTGCCGCTGGAACGCTGCAAGCCGCTGGTACGGCTGGCGGGCAAGCTGCGCGGGCTCAAGGGTCAGGACCTCGAGGAAGGCGTGTCCACCCGGCTGGTCGTCTATGCCGCGACGCTGATCGCGCAGGGCATGTCCACTGACCGCGCCATCCTTGCCGCCATGATCGAACCTCTGACCGATGATGAGGATATCAAACGCGGGCTCCTCGATCTTGTCACCGCCGTCTTTGGGTGAGGCCGGCGATGGTCAGGATCGACTTTGAGCCATGGGAACCCGAAGAAACCATCGGGAAACTGTGGCACACCCTTGCCAGCCGCCTCGATGCACCCCAGGTGCATGTTGGAGCCGCGGTCGACCTTTCCGAGGTCGCGGGGCGGCTGGCAGTCCTCTTTCGGGGGCTTGGGGGTAGTCCGGGCGTTGAATTGCGCCCGGTCTCACCCGAGGTTTCGCGTCACCGCCTGAGTTGGCGCCGCAAACTTGCAACCGAAGTGGAATTGATGCCGCGCGCCTCGTTCGACGGAGAGGTTTTGCGTCTGCCCGACCGTCTGGCCGTATTCCCCGCACGCGAGGCAAACGGCGCGCTCTATGTCTGGTTGGCCGCCGCCGCCGCCCATGCCGGAACCCGAATTGACGAAGATGATCCACTGCGTGCCGACCTGCGTGCCTTGATCGCCGCCCGGCATATGGTCGAGGCGACTCTGGACGATGCGCCTGGCTTGCGTCCGCTGTATACCGAGCTGTGCAAGGGCGTGCTGTTTCAGCGCGACATCCCCAGCCTGCCGCCTGCCGAGGCCGCGGTTGAAGAACTGATCCGTCATATGCTGGGCGATCCCAAGCCCCTGTCGGATCAGGCCGAGCACCTTCTGGCACTTGACGACGACCTGATCGCCCCGCGCGGCTATCAGCCGATGCGTCCGGTTCCCCTGTGGCCGGAGTTGCGGGCAGTTGGGTTCTCGGAACACAACGAGGTTGAAAACCCCGATACCGAAGGCCCGCCAGAGGAATCCGGCGAAAAGACACACCGTGCCCGGCGCCGCAAATCGGATCAGGCCGAGCGCAGCGACAGTTTCATTCTGCACAAGTTCGAAGCCATCCTCAGTTGGGCCGAGTTTCTGAATATCAACCGTCGCATCGATGACGACGATCCCGACAACGCCAAGAAGGCGGCTGACGATCAGGAAGAGATCGGTCTTGGCCAGATTTCCAAGGCGCCGCCTACCAAGTTGAAGCTTCACCTTGATCTGGCGCCCGAAGACGTCAACCGCGAACGCCTGTCAGGCCGTATTCTATATCCCGAATGGGACGTGCGGACAGGTCAATACCTGCCGGATCATGTGAACGTTCTGCTTTCGGATGCCGATATCCGCGGCGATGCTGCCGAGTTCGGCAAGGATCCGGCCACTGCGCGCCGCATTCGCGCCGTCAAGCGCCAATTCGAGGCGCTGCGGCCGGGGCGCGTGATGACCCGGGGCCATCTGGACGGTGACCAGCTGGACATGGAAGCCGCCGTTCGGGCGCAGGTTGACCGCTGCGCAAATGGTGAAGGGACGGAACGCGTCTGGATGCAATCCCGCCCCGAGGCCCGCGATCTGGCGGTGTCGATCCTGCTGGATGTCAGCCGATCCACCGAAAGCGCGGTCACAGGCCGCGCCGTGATCGATATCGAACGCGAGGCGCTGGCGGCCTTGGCCTGGGGCCTGAACGCTTGCGGTGACGATTTCGCCATTCATGCGTTCAGCTCCCTCAAGCGTCAGCGCGTCTATATGCAGCGTTGCAAACGGTTTGACGAACCGATGGGAACCAAAGTTGAACAGCGCATCGCGTCGCTGCGCCCCGGACATTATACAAGGTTGGGCGCGGCAATCCGGCACTGTTCCTCAGATCTGGCCAGCCAGTCCCGCAAGCGCCGATTGCTGCTGGTTATCACCGACGGCAAGCCAAACGACCTGGACCATTACGAGGGGCGCCACGGCATCGAAGATACCTGCATGGCCATACGCGAGGCGCGCCGGGCCGGACAGTCGGTGTTCGGTGTTACCATCGATAAAACCGGCAAAAGCTGGTTTCCGCGCATGTTCGGGCAGGGCGGTTTCGCCGTCATCCCAGATCCGCATCGCCTGACCATGGCCCTGCCGCAGATCTATCGCCAGTTGGTCGGCGCATGAGTGATGCTTCTCTGATCGACGAATTGCCGGGCGAGTTCCTGATGTGGGTTCTGATCATTTCGGAACTGCTGGTTTTTGGCGCGGGGATGATCGCTTTCATGGGGGTACGTCTGACCGATCCAGCAGGTTTTGCCGAGGCGCAGTCGCATCTGCATCGCACGGGTGCGGCCTTGAACACCGCGGTATTGGTGACATCCGGCTATCTGGCCGCACAGGCGCTGCATTGGCGGCGGAATATGCAACGTTTGCGGGCCCGATTGGCGTTGATCCTTGCGGCGCTTCTGGGTGTCGTGTTCCTGATCATCAAGGGTGCGGAATATGCCGACAAGGCGTCTCAGGGGATAGGATACGAAACGCATCCATTCTTTCTGTTCTACTATATGTTGACCGGCTTTCATGCCGCGCATGTCCTCGCCGGGGTTGGAATTCTGTTGCTGGTGGCCTGGCGCGACGACCCCACTAGCGTCGAAGCGGGCGCACAGTTTTGGCACATGGTGGACCTGGTCTGGATCATGCTGTTTCCAATGATCTATCTGTTGGGATAGTCAGATGGCCCAACCTTCATCTTTGACCAAAGAAGAACCTCGCCAAGGGCCGCCGAACCCTCTGACCCAGGCTTGGCTTGCGCTCTTGGCCCTCAGCGTGGGATCCGCGCTGCTGACCTTGATTGGGGCACCAACCGCGATCATTGCTGGCGGTATCCTGTTGTTGGCGCTGATCAAGGCCCGCGTGATCCTGAAACACTACCTGGATTTGGAGAGCAGCCAAAGCTGGCTGCGTGGGTTCACCATGGTGTTGACGGGATTTTCCGTTGTGATTTTTGCGCTCTATCTGGTCTGAGGCAAAAAAATGCCGCCCCGAGAGGCGGCATAGATCAATCAAAGGGGGCCTTGATTACTGAGCGGCCTGTGGGATCCGCGCGATCTGACAACGCTGCCAGAGCGCCGACAAGGCACCAACCAGATGATTGATATCCTCATCTGTGTGGACCGGGGACGGCGTGATCCGCAAACGTTCGGTGCCCTTGGGGACAGTGGGATAGTTGATCGGCTGAATGTAGATGCCGAATTCTTCAAGAAGCGTATCCGAGATGAACTTGCACTTCACCGGGTCGCCCACCATCACCGGGATGATATGGCTGGGGTTCGGCAGATGCGGTATCCCTTCCGCATCCAGACGGGCGCGCACCTGATCCACACGGGCCTTTTGCAGATCACGCTCGGCGCTTGACTGCTTCAGATGCCGGATAGATGCGGCAGCACCGGCCGCGATCGAAGGTGGCAGGGCCGTGGTGAAGATGAAGCCGCTGGCAAAGCTGCGAACGAAATCGCACAGCGCGGCCGAGGCTGCGATGTAGCCGCCGACCACGCCGAAGGCCTTGCCCAGCGTGCCTTCGATCACGGTCAGGCGATCCATCAGGCCCTCACGCTCGGCAATGCCACCGCCGCGCGGGCCATAGAGGCCGACGGCGTGAACTTCGTCCAGATAGGTCATCGCGCCGTATCTATCGGCCAGGTCGCAGATTTCCTTGATCGGCGCGATATCACCATCCATGGAATAGACGGATTCAAAGGCGATCATCTTGGGCGCGTCAGGGTCGGCGGCGGCCAGTTTGGCCTCCAGATCCACAAGGTCATTATGTTTCCATATCACCTTCTGCGCCCGTGAGTGGCGGATGCCTTCGATCATCGAGGCATGGTTCAGCGCGTCAGAGAAAACGATCAGACCGGGGATCTTCGCAGCCAGCGTTCCCAGAGCGGCCCAGTTTGATACATAGCCCGAGGTGAACAGCAAAGCGGCCTCTTTGCCATGGAGATCTGCCAACTCTGCCTCAAGCAGCACGTGGTCATGCGTAGTGCCCGAGATGTTGCGCGTTCCGCCCGCACCGGCGCCACAACGCTCCAGCGCATCGTGCATGGCGTTGATGACCGCAGGGTGTTGCCCCATACCAAGGTAGTCATTCGAGCACCAGATACGCACATCCCGCCGGATCGAACCATCGGTCTGACGTGCGTTCGGGAAGGCTCCGCAACGTCGCTGCAAGTCGATGAAAACCCGATAGTTCCCTTCATCTTTCAAAGCGTCGAGGCTCTGGCTGAAAAATCGCTCGAAATCCATCTGACATGCTCCCCGGATAACTGGCTGTGAACCGACCCTAGGGCAGCGACGGGCCCCGTGACATGACAATTGTCAAGTTGATCGGCAAGAAAAAGACTGGCACTGCCACGCCGGCTTTGGCATAGCAGGGCATTGGGGATGATATCCCGGGCCATCGCCCGGACTGGATGAAGAAGGGAGTGCCTTCATGTCACACGAGGCACAAAAGGCGATTGCGCGGCAGTCTCTGCTTCTGCGCAGCCTGCCGGATCAGCATGTGGATACTTTGCTGCGGCAAGCGATTTGGCGGCAATATGACCGTGGCGAGACGATCTTTCTGCAAGAGGAAGAAGCCAAGGCCGTGCACGTCGTGCTGGCGGGTTGGGTCAAGCTGTTCCGGATCTCTCCGACCGGGGCGGAAGCGGTGGTGAGCGTTTTCACCCGCGGAGAAAGCTTTGGTGAGGCCGTTGCGCTGCGCAACGTGCCGTATCCCGTGTCCGCCGAAGCCGTCTCAGCCTGTGAAGTGATGCATATTCCCAGCCCGGTGCTGCTGTCCCTGATGAAGGAAGACCCGGAAATCGGCGTTTCAATTCTGGCTGCGACGTTCACGCATCTGCATGCTCTGGTGGCGCAGCTGGAGCAACTGAAGGCGCAAACCGGGGCGCAACGCGTTGCAGAGTTTCTGTTGAACCTGTGCGATCGCGATTCCGGTCGCTGCGAGGTGGAACTGCCTTACGACAAGATGCTGATCGCCGGACGTCTTGGGATGAAGCCCGAAAGCCTGAGCCGCGCGTTTTCGCGGTTGAAACCCGTTGGCGTCAAGATCAACAGGAACCACGCGGATATCGCTGACATGGACGATTTGCGCAACTACGCCGAAAGCGACACCAGCGAGAGGTGATTGATCACCGGCGGCCGGACCCTTCGGCGCTGCAATTTCACGGAAAACCCGTTATCCGAAACTGGCAGCTCCAATGGGGGCTTCAGTCGGGCGCTTTTGCGCGTGACCGGCTGTCTTCCACGCTTTCCTAAACCTCACTATCCTGATCAGCAGTGCCATCCATCGGCACGAGTCTTTTGCATGAAAATGAAGGGGCACCTGGTCCATGATAGACGCAGCGCTTTCAAACTATCCCCGCGCAAGGTTGATGACATCGGTCACCCCGGTCGAACGGCTTGAGCGTCTTTCTGACCAATTGGGGCTGGATCTGTGGATCAAGCGCGACGACCTGACCGGGCTCAGCTTCGGCGGAAACAAGACCCGCCAGCTGGAATTTTATATGGGCGAGGCGCTGAGGCAGCTGGCGGACACCATCCTGATCACAGGTGCCGTGCAATCCAATTTCGTGCGCACTGCGGCAGCTGCGGCGGCAAAGCTGGGAATGTCATCCGTTCTTCAATTGGAAGACCGCGTGGCGAATATGGGAGAGTACTACCATCGATCCGGGAATGTTCTTCTGGCACAGCTTCTGGGGGCGGAACATATTGGCTATCCCACGGGTGAGGACGAGGCGGGCGCGGACGGCGCTCTTCACGAACGCGCCGACGAATTGGTTGCTATGGGTCGGAAGCCATACGTAATCCATCTGGGCATAGATCACCCTCCGCTGGGGGCATTGGGCTATGTGGCGGGGGCGGCCGAGTTGCATACTCAGATCAGCGATTTCGACGCCGCAGTGGTGCCGTCGGGAAGCGGGGCAACCCATGGTGGGTTCCTGGCCGGATTGCGTTTGGTCGGACAGACTGCGCCTGTCTACGGCATATGCGTGCGTCGCGATCAAAACCAGCAGCACGCGCGACTGCAAAACGTCCTGGGGCGATTGGCAACCATGATGGGTTTCGACCCTGCTTTGGTCATGGAAGACATCTGTACCTGGGACGGCGCCCTGGCACCTGGATATGGACGGATTGGGCGATCAACCCGCGAGGCGTTGACCCTGATGGCGCGCTCCGAGGGCATCTTTCTTGACCCAGTTTATTCCGCCAAAACCTTTGCAGGGCTTCTTGGACTGGTTGAACAAGGCATCATCAAAAAAGGTCAGAAAGTTGTTCTGCTGCACACGGGTGGTCAACCTGCGTTGTTCGGATACCAGGACGAGTTGCAACCAAGTTGACGCAGCGAAGCTTTGCGCCTGTGGTCCTGCGGGGCGACAGGATGAACGGAAAGGTGTTGCCCGCCGAACTGGCCGGGTAAGTACCCTACGACACTTTCGACTGATTGAGCAAAGACATGGCCCGCGCGACATCGCGGGTCTGCGCGCCGCCAACGATCATAGCCAGAATCTTTCCAAGATCAGGCGGCGAGGCCGGCGAGCAGCCAAAGCGGTCGCAAGTTTGCACGTAATCCACCGCTGTGCGCAGTTCGAACATTCTTGCCTGCTGTTCGCGTGCGGTTTCCAGAGCCTCCGTGAACAGATCATCTGCGGCAGTGTCCATGGACCGCACCAACGCCTGTATCCGATCCGTCTCGGGCTGAGCCCAGGCTTCATTGGTCAGAACCTGCTGCGCGCGGGCTTCGTCCAGCAGGCGCTGAGCCGCCTTCGGGTCGTTCGCCTTCAATGACGCTTCGGCAAGGGCCGTCAGGAACACCGGCTTGTAGTTTCCGGCCCCGCTGGCCCACCAGGCTTCGGACGCCTCGCGCATTGCTCGGATCGTTTCCGGGCCTGGCTTGATCTGCGCGTCCGCCCAACACCGCCAGACATTCGCCGTCAGTGTCATGAAGGGGAAGGTGTGTTTGGTCGCCAGTTCCTCCAGGCGCGCGGCAACGTCGTAAACCTGTTCAGGTTCACGCCGCAACAGGTGCAGCATACACAGATATGTCAGGGTCTGTGCCAGGCTATGAGCGTGATTGAGTTTCTGCGCCGCCGAGATCGCCTGATGCTGGATCTTGAGCGCGCGGTCGGGTTCTCCGCGCAACCAGACCGTCATGCTCAGGAAGCAGGATGTAATGGCGGCATGATCCGTGCCGTAGACATAGGCAAGACGGCTGTGCTGCTGAGGATCATACAAGCGCAACGCTTGTCGCAGATGTGCATAGGCGGCGTCCTGCTGTCCGATATGCAACAAGACGGCACCCATGGCCCGGTGGGCAATCATTATGTGATGCGTTTCGTCGGTCAGCTTGGACAGGTCCAGCAACTGCGCCGCGACGTCCTTGGCAAGGTCGTATTCGCCGCGGACCAGATGATACGCATAGAGACCATTGAGCACTGGGAACAATTGTTCGGTTTCACCCAGCCGATTGCACAGGTCGCGGATCCGGGCATACACTGCCCCCGTTTCATCGGCCGCGATGCCAGCGGTCGAGCGTAGAACGCCGGCCCGCAATGTCTGGATCTTGGTTTCCATGCGGTCGCGGTCAACCGAGTCTTCCTGCTGTTCAAGCAACGCCAACGCACGCCCCAGCTGAGTGGCTGCTTCAATCCCGGCCGAGCGTTCCACGGCACGTTGTCCGGCCAGATACCAGTGTTCTATCGCTTGGTCCGGCATATCTGCCATCGTGTAGTGATGAGCCAGAATTTCCGGACCGGCAGAGTTTTCGTGCAACGAGGCAGAGTTCAGTGCTTGGACCACACGCGCATGCAGCGTTCGCCTCTCGCGTTTCAGCAGGCTGTTGTAAGCGGTGTCGCGAATGAGAGCGTGACGGTAACTGAACGTTTCCTCGGGCTCTGACTCTGAAACAATCACGATCCCGGCATCCACCAGCAAATCCAGACCGGAACGTAACGCCCGTTCATCAAAGCGGGACACGCTTGCAATCATCGGATAAGAGAATTGCGGGCCAATGACAGCGCCGATCTGTGCCACTTCCTTGGCCGAGCTCAGTCGATCAAGACGAGCCATCAACGCGTCATGCAGTGTTTTCGGCACCGTGGGTGATGGCGTGGACCGGTCGATCGTATAGGCGTCGGCGCGTTCGGTCAGAAGATCGGATTCCAGCAGATCCTTCGTCACCTCTTCTACGAACAGCGGGACACCGTTGGATCTGGCGGCAATCAGACGGTGAACTTCGCCCGGGACGGTCTTGCCCTTGGCAACATCGTTCACGATCTCTTTGACTTGCGCGAAATCCAGTTGTTGAAGCGCGACGTGCATCAGGTTGTGCGATTGTGGCCAGTCCGGATCAAAGCCTGTCCGATAGCTCATGACCATCAGCAGGCGCGCGTCCTCTATCCGGGTTACAAGCTGATCAAGCAGAGTCTTTGTCGTTGGATCGATCCAATGTGCATCTTCAAACAGCAACAGGGTGGGGGTTTCCTGCGCGAGGCCGATCACATGATTGACCAGCATGTCCAGCGTCTGCTTCATGATCTGCTCAGGGGTCAAGTCCAGCGGGCCAAGCCTGTCTTCAAACGGGACCGACAACAGTGCCGCAGCCAGTTTCAGTGACCCTTCAGAAGGAACGCCCAGAACGCCGTGGATCTTGTTCAATTTTTCGTCCGCACTGTCACCGGCCCGCAGTTCGGCCGCGTTTTCAAGCTGGCGAATGATCGGGTACAACGCGCTTGCGTCATGAAAGGGCGAACACTGAAATCGAAGCTGTCGGTGTTTTGCGTCCGGGATCGTGCGGCGAAGCTCTTCGATCAGCCTGGATTTTCCTATGCCCGCCTCGCCCGAGACCAGCACCACCTGACCTTGACCCTGACGGACCAGCTTCCACTTGCTTTGAAGGGTTTCATGCTCCTGCGCGCGCCCGACCAATGAACTCATCCGGGCGTCGTCTGCCGCAAGAAAACGGCTGAGAGTCTGGCGCGTGCCGGTGACCTGCCAGGCTTCGACCTCTTTGGCAAAGCCTTTCAATTGAAACGTGCCACGGCGCACATATTCGAACGCATCACCCGCCAACTCCCGTGTCGTCGGCGCGACGATCATTGTCCCAGGATCAGCCATCGATTGAAGCCGTGCGGCAAGGTTCGGGGTCTCGCCCATGGCGGTGCCATCCTCGAACATCTTCTCTCCCCGCAGGTCACCGACGACAACCAGGCCGGTCGCGATCCCTATGCGGACTTCAAGATGTGCATGTGTGCGGATTTCCGGAATTTCGCGAACGATCCTAAGACCTGCATGAATGGCGCGTTCCGGGTCGTCTTCATGCGCATGCGGAAAGCCAAAAAACACCATGATGCCGTCGCCATAGTAACTGGCGATATGCCCGTCAAAAGCGGCGACCGCAGCGGCGCAGGTCTCTTTGAACAGCCTCAGAACCTCGGCCAGATCTTCAGGATCCAGCTTTTGCGATATCGCCGTCGATCCAACAAGATCGATGAACATGACCGTCAGCTGTCTGCGCTCTGCAATGATGTTGGGTTCCTGATGCGCGCGATGTGATCCCGCAGGCCGCCCGATTTCATCCCGTATGGCTTTCAGAAAGCGGCGCCTGGGTCCAAGGGGCAGGCCGATCGTGACAAGGTCATCGTCGCTCAGTTCCGGCAGATCACCCAGTTCGACCTCGTGCCGGGAAAAGGCATCGACATATTTGGACAAGCCGTTTCGGATCAGCCATTCATCTATGTCAGCCATTTGACCACCATGCATGGCCGCGACCAGGCCGATCCAAGCATTCCCCATTTCCCTCTGGTTGAAAGGACCAGCCCCGGGCACAGTCCGGGAAAACACCCCTCTATCAAGGACGACCCGCGAATTCCGGTCAAGTGTTCAATTTGAGGGTGAGGAAATTTCCATGCACGAAACGGTATTGGATCCTGCCATCTCTATTCGCCGGTCCGAAAATCGATGTGAATGTGATTGCCGTCCGGATCCCAGACGTTCAACTGAACGGTGTCGATTGCCGTCAGTTCCACACGGCGATAGGAGACGCCATTTGTTTTGAGATGCGCTTCGAACCGATCTAACCCTGTCGCCGAAAAAGCGAAATGCTCAAGCTTCAGGTCTGCGTCCGAACCCGTGGCCTCGGCTTCGACACCGACCAGATGCACGAAGGCGTTTTCTTCGACATAAAGCCAGGCTCCGGGAAAGGGGAAGGGTGGGCGTGGCCCGACCCGCATCCCCAGCACGTTGCAGTACCATTCGATCATCTCGTCCAAACGCGTGGTGCGCAGATTGACATGATCCAGTGACGTGATCCCCATGGCCTAGCCTCGGGTCCATTTGATCGAACATCCCATTGAGGGTGTCTGATCTTGGGGGCCTTGCCCGGTCTCGGCAATTTGCAGCATCGCATTGACCAATTCTGGTTCGCGCTTGCCAGTCTGGCCGCGGCCCAGATTGTCCAGACGGCCCCGGTACTGCAACTTTCCATCCGCATTCAAACCGAAGAAATCCGGAGTGCAGACAGCACCATAAGCCTTTCCTACGGATTGATCCTCGTCCACGAGATATGGAAAGTTGAAGCCGTTCTGCCGTGCAAATTCCAACATGTTCTGCGGCGAATCTTCGGCGTAATCGCGATAGTCGTTCGACATGACCGCCAACACGCCGATCCCCTTGGACATCAGCAGGTCCGTGTCTTGGGCAAGCCGGTCCGTTATCGTTTTGACATAGGGGCAATGATTGCAGATGAAGGCGATCAGCAACCCGTTTTGCAGGTGATCGGACATCTTGAAGGCCCGACCGTTCGGGTCTTTGAGCGTGAAGTCCGGGGCGTTCCAACCGAAATCGCAGATCGGAGTGTCGAGCAGCATGATTGTCCTTTTTTGTGACCAATTGGCATGTTCAGACCAGCTTAGCTGACGGGCGCCGTTAAGTAGAGCGAGATTCCCGGCGTCATGTCTGCGACGGAATGCGCCTGCAAACGTATCTGGTTCAGATCAGCAGCGTTGACAGGCTTGGGTAATAGCTGAGCAGAAGCAACACCAAAGTTACTGCGATCAGGAAAGGCCAAAGCGATTTCAGGATTGAACCGGGCGATGTGCCGCTCATGGATGAGGCGATGTACAATCCGATCCCGACCGGGGGCGTCAGCAGCCCAAGCACAAGGTTCAGGCAGGCAACAATGCCGAACTGATAAGGGCTGATATCATATGAACCGGTTGCAATCGGCAGCAGGATCGGAGTGATCAGGATGATCGCGGCGATGCCATCGATCACCATTCCAACCAGCAAAAGCGCAAGGTTCACGATCAGCAGGAACACGAACGGGTCCGAGGTGACCGAGGTGATCAACCCAGCCAGTTGCTGAGGTATTTCCTCATAGATGATGACCCAGCCGAACACACTGGCGGCCGCGATCATGAACAGGATCATCGACGCGTTGGCCGCCGTGCGTTTGAACATCTGTGCCAGGTTGCTCGGCTTCAGGTCCCCGTAGACCAACCAGCCCACCAGAAACGCGATCAGGGACGCGATTGCGGCGGATTCGGTCGGTGTGGCGATCCCGAACAGAATGCCGCCTATGATCGACATCGGGATCAGCAGGGCAGGGGCCGCGCTGATCAAGGCCTGGACGGCTTCGGCACGCGTCATCCAATGCCCTTTCGGAAAGTTCTGCCACCACCCGATCAGTGTGATGACCGATGCAAAAGCCCCGGCAAGGATCAAACCGGGCAGGATTCCTGCAATGAACATGTCACCAATCGGGATCTGAGCCAGAACACCGAAGATGACAAACATCATCGACGGCGGGATGACCGGAGCCAGCAGCCCGCCCGCGGCCGTCGTGGCAGCGGCGAAACCCTTGTCATAGCCCTCCTCCTCCATCGCGGGGACCATGGCGCGCGACATCACCGCGATCTGCGCCGTCGCAGACCCGATGATGGCCGCCATGAACATGTTTGCCAGCAAGTTGATATAGGCCAGCCCGCCACGAAACCCGCCGACAAATACCCGGGCCAGCGCGACAAGGCGCCGGGTCATGCCGCCTTCGTTCATCAATTCTCCGGTCAACATGAACAGAGGGATTGCCAGCAGGCCGTAATTCTCAAGACCGCCGAACATTTTCTGCGCGAAGCTGTCATAAAGAACCGTGTTGCCGCTTTCCCAGATGTACCAGATGGCCGTGATCGCCAGCACGATCGCCACGGGCACGGACAGAAGTAGAGTGGCCAGAAAGACGATGGGGCTCATGGCTGTGCCCCTTTGCCCGGGGGGCTCAGCAGATGCATGGTGGAATGCAGCGTCGCGCCCAGTGCGAAAAGCCACATCACCAACCAGAACAGGTACTTTGGCAGGCCCAGGGTCAGCGTTGGCTCGGCGTAGATGAAATTGAATGTCTGACCTTGAAACGCCGCCACGTCAAATCCGCTGCTGGCGATGTCCAGCGGAAGGAACCAGCGCCAGCAGAACCACAGCATCGCAAGGGAAAAAGCAAACACGACCACGTCCACACCCTTGCGGATCAATCGTTTCGCGCGTTCGGGCACGTTGTCGGAAACGATGGAGATCGACACCGAGCTGCGATGGTGCAATGCGGAAGACGCGCCCAGAAAGGTCATCCACACCATCGCGTAGATCGCCAGCTCATCAACCCAGAACAGGGCGTTGCCCGCCGTTCGCGTCACGACATTCAACAAAATCAGAACCGTAATGCAGACTGCCAGAAAGGCAGCGCACCACAACTCGACCCGCGCCAAGCCTGCCGACAGCCGATACAACATCGCTGTTCTCCCGTGAAAAAGGGCGCAGGATCGAGCTGCGCCCCTTTCGTCATGCCGTTTTCGTTATTTTGTTTCTGCCGCAGTCTGCCGCAAAGCGTCAAGGGAAGAGGTTTTCTGGGACCAGATCCCGTTCCACTCTTCGATCGCGTCGCCAAAGAACGAGGCATCAACCTTTTTGTAGGCTTTGCCAGTGCCCTCGATCTGCTCCAGCCATTTGGCATCGTTTTCAACGTAGGCATCAATGGTGCTGTCGACATGCTTGGCCATGAGTTCCGCGATCATCGCGCGGTCTTCTTCGGACAAACCAGCCCAGACCTTGGCCGATACCAGCCCGACCATCGGGAACATCATGTGATCCGACTGCACGATCGTGTCGGCGTGTTCGTAATATTTCAGAACCCAGATCAGCTCGGCGTCCATGTCGATGGCGTCGACCTGACCATTGGCCAGCGCATCATAGACGGCAGGCAAGGGCATGGGCGTGGGTGCCGCACCCACCGCGTTGTAGAAATCCAGAATCGGTGTGAAGGGCGTGATCCGAAGTTTCAGGCCCGACAGATCTTCGGCGGAGGAAACCTCGCCCCGGCTGACGATCTGGCGCAATCCGGCCATCCCATATCCCAGCCCAACGACACCAACCTGCCCCGGCAAGGGTTCCAGCATGGATTTGGCCGTATCAGATCGCAGGATGCGCCCCGCGTGCCCGATGTCATCTGCCAGATAGGGCGCATAGAACGCCCCCAACTCGGGCGCGCGGTTGGAAACCTCGGCCACCGTCATGAAGGCCATGTCCAACGCGCCGGTCTGCAATTGTTGCAGCATTTCGGCCTCGTTCCCCAACTGGCGAGCCGGGAAAACAGATACCGAATGAGCGCCACCACTGGCCTCATTCAACTCGGCCCCAAACGCTTCGGCGGCTTTGGTCCAGATATGCGGTGGAGGCGTGATCAGACCCAACCGAAACTCTTCGGCGTGAGCGGCCACGGACGACAGTGCCAACGCAGCCGCAGAGGCGGCGATTTTTGCAAAATGTCTCATTACTTCCCCTGTTTGATCTTGTTTTACAACGTGACCCAGCCCTCGGGCGGTTCCTTTCCCGGGTGCACAGCCTGACAATTGGGGCAGGTGCGGTCTTGTTCCGAGGCATAGAACTTCTGATAAACCGGAGGCAGGTCATCAACGATGGACTTTAGCTGCATTTCCGCTCGATGCACCAGTGATCCGCATTCAAAGCAATACCATTCGATGGCGTCCAGCTCTCCGGTCTGGCGCTTGGGTTCAATCACAAGCCCGATCGAGCCTTCCTGAGGGCGCTGTGGCGAATGGCGTACATGCGGAGGCAGCAGAAAAACCTCGCCCTCACGGATCGGAACATCATAGAACTCCTCTCCGTCATAGATTTTCAACACCATGTCGCCTTCGAGCTGGTAGAAGAATTCTTCCACCGGGTCGTCGTGGTAATCGGTTCGCTTGTTCGGGCCGCCCACAACGGTGACCATCAGATCGGCGTCTTCCCAAACCTGACGATTCCCTACGGGCGGCTTGAGCAGATGGCGGTGTTCGTCGATCCAGGCCTTAAAGTTGAACGCTTTCAGTTTTGACATGTCCCACTCCCTATCCCGGAAAGTTTGACGCGTTTTTTCATGACCGCAAAGAAATTATCAGCATCTCGCTATCCGATTTCCTTATACTGCCGGGCCTTACTCAGCTCAGACGCGCAGCCCGCTTTCATCAAATGCTTTGCGAATGATCGCTTTTTCCGCATCGGTCAGTTCCAGCATCGGCGGACGTACACGGCCACCGACCTGACCCAGCAACTCTTGCCAGTACTTTCCGAATGCAGTGGGTTTGCCCGCAGGACGCGCGCGTTTCATCGCGTCGCGGACAGGGTTCAGACTGTCAAAGACACGTCGCGCTTCATCGGCCTTTCCCACAAAGGCCAGACGCGTGTATTCGTTCATCCGCTGATCGACCTTGCTTTGCAGCTGATAGGGCGGGGACGAGCAGAGATAGAGCTTCCAGTCCAGTTCCAATATGTTGTCCAGCCACTCATGTTCAGCCGAGGTCGAGACATGGATCCTGTCGCCCACCATATGGGTCAGCTTCACGTACATCTCACGCGGAACCGAATACTTAATGGCTACGATATTCGGCAAATCCGCAATGCGGGCGCATTCTTCAGGTTGCATCAAATAGCCGCTGTCAGGATGGCTCCACATGGCGATGCCGATATCCAGTTCGTCACAAAAACGCTTGTAGTACTGGTACAAAACCTCTCCGCGATCCTGCACAAAGCTCAGAACCGGCGCGTGCAGTACGATGTAATCCGCACCGCAATTCTGGGCGTGATGCGCCAGGTCCAAGGCCGTATTCATGTTCTGGTCCGAGACCGAGACGATTACACCGGCTTTGCCTGCGCATTCGTCAACGGCAATTTCGAAATTGCGCTTGCGCTCTTCGATGCTCATCGAAAAGAACTCGCCCTGTTTGCCGGCGACGAAAAGGCCCTGGATGTCCAGATCATCGATCCAATGGCGGATGTTGGCGCGCAGACCCGATTCATCAAGAGACAGGTCATCATTGAACGGGTTCAGTGCCGCTGCCCATATCCCAGTCATATGTTCGCGGGCATAGGCCTTTGCGTCGTGTTTTGAGTATTTCATTTCCAACGTGGTCCCCGTGGCTTCAACAGGAACAAAACACACCAGGCGGTTCGGTCCAGTGCCATTTCAGGGAAATGGATATCAGAAAAAAATATACCACCAACTTACCAATTCAGATTTTTTCAATGCTGGTCTAGGGTCCAGACATGAAGATCGCAGTCATCGGAACCGGCGCAATCGCGCAGTTTGTGCAGCGCATGTTGCCAGAACATGGGCATGAGTTGGCAGCCATTCTGGTCAGACCGCACCGCGTTGATCCAAAATCGCCCAAGTCAGTTGGTTCGGTTGATGACCTGCCGGCCGGAATCGAATTGGTTCTGGATTGCGCGGGGCACGAGGCATTGGCCGGGTTGGGTCCGGACATTCTGGCGCGAGGGCTGGATATCATCAGTGTCTCTGCCGGTGCGCTTGCGGATCAGCAGGTCAGTGACCGGCTGGACAGGGCCGCGCGAAAGGGTGGGGCGCGGCTGCATCTGGCAAGCGGTGCCATAGGCGGGCTGGACTGTCTCGGCGCCGCAGCGGTCGGGCCGCTCAAATCCGTCACATATGTGGGGCGCAAGCCGCCGGCGGGATGGAAGGGATCCCTTGCCGAACACAGTCTTGACCTCGGCAATATCACCGCGGCTGAAACCCATTTTCAGGGTTCCGCGCGCGAGGCGGCGCTGGCTTACCCCAAGAACGCAAATGTCGCCGCCGCCGTCGCCTTGGCGGGTGTGGGGTTCGATAGCACACAGGTTCGTCTGATCGCCGATCCGACGATCCACAAGAACATTCACGAGGTCGAGGCCGAAGGCGATTTCGGCACGTTTCAGTTCCGGATCAGCGGCACCGCGCTGCCCGACAACCCGCGAAGCTCGGCGCTTGCGGCCATGAGCGTGCTGTCCAAGCTGGATCAGCTTAGCAAGCCGATTGTGCTGTAGCCATGGTGGGGCGTCATTCTCGCATCGTGGACCGCGCCTTGACCCGCCTGAAACTGCGACAGCTGCGTTTGCTGGTTGCCGTGGGTGCGCATGGAAACATTCAGAATGCCGCGCGTGAGTTGGGAATATCTCAGCCAGCGGCAACCAAGATGATTCAAGATCTTGAACTGGACTTCGAAGTCAAGCTGTTCACGCGCACCAACCGAGGCGTCGTGCCAACGGTTTTTGGCGAAACTCTCATACGTCACGGGAAGCTGATATTTGCGCAGGTGTCGAATGCCGCGCAGGAACTGGACGATCTGAACGAAGGAAATTCCGGCCGTGTCGTGGTGGGAACACTGCTTGCGGCGTCAACCAGCCTGCTACCCGCCGCCATCGAACTGCTGCTGAAAGACCGCCCGAACGTTGCAGTCAAGATCAGCGAAGGGACCAACGAGGTGCTCATGCCCCGGTTGCTGTCGGGTGAGATCGACATGGTTGTAGGACGCCTGCCGTCGCACCGGCATCGCGACAAGATTCGACAGGAAAAACTGTTCGGGGATCGGATATTGGCCATTGTCGGCCCTAAACACCCGCTTGCGGGGCGGGACGCCGTGACCTTTGCGCAAACCAAGCCGTTTGGCTGGATTCTTCCCCCGCAAGAGACCACGTTGCGACGTCAGGCGGATCATTTTTTCGTCGGCCAGCAGCAATATGTGCCACCGGTCGCCATAGAATCCGTGTCCTACCTGACGAACCGAGCGCTGCTGCAATCCCGCGACCTGATAGGCCTTATGCCTGCCGAGGTCGTCGTCCAGGATATCGAAAACAACCATCTTGCCCAGCTCGCCTGGGAGGTTCCTTTTGGGCAGGGGCCGATTGGAGTGTCCTTCCGTGCCGACGACGATCTGTCGCCCGCGGGGCGCGCTTTCAAAACGGCTCTGCATCGGGCGGCGCAGAGCAGACAGACCAGATATTCGCCAATTTGATATCCGTATTCGCGCAATGCGCTTGAACTCATGCGAGGCATCGCGCGATCAAAAATCAAGGCAAATGGAGGCGCCGGTTTCATGTATCCAGAGCTCAGGCTGTTCATTGGCGGCACGTGGCGAAAAACCGGGCGCGATATCCCGGTTGTCAACCCGGCAACCGAGGAAGAACTCGGTCGATTGCCTTGCGCATCGGTGAAAGACCTGGACGACGCGCTGCAAGCGGCCGTCGAAGGCTTTCGACTGTGGCGCCGCACATCGCCGCGGGAACGCGCGGATACGATCCTGCGGGCGGCAGCCCTCATGCGTCAGCGGCAGGAAGAAATCGCGCATTCCATTACTCTGGAACATGGCAAGCCTCTGAAGCAGGCCCGGCTGGAGGTCATTCGCGGCGCCGAGTTCTTTGAATGGGATGCGGGCGAGGCGATGCGGACCTATGGGCGGATCATTCCGGCGGCGCAGGGTCACAAATTTGCAGTTCATCACCAGCCTGTCGGCGTTGTCGCGGCATTTTCGCCATGGAACTTCCCCATGAGCCAACCTGCCCGGAAAATCGCCGGTGCTTTGGCCTCGGGCTGTTCGGTGATCCTGAAAGCGGCAGAAGAAACGCCTGCCGGCGCTTTGCACATAGCAAAAGCGTTCGAAGATGCCGGTCTGCCAGCAGGGGTTCTGAATTTGGTTTTCGGTGAACCATCCGAGATATCCGGCCATCTGATCCCGCAGGACCCCGTTCGCCTGGTGGCCTTCACCGGATCGACAACCGTCGGGCGTCATTTGACCATTTTGGCGGCCCGGCACGACACCCGAGTGCTCATGGAGCTGGGCGGCCACGCGCCGGTCATCGTTTGCGAAGATACGGATGTGCAATCGGCGGCCGTTTCAGGCGCGGTCCGCAAAATGCGCAATGCCGGTCAGGTCTGCACTTCGCCAACCCGTTTCTTCGCGCATGAGAGTATTTTTGACGCCTATGCGGCCGGGTTTGTTGCTAGGGCCAAAGCCACGGTTGTCGGCAATGGGCTTGACGCAACCGTTGAAATGGGCCCAACGGCCAACGACCGGCGCGTGCCCGCCTTGTCAGAGCTGGTTGAAGACGCAGTGGCACAAGGGGCAACGCTTGCCACAGGGGGATCGCGGCTTGGTGAGCGGGGATATTTCTTTGAACCCACGGTGTTATTGAACGTTCCTAAAGGGGCGCGGATCATGCGCGAAGAGCCGTTTGGACCGGTTGCGGTGATCAACCCGGTTGCTTCGCTGGATGAGGCGGTCGATCTAGCGAATTCAGTTCCATACGGGCTGGCGGGGTACGCTTTCACCAATCGGGCGGATTACATCGACCGTCTGATTGACGAGGTCGAGGTCGGTAATTTGTCGATCAACACGCTTGAAGCATCGATGCCGGAAACGCCCTTTGGGGGCGTGAAATCCAGTGGCTATGGTCGGGAAGGCGGAACCGAAGGCCTTGAGAATTACATGACGGTCAAAAACGTCTGGCATTCGGCCGAGATCTGCTGAAAAAGACCCCGACACCTGCACTTGTCGACTTTTTCACGACCAAGCTGGCCTTTTTCCTTTCGAAACCGACCAAAGGGCCAGTGCAGCGCTGCGGTTGCGATTTCAATACCTGCGGAACCGACAGAGGCGGCAATGCGCCCTTTCTGATGGGGCGCCCGAACGCGGATCATGACCTATGTCAATGACAGTAAACCCGCCTTGCTGTCCATTGGCCGGGAATTTCTGGCCGGACTGTGCGACAAAACCATCGCGTCCTTTTGCCGGTGATGATCAGCGTTTCGGCTGACCTGCGGGGGGGTCCCGCCGGGCGGCCTGAGCTCCGGAGGGACGGATGAACACTTGGCTGACGCTATCTGCACCAACCCCTGCCGGGGATCCCGTGGGCTTCAAGAGGTTGGCGGGGCTGCCCTCCGTAACGCCCACCCTTGGCATGAACTCTGACTGCGCGCGCGTGTTTGAGCTTTGCGGCCAACCCGAGCCGGATTTGTCGTCCGAGCAAGAAGGCGATGACGGCATAGGTCGCGCCGCGCATGGTCGGTATGGCATGGATACGCTGCCGTTCGTTGCTGATCCCAGCTCGGATTTGGAAGAATTCAAGGCCGGCCTGCCCAATCCCGATCCGGCCGAACAGCCGGGATTTGCAGGACGCTTAATATTTTCGGAGACTCAAAATGGCTGATGGATGTGCCTGTGACCGCCACGCCCACATGTATCTGACTGTCGAGGACGCCCTTGAGCGCGGTCTTTCCGTCGCCGATCCTGTCACTGAAACCGAGATTTTGCCGCTGGAACAAGCAATAGGCCGGGTTCTGGCCGAGGATTGCGCCAGCAAGGTCGATATGCCTGCCTTCGACAACTCGGCCATGGATGGCTATGCCGTCCGCACTGGTGATCTGGGTGATGGGCCGGTGTTCGCGCTGCCCATCGCCGGGCGCGTGGCTGCGGGTGACTGCGGCGACCATGATGCCCCCGAAGGCAGCGCTTTGCGCATTTTCACGGGCGCTCCGGTGCCGCCTGAATTCGATGCCGTGCTGATGCAGGAAGATTGCGATCTTCTGATCGACAGGATTCGATTCACCCGCCGCCCGAAACCCGGCCAGCATATCCGGCGTGCGGGGGAAGATCTTTGTGCTGGGGGTCCGATCTTGCGACGCGGCTGTGAAATTGGACCGCGCGAGATGGCCGCGCTGGCATCCGCCGGGTATGGTGAAGTCCTGGTATTTCGAAAACTGAGGGTCACGATCTTTTCGACAGGCAGCGAACTGCGTCACCTGGGCGAACCCCTCGACCCCGGCCAAATCTACAACTCGAACCGTTATATGCTGCTGGCGCTGTTGCAAAAACCCTGGATCGAACTGACCGACCGGGGACCGGTCGAGGATGACCCGACCCGTCTGGAACAGGTTCTGCGCGAGGCATGCGATGCCTCGGACCTCATCGTCACGACCGGGGGCGTGTCGGTCGGGGATGAAGATCACATGCCCCGGCTTTTCAGCGCGATTGGCGGCGAAACCGATGTCATGAAAGTGGCGATGAAGCCGGGTAAACCGGTCATGTTCGGGCGGCGCGGGCGCGCTCTTTACGTTGGTCTGCCCGGCAACCCGGTGTCAGCTTATGTGACATGGCAGATAATCGGGTCGCAGATGATGGCGCGGCGCGCAGGCTTGTGCCACAGACCTCAGATACCTGTTCAGGCCGTGCTGGCTGAACCCGTGCAGCGTCGCGCGGGTCGTCAGGAGTATCGTCCGGTCCAGATTGACGGCACTTCGCCGCGTGGCCTTCCCAATGTACGTCTGATGGCGCCCGCCTACAGTGGCCGTGTCGCCTTGCTGGCGCAGGCAGACGGGTTGGCGATCATACCGGCCGAGATCGAAGACCTGCCCGCTGGGCATTCGATAGAATTGTTGAGGTTCTGATCCCTGCAACAGGTGCGATGCGTTTTATCTTGCAACTGCAACGCCGCGGTCATGGTGGGCACCCGGAAAACTGCCCGATCGCGCGCCAATCAATCCGAATACCGGCCTGAAAATTGTCGCAACCGATAAACTCCGTGACGGATTACGTCGTGACTGGGGCTTTCCCGGCGGCACATGATGCTTCGGCGCACTGAGGGTTAAGGACACATATTCATGCGGTATTCGGCACTCGCGATCATGCGGCAGGTTTTGAAAGGGCACCGGGGCTGGACACCGGCTTGGCGCGATCCCGAGCCTCAATCAAGCTATGATTTCATCGTGATCGGCGGCGGCGGTCACGGCCTTGCGACGGCATACTATCTGGCCAAGGAACACAACGCCGCCAGGGTGGCGGTTCTGGAAAAAGGCTGGATCGGTGGCGGCAACGTGGGGCGGAACACAACGATCATTCGTGCCAATTACCTGTTGGATGGCAACCAGCCATTCTATGAGCTGTCGCTGAAACTGTGGGAAAATCTTGAACAGGACCTGAACTACAATGCGATGGTCAGTCAGCGCGGTATTCTGAACCTCTGTCATACGGACGCGCAGCGTGACGCGTATCGTCGTCGTGGCAACGCGATGATGTTCACCGGCTCTGGGGCGGAACTGCTGGATGCAGAGGGCGTTCGTGCGATGTACCCGTTCCTGAACTTTGACGATGCGCGCTTTCCGATCAAGGGCGGTCTGTTGCATCGCCGCGGTGGTACGGCGCGTCATGACGGTGTCGCTTGGGGCTATGCCCGTGCCGCGGATCAACGGGGGGTCGACATCATCCAGAATTGCGAAGTCACCGGGTTCCGCATCGAAAACGGAAAACTGCTGGGTGTTGAAACCACACGGGGTTACATCGGCGCCAAGAAGGTAGGCGTGGCGGTTGCCGGGTCTTCCGGGCGCGTGATGGCACAGGCGGGGATGCGCCTGCCGATCGAAAGCCACGTGCTCCAGGCCTTTGTGACGGAAGGGCTGAAACCGGTGCTTGACGGGGTGATCACTTATGGCGCCGGACATTTCTATGTCAGCCAATCGGACAAGGGCGGTCTGGTCTTTGGCGGCGATATCGATGGCTACAATACCTATGCACAACGCGGCAACCTGCCCGTGGTCGAGGACGTGGCCGAAGGCGGCATGTCCCTGATGCCGATGATCGGCCGCGCGCGCCTGCTGCGGATGTGGGGCGGCGTGATGGATATGTCGATGGATGGTTCGCCGTTCATAGATCACACCGGAATTGAAGGGCTCTATTTCAATGGTGGCTGGTGCTACGGCGGTTTCAAGGCAACCCCAGCATCTGGTTTTTGTTTCGCGCATCTGATGGCCACCGACCGACCGCATGACGTTGCAACGGCCTATCGGCTGGACCGGTTCAGAACCGGCCGGATGATTGACGAAAAAGGTGTGGGCGCACAGCCCAACCTGCACTGAGGAGGCCCGCACATGATCATCAATCATCCACTGCTTGGCCCGCGAGACGCGTCCGAATTCACCTATCTGGGCGACGCGAGCCTGATCAATCGGCCCGACTGGCAATCCGACACGGCCGCCGCTGAGTTTCACGACTATGTCTACCTGCGCGACAACCCGGCAGGAACCCACCGAGAGCTGTGGTTTCACGAGCAGGGCGACAGATCGTGGCTTGTTGTGACACGCGACACGCTGACCCATGAAATTCTGGCTACAGAACTGGCGCGGGATGTAGCCCGCAAGACGGGACGGGGAAAATGACCCAGAACAATCGTTTGCAGGGCGGTCTGATCGACCGGTCCAAAAAGCTGCGCTTTACCTTCGATGGCAAATCCTACGAAGGCTATAAGGGTGATACGCTGGCCTCGGCGCTGCTGGCCAATGACGTGCGGTTGGTTGGCCGTTCGTTCAAATACCACCGTCCACGCGGTGTGCTGGCCTCGGGCTCGGAAGAGCCCAACGCGCTGGTCGAGCTGCGCACAGGCAACCGGCAGGAGCCCAACACACGCGCGACCACGGTCGAACTGTTCGACGGGCTCGAGGCGACATCGCAGAACCGCTGGCCCTCGCTCGCCTTCGATGCGCTGTCGATCAATGATCGGCTTTCGCCCTTTTTGACGGCGGGTTTCTATTACAAGACCTTCATGTGGCCCAAGGCGTTCTGGGAAAAGCTCTATGAACCGATGATCCGCAAGGCGGCCGGTCTGGGCAGCCTGACGCAGGAGGCCGACCCGGATATCTACGACAAGGGCTATTTGCATTGCGATGTCCTGGTTATCGGTGCCGGTCCTTCCGGCCTGATCGCGGCGTTGACGGCGGCGCGGTCTGGCGCGCGGGTCATTCTGGCGGACGAAGACAGCCGGATGGGTGGGCGTCTGTTGTCTGACTGTGACCGGTTCGAGGGCATTTCGAATGCCGATTGGGTCGCGCAGACACTGGGAGAACTGGCGTCGATGGACAATGTGCGCCTTCTGACGCGCACCACCGTGTTCGGCACCTATGATCACGGCATTCACGGCGCGCTTGAGCGGGTCTCGGATCACCTTGCGGTGCCCGAGGCGGGGAAACCACGCCAGATTCTGTGGCGCATCTACGCGAAGCACACGGTGCTTTGTGCCGGCTCTACCGAACGTCAGATTGCTTTCGAAAACAACGACCGACCGGGCATAATGCTGGCGGGCGCGATGCGGGCCTATGCAAACCGCTGGGCTGCGACACCGGGCCAGCGTGTGGCGATCTTCACCAACAATGACGAAGGACACCGCGCCGCACAGGATCTGATCAAAGCCGGGATCAAAGTTGTTGCCGTGATCGACCCGCGCCACGATGCACCGCGCATTGCAGAATGTGAATTGCTGGCCGGGGCGCAGGTCACGAACACGCAGGGCCGTTTGGGGCTGAAATCGATCACCGTGCAGATGACCGATGGTCAAACCCGCCCCATCGAAGTAAGCGGTCTGGGCGTTTCGGGTGGGTGGAATCCGAATGTGCAATTGACATGCCATCAGCGCGGCCGGCCGCAATGGTTCGAACCGCTCGCAGCCTTCATCCCACCTGTCGAACTGCCCAAGGGTATGAGTGTCGCCGGTGCCGCCGCGGGCAACCTGACCAGCCACGGGGCGATCGCCTCGGGCACCAATGCGGCACTTGCGGCGCTTGACGGGCTGGGGATCAGGGCCTGTCCGGTCGACCTGCCGAAAGCCGAGGATGATGAGATCCGTATCACCCCGTTGTGGCATGTGCCCGGCAAAGGCCGCGCCTGGCTGGATTTCCAGAATGACGTGACCGTCAAGGATGTCAAACTGGCCGAACAGGAAGGCTTTCGCAGTGTCGAGCATCTGAAACGCTATACCACCCTTGGCATGGCGACGGATCAGGGCAAAACCGCGAATGTCGGCGCGCTGGCCGTGATGGCCGAGATCACCGGCAAGAGCATTCCCGAAACCGGCACGACCATCTTCCGGCCACCGTACACGCCCGTGGCGATGGGGGCCTGGGCCGGGCGCTCGGTCGGAAAAGAATTCAAACCTACGCGACTGACGCCCAGCCACCAATGGGCCCAAGAACAGGGCGCGGTATTCGTCGAGGTGGGCCCCTGGCTGCGTGCGCAATGGTTCCCCAAGGCTGGTGAGACCCATTTGCGCGAATCCGTGGATCGCGAGGTTCTGGCCGTACGCAGCGGTGTCGGCGTCTGCGACGTGACCACGCTGGGCAAAATCGACGTGCAGGGCGCGGATGCCGCGGAATTCCTCAACAAGATCTATTGCAACGGCTTTGCCAAATTGCCGGTGGGCAGAACCCGCTATGGCCTGATGCTGCGCGAAGACGGCATAGCCATGGATGACGGCACCGCCGCCCGCCTGGCCGAGGATCACTATGTGGTCACCACCACAACCGCAAACGCGGTTGGAGTCTATCGCCACATGGAGTTCGTGCATCAATGCCTGTTTCCGGACATGGATGTGCAGATGATCTCGACCACCGACGCTTGGGCACAATATGCCATAGCGGGCCCGAAATCCCGCGAGTTGCTGCAAAAGGTCGTTGATGACGGCCATGACATCAGCAACGAAGGTTTTCCCTTTATGGCGTGTGGCGAGGTGACCATTGCCGGGGGGATCCCGGCGCGGCTGTTCCGTATCTCGTTCTCGGGCGAGTTGGCCTACGAGCTGGCTGTGCCTACCCGGTACGGTGACGCGCTGATCCGACATTTGATGGCGCTTGGAGAGCCCTCTGGCGTAACGCCGTATGGCACCGAAGCGCTTGGCGTTCTGCGGATTGAAAAGGGCCATGCCACCGGAAACGAACTGAACGGAACCACCAGCGTCCACAATCTGGGCATGGGGCGCATGGTCTCAAACAAGAAAGACAGTATCGGTGCGACGCTCAGCGCCCGCGAAGCACTGACCGATCCGGATGGCCTGGCTTTGGTCGGCATTCAGCCGGTCAACAACGCCGATACCGTACTGGCCGGTGGCCATGTGTTCGACGAGGATGCGCCACACCTGCCGGAAAACGATCTGGGCTATGTCACATCGGCTGCCTATTCGCCGCACCTGTCCAGCAGCATCGGCCTGGCCTTTGTAAAACGCGGGACGCAGCGATTGGGCGACACCGTGCAGATTGTCAGCCCGGTGGATGACACCAACATCAAAGCGACGCTTGTCAGCGCGCATTTCGTTGACCCCGAAGGAGAACGGCTCCGTGCGTGATTTTGTTGCCAAGACCGCCATTGGCGGCAGTGAACCCAAACGGGACGTGGTCGGAACTCTGACCTTTCAGGAACGGGAGGATGTGGCGCTGGCATCCGTCTCGGCCCGGTTGGGGCAGGAGGAAACCGTCAAAGCCAAACTTCAAACCGTTTGCGGAATCCCGGCGCCTGACGCGGGGCGGTGGGAAAAGGGCGAAACCAGCAGCTTGCACTGGCTGGGCTCGGATCAGTACCTGTGCGAAGAAGCTTTTGCAGGCCCGTTGGAGCTGGCCAGGCGTATGGAAACCGAACTGGCCGGCATAGCGTCGGTGACCGATCAGTCGGACGCGTTCACACGCATCGACATGACCGGGCAGGGTGCCACAGGCTTGCTGCAACGCCTGACCGTTCTGGATGTCGAACAGATGCAGGCCGGAGCCTTCAACCGTACCGCAATCCACCATGTGGGATGCCTGCTGCGCTGCAATGAGGCGAGAACGGATTTCTCGGTCTACGCGCCACGCAGCTATGCGATTTCAGTTCACCACATGCTGATCGAGGTGGCCAGGGCTCTGTGAAGGACGGTGCCCAAAGGACAAAGCCGCGTGTCTGGCGCCGCGGCTTCGGTCCTTGCGCTCCTGAGTCGGTGGCAGACCGAATTCGCGCCGATAGTTGCTTGAAAACGAACTGGCGCTGTCATACCCGACCGAAAGCGCGATTTCCTGCAAAGGCTGGTCGGTATAAAGCAGTTTTTGCCGCGCCGCATCCAGTCGCAGCCTGCGATAGTAACCTCCGGGGCTGATCCCCGTTTCCTTCTTGAAATGCCGCTCCAATTGCCGGATGGACATGCCAACGCGTTGCGAAACCTGCTCGATCGAGATCTTGTTTTCGATGTTGTTTGCAAACAACTCGATGGCCCGCCGAACCGGGCGCGGCAGGGCATTGCGGGTCTGATTTTTGCTGTAGCCCGGCAAAACCTGCAACGTATCGGCATCACGCAAAGTCGCGTATTGGAACCAGCAGGCCGTTTCGACGGCAACTGCATCGGACACCTCATCCGAAATCACGCCCAGCATGAATTCAAAAACCGCTGAAGTCCCGGCAAAGGACATTCGGTTGCGATCTATCGTATAGAGCGTGTCGCACAGGTTCACCCTGTCGAATTGTTCTTTCAAAGCAGCGGTATAGCAGAAATGCGCGCTACAGCTGTAACCATCGAAGAACTTTTCTTCCGCCAGCGCAAAAAGTGAGCCGCTGACCGAACCGATCCGCGCGCCACGGGACAAAAGCCGTCGCAGCGCTCCGCCCGAAGCCTTGCGATCCTTCAACCGGGCTGATGCCCCGGCAAAGACCAGCACGACGTCGGTTTCCTCCACCTCGGACAATGCCTTGTCAGGGTTGATGCTGAGGCGTGAACTGGACATGATCTGTTGCCCATCTTCCGAAACGACAGTCCAGCCAAGACCATCGCTGCGGCTGATCTCATTAGCCACGCGCAGCGGGTCGATGGCCATGGACAGGGCAGCAAGCGGGAAATCTTCGAGGCACAGAAAGGTGAAATGGGTCATGCTTTGTCTCTTTGCCAGCACGATACCCCAACTACACCGATTTCGTCAGAACACCAAACGATGGGCGCGACCGCGTTCGTATAGTTTTCGGTTCAACTCATCCGCTTCGGGCGCGCCGTATTCCAGCGCGAACACAAACGCATGTGTAAGATAAAAACAAGCGGCGTCGAGATCCTGATTTTGCTCGGCCCGGTCGGCTGCCTCGTGGTACAGCCGGATCAGCGCAGGCACATCATTATCCGCATGAGCCTGTAACAGTTGCTTGTCGAGTTCTTGCAGATCCAAAGTCAGCCTCTTACCGGAAACGCGAAGTGTGTTGGCCTGTACGCAATCATACGCTTTCTACCTTTTTGCGCCTGAGTTCTGATTTCCCAGCGCCGTTAGCGATGCGGACCGGCCCTTGATGAACCCATCACACGCATCCGCACGCGTCTTTGCGCAATCGTGGAACATCGCCTGCACCTGCGATGTTCCTGATTGCAAATGACCGAGCAGGATACATCCGTGGCGCCCTCAGCCCATGATCCGGCCGGAAAGCCGTTTATGCCTCGGCACGGGCTTTTTCGATCTGAGTGGCCACCCAGTGGTGGAAACAATGCGTTGGGCCATCCATCGCGGGCGAGAAACGGCCGCCGTCGAATTTGACGCCATGACGGCCTTTCTGCATGCCCTCGACCACGAACACATCCTCTTCGAAAACGGTTTTCCAAAGCTGCGCGTTCTTTGCGCGCAACGCTTCGTGCTCGGGTGCGTCTTCCGGTTTTTTGGCGTAGTACAGCTCAATCCTTTCGTTTGACCGTTCATGCGTGATCGGATCGATGATGAAGGCAAATCCATGGTCGCGTTGAACACCCAGCAAGGTGTTCGGGTACACGACGATGTATTCCGCCCCTTCGTTCCACTTTTCGCTCAGATTCTGGAAGTCATCCAGTTTTTCGCCGTTCTGACCTTCAAACTGGCGATAGACGTAGGTGCCCTGACCCGAATACTTGCCCAGTTCATTGATGTTGTAGTGGTCTTCCAGACGCGAATAGCTGTTGAGACCCGGGTGAACCCAGGGCAGGTGATAGCTTTCGCAGAAATTTTCGACCGCCAGTTTCCAGTTCGACTCCAGCTCGAGCCGGACAGACGCGCCGGCACCTCCATGATACATGGGCTGTTCGAAATCTTTCCAGCGTTCCATCAATTCGCGATGGACCTCTTCGAACTCCGGGGCGTTGCCATCCACATTCACGAAGACAACGTCGCGCCAGACATAGGAACGTATGCGGATCAGGCCCAGTTCAGCAAAGTCCAGATCTTCATGCGTGTTCTGTCCGGGGCCACCTACATGCGGCGCAGTGCGCAGTTCGCCATTCAGGCCGTAACACCAGCTGTGATAGGGGCATCGGATCGCGCCGCGGATTTTCTGCGGCTTGTCAACCAAAATCATTCCGCGATGGCGGCAGGTGTTCTGGAAAACGCCGATCTGCCCGTCACGGTCGCGCACCATCAGAAGCGGCACACCGAGGAAGTCGATCGGAAAGGCATCTCCCGCTTCGGGAATGTCTTTGCCAAAACCTATGCCCGACCAGTTCGCGAACAGGACCGCCTCCCGTTCTTCGGCGAAGACATCGGGATCGATATAATGCTCGTTCGGCAGGCCCTTGGCGGTGTTTACCGGGGTCAGAACAGACGAAAGCGCTGAATGCTTGTTCATCGGTTGCTCCTGAGTAATTCGGAATGTGTTGAACGTTACCCCCATTGGCCGGTCGAGCCGGCTTCATTCAATATCAAAAAACCTCATGGCCGATTGAGGCAGACTAAACCGAACCCCCGGACAATTCATCCAGCAACCAGTTTTTCAGCGCCAGGGCACCTTCTGTCAGTTGGTCGTCCGGGCGACCGACGAGGTAAAAATTGTTCGGGGCAGGGAGGCTGAATTCTTCCAGCGCAACAAGTTTTCCGGATGCCAGCATGGGTTGGATCAAGCGTTTCCACCCCAATGCAAGCCCGGCCCCTTTACGGGCCAACTGCAACGCCAACGCATAGCTGTTTACGCGCGACTGCACCGGTACAACTCCGGTGTATCCGAGGTCGTGAAACCAAGATGGCCAGGTGGTCCAGGTGTTGTCCTGCGTTTCAAGGTGGATCAGGCGACGTTCGACCAGGTCTTCCAGGCTTGCCCCCTTCAGTTCCATGGCCATTTCGGGGCTACAGACCGGCGTCAGAGTATCACGGTACAGTTTAGTATGGTTCAGCTGCGAATTCACGTCACGACCGTAGCGGATGAAAAAGTCGATATCCGGTCTGTCCGAGAATGGCTTGTCCTGTGCCATCTGGTTCACTTTCACGTGCGGGTAGTCCTGCCAGAACCGGATGACCGACGGAGAAAGCCACAACGCCGCCACAGCGGTAGTGGACCCGACCGTCACCGGATTTTCTGAATCGCCGCTGCGAATCTTTTCAAGTACCTTCGAAATCTGCCGGAACGACGAACCGAGCACTTCAAACAGGTCCTGGCCATCCTCGGTCAGTTCCACGCCCCTGTGCTTTCTGACGAACAGTGCCGAACCCAGTTCACTTTCCAGCGCTTTTATTTGGTGGCTGACAGCGCCCGGCGTAACCGACAGTTCGCCGGCCGCTTCTTTGAAGCTGAGATGCCGCGCGGCGGCCTCGAAGGCCGACAAAGTCGTGAGAGGTGGAAGATTATAGTGGCGTCGTGACATGGTTGCTGCGTGGCTCAAAAGGTAGAGGTGAATTACATTCATCCGAATGTGAGAAATTTTGCAATTGAAATCTATGTTTTTTCCTGCTGTTTGCGATCGGGTACAGAACCAAGGTCGACCGAGAACGAACAGGATGTGTGATGGATACACAAGTTGCCCGCCTCGTGCGCAAAACACGGCTGAGCCCGGACACGTCCGATTTTTGCTTTGAAATCGAAAACGGCCGCTTCACAAGCCTTCAACCCGGCGCACATGTCGATATCCATCTGGCCGACGATCTGGTGCGGCAGTATTCACTGTGGAGCTGGAGTCAGGACGGCCGTGTAATCAATGTCGCCGTCAAACGCGAAGATGAAGGGCGTGGCGGCTCGGTGGCCATGCACGCGCTTCAAGAAGGGGCGATGGTCGAAATCGGCGGGCCGCGGAATCACTTCAAACTCGAAAACCACGATCGGCATGTCACGTTGATCGCAGGCGGCATCGGGGCGACTCCGCTGGTTGCAATGGCGCGGGAACTGATGAACCGCGGGCAGGATTTTCGGGTCTACTACCTTGTAAGATCGAAAGAATTTGCAGCGATGGACGCGCAGTTCAGGGCCCTTGGGCTGGATGAATGGTATCATTTGCATTGCGATGACGCAGACGGCAGGTTTGATCTGGCATCGGTCATGCAATCGATGCCCGTCGGTGCGGATGTGTATACCTGCGGACCTGAACCGATGCTGAATGCTGTTCTGGAAGCAGGTGCATCCTTGCGTGGCGGGGCAATCCATTTTGAACGATTTGCACCCGCCTCTGACATCGACCACGACCCAAACGCGGAATTTCAGATCGAAATCCAGTCAACCGGCGCGGTCTACCCGGTTGAAAAGGAGGAAACCATTCTCGAAGTATTGCAAAGCAACGGCGTGCAGGTCGATTTCGGCTGCTCTGAAGGGTTGTGCGGGTCATGCATTGTTGACGTAGTGTCAGGGCAGGTCGATCATCGCGACGGAATACTCACACCGCAAGAGCAGGAAAGCCACGAATTCCTGTGCACCTGCGTTTCGCGGGCCAAGTCCGATAAACTGGTCCTGAAGCTGTGAAGGACGCAGTGGTCACAACAAATCATGTCGCCGTAGTGTTCTCGCTAACATCGCAATCGAGTGAATTCGGTGGTCGCTTCATGTGATCGAAGTGTCGGATTCTCAAGTTAGAACATCTCACCCTTGCTATAGGTTTTTCGAAACTGGAAACCCAACAACCACTTTGGATGCTGCGACGATATTCAACCTCAGGCTGTCTTACCACCAGGACCGGTGATGACAGCAGGCAGCAAGTAATCGGAGGATATTTGCAGTAAGAGACGTAATGGGAGCACGCGTTATTACTGCAAGCCCAAGTTTGGGCTGAACACAACTCAGCATCGGTTTGTACAACGTGCATGATTGTCCACGTCGTGCAACGCGATGTTTTCCAGCACTTTTTCAGAAGAACAAAAACGACACACTCGAGGAGGAACGCGCGATATGTCGATACCCGAACCTTTCACGGACGTTGAAATAGAAACGGCTGATTCCGGATTCTATGAAAACTACAGCGTCCCAATTGCCCTGATCAGCAAGGCCATCATGGTCGGGCTGGTCCTGTGGGCCCTGGTTTTCCCAGCGAATGCAAACAGCACATTGGGCAGCCTGAACAGCCAGTTGCTGGAGGTCTTCAACAGCTTCTACATCGTCATTGTCGGTTTTTTCTTCTTCTTCCTGGCCGTTGTTGCGATCATTCCGTCCACGGGTCGCCGGATCATGGGAACGCCGGGGGAAAAGCCCGAGTTTTCGAACTTCTCATGGTTTTCCATGATGTTCGGTGCCGGTCTTGGTGTGGGGCTCATGGTTTTCGCCACGGCGGAACCGCTGGGTCTTTGGGGATCGAACCCGGTTGTTGTTTCCGGTGCGGTCGAAGGTAACACGCCTGAGGCCCTGCAATCGGCTTACCGCTTTACTTTCCTGCACTATGGCTTCCACGCCTGGGCGATCTACGTGGTGACCGGCCTGTCGCTGGCGTACTACGCTTACACACGCGACATGCCTCTGACGATCCGCTCGGCGCTGACTCCGCTGTTTGGCCGTTTCGTCAACGGCTTTTTCGGCCACGTGGTCGACGTTTTGGGCGTTGTCGCGACGATCCTCGGTGTGTCCGTAACCATCGGTTATGGCGTCAGCCAGTTCATCGACGGACTTTATGCGATCACCGGCATGCAGTGGATCATGGATTTGGGTGGCGAGGTGCCGACCCCCAGCAAGGTTGGTCTGATTTCAGGCTTGGTCGTCATCATGGGCCTGTCGATCATTTCGGCGGTATCCGGTGTTGGCCGGGGTGTTAAGTACCTGTCCAACCTGAATCTGGTGCTGTCGATCATCTTGTTGGGCACTTTCGTGGTCTTCGGCTCGTTTGTCTTTGCCATGACCACTTATGGTACTGCCATGGTCGATTACATCCTGCACTTCCTGTCACTCAGCTTCAACGCCTATGGTCCGCTGTCGGCCGAAGCATTCGCAGCGGCCCTGCCGGCCGAGGCGCAAGCACATGCCGCAGACCTGATGGGTGGGGCGACCAACGCCTGGGGCAGCTTCGACGGCTTCAAAAGCGGTCTGGAAGGTGCAGCAGCCGAGTTGGACGAAGCAACCTTGGCCGCGGCTTATGCTGCGGGTGAGCAAGGTCGTCAATTCGGCTGGCAGGCAGGCTGGACGACCTTCTACTGGGCATGGTGGATCGCGTTCTCGCCCTTCGTGGGTCTGTTCCTGGCGCGCATCTCCAAAGGTCGCACCGTCCGCGAGTTCATCTTGGGCTGCGTGTTCGCACCTGCGCTGGTGTGTTTTGCCTGGATGACCGTTCTGGGCGGCACAGCGATCGATCTGGAACTGGCAGGCGCGGCAGAAGGCGCGATCATCGGTGCATCGAACACCAACAAGCTGTTCACCACACTGTCCTACATGATCGACGGTGGGCTACTGTCCATGCTGAACGTTATGTGCGTGATCCTGATCATGACCTTCCTGGTGACCTCGGCGGACTCGGGTATTCTGGTGATGAACACCATCATGTCAGGTGGTAGCCAGGAAACCGGTATCAAGCACCGCATCATCTGGGGTGTGATCCTGACGGCAGTGATCGGTGCGCTGATCCTGGCGGCGGGTGAAAACAACCCTATGGACGCGCTGCGCAATGCCATGATCATCGGTGCGCTTCCGTTCACCATGGTGATGGGCCTGATGTGCGTATCGCTGGCCAAGGCGCTGTTCCGCGACAGTCAGCGTGACAAGCACTCTGCCAGCAGCACGCAGGCAGCCGAGTAACGCGTAGGCAAAAGAAATAAAACCTGGTCAGGCCGCCCCATCTGGGCGGCCTGTTCTTATTTGGCAAAGCGTCGCCTTTGACGTGAAAAACCCCAATATCACCCCGAGGCCAAAGCCGCACTGATCGGCGAACCAAACCTGCCCCCTGTCGACCGGCCGCATAACCCGTACGTCCGCCGCCCTTGGCTGACGTGGTGACAGTTTGCACACCGGACCGGCGAAGGCCGCATCACCCGCCAGCTACACCCGCCAAGTTCGAATTCCTTGCGGTTGCAACTATAGATGAAAGGCCGCCTTAGGGCTATGGGCAGGGACTAGCGCTTACCCTGAACGGCATCGCTCAAGGTTTCGCCACCGATCTGGTCGTTTGCGCCTTGCGCAAGGTCGGGTGGGAAAAGGTTCTGGTCAATATCGGAGAGTATTATGCAAGCGGCCATCAGAGGCTGCTGGGCGTCTCGGATCCAGTGCACGAACCTGTCGAAGTCACGCATTTGAAAGACCGCGCCATCGCTACGTCTGGTCCAGGCACCGGACGCTACGACGGCAGACGCGCTTTCAACGGCATTCTGTCATGCTTCCGAGGCAGAAATAGCCGCGACCCTTGCGCGGGCAACCGGCGAGTGCATCGCGATCTGTGTCCGCCCCAATGGAAAAGTGGTGACACTGCAAAGATAAAAAGCCCCGGATCACACCGGGACTTTTCGATTTTACCGACCAATTCTTTACAAGCAGTCTTCAACCGCGCGTTTGGTCATGACCGAAACAAGATGCGCCCGATACTCCTTGCTCCCATGCAGATCCGCAATCATGTTTGCCGGGTTTACACGCAGGTCCATAAGGGCATCAGGGCGAAACTCTTTGTTCAGCGCCTGTTCAGCCTCGGACCACCGGAAAACGCCGTCCTCGCTCGCGCCGGTAACCGCGACGCGTACGCCATCCGCAAAGCGAGCCAGGTAAACCCCGACAAGCGCAAAACGCGACGCTGGCTGAAGGAATTTCCGGTAGCTCGCGGCTTGCGGTACCGGGAAACGGATTGATGTGATGATTTCACCCTCATCCAGAGCTGTCGTGAACATTCCCTGGAAAAAGTCATCGGCGGCAATCTGGCGCGTATTGGTCACGATAGTCGCCCCTGATCCCAATACGCCTGCCGGATAGCAGGCCGCAGGGTCATTGTTGGCAACCGAGCCGCCAATCGTCCCGCGGTTGCGGACTGCCGGATCGCCAATCTGACCGGCCAGCGCTGCAAGCGCTGGATACGACCCTGCGGCCTCGCGGGCGACGACAGCGTGGGGCGTCGCGCCACCGATCGACACCGATCCGTCATCCTCGATGCAAACGCCTTGCATCTCGGGAATTCCGCTGACCGACACCAACTTGGACGGGGCCGCCAACCGTTGCTTCAATGTTGGGATCAGCGTCTGTCCGCCCCCCAACGCCTGCGCATCCTCGGCGGCCAGTGCAGCAACCGCATCAGCAATGGTCGAGGGTTTCTCAAACTCGAAACTGTACATTTCGTCTTTCCTTTCCGAAAGGCGCGGATCCGCCCTTCATCTGGCTGTAAATATCCCGGGGGTCGTTATTGGTTGCGTCATTGGTCCGAGAAACCAATGGCGACGGGCCGGCCCCCGGTCCGCTCTCTCCACTCAACCGTTCATCGCCGCCCAAACGCGCGAGGGGCTGACCGGCATGTCGATATGGTCCACCGCCTTGCCGCCCGAATTCAGCGCGTCAAGAACCGCGTTGACGACCGCAGGTGGCGACCCGATCGCACCGGCTTCGCCACAGCCCTTTACGCCCAAGGGATTGTGCGTACATGGTGTCTGGCTGGAATGATCTACGCCGTAGAATGGCACGTCATCCGCACGCGGCATCGCATAGTCCATGAAGGACGCACTCAGCAGCTGGCCGTTTTCGTCATAGGCACAGTTCTCAAGCAGCGCCTGCCCGATGCCCTGACCGATACCGCCATGGACCTGACCATCCACGATCATTGGATTGATGATGTTGCCGAAATCATCCGCCGCAGTGAATTTCTCGATGCTGACCTGACCGGTTTCCGGATCGACCTCGACCTCGCAGGCATAGGCGCCTGCCGGGAAGGTAAAGTTGGCCGGATCATAGAAAGCGGTTTCCTCCAATCCGGGCTCCACTTCCAGCGGATAGTTGTGCGGGACATAGGCCGTCAGGGTCACATCGCCCCAGGCCACTGACTTATCAGTACCCGCAACGCTGAACTGACCGTCCTTGAGCTCGATATCGGCCTCGGATGCCTCCAGCAGGTGGGCGGCGATCTTCTTGGCCTTGTCGATCACCTTTTCGGTCGCCTTGACCATGGCCGAGCCACAGACCGCCAGCGAACGCGAACCGTATGTGCCCATACCGAACGGGATTTTCGAGGTATCGCCATGTACGATCTCGACCATCGACTCGTCGATACCGATCATGTCGGCCACCACCTGCGGAAAGGCCGTCTCGTGTCCCTGTCCATGGCTGTGCGCGCCGACCATGACGCTGATGGAGCCTGTCGCATTAACCCGAACAGTTGCTGCATCATAGAGGCCCGCTCGGGCCCCGAGCATGCCGACAATGTTGGAAGGCGCGATGCCGCAGGCCTCAATATAGCAGTTAATGCCCAAACCCCGAAGCTTGCCGTTGGCTTCACTTTGCGCGCGCCGCGCTGCAAAACCTGCCAGATCGGCGGCGGCCTCAAGCTTGTCCATCGTTCCGTTGTAGTCCCCGGTGTCATAGGTCAGCGCCACCGGCGTGTCGTAGGGGAACTGCGTGATGAAGTTCTGTCGACGCAGGGCGATCGGATCGGCACCCAGTTCGCGCGCGGCTTTGTCGATCACACGTTCCAGCTGGTACGTCGCCTCGGGGCGGCCTGCGCCGCGATAGGCGTCCACCGGCACCGTATTGGTGAACATTGCCTTCACGTTCACCTGAATGACCGGCGTCTTGTAGTTGCCCGCCATCAGCGTGCCGTGCAGCCAGGTCGGGACCGAGCTGGAGAAGGTGGATAGATACGCGCCCAGATTGGCGTAAGTGTTGGTACGCAGGCCGACGAAATTGTTGTCGGCATCCAGCGCCAGCTCGATCTTGCTGACATGGTCGCGGCCCTGTGCATCCGACATGAACGCCTCGGACCGGCTGGCCGTCCACTTGACCGGGCGGTTGCAGGCCTTGGCGGCGAAGGTGCAGAATGCCTCTTCCGCATAGTGGAAAATCTTGGTGCCGAAACCGCCGCCCACATCCGGCGCCACGACGCGGACCTTGTGCTCGGGCAGGCCGAGCACAAAGGCGCACATCAGCAGCCGGATCACATGCGGGTTCTGCGACGTAGTATAGAGCGTGTATTCATCCGTGCCCCGACTGTATTCCGCCACGGCCACGCGCGGTTCCATCGGGTTGGCGACCAGACGGTTGTTCACAAGCTCCAGCGTGGTGACATGCGCGGCGTTGGCAAACACCTCGTTCACCTTGGCATCGTCCGCCTCACCCAGTTGCCAGTCATAGCAGATGTTGTTCTTCAGATCGTCATGGACCAACGTCGCGCCATCCTGCGCGGCTGCCTTCATTTCGATCACCGCGGGCAGTTCCTCGATATCCACTTCGATGGCCTCAGCCGCGTCGCGGGCCTGCTCAAGACTGTCGGCCACAACGGCTGCGATCGGGTCGCCCACATGACGCACTTTGCCTTGCGCCAGAATGGGGTGCGGCGGCTCTTGCATCGGCGCGCCGTGCTTGTCGGTGACTTCCCAGCCGCAGGGCATGCCGCCCACGCCTTCGAAATCCTTGCCGGTAAACACCTTGACCACACCCGGCATGCCTTCGGCCGCCGAAGTGTCCACGGACTTGATCCGACCATGCGCGATGTCGGACCGCAGAAAATGCACATAGGCCTGGCCATGTACGTTGATGTCGTCGGTATAATTGCCTGCTCCGGTCAGAAAGCGCACGTCCTCGCGCCGCTTGGAACTGGCTCCGATGCCACTGTCTTTGGGCATTGCTTGTTCTCCTCCCATAAACGGATGCTGTTGCATCCCTCACTCATCCCACGGGCGTGCTTCCGACGCCCGCAGCGGCATCATTCCGCAGCGATGCTGCCCACGTCCTGGCCGGATGCGGCCATGATCGCTTTGACGATGTTGTGATACCCGGTACAGCGGCACAGGTTGCCCTCCAGATACTTCCGGATTTCGGCCTCAGTCGGGCGCGGGTTCTCTTTCAGCAGCGCGGCGGCGCTCATCACCATGCCCGGAGTGCAGAATCCGCATTGCAGACCGTGGTGATCCTGAAACGCCTGCTGTATCACGTTCAACGACCCATCCGCTGTTGCCTGGCCTTCGATCGTGCCGACATCAGCCCCATCTGCTTCGGCGGCAAGCATGTTGCACGATTTCACCGCTTCGCCATTCACATGCACCACGCAAGCGCCGCATTGCGCAGTGTCGCACCCCACATGCGTGCCAGTCAAAGACAGATGATCGCGCAGAAAACCGGACAGCAATGTCCGGCCCTCGACGTCTCCGCTTACGGCTTTGCCGTTCACGGTCATGGAAATTTTCATGACTTTCTCCTCCCTGAATTCCAAAGGATCAACCGCCTAACACGCGCTTGATCCAACCTTTCTTTTCTTCCCCGGTCTCGCCTTCTTCCGAGGTTTCGGGCTCGGGCGCATCCTGAGGTTCGACCGCATTCTGAAAGTTCTCAAAGAACTGGTCGGCCATTTTTCTGGCAACCCCATCGATCACGCGCCCCCCCAACTGAGCCAGTTTGCCACCGACGCGTGCATCGACCGCGTAGGTCAGCAGTGTGCCTTCGGGGGCATCCGACAAGGTGACGTCGGCCACGCCTTTGGCAAATCCGGCGGCTCCTCCCTTACCTTCACCCGATAACTTCACGCTTTCAAGCTCCACGAGATCAGAAAGGGTTACAGAGCCTTTGAACGTCGCTTTGACCGGGCCTACTTTTTGCACGACGGTGGCCTCGAACCCGTCTTCGATCGAGCCTGTCATCTCCTGACATCCCGGCACGCATTCCTTCAGAACTTCTGCCGACAAGAGCGAGGCCCAGACTTTGGATCGCGGCGCGGCGATGACGCGGCTGTCATTGAGTTCCATTTCACTTCTCCAAGTATATTTTTGTTACGCTACGCGGTGTTCGCAGCCTTGCCTATAAGACCTTGGGTGTAGTCACCGCAGCGCGAGCGGCGAATGTGTAAGGCCGTGACGTTTGAAGATTTCGGCGATACGCCCTTCCTGCGACATCGCTAATCTGGAAACACCAGCATCATAGCTGTGTAACCAAAATTTGAAACGCGACTGATATTGGCTCAGGTCGCCAGCAGTTCTGATATCCTGGACGTCGAATAGTGCATTCACTGCGGTGGGCGACCAAGACGGAGTAGAAAACTTGGTCGTTCCTGACATGCTCGGGCATCGCCGGGCAGCCTGCAACCCGGACAAGAGAACGGCGAGCTGATCCGGTTCAGTTACAGAACATGTCACACGCTTCTGATCCTGATCCGGGGTGCGCGTTGTAATACGACCTTCCGCCAGTATGCGTGGTTTTCATTCGTTGCTAGGATTGGTTAGGCTGGAGACCATTTGAATGCAAAAGGCTATACCAGATGTTTGCTGAATCCGCCGCGCGCAATGATTTCGATAACGTTCTGATCGTTGATGACCATCCGTTGTTTTGCGACGCCTTGTCGATGACCCTGCAAAGTGTGGCTCAGATCCGGGAAATACATACGGCAGACCGACTGGAGGACGCCTTGGATCTGCTGGCAAGTGGGCTGAAGCCCGATGCGGTCATGCTGGATCTCAATTTGCCGGATGTGGACGGTCTGGAAGGTCTGATCCGCTTGAAGGCTTCCACGGACGCACCGGTGATCGTGGTGTCGTCGCTGACGGATAACCGCGTTGTCAGCCAGGTGATACAGGCCGGCGCATCGGGCTATGTCCCCAAGCACAGTCAACGCGACGTGTTCCGCACTGCATTCGAGACAGTGCATGCCGGTGACGTTTTCGTGCCGGAGGGCTGTGTTTTGATTGACGCAGAGGAAGAGGACGAACACGGCGAAGCCGTAAAACGACTGGCGACACTGACAAATCAGCAGGCGCGCATCCTGCAACTGATCTGCGAAGGCAAACTGAACAAGCAAATCGCCTATGACTTGTCGATTGCGGAAACGACGGTCAAAGCGCACGTGACAGCAATAATGCGAAAACTGGGTGTCCAAAGCCGTACGCAGGCGGTTCTGATCGTCAAGAAAGCGTCCTTTGCCAGTGTCTTGCAAGACCAAGGCTAAGCGTCATACTCTCACGTCATTGTCGCGCTTTTAGGGAGGAGGCACGATGGACCAAGCAGTCGGGTGGGCAACAGCCCGGGCCCGTACGCCAGGCATCGTCAAAACGGCTTTTGCACGACACGACACCGGGCAGTCGATCGAGACACTCAGACGCCAGTTGGGTGATGACCCACTTGCGCTTGTCATTCTTTTTGTCAGCCCGAACGCCGATGCATCCGTGGTGATCGCGGATGCCGAACGCGCCTTTGCGCCGACCCCGATTGTTGGTTGCACCACCGCCGGAGAGCTGGCGGATAGTGGGTATTGCGAAGATCAGATCGTCGCGATCGGCCTGCCGCAATCCCATTTTGACATACGCACGGTTCTTGTTCCGGATCTGAACGAATTCGATTCCGACAGCATCATCAAAGAGATGATCCACAACAGAAATGCGATGATGGCGAACGCACCCGACTGGAGCCATGAATTCACTTTTCTGATGATCGACGGGCTGTCGACAAAAGAAGATGAACTGACGTCGGAGTTGGCTGTGGGGCTGGGACCGGTGCCATTGTTCGGCGGTTCGGCGGGGGACGGAACCAAATTCGGGCGCACATATGTTCTGTATCAGGGGCAGGCAAGAAGCAACGCAGCCGTACTCACGCAGGTTCGCACGCGGTGTCCGATCAAGGTGTTCAAGACCGATCACCTTCTGCCCACCGCCCATCGCATGGTCGTGACCAAGGCAGACCCGGCAAAACGAATCGTTCAGGAAATCAATGCCGAACCCGCTGCCCGCGAATACGCCCGTATTCTCGGGAAAGACCCCGAACAGCTCACCACATTCACATTCGCGGCCCATCCGGTCGTTGTGCAAATAGGCGGGCAACACCATGTCCGCGCGATCCAGCAGGTGGCGGGAAATGGCGATCTCGTCTTTTTTTCGGCGATTGACGAAGGCTTGGTCCTGACGCTGGCAGAACCTCGGGACATGGTTGAACATCTACAGGAAGAAATCAGCCTGTTGACCGAGAAGCAGCAACCCGACACCATTTTGGGTTGTGACTGCATCCTTCGTCGGCTGGAGGCCCAGCAAAAGCAGAAGACGCACGCGATCTCGGACATCCTGTCCCGCCATCACGTGGTCGGTTTCTCGACCTATGGAGAGCAATTCAATTCGATTCATGTGAACCAGACTCTGACCGGCGTGGCGATATACCCGCCCGAGAAAGATTAAGGTATGATCGAGCATCTCACAGACCCCTCGGACTCACTTGATCGTCAGAACGAGAAGCTTAGGAAAATCGCAGAAGCACTGATGCGGCGGGTCGAAGAATCCACCAATGCCTCTGGCGCGGCTTATGCTCAGTTCCAACGGGCGGCGGTGCTTGAACAAGAGGTCCGCGCCCGTACGGATGACCTTGAGCGCGCGCTTGAGCTTCTGAATGACTCCAACGCCAGGTTGGCGCAGGCCAACAAGGAAACCGAAGCGGCACGCGCAGATTTGGCAAATGCGATCGAAACGGTGCAGGAAGGCTTCGCCCTGTTCAATCGAGACGAAGAGCTGGTCCTGTGCAACAGCAGGTTCGGGATGCATATGCCCGACATTCAGGAACAGCTGAACCCCGGCTTGCGCTTTGCCGACTACGTGGAACTGGTCAGCCAATCCGGGTTCCTGTCCTTGCCGGAGACAATGACCCCAGAGGATTGGGCCAGAAGCCGCCTGGATCGTCACGCAGATGATCACGTGGTGTTCAATGTTCGTCTTTCGGGCAATCGGTGGACGCAAGTGTCAGAACACCGCACCCCAGACGGGGGCACCGTGATCCTGCAAACTGACGTAACAGACATCATGCGGATCGAACGGCAAGAAAGGGATCGCATTCTTGACGATAAGGCGCGGCTGATCCGCGCTACGCTTGAACATATCGATCAGGGCGTCTGCATCTTTGACAACAAGCACCGCATGATCGGGTGGAACACCCGCGCAAGCGAGCTTTTGGCAATACCGATCACTCAGTTTCAGATGGGCACGCGGTTTGAAACCCTGTCTAATCGCTTGGGCGACAACATCAGCTTTCAGAAAGGCATAACCGAGGCGGATCTGCTGGATTGGGTCAGCCGACCAACCTATCGCCGCCCTCTTCAGTTCCAGATGCATCGGGGGCGATCGAAAATCCTGTCGGTCTTTGCCCAGGAAATGCCCGATCGGGGCTTTGTGATTTCCTTTACCGATGTAACTGCGGAACGGAGGTCTGCGCAGGCCTTGTATGAAGCCAAGGAACTTTTGGAACAACGTGTGGCGTCACGCACAATGGAACTTGCGGACGCGCTGAACGAGGCTGAACGGGCGAACGCGTCAAAATCGCGTTTTGTGGCCGCCGCCAGCCATGACCTGTTGCAACCTCTGTCTGCTGCAAAGCTCTATGTTGCGTCACTGGGCAGCGGTTTGGACACTGACACCGCGCAGACCGTTGCAGCAAAAGCAGAAAGCGCCCTGAACAGTGTCGAACACATTCTCGAAGCCCTGCTGGACATCTCAAAGCTGGATTCCGGGCGGGCCAAGGCGCATCTGTCCACGGTGTCGGTGGGCGAGCTTTTCTTGCAGATGGAAGACGCATTCAATCCCGTCGCCCAGGCCAAAGGTCTGAAACTGCGTTTTGTTGACACAAAGGCTCTGGTCACAAGCGATGCCAGTTACCTTCGGCGTATATTGCAGAATCTGCTGTCAAACGCGATCCGGTATACCGAGACCGGGAAAGTTCTTGTTGGTGTCAGGCATCGCAAGAACGCAATTGCTTTGGAAGTCTGGGACACGGGCATCGGCATAGCATCAGATCAAAGAGATATCGTGTTTCAGGAATTTCAGCGTTTGCATTCAGATGCCAGCGCCGCCGAAGGCATGGGGTTGGGTCTTGCGATTGTCGAGCGGGCCTGCGGGTTGCTTCAACACCCCATCCACCTGTTTTCCGAAGCTGGAAAGGGCACGGGGTTTTCGGTCGAAATACCTTTGGCCCGGGCGAAACCAGAGGTTTCTCTCTGCTCTTCAGTGGTGCAAAAACCAAACTCGAATGTGCTGGGCAACACCGTCGCCCTGTTGATCGAAAACGATGAAAACCTGCGCGGCGCGTTGACCATGACCATCGAATCCTGGGGCGTCGAGGTTCTGGAATGCGAAAGCGAAAGCGAAGCGATTGGCCTTCTGCGCGAAATAGGCATCCTGCCAGACTTTGTTGTCGCCGACTATCAATTGAACAACGGAAAAACAGGCACGGACGCCATGCGCGCCCTGACGGATGAATTCGGGCATTTGCCCGGCTGTATTATCTCAGCCAATCGATCACAAGAGCTTGTCCAGCAATGCAAACAAGCAAAGCTGCCGCTGTTTTACAAACCGATAGATCCGCAACTGCTCAAATCGACGCTGGAGGCCTCTGTTGCGCGCGGCATCTGAGTTTTTCCGGTTGTCGTCTGCGTCGCAGTGCGGCCGGGTGTCTTTCAGAAGTCTTCAGTCCGCGGGTTGGCGTTGGTCTGATCCAGCATCGACACAACTTCCGCCTTCCATCCCGCTTTTATTTTCAGCGCCAATTGCGACGGGGGGCGATGATCCGGCGACAGGATGGCGTATTCGTATCTGAGGGGGTCCTTGAAAGGCAGGAATACCACACGGCCATGCGAGATATTCAGCTTCCGTTCCGTCGCAACAGTCAACGGATCGACAATCGAGCAGCACTGCCCCGATCCAACAAACGGAATGAGCGGAAGAAAATACTGGCACGTCACACTTGGTTTGTAAGTGGCGGCAACCATCTGAAAAGCGCGTTGCACTTTCTTCTGAAAAGGGTGGGTGTCATACAGTCCACCCATTGGCACATCATCGAGATCTGAAATCGTAACGGCCTTTTCTTGCGCCAACGGGTTGTCCCGATCCATTGCGCAAAAGCAGTCTCCGCTGATGATCTCTGCCGTGAATTGCGGTTTCTTTCCGACCGGGTGTTCGAAATCTGCAAACCCGAAATCAATGTTCTGAGTGCCTGCAAGTTCCATTATCTGTGGCGAACTGCGGGTCGACAGCGTAACCCGGATGTCCGGATTCCCGCCAACTGAACGGCTGATGAAATTCGGGAAGGCAAAAATGGACGGTCCCGGCATTGCTGCAATATTCAGGTTGCCCGAACTTCCTTTAAGAAGCCCGTGCATCGTGCTGGAAACCGTAGATAATCTGTCCAGTATTCCGGTGGTCTCGGCCAGCAGGTAGTGCGCCTCTGGCACTGGGATCAGACGCCGGCCTTTTCGTTCGAACAGGGTCAGTCCAAGACTTCTTTCCAGGTTCTTGATTGCTAGGCTGATAGCAGGTTGTGTCCTGTTCAGCTTCTTTGCGGTTTGAGAGATGGACCCGGTTTCCATCACCTCACGAAAAACGGTCAATTGAGCAAGGTTCATGTTTAATATATAAGCGAAACTTTCGTTTAGTTAAATATAACAAATTTGTATTTATGCTAAAACTCCATAGGCTGAACGGATCAGAATTCGGACAAACCGAATCCAATGATCCACAACTGGGAGCTTACGATGAGATTGATGAAATGCCTGACGGGTTTGGCTTTTGCGGGTGCATTGGCTGCACCGGCGCTTGCACAGGACCCAACCTTTTTCCGCATCGGCACCGGCGGTGCAGGCGGCACTTATTTCCCGATCGGCGGGACCATCGCCAACGGAATTTCGGCCCCTCCGGGCTCACGCCCCTGCGAAGAGGGCGGCCAATGCGGCGTGCCCGGGTTGATCGCAATTGCACAATCGACAACTGCGTCAGTCTTCAACAATGCCGCCGTGCAAAACGGCGAGCTAGAGGCCGGCCTGGCCGCGGCAGATGTAACCCGTTCAATGTATCTGGGTGAGGGCAAGTTTGAAGGCAAACCCCACCCGAAACTGCGCATCGTCGCAAACCTGTTCCCCGAAGACCTGCACCTGGTTCTTCCCGCGGGTCAGACCATCAACGATCTGAGTGATCTCAAAGGCAAGCGGGTTGGTATCGCGCAAGCTGGTTCGGGAACGCAGGTCGCTGTGTTGCAAATGCTGGAAGCTTGGGGCGTCAACCGTGACAACATGGATGAGGCCGAGTTGAACAACAGTCAGAGTGCCGAACGTCTGGCCGATGGCCAACTGGACGCCTATTTCTACGCAGCAGGATGGCCGGTTGCCGCAATGGTGCAGCTGTCTTCGACCAAGGGCATGAACCTGCATTCCTTCAGCGATGAAGATTTGGCAAAGATCAACGAGATCATTCCTGCCTATATCCCGTCCGCTATCCCGGGCGGTGTATATGAGGGCATCGATTCCGAAACCAAGACCCCCGCGGTAAGCGCGATGCTGGTTGTGTCATCGGATCTGTCCGAAGATCTGGTCTATCAGCTGACCAAGGCCCTGTGGAACGACAACACGCGCAAGCTGCTGGACAACGGCCACGCAAAAGGCAAGCAGATCACGCCTGATACTGCGCTCGACGGCGTCGAGGCGCTGGGTGTTCCGCTGCATCCGGGTGCCGAGAAATTCTATAAAGAAGCCGGTCTTCTTCAATAACCACACCTGACTGAAACCTGTCGTCGGTGCCCCTTCTTGGGGCACCGCACTCTGGAATTATGCGAAATCGGGGGCCATCATGTCCGAGACCCAGAAACTTGATGACCACGAACTGACGGCCGAGGAACTGGCGGCCATCGAAGAACAGTTCGACGAAGGCGCCGCTGTCCGGCAGGTCACGCCCACGGCAGGCAAGGTGTTGCGTGTCGTCGCCCTGATCTTTGCATTCTACGAATTCTTCACGGCTGGGTTCGGTCTGCCTGCCGACCACTGGCATATGGGCATCTATCTGGCTCTGCTGTTCATTCTGGTCTACGCCACGATCCCGATTGTCGGGGCCAAAAGCCTCTATGCTCTCAAAGTCAGTCGCTTCCGCATCGGCAACGTCCCTTTTTATGATCTGGTGTTCATGGCGCTTGGCATCATCGCCGCACTTTACGTGGGTTTCGCCTGGCGCGGCATCCCGTTCCTGGGTATCGAGGAACAAACCTTCCGCATGGGCAACCCAAACATCTATGATGTGATCCTCGGCGTCATCATCATCCTTCTGGTATTGGACATTGCGCGCCGCACGCTGGGTTGGGTATTGCCGCTGATCATCTGCGTATTCATCTCATACGCGCTGATGGGTCCCTATTTCCCCGGATTGCTGCAACATCCGGGCGTGAACTTCAAAACCTTCGTATCGTCAATGTACTTTCCGCAGGAAGGAATCTATGGCGTGACGCTTTGGGTCGTTTCGACCATCGTGTTCCACTTTGTCCTGTTCGGTGTGATCGCTCAGCGAACGGGGCTTGGACAATTGTTCATTGATAACGCAACCATTTTGGCGGGTCGCTATACGGGTGGTCCGGCCAAAGTGTCGGTGGTATCCTCGGCCTTCTTCGGCACGATCTCGGGCTCTTCGGTGGCTAACACCGTTTCGACCGGCGCGCTGACAATTCCCAACATGAAGCGCCTTGGATACCCCGGTCACTTTGCAGGCGGGGTCGAGGCCGCGTCTTCGGCCGGTGGTCAGATCACTCCGCCCATCATGGGTGCTGCGGCCTTCATCATGGCCGAGTTCCTCGAGGTGCCCTATACCACAATCGTGATCGCAGCGATCTTTCCGGCGATCCTGCACTATGTCGGCGTCTTTGCCGTGGTGCATCTGATGGCACGCAAGCTGAACCTGCAAGGTCTGGCGAAAGAGCAATTGCCGCAGCTCAAGGCTGTCTGGGCCGAGGGTTGGGCCAATATCGTGCCCTTGATCGGATTGCTGGTGGTTTTGTTCACTGGATACACGCCCTTCATGTCGGCCTTCTGCGGCATATCGCTGGCGGTGATCGCGGGCATGTCGCGGATCAAGCAACCGCCAACACTGATCTACGCAGCGGCGTTCTTGGCCTTCGTGCTTTGGAAGTTCTCCGACGGTGGGTTCGACCTGTCCATGACCGCGATTCTGTGCGGATTGTCGGTAATCGCCACGCTGAACCCGCAGAAGCGGATCGAAGTGCCCGAGATGCTGCAAGCGGTTGAGTTGGGTGTGAAATACTCTCTGGCCGTGGGCGCTGCAGCCGCTGCAGTAGGTATCGTCGTTGGTGTGATCAACACAACCGGTATCGGTTTCCGCATCGGGTTCATGGTTACTCAGGGCGCAGGAAACCTCGCCGCGGACCTTTACAACATGATTTCATTCGGCAGCTGGCAATTGTTTGCGATGGAAGACCTGCAATTGTTTATCTCGCTGGTCTTCATTGCCATCGTTTGCATCCTGATGGGTGCCGGCATCCCGACCACGGCGCTGTACATCATGCTCGTCTCGGTGGCGCAGCCGGCGCTGGCGCAGTTGGGGGTTCCACCCATCGCCAGCCATCTGTTCGTGTTGTATTACGGCGTGGTCTCCGAGATCACACCTCCGGTCTGTACGTCGGCCTATGCGGCGGCGGCGATTGCGAATTCCAACCCGTTCCGCACCGGGCTGTCCGCCTTTACGCTGGGACTGGGCAAGGTCATCGCACCAATGGCGTTCGTCTATGCGCCGGTTTTGCTGTTCGTGTCTTCCACCGGGTTCGATCTTTGGGAATTTACCTATACCGCCGCCAGCTGTATCGCCGGTGTCATCGCCCTTTCGGCAGCGGTCGTGGGGTATTGGTTGCAGCCACTCAACCTCGTGTCGCGCATCCTGATGGCCATTGCCGGGATTATCTTCGTGGCGCCCACGCTGACGGCTGACCTGATCGCATTGGTGGTGGCGTCTCCTGTCATCGTCACTCAGGTGATCGCCCGCAGCCGAATTCAAGCAACGGTCTGACATGCCTGAACAAGTGACCATCATCGGCGCCGGGATCGTCGGTCTGTGCTGTGCGCTCTCGTTGCAGGAGCGCGGTATTGCCGTGCGTCTGATCGACCGTGGAGAACCGGGGCAGGAGACATCGTTCGGCAATGCCGGTGTCGTCTCGCCCTGGTCGGTCATTCCACAGGCCACGCCGGGTATCTGGAAAACGATCCCCGGGATGCTGTTGGACCCGAAAAGCGCGTTGACGGTCAGACCTGCGTACTGGCCCAGGATGATACCCTGGGGCCTGAGGTTCCTGAAGAATTCAAGCGTGAAATCCGTACGCAATATCTCGGACGCAATGGAGGTGCTGTGCCGCCCGTCGATAGATCTGTACCGAAGACATCTGCAAAATACCGGGCACGAAGACCTTATTGTTGATTCCAACTATATCCACGCGTTTCGCAACCCCGATCAGGCTGACCTGAAAGAACTGGGATATCTGATCCGGCAGGAAAAAGGCGGACATCTAGAACGGATCGACGGACCGGAATTGCGCCGGATCGAACCTGCGTTGTCCCGAGATTTCAAGGCTGCGATCCTGATCAAGGGACAGGCGCGGGTCACGTCTCCTGGCCGGGTCGGTGCGGTTTTGGCCGACAAGGCCCGTCAACAAGGCGCCGAGTTCGTGCGGACAGATGTCAAAGAATTAAAGCGCACGGAAGACGGACAATGGCACTTAACGTCACCGGCCGGCGCGCTTCACGCCGATACTGTCGTGCTGGCGGCCGGGGTTTGGTCTGCCGGGTTGCTGAAACCTTTGGGTTTGCCCGTACCACTGGTGGCCGAGCGTGGATACCACGTCCAATTCCCGACCCCCTCTGCCAGCCTGGAAAACTCGGTGATGGACGTGGACGCCAAGGTGGTGGCCAGTTCGATGCAGGACGGTCTGCGTGTGGCGGGCACGGCCGAATTCGGCAGCATCGACGCGCCGCCAGACCCACGCAAACAGTCGCTTCTGACCGCACAGGCCCGCGCAATGATGCCGGATCTGAACACCGCGGATACACAGTTCTGGATGGGCCGACGCCCGTCTTTTCCCGACAGTTTGCCTGCGATCGGTCCGGTTGAAGGACACAAGGGCCTGTTCACCGCCTTTGGTCATTCCCATTACGGTTTGATGATGGCCCCCAAAACAGGTGAGCTGGTGGCTGACCTGGTGTCAGGGCAGCGCCTCAACATCCCGTTGGATTCATTCGCCTTGTCGCGATTTTGACGCGCAACAACCACCGTTTCGAAGAAGGATTACCCCATCATGCCGATCTATCAGGGTGGACAGAATATCTGCGGAGCCTCTATCGGGGTTTTGTGTCTGGAAAGCTATTTTCCCAAACCTCCCGGTCATATCAAGAACCCTTCCAGCCTGCCATTCCCGGTGCTGTACGAGATGATAGATGGCGTCACGGTGCCAAAGCTGCTGAACAATCCGACGCCTGATCTGCTGAACCCATTCATAAAAGGCGCGCAACGGCTTGAGGCTGAAGGCGTGCGCGCGATTACCGGAAGCTGCGGGTTTCTCGCTCTGTTCCAAAAAGAACTGGCCGCAGCCGTATCGGTGCCTGTTTTCGCTTCGAGCCTGATACAGGTGCCGTTGGCCTTTCACATGACCGGGGCCAGCGCACCGGTCGGGGTGATTACAGCGGATTCGTCAGCGCTGACGCAACGCCATTTTGAAGGCGTTGGAGCGGGGGGCGTTCCGGTGGCCGTACAGGGTCTGGAACACACCAGTGAGTTTGCCGAAGTCATCCTGCGCAACGCGCGCAACCGAATGGACACAGATCTGATCGAGGCCGAAGTGCTGGACACTGCACGCAGGCTGAAGCGCGAAACGCCCGAAATACGTTCTGTGGTGTTGGAATGCACAGATCTTCCGCCTTATGCAAAGCGCATTCAAGAAGACCTGAAACTGCCGGTCTTTGACCTGACGACGCTGGCGCAAATGGCGCACAATGTAGGCGCGCGCACCGGGTATTGCGGGCTGATGCCGTGGGGCTGAGGCCTTTGCAGGCTGGTGTTTTCATTCAATGGCTCAGACATGTCGAATAGCCGCGAAAACAGTCGCTGTTTGCCGATGCTTTTCGACGGACCGACACATGGGACTTTCCCTTGCTGAAACGGCTGGTTAAGAAGCCCTTCCATTGCCGTTTCAGGAGGCCCCCTTGGACCGTATCGCCCGCACCATAGCCACCGAGATTAATGCACGTCCCGATCAGGTCGGTGCTGCGATCAATCTATTGGACGACGGAGCGACGGTTCCCTTTGTCGCCCGCTATCGGAAAGAAGCAACCGGTGGGTTGGACGACACCCAATTGCGCCTTCTGTCCGAGCGTTTGACCTATCTGCGTGAGCTTGAGGCACGGCGGGAAACCATCCTGAAGTCGATAAAAGAACAGGGGAAGCTGACCGAAGATCTGAGTAAATCGATAGCTCGGGCAGAAACCAAGGCACAGCTGGAAGACATCTATCTGCCTTACAAGCCCAAGCGGCGCACCAAGGCGATGATCGCGCGTGAAAACGGGCTGGAACCCCTGGTCGAAGCCATTCTGGCCGATCGCGATGCGGACCCGGAAACACTGGCCGGGGCATACCTGAGCGAGGCCGTTGCCACCCCTCGTGACGCGCTGAACGGCGCGCGGGACATTCTGACTGAACGATTGACGGAAAATGCGACTCTGCTGGGTGAGTTGCGGGCCTTCATGCAGCGCGAGGCGCTGCTCAGTGCAAGGGTTGTCGACGGGAAAGAAAAGGAAGGCGCCAAGTTCAGTGATTATTTTGACCATTCCGAACGATGGGCGGATGTTCCGTCGCATAGGGCATTGGCAATGCTGCGGGCGTCAAAAGAGGGCATTGTTTCACTTGATATCGCGCCGGAACCAGAGTTCGGGGCAGCCCGGGCCGAATCCATCGTGGCCGCGCATTTGCAGACCCGTGGCCAAGGGCCGGGTGATGCCTGGTTGCGCAAGGTTGCCGGGTGGACATGGCGGGTCAAGCTTTCGCTGTCCATGATGGTCGAACTGATGGCCGAACTGCGCAGTCGGGCACAGGACGATGCAATTCAGGTTTTTTCACGCAACCTCAAGGACTTGCTGTTTTCTGCTCCGGCGGGTGCCAAGGCCACTTTGGGTCTTGATCCCGGCATCCGCACCGGTGTGAAAGCGGCGGTGGTTGACGCAACGGGCAAGGTCGTGGCCACTAACACGCTGTATCCCTTTCAACCCAAAAACGATTTGCGTGGCGCGCAGGCTGCCATCCTGAATCTGATCTCGGCCCATCAGATCGAACTGATCGCAATCGGAAACGGAACAGCGAGCCGCGAAACCGAACGGTTGGTTGCGGATACGCTGGCTCTGCTCCCCAAGGCGGTAAAAGCGCCAACCAAGGTGGTAGTGTCCGAAGCGGGGGCTTCGGTCTATTCCGCGTCGGAGCTGGCAGCACGAGAGTTTCCCGATCTGGACGTTTCGCTGCGTGGGGCGGTGTCCATCGCCCGGCGATTGCAGGACCCTTTGGCAGAACTGGTCAAAATCGAACCGAAATCCATCGGCGTCGGGCAATATCAGCATGACGTTGACCAGCACCGCCTGTCGCAATCCCTGGATTCCGCGATCGAGGATGTCGTGAACGCGGTCGGGGTTGACCTGAACACGGCCTCTGCACCTTTGCTTGCGCGCGTGTCGGGGCTGGGCGCCGCGCAAGCCGAAGCCATCGTCGCCCATCGCGATCTGAACGGGCCGTTCCAATCACGCAAGGACCTGTTGTCCGTTGCCGGGCTGGGGCCGCGTGCCTTTGAACAATGCGCCGGGTTTCTTCGCGTAAGGGACGGCGCCGAACCGCTTGATGCGTCGTCGGTGCACCCCGAAGCCTATGAAGTCGCCCGCCGCGTCGTGTCGGCCTGCGGGCGGGATATCAGGCACATCATGGGCCATGAGGGGGCCTTGAAAGGGTTGCGGGCACAACAATTCGTAACCGAAGATTTCGGCCTGCCCACGGTTCTGGATATCTTTGCCGAGCTTGAGAAACCCGGACGAGACCCCCGGCCCAGCTTTGTCACGGCCACTTTCGCGGATGGCATCGAAGAGATAACCGATCTGAAGCCCGGAATGGTTCTTGAAGGCACCGTGACAAACGTGGCGGCCTTTGGGGCCTTTGTGGATGTGGGCGTTCATCAGGACGGTCTGGTTCACGTCAGCCAGTTGGCCGACCGCTTCGTCAAGGACCCGCACGAGGTCGTCAAGGCCGGGCAAGTCGTGAAAGTGCGCGTTGTCGAGGTGGATGTACCCAGAAAACGGATCGGGCTTTCGATGCGCAAACAGGGCGGCGGCGGAAAGCGGCGCGCCTGATCTGCAATCTGCACATTATCCGGGCGTAACGACATGAAGGCGTTACCCGCCGGAAATAGCGTGCAGACCGATACGGGCAGCCGGCATGCGTTGTTTTCATTGCGCGCTGAACTGGGTATCAGCAAGAGAGTTCTCAGCGTCGCCAATCGGATCGAAATGGATACGACAGTTCATGCAGTACCACAACACGCCTTACGACAAGCTTCAGGTCGGTGATACTGCCGAGCTGGCCCGCACGTGCTCGGTCGATGATTTCTATGTGTTCGCCAACAATTCCGGCAACCACAATCCGCTTCATCTGGCCAGCGAAGACGGCGACGGGGACCACATCAACGAAGCGGTTGCCCCTGCCATGTTCGTGGGGGCCCTGATCTCGGCCGTTTTGGGGAACGTTTTGCCGGGGGCAGGGACGCTCTACAAATCGCAGCGATTTGATTTTGTGGAAAGGGCGCATGCCGGTGATGAGCTGGTATCCAAAGTCACCGTTCTGGAAAAGCGACCAAACCGGGAGGTTGTCTTTGACACGGTCGTTACGCGCCCATCGGACGGTGCCGTGATCGTCAGCGGGCAGGCCGTCGTGATCGCGCCGGAGAAAGAGATGGTGTTCGCCGAGTTGGATTTGCCCGGGCTGGTGGTGAAACGTCATCGTCACTTTGATGCCATGCTGGAAAAGGTGCGCCCGCTGCCGCCCATGCCGACCGCTGTCGTGGCCCCGGAAGAGCCCAACGCCTTGGGTGGGGCGCTGCTGGCCGCGCATGAGACGATCATCACACCCATTCTGATCGGTGACTCGGACAAAATCGCGCACGCGGCCGCCGAAATCGGAGCGTCGTTGGATGGGATTGAAATCATTGCGCAGAGCGATCACGTCAATGCGGCCCATGCGGCGGTCGATCTGGTTGCAGAAGGTCGAGCGAAAGCGCTGATGAAAGGGCATCTGCATACGGATGAATTGCTGAAGGCTGCGCTCAGGCGTGAAAACGGCCTGCGCACCGGCCGCCGCTTTACCCATGTCTTTGTCATGGACGTGCCCGGACAACCCAGACCTTTGTTGGTGACGGACGCGGCGATCAATATCGAGCCGGACCTGGAAACCAAGATTGATATTGTCCAGAACGCAATCGACCTGGCCCTGTCGCTGGGGATCGAAAACCCCAGGGCGGGTGTTCTGTCTGCCATCGAAACCGTCAATCCGGCGATCCGATCCTCGGTTGATGCGGCTTTGCTGTCGAAAATGGCGGAACGCGGTCAGATCAAGGGCGGGCTTGTTGACGGCCCGCTTGCCATGGACAATGCCGTTAGCCTTGCGGCTGCGCGTTCCAAGGGGATTGTGTCGGATGTCGCGGGCAAAACCGATATTCTGGTGGTGCCAAATCTGGATGCCGGCAACATGATGGCCAAGCAACTGACCTATATCGCCAATGCAGAAGGGGCCGGTCTGGTCATGGGGGCCAAAGCTCCGATCATTTTGACCAGCCGCGCCGATGACGACAAAGCCCGGCTGGCGTCCTGTGCCGTGGCGGCACTGCACGAAGCCTTTTCCTTACCGCGCACCGGAGCACCCGCATGACACATATCGTGACACTGAACGCTGGATCGTCTTCCATGAAATTTGGTCTGTTCGAGCTGACCGATGACGATCCGATCATGGTGTGCACCGGCGCGGTGGAGCGGATTGGAGAGCCAGAGCCGCTTGTCAAGGCAAAGTCTTCCGACGGAAGTGTCCTTGCCAGCGGCACCGCCGGAGAAATACGCGATCACGCCGCAGCGCTGGACTGGGTTTTGAACCTGCTTGCGCGCTCGTTTCCAAACAGCGACGTGACTGCGGTCGGGCATCGTGTTGTCCATGGTGGTCCTGACATCGACGCTCCGGTGCCATTGACCAAGGCGTCCATTCAAGAGCTGGACAAGCTTTCCCCGTTTGCGCCTTTGCATCAGCCGCACAATCTGGCCGGAGCGAGGGCCGCGATGGAACGTTTTCCGAATGCGGTTCAGATCGCCTGTTTCGACACCGCCTTTCACCGCAATCATCCGTGGGAGAATGACGTTTTTGCCTTGCCGCGAGAGTATTACGACAAAGGTGTTCGGCGTTATGGCTTTCACGGGCTCAGCTATGAATTCATTTCGGATCACATGGCTAAGACAGCGCCGCTTTTGCACGAAGGGCGCGTGGTGGTGGCCCATCTGGGCAATGGTGCATCGATGTGTGCGATGATCGGAGGGCGTTCCGTCGGATCGACCATGGGGTTTTCGGCCCTTGACGGGCTGCCGATGGGGTCGCGCTGTGGTCAACTTGATCCCGGCGTGGTCCTGTACCTGATGGATCAGGAAGGGCTGAGCGCTGACGAAATCTCAGACCTGTTGTTCCGGAAATCTGGGCTGTTGGGCCTGTCCGGGCTGTCCAACGATATGCGTACCCTGGAAAAGGCGGACACACGCGAAAGCCGACAGGCGATCAGCTATTTCACCTTCCGTATCCGGCGCGAGCTTGGCGCGATGGCGGCCATTCTCGGCGGTATCGACGCCTTGGTGTTTACCGGTGGGATCGGAGAAAACTCACGTCTGGTGCGTGAGCGGGTATGCTCTGGGATGGGATGGCTGGGCATCGAGCTCAATCCTGACGCAAATGCTGACAATGACCGGATCATTTCAACCGATCTGTCCCGCGTCGTGGTGATGGCAATCCCGACCAATGAAGAACTGGTCATTGCCCGTGCGGCGGCCGACCTGCTGGCCAAACGTCCTCGGCTCAGAACTGCCTAGCGATCTACGTCTCGACATAGGTCCAGCGATAGGCAGGCGGGGTCGGGCCCTTGTTCCGGCCGCCTTGCTGCATCTGTTCCCACGCATGGGCCAGAATGCCAACAGATCTGGATAGGCAAAACAGACCGCGTGCCAGTGGGGGCGCAAAGCCCAACTCGGCATAGATCACTGCGGTGGCTCCATCTATGTTCATTGGAACGGGTTTCCCCTTGCGCCGGGCCAACTCTGCCTCGATCGCCTGTCCGATCTGTAGGAACTGACCATCACAAGCCCCGTCCGTCACAGCATCACGGACCAACGCCATCAGACGTGGTGCGCGCGGATCCGTTGGCGTGTGGAAACGATGGCCGAAACCCGGCAATATCTTTCCTTCACGCTCAATCCACTCGTCCAGCGTTTGATCCAACCGGCGAGGATGTTGCGCCACGAAATGGTACAGCATAACCGCTTGCTCGCCAGCCCCGCCGTGAATATCCCCTAACATGTTCACAGCGCTCGCCATCGCGTTGTTCAGGGGCAGCCCGCAGGTCACGGCCATGCGCGCCGTTGCGATGGAAGGGGCCTGAGGTCCGTGGTCCACGGCGGCGACCAGCGCGGCCTCGAACAACCGGGCCTGCGCCCTGGATGGTCGGTCGCCACGAACCATGAACCAGATCATCTCGCTGAAACTGAGATGCCCGATCAGATTCTGGATCGGCTCTCCGCGCAGGTCGATCCGGCCCGGTTCCATATCGATGATGGAAGTCGTCCACCAATCGGACACATCGCTCATATGATGCCTTCCTTGCTCAAAGCGTCCATTTCCGCGCCGGACAACCCAATTTCAGACCAGATCGCGTTATTGTCTGCCCCAAGTTCAGGCGGCGCGGTTTGGGGCATTTGCCGTTCGCCGTCCATGACAATGGGGCTGCCTGCAAGTTTCATGTCTTCGCCCTGCACCCGCAAAGACCCGATCAGGCCACGACCGGCAAGCTGTTCGTCATCAAGCGCCTCGGGCACGGTCAATACCTGCCCTGTCGGCACTCCGATTGCGTTGAGTTCGCTGACCCAGTCTGATGCCGCTCTGGTCCGCAAGGTCTCCTCCAGCGCCGCGCGCAGGGCATGGCGATTGCGCTTGCGGTCTTCGCGCGTGTCAAAATCCGGGTGGGCCAGCAGGTCTTGCCGGCCCAGATGCCGGGCCAGTGCCTGCCATTGTTCGTCGCGGTTTGCGGCAATGTTGATGGGCGCGTCAGCAGTTGCAAATGTTCCTGACGGCGCTGACGTCGTGTTTTCGTTGCCATGGGCCCCGGGAATGGCGCCGGCGATCAGATAGTTCGACACGACCCAACCCATTGTCGAGATCACGGCTTCGGACATTGCCACATCCAGATAGGCCCCGCGAGGATCCGCGTTCAGGGCGGCGGACACTGCAAAAGCAGCTGTCATTCCACCGATCGTGTCCGCCAAAGGATAGCCAACGCGATAGGGTGCGGTGTCTGGACCGCCGGTGACAGACATCACGCCACTGATACCCTGCACGATCTGGTCATAGGCCGGATCGCCCTGGCGCGGACCGTCCTGACCGAACCCGCTTATGGCACAGTAAATCAGGCTGGGGTTCACATCGCGCAAGACGCCATACCCAAGTCCAAGCCGATCCATCACACCGGGGCGAAAGTTCTCTACCAGTACGTCGGCCGTCTGTACAAGGCGTTTCAGAAGCGCCTTGCCCCGTTCTGATTTCATGTTGAGCGTGATGGACTTTTTTTCAGCATTCTGCGCCAGAAAGCTGACGCCCATACCGGCCTTGTTTCTGGCAGGATCAGCACCCAGAACGCGGGCAAGGTCGCCACCGTCAGGGCGTTCGACCTTGATCACTTCGGCACCCATGAGCGCCAGTTGATAGCAGCAATACGGACCCGCGAGGACATTCGTCAGATCGAGAACCCGTATTCCTGCCAGTGGCTCAGTCACCGTCCGCAACCCCTGCGGCCCGGGCACGCGCGCGGCGTGCGCGATAGCTGGGCAACAGCACCAGCAGCACCGCGACAACAAGCAGACCCAGCGTCATTGGACGTTCCCAGATGAAAGCAATACCGTCATAGAGCTGCATCGAGCGGGCAAAGTTGTCCTCCATCATCCCCCCGAGGATGAAACCGATCAGCAGCGGCGCAAGCGGGTAGTCGGCAAATTTCAACGCCGTGGCGCAAACACCGAAGCCAACAAGTATCAAAAGCTCGGTCGCGTTGTTCTGCCCGATATAGGCCCCCATCAGAGTGAAGAACAAAATGAAGGGGATCAGGTAATTGCGCGGAACCGAGAGTACCTTTGCGATATATGGGATCAGCGGCAGGTTCAGGATCAGCAGAACAAGGTTGCCAATGAACATTGACATGATGACGGCCCAGAATATCTGCGGCTCGTCCAGCATCAGCCGTGGGCCGGGTGTCACGTTCAGGGCAATCAGTGCGCCAAGCAGGATCGCGGTGGTGCCGGACCCGGGAATGCCCAGTGTCAGCAGCGGCACGAAAGAACCGGTGCATGCCGCGTTGTTCGCCGTTTCGGGCGCAGCCAGACCTTTTATTGACCCTTTGCCGAATTCGTCCTGTTCCTCTTTCGGGGCAATGTTGCGTTCGACCGCGTAGCCCAGGAAGCTGGCAATCGTTGCCCCTGCACCGGGCAAAACCCCGATGAAGAAGCCCTGTACAGATTGGCGGCCGATCACCGGCGCGATGGCCTTGGCTTCACTGCCTGTGATGCGCAGGTCCTTGATCTCGCCGTCATCCCCCTGAAGGTTCTTTGGTTTGAGCACCAGAAACAGCGCTTCGGGCAGGGCGAACATGGCCATGGCAAGCGTGATGAAGCCAAAGCCCGATTGCAGGTCCATGATACCCATGGTGAAACGCGGCAGGTTGAACAATGCACCTTCACCGACCGTTGCCATGATCAACCCAAGTAGCGTCATGATGACGGCTTTGGCCACTTGACCGGTGCCTGCGAAGGCAGCGATAGCGGACAGGCCCACGACCATAAGCGCGAAATACTCGGCCGAGTGGAACAGCAATGCCACCGAAGACAGAGCAGGGGCAAAGACCATCAACAAAATGGCCCCGATCGTACCGCCGGCAAAACTTGCAATAGCTGCAACAGTCAATGCTTTGCCCGCTTTGCCCTGGCGGGCCATCGGATAGCCGTCGAAACTGGACGCAACAGTGCCCGCGACCCCCGGCGCGTTGAGAAGGATCGAAGATGTCGAACCGCCAAAGATGGCGCCGTAATACACTCCGGCCAGCAGGATCAGCGCTGCGGACGGGTCGCCCATGGAAATCGCGACCGGGATCATGATGGCGATGATCGACATCGGCCCAAGACCCGGAAGCATGCCGATGAACGTGCCGATCAGGCACCCTGCGATCACCATCAGCAGGTTTTGAATTGAAAACGCCGTTTGCAGACCGATCAGAAGTCCTTCGAGCATGTCAGCCTCCGAAAATGCCCGGCAATGGGCGCATGTAGATGCCAAGAACTTCCTGAACCAGATACCAGACCGCGCCTGTGGCGATCAGCGCGACGGGTAGCATGACGTGCCATTTGCGCTCACCCAGAATGAAAGACCCGAGGATCAGAAAGGCCGAGGTCGAGATCAGAAACCCAACAGGGCGCAGGCAAAGCGCGTAAATCACCATCAAGGCCAGCAACATAAGCGCTTGATCAAGATGGTATTCCCCCAGTCGCCGGTAATCGATATCGGCTTCCTTTGGTTCCGCCTTTTCAAAACCCAGCAAAATGATCGTGGTGGTAACGACACCCAGAACCGACAGCACTTTGGGGAAGGTGCTGGGCCAGATCGGATTTCGCTGCATGAAAGGGGGCAGGCTGCCGTCCATCGTGAACCAGGCGGCGTAGCCATATGTCAAACACACACCCAGAAGAATGAGCGCGATCCAGCGATCCAGCGCCATGAGAGCCTCTCCCTGTTCCTGTTCGTGGGAAGGCAGAGCGGCGGATCCGCTCTGCCGAAAACGGACTTAGAGGAAGCCCAGCTTTTTCATAAGATCGCCGATCTGCTGTTCCTGCTGCTCCAGGAAGGTCTGGAAATCTGCGCCCGAGTTGTGGATGTTGACCCAACCGTTGCGTGCACGAACCTCTTCCCATTCCTGGGTGTCGTACATCTTGGCAATCGCTTCCTGGTAGGCGGCCAGTTTTTCTTCGGGCAGGCCGGGGGCCGCGAAGAAGCCGCGCCAGTTCACGAAAGTGGTGTCAATACCCTGTTCCTTCATCGTCATCGCGTCAGGAGCCGCATCAACGCGCTCTTCGGATGTCACGCCGATAATCTTGACTTCACCCGCATTCGCCAGATCGACCGCTTCCGAGAAACCGGTGGACAAGGCGGCGATTTCACCCGACAGCAGGGCCGCCATGGCTTTGCCGCCCGCATCATAGGGGATGTATTTCACGCCAAGCGCATCCTTGCCCGCTGCTTCCATCACCATCGCCGCCACCAGATGGTCCATGCCGCCGGGAACCGAGCCGCCACCGATCGCTGTGCCGCCTGGGTCCGCATCAAAAGCGGCAAGCAGATCCGCCATCGAGTTGATCGGGCTGTCTTTGCCTACAACGATCGCGGCATAGTCGCCGATAGTGCCCGAAACCAGCGTCAGGTCGCGGAAGTTGTGAGGAAATACACCGGTCAATGAGCGGATCACGATCGGCGTCGAATTCACCATCAGAGTGCCATGGTTGCTGTCGGCATTTTCAATCAGATATCCAATGGCTTTGCCACCACCGCCGCCCGACATGTTTTCGTATGACGCCGTGCCAACAAGGCCAGCTTTTGTCAGCGCTTCGCCTGTGCCGCGCGCGGTTCCGTCCCAGCCGCCACCGGCGCCACCGGGGATCAGAAAGTGAATGCTGTCCACGACCTGATGGCCATCAGCCAAAGCCGGCCCTGCCAGGCCAATTGCGGCCACAGCCGCGATCAGGGCGCGACGGCCCAGTGTGAATGTCGTCATGATGTCCTCCCATTTGACAACCAGCCGCATGGCGGCTCAGATTGGGTGGAACAAAAACACATCAACCTGACATCAACCTGTCACGCACGAAAAATAGCAAAAATCCCATGAAATTCCTCCTTGTGGAAGACAATCTTGATCTGGCGAACGCCATCTGTTCGCGCATGAGGTTAGACGGCCATGTGGTTGATCATGCGTCTAAATTGGACGAGGCGACCGCCTTTACCGAAACTCAGGAATATGACCTTATTCTGTTGGATATCATGTTGCCGGATGGGGATGGGCGCGACTTTCTCAAACGGCATCGCGCAGGTCGCCTGGACACCCCCGTGATCGTTTTGACCGCACGCAGCCAGGTTTCGGATCGAATCGGTTCGCTGGATCTGGGGGCCGACGACTATGTCACCAAACCGTTCGACCACGCCGAACTCGAGGCCCGCTGCCGCGCCGTTCTGCGTCGCAAATCCGGGAATTCACGGACAACGATTGAAGTGGGCGGAATAGTCTTTGATCCATTGGCAGGTCATCTGACCGTAGGGGATGAGACTGTTTCGTTGCGCAACCGGGAACTGCGCCTTCTGGAACTGTTCATCAGCGCGCCTGGTCAGGTTTTTTCGAAACAGAAACTGACCGACCGGCTTTTTTCATATGATGACGATGTCTCGGACAATGCAATCGAGGTTTACGTTGGCCGCCTTCGCAAACATCTTGAACCGTCGGACTTGAAGATCACCACGCTTCGCGGACTGGGATACAGGCTGGATCATGCCTCCTGATCCCCCTCCTGATCCCTATGTGTCAGGATCGCTTCGGAACAGGCTGGTCCTGACTTTGATCGGTGGCGCCGCGATATTGGCGTTTCTTCTGTTTGTCGCGGTTCGCAACTATGCCGCACAGGTCGCGCAACAAGGGCAGGACAACATCCTTGGGGCGTCGGTCACCTCAATTCTGGACGCGGCTGCCTTGCGCGACGGTCAGTTGGAGGTTGATATTCCCTATGCAGCCTTCGCCATGCTCAGCACACCGTCCGACGACCGGGTTTTTTACGCAATTTTTCAGGATGGCGCGTTTCTTTCAGGATATGAAGATCTGCAGCAGGCCACAGGGCAATTCGACGGCAAGTGGAGCTTTCAAACCAGTCGGATAAGGGGTGAAACCATACGTCAGGTCAGTGCTCGGCGAACCCTGGTGGGCCTGAACAAACAAACCGTCATCGAGGTCGCGTTGGGCCAAACGCAGGACGCGCTTGCGGAAACTCTGGACCAGATTTCACGCAACGCGGCGATTTTGGGCGTCGGGTTCTTTGCCCTTGCCGCTGCGCTGTCGTTCTGGGCCACCTCGTCCACGATTGGCCAATTGAACAGGCTTACGACCTCTGTCACCCGGCGCGGCCCGCAGGACCTGAGCCCGTTCAAAAAGCCCGTACCCCGCGAAATGGCGCCTTTGGTGGCGTCGTTGAACTCTTTGATGGGGCGACTGGATCAGTCATTGAGCCAATCGGAGGATTTCATCGCCGAGGCGGCCCACCGGGTGCGCACCCCTTTGGCAACCGTTCGATCTTATGCCGATGCCACATTGCAGAGGGTTGAAAAGGAAGAAAATCGCGAAGCATTGCGCTCAATGGTGCGGGCGATTGATGAAAGCTCGCGCGCGGCGGGGCAATTGCTGGATCATGCGATGATCACGTTCCGCGCCGATCATCTGGAGCGCGAAGACATTGATCTCAATGCTTTGGTCCGTGATCTGGTGCAGCGTCTCACGCCAATCGCCGAGATGAAGGACTTGTCGCTTTCCCTGAGTGGCGATCCAAAGGTTTCCTACTCGGGTGATCCGATTCTTATTCAAAACGCTGTGCGCAACATGATCGACAACGCTCTGAAATATGCCCCTGCGGACAGTTTTGTACGCATCGAGGTTGTTTCGGAGCCACGCATTCAGATAATTGTCAAAGACCGTGGGCCGGGGTTTCCTCCTGACGAGATCGGCACTTTGACGCGCCGTTTTGAGCGCGGGAAGAACGCAAGCGGAACCATCGGATCCGGATTGGGCCTTACAATCGTTCAGGACGTTGCATCTGCACATGGTGGCACACTGGAATTGACCAATCGGCAGGGGGGCGGCGCGTGCGTTATCTTATCGCTTTGATTTTCTTCAGCCTTCCTGTCGTTGTTGCCGCCCAAACCTGGGAGGACAGGCAGGTTTTCAACGCCTCGGCAAATGAGGCGCATCTACGCGTGATCTCAAGCACGGACACCTTTCTGTTCGAACCCTTGATTGCGGGTTTCATCGAAGAAAACCCCGGTATCTCTGTCGAATACCTGGTGACCGGCACCGCAGATATCGACCGAATAGTCCGCGCCGCGCCGGAAGACTTCGATGTTGTCATATCCAGCGCGATGGATCTGCAACTGAAGCTGGCAAACGACGGTTTCGGGCGTATCATCGACGACATACCGCTGCCATCCTGGGCCCAATGGCATCAAAGCCTGTTCGCGTTCACATCGGAACCGGCGACAATCGTGATTAACCGCGCGGCCTTTGCCGGCGGCCCCATCCCCGAGACCCGGCAACAACTAATCGAAATCCTTCGTTTGCGTCCCGATGATTTCAGGGGCCGTGTGGGCACCTATGACATCCGTCAATCCGGTCTGGGTTATCTGTTCGCAACGCAGGATGCCCGCGCGTCCGAGACGTATTGGCGGCTTATGGAGGTGATGGGTGGATTGGACGTACGCCTGTACTGTTGTTCGGCGGATATGATCGATGACCTCGTCAAAGGTGAGATTGCAGTGGCTTACAACGTTCTGGGCAGCTACGCCGAAGCCCGCGCCGGAAGCAAGGACACGGTGGAAATCATTCTGCCGTCGGATTTTCAGACGACCATGATGCGCACGGCCATGGTGTTGAATGGCACCCCGCAACCGGACGCGGCCACGTCTTTTCTCAAACACCTGATTTCCAACCAAACCAAGCGGGTAGGCGACCCTGTTACCTTGCCGCCCTTGGCCCCACACGAAACTGGCACCGATCGCGAAACGATAGGGCTGGACCCGGGGCTCATGACATTTCTGGACAGGCTGAAACGCCGCCGTTTTCTGGCAGAATGGGAAAACGCGGTCATCCAGCGATAACCGCGTCCGCATCATTCGCGAAACGCGCGGTTGAAGTAGTCTGCCATCGGTTTCACAAGATAGGACAACGGCGTGCGTTCGTCGGTCTTGATCAGTGTCTCAACCGGCATACCCGGCAAAAGTTCCTGACCATTGAGCCGGTCGATCTCACCGTCGTTCAGCACCACTTCGGCGCGGTAAAAGGTGAAACCGGACTGTTCATCCGTGAAGGTGTCCGCCGAGACGTTGTTGACCTGTCCTTCGAGTTCGGGCGTTTCGCGTTGATTGAACGCCGGAAAGCGCAGGGCAACGGATTGCCCGACATGCAACTGATCCACATGGATCGCATCCACCCGCGCTGCCACCAACAGCGGCGTGTCCTGCGGAACCACATACATCATGGGTTCGCCCGGCTGAATGACCGATTGCAGGGCAAAGACTTGACTGCCGTAAACCGTACCGCTGACAGGTGCGCGAATTTCAAGCCTGGCCAGACGTTCCGCCAGGGACAAACGTCGTTCCCACAGCTCTGCCACCTGCGCCTGAACGTCCCGCAAAGTAGTGATCGCTTCTTCCCGCCGGGTCGCGGTCAGTTCGACAATCTTGATCTCGGTTGATGCAATCTGTCCCTTGAGGCGCGCAACGGACGCTTCCAGTTTGCCGATTTCGCCTGTCAGGCTGGCTTCTTCGCGTTGCAGCGCCAGCACGCGGCTGTTTTGTGTCAGACCCCTGCTCAACAGGCTTTGCTGATCCTTCAACTCCGCCTCGATCAACTCTGTCTGGCGGCGCAACGAGACCAACTGAGCCTGCGTGCCTGCGATCTCGCTTTCTATCTGAACCAACTGTTTGCGCAGTTGTTCGTCCTGCTTGGACAGCGTTTCCAGCCGGGCATCGAACAGGTTCTGTTGCCCTGCAATCAGGTCCGGATCGATATCGTATTCTTTTTGAACCTCAGCCAGGCGCGTGGCCAATTCTTCGGATGTCAGGCCATCCCGCTCGGCCTCCAGCCGGGCGCGGCGGGCCAGCAGATCAAAGAGTTGAGATTCTACAATCGTCTGTTCTGAAGACAGAAATGTGTCATCCAACCGCAAAAGCAAATCGCCCGAGGCAACCGTATCACCGTCGCGCACGAAAATCTCGCCGACCACGCCGCCGTCAGGATGTTCAACGACCTGACGGTTGCTTTGAACTTCAATGACGCCCGAAGATACAATCGCCCCGGCCAGCCGCGTTTTCACGGCCCAAAGGCCCAACCCGCCGACCAGAATGCCAAGGGCAAGAAATCCCACCAGCGCAGGTATTTTGATGCCCCAGACGGGGACGGGTGTCTTGGTTGATTTTTTCGCCATTATTCACCTACGGGGCTAAGCTTGCGCTTAATCGCGCCCGCATTCTGGACCATTGCGTTCAGAACCTCGTCGCGGCTGCCAAACCTCACCACCTGGCCTTTTTCCACAACAGCAAGATCGTCACATTCCGAAATGGCCTGCGGGCGGTGCGTCATGATGATGGCGGCCTTTCCCGCTTCCTTGAGGCCGCGCACGGCTGCATTCAAAGCTTCGGTGCCATCTGCGTCGAGGGCCGAGTTCGGTTCGTCCAAAATAAGAAGGACCGGGTCGCCATACAGCGCACGGGCCAGCGCAATGCGCTGTTTCTGACCGCCCGACAACTGACTGTCATTGCCTTCAAGAAAGGTGCCGTAACCCTTTTCCAATGACAGAATCAGTTCGTGTGCCTTGGCCTTCTTGGCCGCCGCAACCACCGCTTCTGAATCCGGGTTTTCCGACATCCGTGCAATATTTTCAGCAACGGTTCCGTTGAACAGGGTCACCTGCTGCGGCAAGTATCCGATATGGCTGCCCAGATCGTTGGGATCATATTGGTCCAACGTGGCCCCGCCCAACCGGATCTCGCCAGCCGCCGGTCTCCAAAGCCCAAGCAGAGCCTTGGCCAGGGTCGTCTTGCCCGACCCACTTTTCCCGATCACACCAAGCGCCTTTCCCGGTTCCAGTTTCAGGTTAACGTTCCGCAATGTTGGCGCAGTGGCACCCGGAGGGATTACCGTCAGGGATTTGGCTTCCAATTGGGATTTTGGGATCGGCAAACGAATCCGCTGTTCCTCTGGCGGTGTCTGGTCCAGAAACCGGTTCAACGAACTCCAGGCCGTGCGTGCCCGTTCGACCAAACTCCATTGGCCGACAGCCTGTTCCACCGGGGCCAAGGCCCGTCCCAAGAGAATCGAGCCCGCAATCATCGCCCCGGGCGTCATTTCGTTTTGCAGTACCAACCACGCGCCCAAAGCCAGCATGGCAGATTGCAGGAAAAGCCGAAGCGATTTCGTCAGCGACGTGAAGCTACCAGTCCAGTCACTGGCGGAAATGCTTTGACGCAAAGCTTCGGAACGCTGGTTCAACCACCGCCTGGTCACGTCCGCCTGCATTCCCTGAGAGCGCACAACCTCAGCTGCTTGCCTTGCGTGTTCGGAAAAGGCATTCGCCCGAGCCGCCGCGGATTGTGCCTCGGCCACCTTACGGCTGGTCAGGGCCTGGTTGAGTAATGCGATCACCACAAGCAGCACGCCACTTGCAACGGCCAACCAGCCAAGAAGTGGATGAAAAATGAATATCGCCCCCAGGAAGACAGGTGTCCACGGAATATCCATTACTGCAAGCAACACGGGCGAAGAGCACAAGGTGCGAATGGCCTCGAGATCCCGCAGTGCAGTTGCCGGAGCCGATCGCACCTGGGGCACCAGAGACCGACGCATTGTCGCTTCGAACACACGTTCATCCAGCTGTGACTGGAACCGTGCACCAAAGCGGGCAACGATGCGACCGCGTGCATAGTCCAGCATAGCCATCAGCGCATAAAGCAACGCAACAAGCAAAAACAGTGCTGTCAGAGTTTCAACTGCCCGTGAACCAAGAACCCGATCATATACTTGCAGCATGAACAGCGGACCTGTCAGCATGAGCAGGTTGACGAAGATGCTGAACAAAAACGCCAAGGCCAGAAAGGCAATGCCCTGATTGCGCACGTTGCGCAATTCATGGCGAGGGGCCGCTGACAGGCGGTGTTGAGGTTTCACAGTTTAAAATCCACATCATTCGGACAGGCATCGCCGCATTTAGAAAGTTAGTTCAGCATTGCCAAGTTTGCACATGTTTTTTTGAGCAAGAAACCGCAGACAGCAGGCTGGAAGAAGCACTTTTTGGCCAACGTCGCAAAGACTGTCTCAACGTTTGAACTCGGTGGTTCCGACGCACGGAAACTATGCGGTCGCGGCCAAAAGCACCTGACCAGTTCCGAGGTCTGGGCCAACGCAAGGTCAGGTTGTCGGCGACGGATACGCCAATGATGGCCCACACGATGCGCATCAGGTGATGACTGATTGCAAAGCCTGGGTCAGCGCCCGAGATCAAAATAAGAGCGCCTACTCAAGCTGCACAGAAGATGCGTGTTCGCGCATTTCAGCAGCGCGACCGTACAAACTATCAGGGCCAATAGGACAAACGAATAATACCTCCTCGCAAAGATGTTTGGAGTATCACCGTGATCGATCGCGGTACTTCGCGCGGTACACTATGGGTTTTAGATGTTGCCAGAACTGCCTTGAAACACCGGTGGTGGCTGGCTGGTGGCAGGGTATGTTGCTACGGCTCCGCTTAAACCTTGGCGATTTGCTTTCACCCTGCTGTTAGGTTTGACAGAGCTGACAAGGCGGGCCTGCAGGGCCGGGACACTGATTGAAATCACAAACGTACTCAGAGAACTACGCCAGAAACGGCACCGTCAGTTTAACCGAACGGGCCGCCTCCAGCGCCAAAGGATCTTTAAATCCACAAGCTGTCTTCGTCCAAATGGGGTGTAAGTGCCGGACTGGCCTCGCCATCCTCGACGTCCAAGTTCCCACTCAATACGGCGGCCAATGAGTCTTCGGAAACGTTAAGCGCCCCGTCCTGAGCCTGATGCAAGTTCACCAGTATGTAGTCGTCTTCTACGTCTTCAGGAGCCTCAAGGTCAGGGACGAACTTTAGAATATCGACCGTTTCATCCCAATCGGACACACCCAAAACTTCTTCGCCCGTCGGCATTTTCTGATCGCCTTCAGTAAACCGAGCGAGTTTGGGCAATCCGTATCCCACTGTCCCACTGCCATCGATATCAAAGCCATAGAAAGTTTCGACCGCGACCACGTCAGGGACGGTGTTGGAACTGACATATACACCATTGGAATCCGTGACCCATTCACCGTAAGTTCCGTCCGAATTCTTCCACAATACCCGGTAGCCGCCACCTGAAGCCTCGGCGTGAATGGCCTGCCAGCCGGGGAAACTGTTCGGTCCGACAGTAGCGTTGTTGAATGTCATCTTGGTGGTGCCGCCAATCAGATATTCACCTTGGGTTGTCGCCCCCAGCGTTGTCGCGCCGTTGGATTCAATACTGATCGTTCCATGCCCCGTCAGCCCGTCATTGTTCAGGTCTACACCATAGAAGACCTCTACATCCGCAACATTGGTGATTGTTGTACTGCTTTGGAATTCACCAGCCGCATTCGTCGTCCATTCACCGTAGGACCCATCCGAGTTCTTCCACAACACCCGATAGCCGCCACCTGAAGCCTCGGCCTGAACGGCCTGCCAACCCGGGAAGCTGCCAGGACCGGCATTAGCCTGGTTGAGCTTCAAGTCGATGCTGCCGCCGATTACATATGCGCCATTGGTTGACGATCCCAGCGTCGTGGAACCGTTGGATTCGATGCTGGTCGTGATATGGCCGATTTGCCCATCATTGTTCAGATTTGCGCCATAAAAGACCTCGACATCCCTGACGTCGTCTATGGTGCTGCTGCTGACAAAACGACCATTAGCATCCGTCACCCATTCCCCAAACGTGCCATTCGCATTCTTCCAAAGCACCCTGTAGCCGCCGCCCGAAGCCTCGGCGTGAATGGCCTGCCAGCCAGGGAAACTGCCCGAGCCGGCTTTGGCACCGTTTAGGGTCAGTTCAATGGTGCCATTAATCAAGTATGAACCCAAGCTTGACGAAACGAGTGTCGTGGAGCCAGTGGTTTCAACCGTGACCGTACCATGACCCGTCAGCCCGTCATTGTTCAAATCAGCACCATAGAAGGCCTCAACATCAGCCACGTTGCCGATGCTACTGCTGCTGAGGAACTGACCATTGGCATTTACCGTCCATTCCCCGTACGTCCCATCCACGTTTTTCCACAGCACTTTGTAACCGCCGCCCGAAGCCTCGGCCTGAATGGCCTGCCAGCCGGCGATCGTGTTTTGACCAACAGCCTGACCATTAAATACCAGCGTCACGTTCGAGCTGCCTGCATCCAGAACGTAAATGCCCTGACTTGCATGTTTCAGTGTGGTGCCGGTCGTCTCGATATCCGAAAGCTGCATGGCAGCTTCGATATTCGAACGAGTATACGCCTGTGATCCATTCAGGAACTGTATGGCCTCGACATCATCTTCCACCGTGAAAGTGATACGTGAAACGGCATCGATAAATTCGTATTTCGTGCCGTTTTTAATGAACAGATAGCTGCTGATGGCGCTGACAAATCGGACTGTGTCAGTACCGCTTCCTCCGGAAAACGAGCCGGCATTGTTGGTCACAATGGCCCAATCGTCGCCCTGGCCGCCGAATACCTGGTCTGCGCCGGAACCGTTCGCCAGATAAATGGTGTCGTTCCCCAAGCCGCCATAAACGGTGTTGTTGTTGGTTCCGTCGGACACTGAATAGATCTTATCGTGACCATGGTTGCCATTCAGAACGTTCTGAGCGGTATTCCCGACGATCACGTCGTCACCGGTCCCGCCGATCGCGTTTTCAATCACAACGCCATGCGCGATTGTAAAGCCGCCCTTTATGCCCTCTGCGTAAGACACTACGCCGCCGCCGGTCTCGGAATAATCCAGTGTTGCGGCCCGCAGGTCGATCCGCGCCTTCGAACTGCCGACATGCTGGATGGTATCGTTTCCACCAGTATCCCAAATAGACTGATAGCCGGTACCCGCAACGTTTGCCCAAGGAAGCGTGTAGGTATTGTTAGCAGAGTTGTGGTTGGTATTGGCGCCATACATCGCCTGCAACGCAGCAATGTCCAAAGCGCCAAGACCCGTTGAACCACCATAAGTCGCGTTGACAGAGAGAATTCCGTTCTTTTCGGTCCAGCCATCATTATACGACATCACCGTGTAGACACCCTGATTCAGGCTGCCGGTCCCGAAAGAGTCAAATGGCGATGTAACGCCATTCATCACGGTTGTACCCAAACCGGTGTCGTGGGGATGACCCAACCCTAGCGCGTGACCCAGTTCGTGGAGCAACGTAGTAAAGAAAAACCCGCCCGGATCGCCGTTTCCATTTGTTCCGGCAGTCCAGTAAGCGGTGTTGAAGGCGCCTTCGGAGGGGTTGCGCGATGGCGTGTAGTGGTAGCCAAGCGTTCTGGGATTTGAAAAAAAGCTTGTGGGCGCAATGACCTCTACCAAGTCGGCAGAAGCACTGCCGGATTCGACAAAAGTCACATTTGCGACTGCTTCAATTGCAGAGAGAGCCGCTCGGAATTCTGCTTTGTATTCCGCAGTCCACGCTTGTGTACCCGCGTATTGTTCGAAGTGATAAGAAATTACGGTGGTGGTCGCAGGATTGCCGTCACCGTAGGCAACATAACCTTGTATTGGACTGAGCGGAGAAGAAGCGGAAGGTCTTGGTATTATAGTCGTAGTAGCCATTGCTCAGCCCTGTACCTCGGAAGATTAGATTGCACTCGGATGCACGCTTAAATTGTTCTTTTTATGACAAACTACTATGCACCAACCCTTTTGAAACAGCAGGTGACACCATGTTTCAAATGACACTTTCTTTCAACAGCAGAACCGTCTCATAAGTGCAACAGAAACCCGTGTTCCTTGGCTGAACCAGGCATCTGCGGCCGTTTAGGGTTTAGGCATTCAGCCAAGTATTTTTTCATTTTTTTTGGACCCGTTCTCGGAGCTTTTGATCCGGTGGCAAACTTTCGCTTATTCCATGGACTCTGTAGTGAGGATTTGCCCAAGGCGGTGAACCGGTCAGGCCCGCCGAGGCTAACATCCAAGCCACTTTCGGCAGATTGCAAGCCCTATTTGCGTCAATGTCAGACAAAGCTCCAAGGGTCAGATACCGCACCGCATGGGTCCCGATTGAACCGAGCGCCGAGATTGAATTGCTACGTTGAACCGTTGGCGACATACTCAGCAATGGCGGCCCGGCTGCCACGCTGCCATATCAGGGTCAGCCAGCGGGCAAAGGCGTTGGAAAACTGTGTGCTGATTCCAAAATCACCACTGTAGAAACCCTGTTCCAGCCAAAGCTCAGGATCAGCTTTGGACGCCTTTGCAGTGCTGTTCAGGCTTTCCCATTGGGGATCATTGGGGGTGATCTCGGAGCCATCCTCACGAATACCCGCGCACATCCGGCACCAGAATGCTTCGGCGAGAGCGAGCCCGTTTGCAGAAGACCCTAATGCAAGTGCATCACGCAGCGACGGCAGCAAAAATCCGGGATGTCTTGCCGATCCGTCGAATGCAACCCTGCGTGTGGTGTCGTGAATCGCCGTGTTTGCAAATCGGCTTTCGATCAACTCAAGGTACTCATTTGCAGTGGTTTCGGGAACCGCTTCGACATGCGGAAGGATTTCTTCGACCTGCACTTTTCGAAAAAACGCCACGATGTCCGGGTCCTTCATGCAGTCGGCAATCGTCGGAACACTCAGTATTTCTCCGACATTCGCCAACAGTTGATGACCTCCGTTCAAAATGCGCAACTTCATGGTCTCGTAACCATGGACGTTGTTAGTCAGTATTGCGCCGACGTTTTCGAGGGGCGGGCGCCCGGCGCAGAAGGCATCCTCGATGACCCATTGACGAAAGTTCTCATGCGAGACGGGCGCTCTGTCATCGACGCCAAGGGCGCGGCATTGCGATACCAATTGGTCGGTGGTTGCAGGTACGATGCAATCCACCATCGAGTTCGGAAATGCGCCATGCCTGTCGATCCAGTCGGCCAGTTCCGGGTCGAACATGCGCGCCAATCCCACAACACAGTTTCGCAAAATCGTTCCGTTACCCTGAAGGTTGTCGCAGCTGAGCGCCGTGAACGGGGTCAACCCCTCGGCGCGCCGTCGTCTGAGTGCCGCAACCATTGCGCCAAAGGCCGTACGGGGCTGATTGGGGTTTTCTGCGTCATGACGGATATCTGCGTGATCGAAATCGAATGCGCCGCTGTTGGCCTCCAGAAAATACCCTCCTTCGGTAACAGTCAGCGAAACGATCCGGGTGGCCGGGTCGGCCATCGCGTGGATGAGGGCAGCGTTGTTTTCTTCGATCGGCAGGTAGTCGATCATCGGGCCAATCACCTCGGCGGACATTCCGTTTGGCCCCAACTCGATCAGCGTTGTGAGGCAATCCTGCGCCAGCAATCGTTCTCGCATGACGGCGTCATAGCTTCGCACACCCGCTCCGACGATTGCCCAGTCATAGGCCAACCCCTGCTGCATGAGCCGATGGATATACCAGGCCTGATGCGCGCGATGGAAGTTACCCAATCCTATATGAACGATGCCCGGCGTCAGATCCGTACGTTCATACTTCGGAGTCTTCACGGTGGTTGGCAGCTTGGAAAGGCTCTCTTGCCGCAGCCGTGCAGGGGTTTTTGCGTTCGCCACAGGGTCCATCAGCTCATCCAATTTCCGCCGTCGACATTGTAAGTCTGCGCGACGACATACCTGGCTTCGTCAGAGGCTAGAAAAACCGCCATGCCCGTCAGGTCTTCCGCGCGCCCCATGCGGCCATATGGAACAGCTGCCGCCACTTCGCGCTTCTTCTGGCCAAGGGGTTTGCCTTCGTGTTTTGCAAAAAAGGCGTCCACGCCATCCCAGTGTTCGCCATCGACGACACCGGGGGCAATCGCGTTTACATTGATCCCATGAGAAATCAGGTTCAGCCCCGCCGATTGGGTCAGTGATATGATCGCCGCCTTGCTGGCGCAGTAGACAGCGACCAAAGGTTCACCCCTTCGCCCGGCCTGCGAGGCCATATTGATAATTCGGCCTTTGGTTCCGTGCTCGATCATATGTTTGGCGACGGCCTGCATCGTAAACAGCGCGCCCGCGACGTTGATGTCAAACACCCGATTGTAGTCGGCGCGCTCGATCTCGACGAATGGTGCGGCGCTGAAGATGGCCGCGTTGTTGATCAGAATGTCGATTGGGCCGAATTGCGCCGCGGTTTTGGCTATGGCCTGATCGATGCTCTGCTGGTCGGTCACGTCCATTTCGACAGCGAAAGCTGCCGCGCCGATTCCAGCGGCCGCGTCCTGCGCGCGCTGGATGTCGATGTCGGCGACGGCGACCCGCGCGCCCTCTGCCACGTAGGCCTTGGCAAATGCCAATCCAATTCCCCGCGCAGCCCCTGTAATCAGGGCGGTTTTGCCCGTCAGACGTTTCATTCGATCCGCAGACCGTCTGCGTCAAATCTGTGGATCACATCGGCGCGTGGAGTCAGATGAATGCGATCCCCATGGCGGAAACCAACCTCGCCATCGGCACGAACAGTGATTGTCTCGGCCAGTCCGGTGTCGTGGACGTGGAAAAACGTGTCCGAACCAAGATGTTCAGAGACGCTGACGCGCCCGGACCATTCTCCTTCGGAGTCCGACACCGCGATGTGTTCCGGTCGAATGCCGATCGTTTGTGCGCCATGCTTTGCCGCTTCGGGCCCTTCGATAAAATTCATCTTGGGCGAGCCAATAAACCCCGCAACAAACAGGTTGCGTGGCGTTCGGTACAGTTCCAACGGGCTGCCAACCTGTTCGATCACGCCAGCTTGGAGCACAACGATCTTGTCCGCCATTGTCATGGCTTCGACCTGATCGTGGGTGACGTAGATCATCGTTGTCGCGAGGCGTTCATGTAGCTCGCTGATCTCCAACCGCATGCCCACCCGCAAAGCTGCGTCGAGGTTTGAAAGCGGTTCATCGAACAGGAACGCGGCCGGTTCACGAACGATAGCCCGACCAATGGCGACGCGCTGGCGTTGACCACCGGACAACTGGCCTGGGCGGCGATCCAGGTAATCAGTCAGGTTCAGGACACTGGCCGCGCCCTCAACCCGCTTATCGATTTCAGCCTGATCCAGTTTCGCCATGCGCAGCGGAAAGGCGATGTTCTTGCGAACGGTCATATGCGGGTAAAGCGCATAAGATTGGAACACCATTGCCAGCCCCCGTTTGGCGGGCGGCACGTCTGTTGCGTCTGCTCCATCGATTTCTATGTGGCCACTGGTGATGTCTTCCAGCCCTGCGATCAGGCGCAGCAGCGTGGATTTTCCGCAGCCCGAAGGGCCGACGAAAACGGTGAACTCGCCATCTTCAATGGTCAAATCCAGCGGAGGGATGACCTGAACGTCGCCGAAGCTTTTGGTCACGGACTTGAGTTGTATGCGTCCCATGAGGAATGCTCCTTATTTCACAGCGCCGAAGGTCAGGCCGCGGACAAGTTGTTTCTGGCTGAACCAGCCAAGGATCAGGATGGGTGCAATTGCCATGGTCGAGGCCGCGCTGAGCTTGGCAAAGAACAGGCCCTCGGGGCTGGAATAACTGGCGATGAAGGCGGTCAGTGGCGCCGCATCAACAGCCGTCAGATTGAGGGTCCAGAACGCCTCGTTCCACGCAAGGATAAAGTTCAGCAACACGGTCGAAGCGATGCCGGGAATGGCCATAGGGGTTAGGACATAGAGAATTTCCTCTTTCAGCGTCGCCCCATCCATCCGTGCAGCTTCCAGAATTTCACCCGGAATTTCGCGGAAATAAGTGTAAAGCATCCAGACGATGATCGGCAGGTTGATCAGCATCAGCACCACGACCAACCCTCCGCGCGTATCCAGAAGGCCCAGTTGGATGAACAGCAAGTAGATCGGGTACAACACACCTACGGCTGGCAGCATCTTGGTGGACAGCATCCACAACAGGATGTCCTTGGTTCGTTTGGACGGAACAAACGCCATCGCCCAGGCGGCGGGCACGGCGATGATCACACCCAGCATGGTCGATCCACCGGCGATGATCACCGAATTCCACAGGAAGCGCATATAGTCCGAGCGTTCCTGCACGATGGCGTAGTTTTCCAGCGTCCAGTCAAAGTTCAAAAACAGGGGCGGGCTGGCAATGGCCTGCGCTTCGGTTTTGAAGCTGGTCAGGATCGTCCAGAGGATCGGGAAGAAAATCAGCAGTCCAACAGCCCAGGCAAGGGCGGTGTTCAGCGATTTGCGTCGGGATGTGACAGCGCGGGCCATGGGTTTTCCTCCTCACGCGTCCAGGTTCTTGCCGACGATGCGCATCAGGAAGATCGCAACTATATTGGCAAGGATGATTGCGTAGACACCTCCGGCTGATCCAAGGCCGACATTCTGGCTTTCCAACACGCGCTGGAAGATCAGGTAGGTGAGTGTACGGGTGCCGAAAGCGCCGCCTGTGGTCACGAAGATCTCGGCGAAAATCGACAAGAGAAAGATTGTTTGGATCAGGATCACAATGGTGATCGCACGGCCCAGATGCGGCAGAATGATGTGATAAAAGCGCTTCAACGGCGGTGCACCATCCATCTCGGCTGCTTCCAGTTGCTCGCTGTCCAGCGACTGAATGGCGGTCAACAGGATCAGCGTTGCAAAGGGCAGCCATTGCCACGAAACGATCATGATGATCGAGGTCATCGACGCCTCGGACAACCACGAGATCGGCTCGGCCCCGAAAAAACGCCACAGATGGGCCAGCAAACCATTGACCGGGTCCATAAACATGTTCTTCCACACCAGCGCAGACACGGTGGGCATGACGAAGAACGGCGCGATGACAAGGATTCGGACAATGCCTTGCCCCCACATCGGCTGATCCAGCAGCATGGCAAGCAGAATTCCGAGAATGACGGTTATGATCAGAACACCGCCAACAATGACCAGTGTTGCCTGCACTGCGGGCCAGAATGTGCTGGACGAGACAAAGCGGACATAGTTGTCGAACCCGACCCAACCCAGATCACCCCCGCGCAGAGGCAGATATTTCTTGAAAGAAAAGTACAGCGTCATCGTCAATGGCACGAGCATCCAGCCAAGCAGCAGGACAACTGCGGGTGCCATCATCAGGCGAGCAACGGATCGGGAGTGTTGAGTAGCCATTACGCAAACCCTCTCTGTTCAGGCGTAACTCAGCCTGCGAGAAAAACGCGAGTTGTGGAAGTGGAGAGAGCAGGGGACAGATCACCTGTCCCCTACTGGGAGGGATGCCTCAGTACCCTGCGGCTTCCATTTCTTCAGCCGTAAAGGCCTGCGCCTTTTCAAGCGCTTCATCTACAGTCTGCTGTCCGGCATAAACCGCCGAGAATTCCTGACTGACCTGTGTGGCAATGCCTGCGAATTCCGGGATCGCAACGAACTGGATGCCAGTATAGGGTGTTGGCTTGGCGCAACAGTTCTGCGGGTCGGCCAACAGGATCGACTCGAGCGTCATCTTGGCGAACGGAATGTCCTTGTAGTTCGCGTTCTCATAAAGCGAGGTACGCGCGCCCGGAGGGACATTGGCCCAACCTTCGTTTTCCGCCACCAGTTCGATGTAGTCCTTCGAAGTAGCCCATTCGATGAACTGCTTGGCTGCATCCTCTTTCTGGGTTCCCGCCGGAATGGCCAGTGCCCAGGCCCACAGCCAGTTGGCGCGCTTGTCGACGCCTTCCGAATTTGGTGCCAGAGCAAACCCGACCTTGTCCGCGACAGTTGAATCATCCGGATTTGTCACGAAGGACGCCGCAACAGTGGCGTCGATCCACATTCCGCACTTGCCCTGCTGGAACAGCGACAGGTTTTCGTTGAAGCCGTTGGTCGCGTAACCGGCAGGGCCGGATTCATTCATCATGTCGACAAAAAAGGTCAGCGCCTCTTTCCATTCGGGCTGATCAAACTGAGGTTTCCAGTCTTCATCAAACCATCGCGCACCAAAGGAATTCGCAGTCACGGTGATAAAGGCACCGCCTTCACCCCAACCCGCCTTGCCACGCAGGCAGATGCCGTTGATGTCGTTGTCACGGTCCGTCATCGCAGCCGCCGCCTCGCGGATAAACTGCCATGTCGGCGCCTCAGGCATCTCCATCCCGGCCTTTTCCATCAGATCGGTGCGATACATGATCATCGAGCTTTCGCCATAGAACGGAGCGGCATACAGCGTGCCTTCATGGCTCAGGCCACCCGCCATCGCAGGAAGCAGATCGCCGACATCATATTCCTCTGACAGTCCATCCAAAGGAACCAACCAGCCATTCGCGCCCCAGATCGGCGTTTCGTACATGCCGATGGTCATGATATCGAACTGACCGCCCTTGGTGGTGATGTCGGTGGTAACACGCTGACGCAAGACGTTCTCCTCCAGCGTCACCCATTCCACGTCGATACCAGTCGCCTCGGTAAAGTTGTCGGTATAGCCCTGCATCCGAATCATGTCGCCATTATTGACGGTTGCGATCGTGATCGTTTCTGCATGGGCCGCGGCCGTTGCGACAAAGGTTAATGCCGTCGCCGCACGAAGTGCGTTCTTCAAATACATCCTTGTCCTCCCTGAGCTTGGATGCCGTACACAGAAAGTAGTGTGTAAATTGTCGCGGCGTCAATAAAAACTTTACGCGCGTTAAAAGTTGTAGGTTACGCGGAATCCCTCAAAACCAGTCTTGCGGGAAACAACGTTTCTGATCGCGTCTTGAATTTCCCTCCACTTTCAATGAGTTGAAACAGGGTTTCGACGCTGCGACCGGCAACATTGTCATAGTCATGAGCCGCCGTTGTAAGGGATGGGCAAGTGAACTGCGCGAAGGGATGGTCATCATTTGAGGCCACGCGCAGCGCGCAACTGTCATCACGACCGACGCGAATCCCCTGTTTGTAGCAAGCTGCAAGAAAGCCAATGGCCAGTCGATCATTGCTGCATAGTACCGAGTCGGTTCGCAAACCGCGTTCTTCCAGAACTTTCAGCGCCCCTCTTTGGCCGATTTCTTCAAACGCCCAGCCTTTGCCTTCAACTTTGATTATATGCGGCTCGAGCCCAAGACGTTCCATCACTTTGATATAGGCTTTCCTCCGCTTGTTGGCGTTTGGGTTCGCAGGTGTGCGCATTTCAAAAAACGAGGGCGGTTCACCAGTGCGGGTCATGTATTCGACGGTTTGCGAAACAAAACTGAAGTTATCAGAACCAACGAATGCAGCCCCCAAACCATCGAGATTACTGTCAAATAAGATCGTCGGAACATTGGCGCAGAATTTCTCTATTGCTGATCTGTCCGAAACGCGTCCGAGAGGCGCCAAAAGTACACCTGCCGGCTTCATGGATTGCAACCCGTCCAGAATTTCGTTTTCCAGCTTTTGTTCACCATGAGAGCTGAACAGGAACGGACGGTATCCGGCCGCGATACAGCTTTGTTCCAGATAGCGTGCGATTTCAGCAAAGAACGGATCGGCCAGATACGGTACGACGATACCGATATTCTTGGTAAGCTTCCGGTTCTGGTTCACCGCGTAAATGTTGGGGCGATAGTCGAACCGTTCCAGCGCCTCTTCGATTCGGGCCCGCGTCGTGGGGCGAACGCTGTCGGGATCGTGAAAGTATTTGGATACCGTCGGGCGCGAGATGCCGCTGAGCGCTGCAAACTCTTCCATATTCTTTATCTTGGTCATGCCAGTCTGCCTGCTGGTTTTGTTCGTCGTGAACTTATCATAGATTTACATATTCTTTGCGCGCGCTAATAAATCAATAGCCAGAGCGGCCTCGTGCAACCAGCGCGCGACAAGGCGTTCAAAGGGATTTCGAAAGTGACGCCGGACTTTTTCCAAGATTCATTCAAATTGATGACAAGGCTGGCAAAACGTATCCAGGAAGGTCTGCGTGTGGCTTGGCCGGCGCTTACGGCCGATAACTGTGGACCGAACAGCAGGCTTGGACGGGGTAAGAAAAAGTCTAGAATAATATGATCGAACGCTGAACCCAAATTCTTGACGATCTTATCTAAGCGATTGGTTTTAAACAATGGATGCTATTGCCCAACTGACCAATTGGATGATTGCCGAGGGGCGTCGTTCGGATGACCCGGAAAAAGTGGTGTCATATTTCTGTTCGTCTCTGATCGAGGCGGGTGTGCCGCTCTGGCGGGTCAATATCGGTCAGCGTTTCGCCAATCCGCTGCTGATTGCATGGGGGATCGTTTGGACACCGGATGGCACCGAAAGCTATGACGTAACACATGAGACCATGCTGACGGATGGGTATGTCGGCAGCTCATTCGAATACATTCTAGAACACCGGAAGCCACTTCACAAAAGTCTACGGCAATTGGATCCCAAGACCGAGCACTCATCATATCTTGATTTCGCCGAGCTGGGTGGCACCGATTACTATGCTACGCTGCTATATTACGGAGACGGATCGCTGCACGGCTGCACTTTTGTCACCCGGTCGCCAGAAGGGTTCTCACCCCGGCATCTGAAAATGATTGAGGATGCATTGCCCGCTTTGTCCTCTGCTCTGGAACCGGTCACAATGCGCAAGTCGTCCAAAGGTCTTCTGAGAACCTATCTTGGCGATGGGCCCTCTGATGCTGTGTGGAACGGGCGGATCAAGCGAGGGGAACGCACGACCCTTGACGCAGTTGTCATGTTCTCTGACCTGCGCGGTTTCACCGCTCTTTCGGACAGGGCATCCGAAGAGGACGTTTTCGACATGCTGAGTGGATATTTTGATCTAGTCGTGCAGTCTGTCGAAGAGAATAGCGGCGACATTCTCAAGTTTATGGGAGACGGCATTCTGTCGATATTCACCGTCGCGACACAGCAAGATTTGAACGACCAATGCAAAAGGGCAGCACGGTCCGCTCAAAGCGTATTGACCGGTTTGGCCGCACTCAACCATCGCCGCGAAGAGGCTCGGAAGCCGCCGTTGGACATAGGCATCGGGATCAATGTCGGGCAGGTCAGCTATGGCAATATCGGCAGCCCTGGCAGGCTGGATTTCACTGTTCTGGGTAAGGCAGTCAACCTCGCAAGCCGTATTGAGGTATTGACGAAATCCCTGGGCCACAGAGTTCTGGCGACGTCAGCTGTTGCCGCGGCTTCGCCTGAACTGTTCTCTGCTTGCGGGTTTCACGAAGTTCGAGGGCTTGCCGGATCCATCGAGCTGTATTCTCTCGTCGAAAAGGAGCATCAAGCCAGCCCCATGCCGGATCGCCACATTGATCCGGACAACATGGATTGAGAATCGCAAGCTTCTACATTGTCCGCAATGGCCGGTTTCAATTTGGGCTGCGGGCGACCGGGCCTCGCACCGCGCTGACTAAGGTCCCGTCGCTGGACCCTTCGACGAGACGTATTCGCGCTCAAGGACCTGGGCGCATCCAAAGCTGGTGCTGCGGACACACCTGGCCTTTTCGCGTCACAAAGCAATCCGGGCCGAGGTCATGGCTTTTCCGTAACCACCCGCCATGAGGCCCGTGATCGCACCATTCTCGATGTCAAGTTCGACCTTTATCAGGCTCGGGCTTGCCGGGTTCATAAACACCCCTTGTTCGATTTCAAATGATCGCTGAGACGTGCCGCCGAAATCATGCAACACGCATGCAAGTGGCCCGGCTGCCATCCACGTGGCGGCTTCTTCATCTATCGCGTATCTGGGTGCGAACATACGGGTTGTGGCGTTCCGGCTGGTGATTGAAGGGTCTTTCGTTAATACATAATAGCCAATCAGATCCAGTTGCTCGCTGATTTGCTTGATTTTGGCCAAATCTGGTCTGATTTTGGCAAGGCTCGCCGCATCCGAAAGACCGACGAGGATGAAGCTGTTGCCGGTGTTGACCAAAACCGGAGCAAACCTCTGATCCAGGTCAGTTTTGTCGACCCCGAGAGAGCTCAGCACATCGTCGAGTTTCACGCCCTTTTCGATCCATTCCTGAGCACCCGAGTAGCGTGGGGCCAATTGTTCCATATAGGCGGCGCCGTCTTTCGTGAGTATGCACCTGGGGCCATCAATAGTTTCCTTTGACGTATCGGCTGGGGATCCGGCCAAGCGCATCAAGGTGAGAGAAGGCGGCGATTGTGCATGACCGCAACGAGCGATGCGCCGGTTCGGTGTGAAGAAATCCAGCTTGAAGCCTTCCGTCTCGGATCGCGAGACAAACGCCGTCTCGGACAATCCAACTCTTGCCGCCACGGTTTGCATATCTTGCGCGCTCAGATCATCAGCGTCCAGAACGACGCCTGCGGGATTTCCTCCGGTGCCACCGCCGACAAACCCGTGCACGATTTCAACCGTGACTTCCTTGGCAGTGTTTGCTTGCGTGTTCATTGATCGTCTCCAAACATGAGGCCGCGCCCTTGATCGAGGCGCGGCCAGTTGCGCATCAGTTGCCGGTGGCGGTGATGCGATTCAGGAATGCGGTCATCCGTTCCGCAATTTCAGGCCCATATTCCTCCAGCGCGAAGTGTCCGGTATCGAGCAGGTGAAACTTAAGATCCTTCAGGTCGCGTTGATAGGGTAGGGCGCCTTCGGCCGGAAAGATGTGATCGTTCTTACCCCACATCAGCAGCGCAGGTGGTTGATGTTCACGAAACAACGCCTGCCATTTCGGGTACTCGGCAACGTTGGTGCCGTAGTCCAGGAACAGTTCAAGTTGCACCTCCTGATTGCCTTCGCGATCAAGCAGGTATTGGACGTGCCAATAGTTGTCCGGGCTGATCAGTTCCGGCCTCTGTACACCGTGGGTGAACTGCCACTTGGTCGCATCCAGAGTAAGAAACCCACGAAGCTGGTCGCCATTCTCTTTCGAGGGGTCGGCCCAATAGGCTTTGATCGGGTCCCAGAATTCACGCAGCCCTTCCTCATACGCATTGCCGTTCTGAATGACGAAGCCGGTGACCCGTTCGGGCTGTTCGGCAAACATCCGGAATCCAACCGGGGCACCATAGTCCATCAGATAGACCGCGTATTGATCGACACCCTTCCGATCCAGCAGGGAGGTCATGATTTCGGCGATATTCGCAAAGGAATACTCGAAATCTTCGGCTTGCGGCATGTCCGACGCCCCAAATCCGGGGAAATCGGGCGCAATCACGTGATAGTGCTTGGCCAGCTCGGGGATAAGGTTGCGGAACATATGTGACGAGGTCGGAAACCCATGAAGCAACAGAACGGTTGGCCTGCTCGGGTCTCCGGCCTCACGATAGGCGATATTGACCTCGCCGATTTTTTCTGCGCGGAAACTGACCGCTTGGGTGGCTTCAATGCCGGTCTCACTTGCGATTGCAGGGGCCGGAGTTAATGGCACCGCGATGGTAAGCGCGAGAAGACTGGCGCTGAGGATGGATTTCAAATTGCGCGACATGGGTATTTCCTTTCTTGGGGTTTTGGGGCGCGTCTGAACGCGCGGGGTTCAGCATCGGTCAGCGTTTATGGCCGGGCTTTTCGTTGCGCTCTGCGTTTTGAGCTTTCAGTTCCGCCAGTTCATCGCGAAGCGGCGCCATGTGCTCTTCAAACTCTTCCAGGGTCAGGCGTTGGGGGATGTGCTGCGGGCAGTTCCAGTCCATCGCTTCAAGCTTGATCACAATGGCCCGCTCTGGGTGGCCCCTGTAATTCGGGTCATGCAAACGTTGCATCAGGGCCGGATCATCCGCGCCATCAACAAGTTTCGCCCGGCCCCAGATCTTGAGGCGTCTCCGGTTGGGATAGTCCATCAGGATCAGAGAAATGCGGTCGTTGTTCAGCAGGTTACCTGCGCTCAGATATTGCCGGTTGCCGCGAAAATCTGCGTAGGCCAGCGTCCGTTCATCCAGCACTTTCAGAAAGCCTGCCGGTCCGCCGCGGAATTGAACATAAGGCCAGCCGGTTTCAGAGGCGGTCGCCTGATAGAAGCCGTCCCTTTGTGCGATGAAGCTGGCTTCGACCGGGCTGATGAGGTCTTCCTGAACGGCGCCGGCCAGAAACTTTGCGTAGCCTTCAGCCGATCCGTTCTTGGCCTGTGTTGCACGTACGGAAGGCGTAAAACTGATTTCTGCAAATGGGCGTGTCATTGAATTCTCCGTCTCAACCGGGCAGAGCCCTGGGGTTGAGGTGAAGCTAGTCAAAGCCTTGGTGTTGCAGAATATCCCTATTTGGCAATATATTATTCCAAAATATGGAATAGTTGTTTGGATAGATTTCACGCACTGAGCGTTTTTGTGAAGGTGGCCGAGCTGAATGGCTTTGCTGCCGCAGCGCGCCACCTCAATATGTCGCCACCAACGGTAACCCGACTGGTCTCCATGCTGGAGGACAGCCTGGGGCTTCGTCTTTTTGTGCGCACCACGCGATCAGTCATGCTGACGGACAGCGGGCGAAGGTTTTTTGAAGATGCCAGACGCATTTTGATGGATCTCGAGGAGGCAGAGCGTGCCGCCGTCGGATCCTATGCCGAACCGACCGGGGAACTCAGCGTGACCGCATCGGTGTTGTTCGGCCGTATGTTCGTCACTCCGATTCTGGGTGAATTTCTGGAACTGCATCCAAAGCTCTCCGCGCGCACTCTCTATGTGGACCGCGTGGTCAATCTGGTGGATGAGGGCCTCGACGTCGGCATCAGGATCGGAAACCTTGCAGATTCAAGCCTGATGGCGGTGAGATGCGGCGCGGTGAGGCAGGTCGTGTTTGCCGCTCCGGCATATCTCGATGCGCGCGGCGAACCAGACACACCCGACGACTTGGCCAATCATGCGATCATAAACTCAACTGCCCTGCACGCCTCGGCCCAATGGCATTTTCAAAAAAGCGAAACGGTCGTGACAAAGCGCGTGAACCCGCGCATCAGCATGAACACCAATGACGCGGTGATCGAGCTGGCGCTGCAAGGGCATGGCATCGGGCGGCTTTTATCCTATCAGGTTGCACCCTACGTTGCGGAGGGGCGGCTCAGAACCGTTCTGAATTCGTATGAACCACCCGAGATCCCCATCCATCTCGTGCATCAAGAGGGCCGCACCGTGTCTGCAAAAGTGCGCGCCTTTGTCGATTTTGCGGCCAAGCGTCTCAAATCCGACCCCTATTTGGATGGATTCCAACACAGGCCTGAGAGTTAGGCCAAAAGATCCGCCGAACCACGCCATCCGGTCGCGGCCAGTGTCGCCAGGGCCCTGACCGACAGATCACTTTGGGCATGCGCTTTGAGGTGGTACAGCGCAAGGGCGAACATGTGCAACAAAGCTTGCCACCAACTGGATCTGCCGGCACGAAACTGAAATCTTAGATCCCGGGTGCACGCGTTTTTCGAAGTGATAGGGCCCGCATTGAGCATGCAATCACGTTTGACCCATGGTTTAGTCGGTCTTGCCCCAAGCATCGTGCGCGATCAGCGCGGCCTCGACCCGGTTTCGGGCGTGGAGCTTGGACAGGATTGCCGTCATATAGTGCTTTACGGTTTTTTCCTGAAGATCCAGTTGATCTGCGATCTCCCGATTGCTCATCCCCTTCGCCACACGTCGAAGTATTTCTTCCTCGCGATGCGTGAGATCATCCAGAACATCACCGTCTTTGGAAGCTTCTGCCTCTCTGTTGATCTGAAGCAGCACGCGCGAGGCCAACCCGGGTGACACGAATCCTTCACCTGCGGCGATGCTGCGCAGTGAAGCCGTCAGTTCGCTAGCCGTCACACCTTTGACGATGTAGCCGATTGCCCCTGCTTCCAAAGCATCCGCAACGTCACTGTTGTTTTCCGAGACCGTCAGTATCGCGATGAATGGCGGGTTTGCCATGGCCGCGATTTTTCGCGTCGCACTAATGCCGCCCCCGGGCATCGAAAGATCAAGGATGGCGATGTCAGGTTGATGAATGCCGACAAGTGAAATTGCCTCATCCGCGCTCGAGCCGGCAGCGAGAACTTCGAACCCATCGGCTTCGTCCAATGTCCGGTGCAAACCGTCCCTGAAAATCGGGTGATCATCCGCTATTACGACAGATGTTGTCATGACGTACTCATCTTTCTGGGAAATAGTGTCATTGTGACAGAGGTGCCTTTGCCAGGGCTTGACCTGACTTCGAACCTGCCGCCGATACTCTCAACCCGATCTCGCAAGCCCAAGAGCCCCTGGCCTCCATCGTCACGCAGTACTTTTCCGTCCGAGGGGTCAAATCCGGGCCCCTCATCGTTGACATGAATGACGACCCGATCGTTATGCGCCTCGCAAATGACGGTGCATCGAGAATTCGGAGCATACCTGGCGGCATTGGAAAGCGTTTCCTGAAGGAACCGGAAAACACACAGCTTGTCGGACACGGACAACTCGATCGTCTGGCTTCCCTGAAGTGAAACATCCGGCCGCAATGGGCTGTGTTCCGAGTGATCTTCTATCGCTCTTTTCACCACATCAATCAGCGCCAGATTGTCGATGTCCGGAGCGGACAACCCCCGCGACAACGCTCGAATTTCGGCCAAGGACTTCTGCAAAGACTGTTGAATCTCCTCGGCCTCCGCAGGCTTTTCAGGCCTGTCCGAGAATGCCGCCTCCAACCTGAGGGCTGCGAGGGACAGATATTGAGCGGGACCGTCGTGAAGCTCGGAACCAAGCTTCTTCAGAAATCGGTCTGTTTGCGTGGCATATCGTTCCGACGCTTCGACCACGCGCGACCGCAGCCTGGCGTTCTGCTCTGCCATCTGCTCACTCTCTTTCAGACGCCGCTCCAACAGGCGCCCCTGACGTCGAATGGTGTTGTCACCGATTGCCACGATGGAAAACAGCACGATTGTACTTGCTGTAAATGCTGACCCGACGACCAGCCAGCTTGTCCGGCGGGCTCTGGCCATATCAACTTCCAGCTGTTCAGCTTTCTCGTAAAACTCTGCAACTGCAATGATATCTCCTGACCAGAGTTCTCGGATCGGGCTGTACACTTCAAGTAGCGGGATCCCAAGTGCTGCTTCTGCGGCGCTTTCAGCATGGTCGAGATCTTCGAAAGAACCCGAAATCTCTCCGCTCCAGGCTCGGCTCAGATCGTCAGTCGGGTCGAAACGGCGTCCAATGATGGTTGGATCCGACGCGTGCGCGATCACGCCGCCTTGTTTCCAAAACTTGAAGGACACAATGCGGTCCCGCATTGGCTGGGTCATGAATATTTCGTCCAGCGCCCGCCTCGCTTGATCGGAAAGACGATCCCCGTATGCAAGTTCCTGGCTGAGAGGGGATACGATGCTCTCCATATACAGCGCTGCGGAATTGGCAGAATTTTGCACAACTGCATTCTCGATCCGATTTGACACCCATACGCCAACTATCGCGGTGGCCGTTCCCATCACGACAATGCAGGCCGCAAGGAAAACTCGCGACAATGACCAATTGCGAACTGACAGATCGGAAATCTCGGGTCTCATTTCGTGTTCAACTATGAACGACAATCCCTGACCGCACCACCGACCTTGGTCTGAACTCATCAGCGTTCCGTTTCAGAATTTGGATCATGTCGACCCCTTGATCGCGCAATCGCGCAGGCGGCGGACAGAAGGCACGCGTGGCCTTGCAGGAGGTACACGGAGTTCGCTCAAAACTCCGTCCAGACGACCAGCGCATCGGCCCAAAGCCGTCCTCGGAGGAGCCACACCTACGGGCGAGTATTTTTTTGTCACCCCGGCAGAGCAATGGACAGGCGTTCAACCAAAGCTCTTTGCACAATGGCAAATCTGGGAGTGCGCGCTATCTCGTCCAGAGTCGCCACCCAGAGCGGAACATCTATTCCGGGATCAATTTCTGACGACCGATGAAGCCGAGGATCCGCATTCCCAATAAACGAGGGCAGAAACGCTTTGCCCGCCCCGGAGGCCGCCATCTGCTGAAGCACCAAAAAGCTGTCTGCCCCGTTGGCCATTTCATCGGCACTGACATGTTCGGCCAGCCATTTGGCGGGAAGCGAGCGACTCAACGCCCCATCAAGCCTCATCCATTTTCGGTTTGGGGAACCGTCGTCAAAAACGCCGAATGACAGGGTTCCTGCACGTTCGCTGACAAGCCCTTCTTCAAGTTTGATCGAGGGTCGCACGGCGATGTCCGCGGTCAGCCTCGACAGATCATGATGGCTGTTGCCGCTTAACAAAGTCAGTTCCAAGTCGGGGTAGAGCCGCGATATCTCGGTCAGTATTTGGGGCAGTACAAGCTGGCAAAGGCTGTCCGTGGACGCAATGCGGACCTGACCCGCGGGGGACCGGTTTGCCCCCACTATTGCCCGCTCTACGGAAAGTACGGCCTCTTCAACGCTTTCCATCGCCGAAAGAATTGCTCTGGCCTCGGGCAGGGCGGTGTACCCTGACGGGTGTTTTTGAAAGATCACGCATCCAAAACGTTTTTCAAGCGCGGCGACTCTGCGCAGCACCGTTGCATGAGTGACACCCAGCGCCCCGGCAGCCGCATTCAGTGATCCGTGTTTCCTTACGGCCAGCGCGTATCGAAGATCATCCCAGTTTTGGTTGTGCATAAATTAACAAGGAACGACGAATAACAAACAATTACAAGAAAAATTGTTCAGGTTAATATCCGACGCATTGAACAGGGAGACGCACAATGATCAAGAAAATCCCGGCCGTTGCTACAGGTTTGTTGTCGGTAGCCATCATTGGATCAGCCATCGCCCATGAAAGCGAAAATCCTGCGGTGAAGGCTCGGACCTCAATCATGCAGCTTTATGCCTTCAACCTTGGCACATTGGGCGGCATGGCCAAGGGAGAGGTTGAATATGATGCCGAAGCAGCAACACGGGCCGCAAACAACCTGGTTGTTCTGACGCAGATCGATCAATCTGCGATGTGGCCTGCCGGATCCGACAATGCGTCCGACCCGTCCACCCGAGCCTTGCCAGCCATCTGGGAGAACTTCCCGGATGTAAGCGCAAAGGGTCAGGCCATGGCCGAAGCCGCGGTTGCGATGCAAGCGGCGGCAGGCCAGGATGTCGATGCCCTGAAGGCGGCGATGGGTGATCTGGGCGGATCGTGCTCGGCCTGTCACAAAGCTTACAGGGCGCCGAAAGACTAAAGGAGCGCTGGCCATGCGGCGTTTGTTCATTTTCGCCGCAGGTATCGCTGTACTGGTCGGGTTGGTCGGTTTGGTGCTGACCCGTCCGAAAACAGTTGACCAGACACAACTGAACGGGATTGTCCCTGATCTCAGTCGAGGTGAGGCGGTGTTTTACGCGGCTGGATGCGCGTCCTGTCATTCTGCACCGAACGCAACGGGTGAGGAAAAGCTGGTGCTCGCTGGCGGTCGTCGGTTTGCGTCGGATTTCGGCACGTTCATAGCCCCGAACATATCCAGTGATCCGGTTGCCGGCATCGGGTCGTGGTCCGCATTGGATCTGGCCAATGCTTTGCTTCACGGGACCGGCCCCGAAGGACAGCACTATTTTCCCGCATTTCCCTATACGTCCTACGCCAACATGTCAGCCGAGGACGTTGTTTCACTGCATGCCTTCCTCGGTACTCTGCCGGCGGTTCCAACCCAAAGCGCAGCGCACGAGGTTGGCTTTCCTTTCAATATTCGACGTGGGCTGGGCGGGTGGAAGCTGTTGTATCTGAAACCGGGCTGGGTTGTGCAAGGCGATCTGACTGACCAGCAAATTCAAGGCCGGTACCTGGTAGAGGCGTTGGGACATTGCGCAGAATGCCACACGCCGCGTAACGGGTTAGGAGGCCTGAAACGCGATCTCTGGCTGACAGGTGCGCCAAACCCCAGCGGAAAGGGACGCATCCCCGGTCTGACTTCTGCCCAACTGGATTGGTCCGAGGCTGATATTGCCGAATATCTGAAATCCGGCTTCACGCCGGATTATGACAGCGCGGGTGGTGAGATGGTGGAAGTCATCGAAAACACATCCCGCCTTACGGATGACGACCGTCTGGCGATTGCGGCCTATCTCAAGGCCGTGCCCGCGTCACCGACAGGCTCGCCGTTAGAGTAACCCTCTTTGGCGCCATGCGGCCGATGCCAGATGTCCTTGCCAGCCGTCAGCACGAAGCCGCAAGGCCTATTCCCTTTTCGCCAAACTCCTGTTTTACGTTCTGGGCACCGGAACGCAGCACGCGCCCGCGTTTCTGTTCATGATTGATTGAGGGTCGTGGCCAAATGACACAAAAAATCGCTCTTTGGTCCATTCCGATATCCCTGGCGGTACTGGCCCTGAAGCTGCTGGCCTGGTGGCTGACAGGTTCGGTGGCGTTGTTGTCGGACGCGATGGAATCCACCGTCAACGTCGCAGCGGCCCTGCTGGCTTATTTTGCGGTTCGGGTCGCAAACAAGCCCCCTGATGAAAACCACCCCTTTGGTCACAAGAAAGCCGAGTATCTTTCCGCTGTCGTCGAAGGCGCATTGATTGTGTTGGCGGCGTTCTTGATCATCAGAGAGGCCGTGCTGGCACTTCCCACCCCACATCTTGAGGATGCGCCTTTTCTTGGAATCGCCGTCAATGTCATTGCAACGGGCGTGAATGGCGCATGGGCCTACTTGTTACTCAAAATCGGCAGGCGTGAGGGTTCACCTGCATTGGAGGCAAGCTCGCGGCACATTTTTACAGACGTCATGACGTCAGCGGGTGTCATCGCGGGGCTTATACTTGCACTTGTCACCGGCTGGCTGATCCTTGACCCGATCCTTGCGATACTGGTCGCGCTGAACATCCTGTGGGAAGGTTGGAAAGTCATTCGTGCGTCCGTTGACGGGCTGATGGATGTAAGCCTTTCTGACCATGACTTGCAGGTTGTTTCCAGCACCATTGAAAGCAACCTAGGTGCTGCGCTGGAATATCACGACCTCAAGGGGCGTAGATCCGCGAATGTCATCTTCGTCGAGTTTCACCTCGTTGTGGACGGCGCAATGTCGGTCAGCGCGGCCCATGACATCTGCAATGAAGTCGAACACGCATTGGAACGTCTTTATCCGGGTTCTGTCTTTTTCATTCATCTCGAACCCGATGACGAACTGAAGGGCAACGGAGCAAAACCCAGCCAGGTTTCTTAAGCCACTCGGTGCAACCGAATGCGACGCAAGTCGTGGTCATGGATGGGACGTTCGGCTTGCAATTCATCAGACCTAAGCCCGATGTCGGGACGCATAGCCCCGGATAATCTGTCACCGACACCATGAATTGGGTCGAACAGAACTGGAGGCGAAAAATGAAACTTCAAGGAAAACTGGGCCAGCTTCTCAGCACAGCAGCTCTGGCTTCGTTGATTGCCGCGACGCCTTACGTGCCGAAGTTTGACACGGAAGGTCGCCTGCACCTTGAACTAGCCTATGCCTTTGCCAAAAGCGGCAGCGGAAAAGATGGAGATGGTGGCGATGACGACCGGGGGGATGATCGTGGCGGCGAACGGGACGACAACTCGGGGTCGGGCAACAGTGGTCGCGGTGGTGATCGCGACGACGACAGGGACGATGACCGCGACGATGATCGGGGCGACAATTCCGGATCCGGCAAAGGTGGTCGCGACGACGATGACGATGACGATGACGATGACGACGATGACTCGAAGCGTTCAAATCGAGGAAGCGGCAAAAAGGATCAATCCCGGTCAGGCGGCGGATCATCGCGCTCGGCCGGCATAACGAAGGTTGAGACGAACGCCAACGGCATCGAAGTGCGCTATGCCGATGGAACCAAGGAAGAAATCGAAAACGGTCGGTATGAAAGAAAGAATGCTCAGAACCGCACTGTGGAAGAACGGCTGGCGACAGGCGCCGATGTCTCAAGGCTCCGGTCATTGGCTAATGGTATCTCCATCGACAACGTGCGCTCTTCAGGGCAAGGCGGCACTGCTGGAAGTCGACCCACAAAAATCGAACGCCAGGGCAACAATATCGAAGTAAACTATGCCAATGGCTGGAAAGAAGAGATCGAGTTTGGCCGTTATGAGTTGAAAGACCCGTACAATCGGACTGTCGTTGAGAGAAATGCAACCGCCGCTGACCGTCGGAGATTGCAGTCGGCAGGCAACTAGGCAACTACGTCAGAACGAAAGACAAAAGGCGGCTTCTCATCGTCAGAGGCCGCCTTTTCTTATCGGCTTTGCCAGCGGATATCGGCGTACTGCATTGGGATCAATGGCTTCTTGCCCAAGGTGTTGGCTCAAAGTCCCCCCTAACATGAATGGCACGGTCACCAATTCCGCAAACCGCCATAAGCGATGTCTCATGTGTGTCCTGCCCCTTTCGCGCTTGCAACGACCAGTCATCCACTGGTTGTGAACCCTGATCCTAGCGTTCACCGCGCCGATAGGGCGCCATCAGCGCGGCAGGCACCTCGGCCCTGCGGGCCACGAGAACAAGCGCGACGATGGAAAGCACATAGGGCGCCATCAGGAAGAGTTGATATGGCACGCCTTCAATCGCCGTTTGCAGCCGCAGCTGGTATGCATCGAAAAAAGCAAACAGCACGGCACCGATCAATGCCTTGCCAGGCCGCCAACTTGCGAACACAACCAGCGCGATGCAGATCCAGCCGCGTCCTTGAACCATGCCCGGGAAAAAACTGTTGAACGCCGTTGTCGTCAGGAACGCGCCACCCACTGCCATCAACGCTGATCCGACAACCACTGCACCAATGCGAATGCGAATGGGGTTCAGCCCCTGTGCCTCAACCGCGTGCGGGTTTTCACCAGTCATGCGAATGGCCAGCCCCAGCGGTGTCCGGGCAAGAACGTAAGCCATCACAGCCACCGCAAACAGCGCGAGATAGGTCGGCAGAGCCTGGGAAAACAGGATCGGACCCAGAATGGGAATATCGGAAACACCCAGAACATCGAGTGGCTGGAAAGGTTCTATCGTCGGGGGCAGATCGCCCACTTCGACAAGCAACCGGTAAAGGTAGTAGGCCAGCGCGGATGCAAACAGCGTGATGCCAAGCCCCGAGACATGTTGCGACAATCCAAGCGGGACCGTTAGTATGGCGTGCAGCAATCCCAACATCGCGCCGCAAAGTGCCGCGATCATCAGGCCAACCAGCAAAGGCGCGCCCATGTAGACGGCAAGCCAACCGCTCATCGCGCCCATGGTCATGATCCCCTCGATCCCCAGATTGAGAACCCCCGAACGTTCACACAGCAACGCGCCGAGGACTCCGAAAATAAGCGGCGTTGCGATACGCAGCACGGACGCCCAGAGGCTGGTGTTCAGCAGCAGATCAATTGCATCACTCATCGGCGCACCCGGTACGTTGTGAAAAGAAGGGCCACGATCATGGTGAGCAGGCAGAGCGCCACGATCACGTCGGCAATGAAGCTGGGAACGCCGGTTGCGCGGCTCATGGCGTCGGCCCCGACAAAGACGGTGGCGACGAAAACCGCGGCGGCGACCACACCCGCCGGATGCAATGCGGCCAGCATTGCGACGACGATGCCGGCATAGCCGAATCCGGGGCTCATGGTCGTGGTGACCCCGGCTGTGACGCCCATGACTTCGACGGAACCTGCCAGACCTGCCAAAGCGCCTGAAAGCAGGGCCACACCCATGATCGTTTTGGGAAGGGAAATTCCGGCAAAGGCGGCGGCACCGGCGTTCAAGCCTGCGGCGCGTGTTTCAGCCCCAAAAACCGTGCGGGCCAGGATCAGCCAAACAACACCTGCTGCCGCGATGGCAATAAGCAACCCGATATGAAGGCGCGTGCGGGGAATAAGATCCGGCAGGCGGTACTCTCCGCCCACGGGCACTGAGGAAGGCCAGCCAAAGGCCATCGGATCGCGCATCGGACCCTCGATCATGAGGCCGACGAAAAGGATCACAATGAAGTTGAGCAGCAGGGTCGTCACCACCTCATCCACCCCGAAACGCAGGCGCATATAAGCGGGGCCCGCCAACAGGGCCGCACCCGCCGCCATGCCCGCCAGCATCAAAATCGGTATACCGATCCACCCGGGAACCCCGAGAGAATGCCCGATCCAGGCGGTAATCAGTGCGCCGACAAAGAACTGCCCCTCGCCGCCGATGTTCCAAAGACGGGCCCGAAAGGCGACGGCCGCGGCAAGCCCGGTAAATATCAGCGGCGTGGCGCGGGTCAGCATCTCGGTGATCGAAAGGCGTGACCCAAGGGCGCCGGTCAGCATTTCACCATAGGCAGTCAATGGGTTCACACCTGCCGCTGCGATTAAACCCGCAGCCAATAACAACGCGGTAAAGATCGCGGCCAGCGGCGCAATGACCACAAGGTACAGCGGTACATATGTGCGTCGTTCAAGCCGCATCATCATCTTCCTTCCAGACACCTGCCATCATCAGGCCAAGGCGTTGCGGGTCAGCCTCATCAGCGGATATCGGTTTCGACAATCGACCCTTAACGATCGCCTGTATTCGGTCTGAAAGAGCTACGGCTTCTTCAAGTTCTTCTGAAATAAGCAGGATCGCAGCACCCTCGGCCCGTGCGGCCAGAAGCTCGGCATGGACTGCGGCAATTGCCCCTTCATCAAGGCCCCGCGTCGGCTGGTTGGCGAGCACGAAACGCGGTCCGTTGGTCAGGACCCGCCCCAGGATCAATTTTTGCATGTTGCCGCCAGACAGCAGCCGTGTGCGCGTGTCGGGACTGGCCCCTCGGATATCAAACCGTTCGATAAGCCCTGCGGTGTATTCTCGGGCGGCGCGTTGTCGGACAAAGCCTCGGCGCGAAAACTCCGGTGTGCGCAGACGTTCAAGAACTGCATTTTCCCACAGGCTCAATTCACCCACGACACCTTCTGCATGGCGGTCTTCCGGTACCCTGCCGGCGCCAGCCTGGATCATGCCACGCGGGCCCAGATGGCCGATATCCTTGTTCAGCAGTGTCAACTGCCCGGCGTTAGGGTGGATCAGTCCAGACAACAGCCCGCCAAGCGAGGCCTGACCATTGCCTGATACGCCGACGATACCAAGGATCTCGCCTGCATGGACGGTGAATGATACGTCATCCAGCCGCAATTCACCGTCTTCTTTCACGCGCACATCGTTTGCGACCAGAACCGGCGCGCCAATCTCGTGGTCTTGACGAACGGGTCGTTCCACTTTGCGGCCAACCATCAGTTCCGCCAACTCTCCGGGGGTGGTTTCCGAAGTCCTGCGTTCCGCGACCAACCTACCGCCACGAAGAACGGCCACACGGTCAGAGGTCGCCATGACCTCATGCAGTTTGTGACTGATGAAGATAAGCGACAGGCCCTCTTTCGTCATGTCGCGCAGCGTCTCGAACAGGCGCATTGCCTCGGGCCGGGCCAGAACGGCCGTGGGTTCATCCAGGATCAGTATGCGCGCGTCTCGGTACAGCGCTTTCAGAATTTCGACGCGTTGACGTTCACCCACGGAAAGGGACTTGATCCTGTCGTCGGGATTCACGGGCAGACCAAACCGATCCGCGATCTGCAACAACTTTGCGCGCGCCTCGCCACGTGCGGACCGTGCGCGTGTAAGGGGTTCTGAACCAAGCATGACGTTTTCAAGAACCGTGAGGTTGCCCGCAAGCGTAAAGTGCTGGTGTACCATGCCCACACCTACCTCGATCGCTGCGCGGGGCAGACCCGGAGGCAACGCTTTGCCAAACACCCTGACAGAGCCTTCGTCTGCTGCGTAGTGGCCGAACAGGATGTTCATCAGCGTCGTTTTGCCTGCGCCATTTTCACCCAACAATGCAAGGATTTCACCCTGGGCCAATGACAGGGTCACATCATCATTGGCGGTAAGCGTTCCAAAACGCTTTGTTATGCCGTGAAGTTCCAGAACCTTGTTCATGTGGGCAGGCCTGCGATTGGAGACGGAAAGGTAAGTTCGGGCGCACGCGCCTCGATCAGAGCGCCGAGTTTCAGCAGCCCAACATCCGAGCCGGGTGGTCCCATCAGTTGCACACCGATTGGCAGGCCTTTTGCCATGCCAAAAGGCAATGCCAAAGCCGGCAAGCCTGCGACATTGGCAAGCGCTGCGTTTGGGGCAAAGGCCTCTAGCCGCGCCATGTGTTCATCTGCGGAGGCGCCAGAAAGGTCCAAAGTGCCGATAACGGGCGGCGCAGACGATATGACCGGCATCAGGACAGCATCCACAGAACTGAAAATCTTGCGAGCACGATATGTCAGGCGCGCAAGCTGTCTTGAGGTCGCAAAAAGCGCGGTGACAGATGTGGCACGGCCCTCGGCAGCCATGGCGGCGGCAAGCGGTGGAACCTGGTCATCACAAAGCCTGAGTGCAATGAGCCACTCGGCCAGCGAAACAGCCAGTATCGTGCGGGCAATTGCATGAGCCTCGGCCCCCATCTCGTCCGGGGTACAAATGTCATGCACCTCGCAGCCTGCATCGCGCAGAGCGTCAGCCGCATCCTTGGCGGCTTTGCACTGGTCAGTTCCGCAACGCTCGGGCAGTGCCAATGCAATGCGGGGGCGGTCCGCCGGATGTACCGGGGCCATGGGCTGGGCTACGGCTTGAAAGGCGGTTTCCACATCGCGAACGGACCGCGCCAGAACCAGTTCTGACGCTATCCCCATCAGGTGATTGGCAAAATCAGGGCCTCCGGGCACCGCACCACGAGACGGCTTGAGCCCGGTCAAGCCGCAGCACGCGGCTGGGACTCTGATAGATCCGGCCGCATCCGTGGCATGAGCAATGGCGACGATGCCGCCTGCAACCGCAGCCGCGGCGCCGCCAGATGAGCCGCCGGGCGTCAACGCGGGATTCCACGGATTGCGGGCCGCAGCCATGCCATCTGGTTCGCATGTCAGGGAAAGGCCGAATGGCGGTGTTGCCGACACGCCAAAAGGGATCAGGCCGGTCTGGCGCAAATCCTGCAACAGGCAGCTGTCAGTTTCGGATTTTCGCCCTTGCGCGCGGATTGCCGCAGACCCGGCAGCAGCGGGCAGTCCCTTGGCGGATCCGCCGAGGTCTTTGACCAGGAACGGAACCCCGTGAAAGGGCCCGCGTCGATCAGATGGCGCTGCATCTGCCGCCCTCGCGCCGGCGCGGGCCATATCTTCGTCCAGAAACACCACGGCGCCCAGATCCGCCTGCGCGTGGCAGGCGGAAAGGCTTGCTTCCATCGCATCGGTGGCAGTGATCTGCCCCGCGGAAACGGCAGCAGCAAGAGCCGTGGCGTCGGTCACGTCAAAGCCCCCGGGATCAGGAGGGCTCGCTTTCGTCGATCGGAACGTCCCATTCGCCGGATTGGATCGCGGCCTGTTTGGCCTCCATCGCAGGGATGGCGTCGGCAGGCACTTCGTCGGCGACATAGATCAGCTCATTGCCGCCATGGGCCATGAAGGAATATTCGGTATAGTTGCGCCCAGTGGGTTTGCCGGCCTGAACATCCGCCACGATGGCTTTGATGGTTGGCCCATAGTTCCATATCGCGTTGGCAAAGACCGTACCGGGATAGCGCGGTGTATAATCTATCAGTGAACCGATGGCCTTCACGCCGCGCGCCTGAGCGGCATCTGCGGTGCCAATGCGTTCACCAAACAGGATGTCCGCGCCTGCGTCGATCTGGGCAATCGCGGCTTCCTGCGCGCGAGCCGGATCAAACCATGCTCCGATGAAACCGTTAAGGAAAGTGGCGTCAGGGTTCACTTCACTGACGCCCATCCGGAAAGCATTGATCAGGAGGTTCACCTCGGGGATCGGATAACCGCCGACGGAACCAAATACATTGCTTTCCGACATTTGGCCGGCAAGCATTCCGGCCAGATAGGCCGCCTCGTGGTTGCGGGTGCCGAAGACACCAAAATTGTCGCCCTCCGGTCCGCCGGAGGACCCCATCAAAAACGCGGTATCGGGGTAATCACCCGCCACTTCGCGTGCTTCGCGTTCCACCGCGTAAGACTCGCCCCAAATGATTTGAGCGCCGCCTTCGGCGTATTCGCGCATCGCACGGGGATAGTCGGTCGGAGCGACACCCTCTGAAAACTCATATTCGATCAGACCAGCCTCGGCGGCTTCCTGCATCGCCACGTGGATCCGGCTGTTCCATGCATTTTCGACCGGAGACATATGCACGCCAGCGACGCGGATCGCAGATTGTGCATTGGCGCGGCGGATATAAGCCGGCAGGGCCAGCGTGGCCGCGGCGCCGACCATCAGTTGACGACGTGTAGTGGTGAGTTTCATCGGAGTATCCTCTTCTGTTGGTGGCAATTATTTTTGTTCTTGGTCTTCCTGAATATTGGGCCTGGGCGCGTAATCCGCGGGATCCAGGGTCGAGGGGCGGCCGGGCAGGGAAAGCGCGGCCAGTCTTGGTTCGGTGCGCGCCAGCACCTTGCCGTGTTTGATGACGGCAAGACGTGTGGCTTTCATGCGGACCGCTTCAATCGGGTCACGCGCTTGCAGCACAACCATGTTGGCTGGGCCGCCTTTGCGAATTGTCGGGTCGGGCAGACCCATGGTCTTGGCACCGTTCTGGGTAACGGATGTGAAAGCCCATTCCATCGCTTCGCGGGATGTCATCGGCACCGCATGCACGCCCATATGGGCCACTTCCAGCATGTCGGCGGACCCAAGAGAATACCATGGATCCATGGTGCAATCCTGCCCGAAGGAAACGTTTACACCTGCTGCACGCAATTCTGGTACGCGTGTCAGGCCACGGCGGCGCGGATAAGTGTCCGAGCGGCCTTGCAGAGTGATATTGATAAGCGGGTTCGGTACGACGTTCATGCCGCTTTCCGCGATCAGCGGAATAAGCTTCGAAGCATAGTAATTGTCGTATGAATGCATCGCGGTGACGTGGCTTGCAGTCACACGACCCCCGAGCCCGAGGCGCGTGGTCTCATAGGCGAGGGTTTCCACATGGCGCGACATCGGATCGTCGCTTTCATCACAGTGCAGGTCCAGCATCAGGTCGCGATCTGCGGCAATCTCGGCCAGCCTGGTGACCGATCGGGCGCCTTCCGACATCGTGCGTTCAAAATGCGGGATGCCGCCCACCACATCGACCCCCATATCGAGCGCCCGGATCAGATTTTTCTCTGCATTTTCCGCGCGGTACAGTCCATCTTGCGGGAATGCCACCAATTGCAGGTCAATATAGGGGGCAACCAGCTTGCGCACTTCCAGCAAAGCTTCGACGCCCACCAACGGAGTTGACGAAACATCCACATGCGAACGGATGGCCAGCAATCCCTGCGACACGGCCAGATCGCAATATCGCATGGCCCGCTCAATTACCGCTTCGGGCGTCAGAAGGGGCTTCAGTTCTCCCCAAAGCGCGATGCCCTCCAAAAGCGTGCCCGAAACATTCATACGTGGCGACCCGAGGCTAAGGGTGGCGTCCATATGGAAGTGCGGGTCGACGAACGGAGGTGAAACCAGGCGGCCCGTTGCATCAATTTCTTCGCGCGCCTCCCCCATGATGTCAGCGGTAATCTCCGCAACACGGTCGCCCTTGATCGCAATATCCACCGGTTCGCGGCCATCCGGCAAGCTGGCCCTTCTGATGATGATGTCAAACATTCATCCGCCCCCTAATTTGACCACATGGTAAAAGTATTCAAAAAAATTGCTATTTATTTTTACGGTGTTCTGGAATTGGCGCCTGTGCCAGCCTCTCAACTGCTCATTATCAAAGCCCGACTGATTAAATTTTGGCCGTCTACAACCCGGGATTTGGGGCAATGAACGCCCCGAGCCAAAAGAGCGCCCAGTTCATCCGCAAGATTGCTTGCTGACGTAAACAAAAGCTCTGGCCCGCCGACGCACAGCGATATTCGATGACCGGTGCGGCGAACAGAGGCGACAGCCCACTGAAATAAGTTCAACCAGAGCGTTGTGTGGTGAAGACATTGACAATCCGCCATCTGAAAGTGCCGTGTTTCATCTCGACCGGATTTGGTGATACCTCCTTGCACGTCATGACCAATGTCGCGCCAACGATCCTTTCCACGGTTTCCAGCCAGTTTATCGATGACTGGCTGACGGCATTGCGTACGCTATGCCCCGAGGCGCAGATGGCGTCGCTTCTCGGCCGGTCGGGTTTGGTCGCAGATACGCGTCACCCACATGGTCGCGTCACGTTGGATCAGATCGTATGCCTCTATCAACTTGCCGCAGTTGAGACCGGTGATGAGATGATGGGGCTTTGGAGCCGCCCGATCCGGCCGAGAGCTCTGCAACATCTTTTGACGACAGTCCGGGAAGCCACGTCTCTTTCATCGGCACTTTACCGCTTTTCGACCTTCTGGAACTTGTTGCTGGATGACTACCAGTTTGCTCTGGATGACGCCGACAACATGTTGGTGCTTACGCTGAAGCCACGGGGCGCGGCCCAGGTTCAGCGGTTCGGGCACATGCTGATACTCAAACTTGCCCACGGGCTCATGTCTTGGCTGGCGGGGCACGAAGTTCCGGTCAAGGCTGTCGATTTCGTGTTTGAGCGCCCCGACTTTGATCAGGATTACGCGGTCATCTTTCCAGCACCGCTGCGGTTCGGCCAAGGTGCCACCGCGATTTCGTTCGATCCGAATGCGCTGGGTCCAGTGCAGGCGCGCAGCACAAATGACCTTGACAGGTTTTTGCACAACGCACCCCGAGACTGGATCTTCACCAGTTCGCGAGAGCACACCCAATCGCTGCGGGTGCGCACCTATCTGTTCCAATCGGGATGGGACGCGGCAACCCTGACCCAGACGGCATCCGCGATGCACATGACCCCCCGCACCCTGATCCGCAGGCTGCATGCGGATGGTACATCGTTTCAGGCCATCAAGGATGCCCTGCGGCGTGATATCGCTATCCGTGATCTTCAGGCGGGGCGTAAAAGCGTTGAAGCCATCGCACATGATGTCGGATTTTCGTCGGCGGCCAATTTCCACCGGGCCTTTCAGCGCTGGACCGGAAGCACGCCGAGCTCATACCGCAGGGTGCAAATGTAGGGCGCCTGATTTGTCACTTTTGGACAATGATATGTCATTGCACGAGATGGTCCCCAGCGGGCAGGATCGCCATATCTTGCTGTAGAAAAACGTTCTTATCGGAAGTTTTGCCCTCAAAAAATTATCATCCCGCTCATCCATGGCTTCCCGGTTGTGGCGCCATCTGAGAATGACCGTCGTGAAAGGATCCACCAATGTCAGACAAACTCGACACCATACTCCAAGCCGCACGCGACCACGCCGAGCAGGTGATCCTGCCCAATGTGGATGCCTGGAACGCCGCGAAGAAGTGGCCGCGCGATGCTTCGGACAAGGCCGGGGCCGCTGGTCTGACGGGGCTCTACGCCCCCGAAGAGTTTGGCGGGCAGGCCTTGCCGCTGGCAGAAGGCATACAGGTTTATGAACAACTGGGACGGGGCGATGGCGCATATGCCTTTGCGCTGTCGATGCACAACATCTGTACCTTTGCGGGCTGCGGCTATGGCACGGATGCCTTCAAGGAAAAGTGGGCGCGGGACCTGACATCTGGACGCAAGCTGGCGAACTTTGCACTGACCGAACCACAATCCGGATCGGACGCAACAAACATGTATTCGCGCGCCGTTCTCAATGGCGACGGCACATGGACGATCAGCGGCGCGAAGGCATGGGTCAGCCTGGCGACCGAGGCGGATATCTATTTCACTGTGGTCAAGACCAGCGACGCACCCGGCCACAAGGACATGGCGATGATCGCCATTCCCGCCGACGCACCGGGCCTCAGCTTTGGGCCGCTTTATGATACCCCATCCTACAACTTCCTGCCCTTGGCCGAAATGTACATGGACAAGGTCGTGGTCGATGAAACCAACATCATCCTGCCCATTGGTCAGGGTCTTCAGGGCGCGCTCATGGCCATCGACATTGCCCGTGTTTCGATTGCCTCAGGATGTTGTGGATTGATGCAATCCGCGCTGGATACGGCGTTGTCCTATTCCAAGAACCGCAAGATGTTTGGCGGCAGGAACCTTGATCTGGACGGGATTCAGTGGATGCTGGGCGAGGTTGCAACCGACCTTGAAGCCTCAAAGCTTCTCTACCGAAAGGCAGCAGAAGCCCTTGGCACGCCCGAAGGTCCATTGATGGCTGCCCATGCGAAAAGGTTTGTGCCTGATGCCGCCGTGAAAGCTGCAAACACCTGTACGCAGGTTCTGGGAGGTGCGGGGTTGTTGCAACCCTACGGCCTGGATCGCTTGTCCCGCCTTGCGCAAATGCTGCGGATCGTGGACGGGACGACGGAAATCAGCCGTATGGTCATCGGGCGGGCCTTGCAAAAACGTGCGGCAACTCTGCCTGATCTGCCGGTACCGAAAGGTTTTGGCGAGACCGGCTGAATGTCCCGCACCGGTTTGATCGGCGCCAATTTGAGATTCTGCGCAGACATCAGCAAGATCAAAAGGCCGGCCGCATTATTGCGGCCGGTTGCCTGAATGGTTGACCGTGGTGCTAACTCGCCATGAACAAGGTCGCGCAAAGCGTATGAAGCTTTGCTTTCTGACGTCACTGACATGTGGGACGGTGACCAGCGAAGGGCAGGGGCACGGGGGCGAGAACATCAATAATCCCGACCACTCAATCAAACCCCAAACAAGCCAATCGCGGCTGCGGAACATTGCAATCTGACGAACCCGAGATCTGCCAAAGCAGGTATGCTCCATTGGGCATTGCAGTCCCCCAGTCAATTGGGTCCACTGATATGTTTGGAAAACGAAGGGCTTGAAGGTGTCCACAATCTCTGAAGACGGGCGCATTCACAGTACGCATAATGATGATTATGGTAAATTCATTTGGTGCGGGTGGAGGGACTTGAACCCCCACGCCTTGCGGCGCCAGAACCTAAATCTGGTGCGTCTACCAATTTCGCCACACCCGCAACCAAGCGCGTTAGCGCTGGATTGAAGCGGTCAATAACAAAGCTTGCATCGGAGTGCGAGAGGGAAAATTCGAGGAATACAAAGTTTGTGACTTGCAGGGCTGCCTGGTTAAAAACTGCAACCTGTTTTCGGCCTGGTTGATACCGCAAGCAACGCAACGGCTGCGAAACCAGAGGCATCTGAAACCCTACCTGCAACCGGTTTGAGAGTACCTATATGAAGCTGCTTTACGGCTTTTGGTTCACATGTTGACGCCTGGTACAATCAAGCCGTTCAAAAACGCGCTAACGTTGAATAGACGCCAGAACTACAGGTCGGAACTTGTGGCGCCAAACTTGGTGGAGAATCAAGGCACAACGGACCAGAGTTGGTGCAGTCTGATCCCGAAAACGGTCGCAGACTGCGTTGCTGGATCTGCCAAGGCACATAGCTTCATCCTGCAAATCCGGTGTTTTCAGTAAAGCAACAAAACATAAATATTTGTTTTTATTCAGAAGTATGAAGCTAAAAGATTTTCGACCTCCAAATCACTCGAATGCACCTGTGAAGACGTCGCCTTTGCCTCATTTGGCTGCGCCTACTATGCCTGCATACAAGCTTGTCTGACGTTTCAAGGTCCGATCTGCCGCATCGAAATACTCGCATCGGTTGAGGCATTCTTATGAGAGATCGACCACATTGCCGCCACAATTCAACCGCTAAAAAATCTTATTCGCGCCAAAATAACACCGCCTTGAAGGTACTTGTTGTTTATCAGGAGTTAATGAGTCTTTTTGCCACTTTGGCGCCTGTACGAGTTTTTTTGCTCAACTCCAATACAAGGCTTTCTGCTGTGACCGATTTGAATCCCTCCGCTGCCGCCGAGCAAGAAGCTGTCTTCTTCGCTCGTGAGAGTTTCCTTGGTGAGCTCAAGACTCTGAATCGCGACCACCCGACCACAGGCTTTGGTATTTCCCTTCGAACGCATTCCGGTGAACATTACCTGCTTGCGAACGCACGCATGCCGCTGCCAGCTGCAAAATCCGAAGGTTTCCCAACCGGGCGCCGCGTTGCTTGCCTCGAGAACGGCGACCGCTTCAGCTCGATCGAAGTTCTGGCCGATTCCAAGTCGTACGAAACCATTTCACCTCGGGCCGAGGCCGAAATATTAGGCAATGCATTGGACCTGATCGCGCGGATAGACACTCTGACAAGCGTTCCGGCGGGGCGTGTTGCGCACGAACCGCAAATTGCTGCAACGGGAACCGGAGGTTAAGTATGGCGCGCAACGATCACCTTTTGTCTGTGGGCAACGAAGCACTGGCACCGATGACGGCAACCATGGCTTCACTGACGGCTCAGATTGATCAACTGACTGAGGTGGCTGATGCGCGCTCCTCGGCACGGCTGGCGACGCTCAAGACCCGGATGGAGAACTTTACCGCCAGCGTCACGATGGTGGGCCAGGTCAAGGCCGGAAAATCCTCGATCGTCAATATTCTTGCCGGGCACCCCGGCCTGCTTCCGTCAGACGTCAACCCGTGGACGTCGGTGGTTACGACCCTGAACATCAACACGCGCCCACCCGGTGATACAAAGGCCAAGTTCACGTTTTTCGAGCAGGAAGAATGGGACAACCTGATGGTCGGTGGCGGTCGTCTTGGCGAATTGGCCAATCGCGCCGGCGCTGATGACGAGATGGAAGACATCCGCCGCCAGATCGGTGAGATGAAGGCCAAGTCAGAGGAACGTCTTGGCAAACATTTCGACCTGATCCTAGGTCAAAGCCATCAGTATGATCATTTCGATGAGGAACTGATTCAGCGTTATGTTTGCCTGGGCGATGAAGACGATCCCGATATTGACCCCAAAACGGGCCGGTTTGCTGATGTTACCAAATCAGCCGAGCTGTATATGGACATTCCGCAATACCCCATCGCGCTGAAACTGTGCGACACGCCGGGTGTGAACGATACGTTCATGGTGCGTGAACAAATCACTCTGCGCAGCCTACGCGGATCCGAAGTCTGCGTTGTGGTGTTGGCGGCAAGCCAGGCCCTGACGACAATGGACATGGCCCTGATGCGCATTATCGCGCAGTTCGAGAACCGGCAGATCATCCTGTTCGTCAACCGGATCGACGAGCTGTCCGATCCTGTGAACCAGGTTCCAGAGATCCGTGACCGCATTCAGGACACGCTGAAACAGAACAATATCGACACAAATACCAGCGTCGTTTTTGGCAGCGCACTGTGGGCCGAAGCGGCGTTGACCGGGAACCCGGATATTCTGACAGAAGAGTCGCGCCAGGCCTTGAATACGTTCTACCTGGCCGCCGGTTTCGGTGATCAGGCGGCCTCGCTCGACAAAATCTGGGCGCTGTCCGGTCTGCCCGATCTGCTGCTGGCCATGAATGAGCGCATTGCAGACGGTGCCGGAGCGCGCCTGATGGACCGCGTCCGCCATCGGGCGCGTAACATTGCCAGTCAGATCCGCGCGACTGCGGTTGCCAAGAATCTGTCCGAAGGCGAAGGCGTTGCACGGGATCTTGACGGCGTGTCGCCCGAAGAGGCGATAAACACGGTGTCAGCCGAATACGAAAAGAAAGCCGCCGAGTTGACAAATGCGCTGCGCGACAAAGTGTTGGAGCGTCTGAAGTCAGCCGAGGACAATTTCGTCAAACGCGCAACGGACTCTCTGATCGCGCATCTTGAAAAAAATGGCGAACAAGGCACGTGGCAATACGATCCCGCGGGTTTGCGGACGTTGCAAAAGGCTGCCTATTTCAGTTTCGCCCGCGCCATGCGAAAGGATGCAGGGGCGTTGTACGCAACCGCTGCTGCGGACGTCGAAGCGCTTTATCATAAGATACTCGGCAACCATCTGGGCGAATTCAGCATCGAAGCGCCCATTGTTCCCCGTGTTCCGCCGCCTCTCGGCATCGGCCGGACGATCGCACTGGACTTGCAAAGCACTTGGTGGCGACGTTGGTGGCAACGCCGAAAGGGGTTTGAGGCATATGCGGCGGATTACACGCGGCTGATCGCGTCCGAGGCAAACTCGATCACCAAGGATATCGAGGAAAACCAGATCGCGGCGGTTCTGGAAAACGTTCGCGCGATCCTGACGGATTTCCTGCGCGAGCAGAAGGAGACACTGCTGAGCATCTCGTCTTCTGCCGACAAGAACCCGGGTCAGACTGCGGCGGCGATGGCGGGCTTGCAGCCACAGAAATCCAAGGACGAGATTCTGGGTGACATACTGAAAGATCTAAGCAACGAAGCGGCATAAGTAGAAAAATGGCAAAAGATACACAAACACGCTTTGTTTCTCCGAAGGCATGGGAACGCATCGAGCAGTGGTCCCGTCGCAAACCGGTTTTCGCCCTGATGGGCGAGTTCAGCGCCGGTAAATCCACGTTGATGAACTTTTTGCTGCGAACGCAGACCTTGCCGACGCAGGTGACGGCAACCCAGTTGCCACCGGTCTGGTTTAGCTGGGGCAATCAAGCGCCCTATATCAAACGCCATGACGGAAGCACTGAACTGATCGAGCTGGATCAGCTTGAAACCGTTGGCGTCAATGACGCACAGTTCATCCGCATCTTCCTTGAGGCCGATATTCTGGAGGCTGTCGACCTGATCGACACACCCGGCATTTCGGACCCCAAGATCTCGACGGATGTGTGGCAACGCGCGGTGGGTCAGGCAAACGGCGTTTTGTGGTGTACCCACGCGACACAAGCCTGGCGCGAAACCGAACGCGCGACATGGGTTTCCCTACCCGAGAGGTTGCAACACAACTCTTTGCTTTTGGTGACGCGGGCAGATGCCCTGAGCCTCAAAGACCGTCAAAAAGTACTGCGTCGCGTTAACCGCGAAGCTGGTCACCTGTTCAATCGGTCCATTCTGTTCTCGGCCCGCGACGCAATCACTGCCCGGGACAAGACAGGTGATGCCGAGATGTGGTCGCGCAGCGGCGGAGGCAAGATGATCGACAGTTTCCTGGAGATCACGGAACAGATTATGGACAACCGCGCCGATCAGTTGGCTCGATACCAGATCGACAAGAGCCAAGCCGACGCACCCAAAGTCAAACCTTTGCGCCCTGCCCGTTCATCAAACGAGCCGACTGCCAGAGACGAAGCCGCACCCTTGAGGTTGGTGAACCCATTGGAGGCCGCCGGGCAATCGAACGCTGTAGGCGAAACAGTTGTAACCAGCTTCCCGGTACGACCTGCACGGGTCGAGCGGCGCTCGGATGAGGCCGAGCGGGTTCGGATCGATGCGGAAGAGGCTGAACGGCTGCGCGCAGAGATGACGGCAGAGCCGGTTCCGCTGCCCGTTGAACCCGACACAAGCGATGATCTGCGTTCCTTTTTCAAGGACACCTCGAACGACCCGCTGGAATTGACGAATGTCGCGGGCCTTGAGGATGACGAAGACGAATTCGAGCTGTCCGTTGACGCCGATCTGGAGGACGCATTGGATGACGACACGGGCGCTCTGGATGATGCTGAAATCAGTCCCGCGCCTCTTGCGGCTGTTGACAATTCCGATGATGTGCTTGCCTCGCTGAACACTTCGATGCAAGAGACCCAGATCGTGCCGGATGGCGAAGAAGAGGAATCCGAGCAGGCCGATTTGGCTGAAGATCGCGGCATAGAAGTTTCTGTATCCTCGATTACGGCATTGATGGCCGCGCAAACCGGCAACACTGCGGATGAGTATGAGCCGGAACCCGAAACCAGCGGTTTGATCGAAGCGGCCACCACCGAACAGGTTGACGCAGTTGAAAGAAGCGTTGCCATGCTGAGTGGCCTGCCCGAAGTTGCGGTCGGATCGCCTCTCAGCGCGTCGGATATGTGGCAGGAGGTTTCGAGAAATGAAGACCTGCCGCAAGATGCAGAAGGGCTGAAGAATGTATTCAAGGCCTTTCTGGCCGAGTTTGATCAGATCGCCATTGAACACAACGAAAGGCAAACCAAAGAGGCACTTCGATCCATTCCGAAAGCCAAAGAAAATAGCGGCGCTGAATGGCATGTGTTGTAAGGGTATCCGAATCGAGCTAGTGAGAAACTCATAAATGAAAACAATGGATTAGATGTCTATTCAAACCGCACTGAACTCCGCCATGGAAACGATACCCGACTGTATAGCAGCCGGGTATATCGACATGGAGACAGGGATGCTTTTGGGCAGCTCTGTTTCAGATCCCGACTGCGCGGATTCGTTGGATGTTTTGGCGGTGGCTGTGGCCAATCTGTTTCAGGGGCGCGGGGTTGCAGCCTTTGAAGCGCTCTTGCGTCAGGCTGGCAGTGCAGACGAAGAAAGCGCTGGCTTTGGGGAAGTCGCCGTTTTTTCCAAGGACAGGCTAAACATCTTTCTGCGGACCAAGGAATATCCTGATCATGTGGTCTGCTATATCTGCCGCAACAGTGCGAATGTCGGACTGGCGCTTACCAAATCACATCTCAGTCTGGGGCCGGTTGCGGCTGCGGTTTGAACGGGACCAGAGGGGGTCACGGCATGATGGACACGGACATTCTCGACCTGCTTGAAGATATCAGGCGGACCTCGGTCGCACGGCTGTCTCCGACCGTGAGGATCGCAGGAGAAACAGCGGCCGCGCGCCGTTCTGCGGTATTGCGGGCAATCCGTGGCACAGTATTGCCGCGCCGGTTGGAATTCACCGCCGCAAACGGGGATTGTCTGGCAATCGAGGTGAACAGCTCCCGGATCACCGATGTCTTCAAGGTACCGTCAGGTGAGGTTCCGGACTTTGAAACGGAATCACGCGCCGAACTGATCGAGAAGCTGGCTGGATTGGTGTCGGAGATCTCGGCCTCGCCTGCCCCGCTTGAGTTGACGTCGGGCAGACCGGACACAGCGCTTGAAGTGGATGAGGTAGGTATCACCTTCAGCGAAATCGAGAAAGCCTGCGCCGCCATCGAACTTCCGTCCGAGCCAATTGTTTCCGTCGTCCCGAGTGCTGAGAAACCTGTTGATGACTCTCTGCCCGCCGAGGCAACACCCGATGCAGCGGAAACACTTGCCCAACGTTTTTTTGAAGCGTCGAGCCGCTTCGCCTCGGGTCGTGTGTTCGTGGACAGTTCGGACGAAGCCGCACCTCTTTTGGAAGGTGTTTGCAAGCCATCTGAGCCGATGCATCCCGACCAGGACACGCTGGCCCGTTTTGTGGCTGATCTTGCCAACTGGGATGGCGACTCTCAGCATGAGAGTGAAGACCCGCAGTTGATTGTCATGCGGCCATCGGGCGGGAAAGGGGCCGGTCTGGCCGTTTTGAGTGACGGTGGTCAGATCGCGGTCGCCATCCACGAAGCCCGCAAACTGGGGGCGGTCGTCAACCTGTGGACCTCTTTGCAGGAGGCCGAAAAATGATTGCCTCCGTTGAATTCAAATTTTCGACTACTTCAATCTGTTTTTTATTGTAACCAGGGTAATGAGTAATGAGTGAAACACATCGCCGCGAACTTATTCGCATAGCAGAAGAAATGAACGGGGCAACCAATGATGAAACGCGCCAGTTCATTTCGCGCATCATTGGTGATCTTAGCAATCTGAAACCGTCAATTGCGTTTGTCGGGCAAATCAAGGCTGGAAAATCGCGTCTGATCAACGGCTTCACCGGTCAGGCCGAGTATTTGCCTTCGGATGTAAACCCCTGGACAACTGTTATCACCGATATGCATTTCGGGCACCCGTCCGGCAGGACCCAAGGTGCCGAATTCCATTTCTTCGACAATTACCAATGGCAATCGCTGATCGCCGAAGGTGAAGAACTGCGCAACATGTTTCCCGATGACGAGGACAGCTATAAGCGCGAGATGATCGAAGAACAGGTCGAGGCCATGAAGGTCCGGGCGCGTCGACGTCTGGGTGACAGCTATGAACAACTGCTGGGGCAACAGCACGATCTGGACGAACTGACGTCGGATGACCTCGCCAGATATGTCTGTGCCGGGGATGATCCGTCCGAAGACGGGGCTTTGGATCCGGGCAGTGATCGCGGGCTTTACAGCGACATCACCCGCAAGGCCGAGGTCTATTTTGACCTGGGCCATTTTCCGTTTCCGCTGACGGTCACCGACACGCCCGGCGTGAATGACCCCCTGCTGATCCGCGAAGAAATTTCACGACAGTATCTGAAGGAATCCGATTTCTTTGTGGTGGTTCTGTCCGCGCATCAGGCATTGTCGCGCGCGGATCTGAAATTGTTCCGGTTGATGCAAGCGCTGGAACTTGGGCAGATCGTCGTCTTCATCAACCGTGTGGACGAATTGGGCGGCGGCGCCGAAGACGCGGCCAAGGTTCGTCTGGATGTACTGGACGGGTTGGAAAAGGCGCTCGGCAACTCGAACATTGATGTCCTGATGGGCAGTGCGCAATGGGCGCATTATGCTCTGACCGGTGATGAAACCGGAGTGAACCACGACCACGTTCTGGCATGGCTGCGCGCCCACCCGGAACAGATGCAGCAATATCTCAACGGTGTGGCCGAGATCAAACAAGGCCCAGGACCGATCAGCCGCGAAGCGGTTCTGCGCTTTGCCGCAATGATCGCGTCGGGCCTGCCCGATCTGCGTCGTCATGTCACTCAGGCTTTGACGGACGGACCGATCAACGAACAGTTGCGGATGGCCTGGCAACATCTCGACAGCTTCGCACGCGGGGAGCTTGAGCGCTCTCAGGTTCGTTTGCGGGCGCTGCAAGATGAAGACGGCTCGGATGTTCGAAACGCCGATGAAAGCGACAAGACACTTGGCGACCTGCGCAAACTGATTGCTGAAAAAACGCAGGAGATCACGCGTGACATGGATGATGTCCTGTCGAATCTGCGCGGGGTCATGGATGACACTGTCTCGGAATCGGTGGCTATCGTTGTGCGCGGGCCGGACGGCCAGTCGCCTTTGCTGGCAAAAGGCGGAGAGACCGAGCTCAATTTTACGCCATTGCGCGAGCGTATGCGTGAACTGGTACAGGGGGCGTCGCAAGTTGTTCGGCAGCGCATGCTCAGCGAGCTTTACGCGATCGACATGCATTGCAATGCCGCCTTGCGGGCATTGCCGGGATGGCAAGAACCGGTCGACAATCGCATGAACACCAGTGCTGTGCGTTGGTTCCGGCCGGACACCACCGCCCTGACCCGTGGCATTACCGTTGAATTGCGTGTAAACTGGTTGTCGCGTCTGATCTCGCGAAATAGCGTTGTGGCGCGTGCAGAACGGCTGATCGTGCAGGAATTCGAACTGATCGGGGATGACCTGATCGACACGACCCGCGACGATCTGTTGGAACGGCTGAATACGGTTCTGGACCACTATATGGCCCTTCTGGCCGGTCATCTTGAACACCGGTCCAACTCAGGAGAACTGAACGCCCAAGCGGAAGCGCAAGGTGCATTCGACAAAGCGCGTCGCATTTCAGCCGAGTTGGAGACGGTTTTTGGAACACCCGATGCGGATGAAAGACAAGCAGAGGCTGCGGAATGATTGAATTTCCCGGAACTGAAAAGGAAGTACGCCAACTGGAGCGCTTCCTGACCGCAACTGAAAACCTGACGCCTGACGAGGCGTTGGAGGATATGCGTGCGCGGGCTCTGTCCCACGCTGAACGTCTGTCAAACGCGGTCAATATCGGTTTCGCCGGGGAATTCGGCGCAGGCAAGTCAAGTCTGGCGAACATGCTGGCTGGCGCGGACATTCTGCCAACTGGCCCGCAGCATCTGAAATTGCCGCTGGTGATCGTCGCCTACGCGGATGCGCCCGAAACGACTGTCGGTTGGTGGAACAGGGAACCGAAGACCTATTCCGGCATAGTGCTGGAAAAAGCGGCCGAGGAGGAGCCCGATTTCATATCGGTCGGCATCAATACTCCGGCCCTCAAGGAAATATCACTGTTTGATCTTCCGGGCTCGGGTGCTCTGGATGATACCTACAAGCCGACTTTGGATCTGCTGAAATTCGTTGATTGTGCCATCTGGTGCACAAATGGAACCAATGCCTGGCGCGAGACCGAGCGCCACTTGTGGTCTCAGGTACCCCCCGAACTGAGGGCCAACAGCCTGCTTGCCGTAACACATGCCGATCTGCCACCTGTGCAGGGTGCCCTGGACCGCGTCCTTGCGCGTCTGAACAAGGAAAAAGAAGGAATGTTCCGCGCCGTTGTCCCAATTGGTACGCCGGTCGCCGTGCGTGCCATGGCGCAAGAGCCCGAGCCCGACTTTGCGCTTTGGGAAACCTGCGGCGGGCAGAACCTTGCGGAACACGTGCTGGAAGCGGCATCCGACCGGCGCCGTGGCGATCTCGAGGCTGCGCGGAAAGATTTGCAACAGGACTTCCTGCCCTATCTTGAGGCGCTGAAGGGCGCAGAGCCAGAGCCTGTTTCGAATGACACCACATCGATGCAGTCAACGCTTGGGTCTGCCCTGCCCCCGTTGAACAATCCCATTCTCGAGGACTGGCTGGCCGCAATAGCAAGCATCTATGAAGATCTACGTGAAACCTCTGACATCGAACCGGCCGCGTTTCTGAACAGCTGTCAGGAGATCGTCGAAGATTTTGCGGAGCGGCTGGAACAAGGTGGCGAAATCGACCCCAAAGCTGATTGGATTCCCGCAGAATTTGAAAAGGCGACAGATTTGCTTTTGTTGCTGCAATTCGAAAGCGGGGACGCACCATTGAAGGACGCAATCAGCATTCTGGCGCAGCTGGGCGACAACCTTGCCTGGGCTGGAAGCACGGTCGCAGCGGCGCAACCGAAAACCGGAACCTGACGCTTTCCCGTCAAGATTGAGCTGCATTGCAGCGATTCGAAGGGCCGAGGAATCGGCCCTTTATTGTTTCGAATTCGTGGACCAACACGCTTGATTTCGGGTTTAAGTTTTCAATCAGCCCATATTCATTGTCTATATATTGCCTCATAGGCACCGCTAGGCACAACATAAGCCATCATGCGAAAAACGATCCATAGTGAAGCCATCAGGCGGCCCCAATAAAGTCAAATTTGAAACGTCTAACCGTTCTCAAGTGTCCTGCGGTTGTTTTTGGTTGTGAGTTCGTGGGCTGTCGGCCCGGTTTTTCTAAGCCGCAAAATGAATAGAACGGGCGGATTGAAATGAGCCACAACCAGGCTGTCGGCGCGACGCACGACGAACCGAAAATTGAAGGATTGCAGCCAGGCGCAAAGCTGTTGCGCGGGCAGTATGAAATCCTCCGCTATCTCAGCAACGGCGGATTTGGGATCACTTACCTGGCGCGCGACAGCCTGGAGCGCGACGTCGTGATCAAAGAGTGTTTCCCCGGAGCGCTGTGCCGCCGCAACGGTGATCTGGTCGAACCAAACGATCCATCCTTCAAGGACGACCTGCGCTCGATCATTGACCTCTTTATTCAGGAGGCGCGCAATCATGCGCGTCTGGTACATCCCAATATCGTAGATGTGCATCAGGTGTTCGAAGACAATGACACCGCATATATCGCAATGGACCTCATCCGTGGGTGCGACCTGCTGGATTACGTGGAAAACCCGGAAAATGACGGCGGCCCTGATTTCATCGTTCAGGTCACCGAAAAAATGCTGTCCGCGGTGTCTTTCATTCACCAGAGCGGCATGTTGCATCGGGACATTTCGCCGGACAACATTCTGATTGATGAAAACGGAGACCCCGTCCTGATCGATTTTGGCGCCGCACGTGAGCAAGCGGCGAACAAATCGGCAGCATTGCTGACCCTGCGCGTGATCAAGGATGGATACTCTCCGCACGAATTCTATGTCCGGGGCGCGGATCAAGGGCCCAGCAGCGACCTATATGTTCTGGCTGCCACGCTTTATCACGCGATCAGCGGTGAACGCCCCATCGACGGCCAGAGCCGCCTGAACGCGTTCAACAACGGGCAGGATGACCCCTACACGCCATTGACCGGTCGTTTCGAAGGATACCCAGACGGGTTCCTTGAGGCGATTGACAAGGCGATGGAAGTTCACGCCACGGATCGTCTTCAATCTGCATTGGATTGGTTGCGCATGTTCCGCGGCCCCGGTGTCATGTTCGACACATTCGCCTATCGGCCCGTGTCCGTGATTGTGGGCATGGATCGCAAAGACAAAGAGGAAGAAAAGGCCCGGATCAAGGCCGAAAGCGAGAACGCCGAAGCCGTAGTTACGGCCCTGCTGGCCGGAAACTCGGACATCGTTCTTGGCAACGAAGACAAAAAAGATGTCGATCTTACCAAAATCTCTAAGAAAGAGGAAACCCCGGTCGCTGTCGATACAGTGGTTCAGAGCGGGTCCGGCGGCAGCGGCAAGCTGATTGCAGGCGCGGCTGTTGTTGCAGTTGCTTTGGCCACGGGTGGTTTCTTTGTGATGTCCGGCGACAAGGCGGAAGACCAGGCAGAAACACCTGTCGCGCAGCCCACGGCAGACATACAATCCGCTGAGACAGAGGCGCCCGTTACAGAGCCTTCTGTCACAGAGGCCACCGATCCCGAACCCGAAGTGGCCATTGCACCCGAACCCAAACCGGAAGAGCCTGTCGAGCAGGCACAATCAGTACCTGCGGAGCCAGCTGCCACAGAAACAGCCTCCGCAGACACTGAACGTTCCGAAGTTCCGGCACAGTCGGAAGAAGCGACTGATATTGCAGCAGTGTCTGAGATCGAGACACCTGCGACTGATGCAATTGCCAACGCCGGAGTTCCGGCGGAACAGCAGGTGGCGTTTGCGCATTGGGATGTCGATATCCCCTTCCAGACATCCCGCCGCCGCGGCTCGACCGGAGCCACCATTGCAGTTACGGGGGTGGACGCCAATCAGGACATGAGCGTGATCGGCGATTGGGTACAGCGTGGCGCTGTCATCTATACCCTGAATGGCAGCCCAGTCCGTCAGGATGTTCCTTTTGCGGCGCAGGTTCTGGATAACCTGAAGGTTGACGCCGATGGGTACACAAGGGTTGCTGCCCGCTATCGCCCGCTGGGTCAGACCCGGGCGCAAAATGGTCTGTTGGCCCTTCCCGCCATACGATCCGTTGGATTGGAAAATGGTTACACCTTTACCGTTAGCGCCGAAGGCAATAGCGGATGGCAAACCACGGTGAACGCAGTTCCGGCTGACGCGGCAGGAAGCCTGCAAAAAGACGATGTCCTGCTGAATGAAAGCCATTCCGGCATCACATTTGACGGCTCGGAAAGCCTTGATGAGATGCTGGCCGCACTCGTTTCAAGCGAGCAGCCCGAGGCAAATCTGACAGTGTTGCGCAATGGGGCCGAGACGGCCGCAATCATGCAGCTTGCACAGGAGTAATCTGACCGGTTCAAAAGTGATCTGCCAGTGTGTGTTTGCTGAGGGTGGTATCAAGTTTTGCCACCCTGGCGGGAACCGGCCCGCCGCAGAATGTACCAGTTCCCATGGGTATCCATTGAGTGGCTCTGCGCTGACGTGCAGGGAACAGTAGCAGCTTACGACGCGGCTTATCTGCGTCACTAACTTGAAGGTGTCGACACCATGTTCAAATACAAAAGCCCTCTGAGCCGGCTTCTCGAAGGTGCCGGCAAATCCAAAGAAGAAGACGTTGCCGAGAAACCGGCCGCAGTAGACGGCGCCGTAAGCGAAGAAGCAAAGCAGGAACCCATTGCGGATTTCAACGCTTTGCGCGCCGCCCTGGCTGGTGGAAACATGACATCCGAATCCTATGAGGAAACGGATGAACTGATCCCCGAAGAAAAGATGCCCGAGTTCGACGAGGCCGAGCCGGAGGCAGTGACCGACCCCGAGGAGTCGATCTTCGCCGAAGACAGTTCGGAAGAAGAAGACAACTTGGAAGAGGACGACGCTCCGAAAAACGTTCTGGTGGAAGAGCATGTCGAAGAACTGGTTGAGGTCGAGCAGGTTGTCACCCTGCATGTGACGGAAACACCCGCCGAGACTTCGCCAGAGGAAGCAACGGCCGAGGTCGTGTCCGAACCTACCGAACCGGAAGTCGTCGAGGTTGAGGTCGCGGAAGCTCCGGCCCCAGAAGCGAAGCAGGTCGAAAAGACCGCTGAGCCGGTGATTGAGCAGGTTGCACCAGCCCCCGCCCCGGTCGAGGATCGCCGTTCACGGGTCAAGACGACATTTCTGGGATTTGAGCGCGCCGATACACATGTTCAGGACCTGATCGAATCCTCCGAACCCGTAGCGAAAGCAGAAGCGGCGCAAGAGACATTCCCGGTGGGCTGGCTGGTCGTAACAGCCGGTCCGGGACGGGGTTCAAGCATTACTCTGACCGAAGGCCTAATGCAAATCGGACGCAACGATGACCAGGCCATTCAGTTGGATTTTGGCGATACCGGCATTTCGCGCTCGAACCATGCAGTCATCGCCTATGATCCCGAAGACCGGAAGTGTTACTTGGGCCATGGCGGCAAGGCCAATCTTGTACGTCTGAACGGCAAACCTGTTCTCAGCACCGTGGCCCTGTCCAGCGGAGACCTGATCCGCATCAGCGAAACCTCGATCCGGTTCATGGCCTTCTGTGACGACGGTTTTGATTGGCGGGATTCCTGATTAATGCTGGCAACTCCGGCATATGATGTTGCGCTGATCCTGAACCAAGGTCAGCGGGAAACGCAGGAAGACGCGATTGCGGCCCGCATGTTTGACGCGTCGGACGCGGGCTATGTTGTGATTGCGGACGGTATGGGTGGCCATGAGGCGGGTGAAATAGCTTCGGAAATGGTAGTGGCCGCTTGGCGCGACGCGCTGGACGCAGAACTTGAGGCAGAAACCCTGAACGAAGGATCCGCGATAGATGCGCTTCCTTTGGCCGCCATGCAAGCCAATGCCGCGATCGCCAACTACACCGAGGCCCGGGGCCAGGGGTTCAACATGGGATCGACCATGTTGGGTGTCCTTCTTCTGGGGCGGCGTGTGTTCTGGATTTCGATCGGCGACAGCCCTCTTTACCTGTTTCGAGATGGAGCGTTGACGCAGGTCAACGAAGATCACTCGATGGCACCCGTGATTGCGTCGAAAGTGGCTTCTGGCGAGATCACCGAAGCGGTGGCCCGGGAAATGGACAGCAATCAATTGACGTCCGTGGTTACGGGCGGGGCCATTCCCAAAGTGGATTGCCCGGAAGATCCATTGATCGTGTCGCCCGCCGATGTCCTGATCCTTGGAAGTGATGGGTTGCAGTACATCAGCGACACCGAAATTCAGGCCATTCTGCGGGATCATCAACAGGGTCTGGCACAAGACATTGCCGAAGCATTGCTGAGGGCCGTGCAGGCCAAGGGCGACCCGGATCAGGACAACCTTTCTATCGCAGTGGCGAAACTTACAAGAACCTAAACAGGCAAAGCAACAGGACCCATGAAAAAGCACTTACTCATATCAAGCCTTGCCCTTGCTGCCGCCACGGGCGCGGCATCTGCGCAAGAGGCGTGTTCAAGTTATGAAATTCAACGCGGCGATAGCTTACGGGAATTGGCAATCGAAGTGTATGCGACGGAAGACTTTCGCATCATTTTCGACGCGAACCGGGATGTTATCGGTTCCAACCCCAATATTATCCGCGTCGGCGACGTTCTGGAACTGCCATGTCTGGAAGATGTCGGGCGCGCTCCGGTGCTGGCTGATACCGAGGCAGAGCGGCTGGCTGCGGAAATGGCGGCTGAGCTGGTAAAAGCCGCAGAAGAACGCGCTGAAAAAGCTGTGGCCGAAGCAGAAGCACGTGTTGCCGCAGCGGAAGCCGAGGCAAAGAAAGCGAGTGAAGACGCGGTCGTTGCAGCACGGGCTGCTGCCAAGGAAGAAATCGAAGCCGCCCGCGCCGAAGCTGCTGCTTTGATCCGCAATGCCGGAACGGGTGAACGGCCCGAAATCCGGGATCGTCAATTGCTGTTGATCACCGGTGGGAACTACGCTCCGTTCACCGATGAATCTCTGCCCAATCGGGGGCTCTATACCCATCTGGTTGAGACAGCGATGTTTCGTGCCGCTCCCGAACAGGCCTACAAGATTCAGTTCGTCAATGACTGGTCATCCCATCTGGACCTGTTGATGCCGACGCTTGCATTTGACGCCACCTTCCCCTGGTCGCGCCCCAATTGCGAAGAGGCCGTTGCGCTGTCGGAAGATGATCGCAACCGGTGCGAGACCTACAATTTCTCAAACCCGTTCTACGAGGTTGTGGATACGTTCTTCGCCCGGGAAGGTTCCGGCTATGAAGAGACATTGACCTATGCCGACTTTGCCGGTGCAACGATCTGCCGGCCGGAAGGTTGGTCTTTGTCTCACATGGACGCGGTAAGCCTGTACGAACCGGTCATCAAACTTCTGCGCCCAACGTCACCGGATGATTGCTTTCACGCTCTGATGGAAGGCACCGCAGATATCGTTGCCATCGAAGCACATCTGGCAGCCGAGGCAATAGATCGGCTTGGGTACAAGCACCGGATTATCGAAAACCCCAACCTTGCGGCCATCAAGTCGCTTAACGTCATGACCCACAAAGATAATCCTGATGGGGAAGCGATCCTTGAGACGCTGAATCAGGGTCTGGCAATCATGCAGCAATCGGGCGAATGGCGCGACATCGTGTCAACCGCCCTGCGTCATCAAATGGAAAATGGATAAGGCCCCGATCTGGCCTGACAAACTAAAGTCTGGAGGAAGTGGACATGTTTAACGAGAAGATAAAGAAGGTAGCGCTTTCAGCAACCGCGATCACTGCTCTGAGTGCGGGCGCCGCTGCGGCGCAGGAAGCTTGTACCAACTATACCGTCCAAGACGGTGACACCATGGCGACCATTGCAATCGCAGCTTATGGCACGTCGAACTATCAGCCGATCTTCAACGCGAACCGGAACGAAATCACCAACCCCAACGCTCTGGAGCCAGGTCTGGTTCTGGCCCTTCCCTGTGAAGACGGCAGCCTGCCCAATGGTCAGAGCGCGCAGGAAATCATCGCAGCTGAAGAACAACGTGCAGCCAGCGTAAAACGTTCGAGCGTCTACCAGCCGCCGATCAAGCTGGTGACCGGCAATGGCTGGGCACCTTTCGCAGATGAATCGCTGAACGGTGGCGGAGCAATCACCCGTCTGGGCACCACGGCTTTGCAGCGCGGCGGCAACGCGCGCGACTATTCCGTAAGCTTCGTGGATGACTGGAACTCGCACCTGGAAACTCTTCTGCCTCTTGGCGCCTTTGACGTGTCTATGGCGTGGAACATGCCAGATTGCACCAACCGCACTTACGAATGGTCCTGGGAAACCGAGGTGCGCTGCACACAGTTCGATTCATCTGTTCCGGTCTATGACATTGTCGTCGGGTTCTACACCATTCCGGAAAGCCAGTATGCGAATGCGACAACCTTTGAAGAACTGAAGGGCGCCACCATCTGCCGTATGGATGGCTGGTTCATCCATGATCTGGAACAGGAAGGTCTGCACAATGGTGAAACCATTACGCTGATGCAGCCGATCACCGCACGTGAATGCCTGGACGCGGTCCTTACCGGCACCGCAGATGTTGCAACTTTTGAAGTTCAGCTGTTCTCGGACACAATGGTTGAAATGGGACTGAACCAGAACGACCTGGTTGAGAACCCGTACGTGACCTCGCTGTCCTCGCTGCGCTTTATCAGCCACCGCAGCAATCCGTTCGGCAAGCAATACCTGGCGATGTTGAACAAAGGCCTGAACGAGATGCGCGAAACCGGGGAATGGTATGCGATCGTCTCCGACACGCTGCGCGAGCACAACGAAAAACTGATGGCAGCTTCGAACTGATCCCTCGGTTCAGCTGAAACTTTGGGGCCGGTTCTTCAATCGGCCCCTTTTTTGTCAGCGTCAAACACGAGGTTTTTCACAATGACAAATTTTGGCCTCTTATCTGCTTCATAACAGCCTCAAATGCGCAGCACCTTCTAACCCCAAGCACGATCATCATTCAATTGATGCCAATGAAAGAGCGTGATTTGCATATGATACAGGGCGCCTTCGATATTCAGAATAGCTCACCGTCGTCCACGACCAGATCGGATTTGGACGTTGCAGTGATCTTGCCCTGCTACAACGAGGCCGTTGCCATAGGTGAAACCGTTCGGCAATTCCGCGCAGCCCTGCCCGACGCAACGATTTACGTATATGACAACAATTCCACCGACGACTCCGTCAAGGTCGCGCTTGAGGCAGGCGCCCTAGTCTATTCCGAAACATACCAGGGCAAAGGCAACGTGGTCCGTCGAATGTTTGCCGACGTTGATGCGGATGTCTACGTTATGGCTGACGGGGATGCGACCTATGACAGCGCGGCGGCGCCGGAATTGATCGACCTGCTCGTTTCGCAGAATCTGGATATGGTCAACGGCGCCCGGGTGAATGAAGAAACCGAAGCCTATCGGCGGGGCCACAAATTTGGCAACGCGTTGTTCAGTTGGCTTGTGAAATTCTTCTTCAACAGCAAAATCAACGACCTGCTTTCGGGTTACCGCGTTTTCAGCAGACGCTTTGTCAAAAGCTTCCCCGCAGTATCAAACGGGTTCGAGATTGAAACAGAGCTGACAGTTCATGCGATGCAGATGCGCATGCCAATCGGTGAGGTTCAAACAAGATATTCGTCACGCCTGCCGGATTCGAACTCCAAGCTGGCAACGTTTTCCGACGGATGGCGGATTCTCAAAATGATCGGCTTGTTGATCAAGGATGAAAAGCCCGTTGCGTTTTTCCTGTCATTGGCCGTGTTGATGTTTTTGCCTTCGCTCGTTGTGTTTGTATCCGTATTCCGGGAATTTTTGGAAACAGGACTTGTCGATAGAATTCCGTCTGTCGTCGTCGCAGTATCCGGTTTTGTTGCGACAATGTTGTCCATCGTCTGCGCTTTGATTCTGGAATCTCTGGCTCTTGCCCGTAGGGAAGCACGTCGTCTGTCATATTTGCAGCACAAAGGTGTAGCTGCGTCAGGCGTTGACCAAATCAAGCCATCGCTTGTCGAGGCTCAAACCCGTCGATTTGGCTGATCAGAACCACCCCCCCCCAGTTCAATGCTAGGCAAATGAACGGCCTGTTCGCGCGTAAGCGTCTGAACACGCTGGTTGTTCAAGGATTTGGTGAACCAGATACGCAAATGGCCAGCACCCCAAATGCTGGCCATTTTTCTGAGTGAGTGATATAGCCCTAAGGCCTCACCAGTGAAATTCTTTGTCCCCAAATACCTAACGCGGACTGAAAACCGGCGCTATTGGGGGAATCCCGTAAATCTTAAATTTTTTCCAAAAATCAGGATCTTTCGATCCTTGCTGACCGCCCTGTTCGCAGTTTCAGGAAAGCGATCGAAACTTGCGCCTGCGTCCGGACGGCCACGCGCTGAAATCCAAACTGATGCCCAGGTGTTTACCGGGAACACATTGCGCAAGTCGTTCATAGAACCTGACAAGGTTGGTTTTAACGGCGTGGCCACAGCAAGCTACAGATCGTCAGGCGCAAGCTTCGGCGCGGGTCTTTTGGCAATCCCGCGTTCCATGAAAAGGACCGCGCAAAGGCGGTCCCTTCGTGTTTTGATGTCGGACGAAACTCGCCCGCCTGTTCGACGGCGATCAGCCGATGATTGCGTTCAGCGTAGCGCTGGGGCGCATCACAGCGGCGGTTTTGGCCGGGTCAGTGTGATAGTATCCGCCCAAATCCACCGACGGTCCTTGGACTGCGGCCAGCTCCGACAAGATCTGCTCTTCTTTGTCTGCCAGCTCTTTTGCAAGTGGTGCCATTTCAGCTGCCAGATCGGCATCGTCAGATTGGGCTGCCAAGGCTTCGGCCCAGTAGCGCGCGAACCAGTAGTGGCTGTCGCGGTTGTCCGGTTCGCCGACTTTTCGACTTGGCGACCGGTTGTTGTCCAGAATGCCCTGAGTTGCGGCCTCTGCCGCAGCGCCAAGAACACCTGCCTTCGCGTTTCCTTTGACGTCGGCCAGGAAGTTCAGGGATTCCCCAAGCGCGCAGAATTCGCCCATCGAATCCCAGCGCAGGTGATTTTCCTCGACCAGTTGCTGCACGTGTTTCGGTGCCGAGCCCCCTGCCCCGGTTTCGAACAGGCCGCCGCCATTCATAAGCTTGACGATCGACAGCATCTTGGCCGAGGTTCCCAGTTCGAGGATCGGGAACAGGTCGGTCAGATAGTCACGCAGCACGTTGCCGGTGATGGCGATGCTGTCCTTTCCGGCGGTGATGGTTTCCAGCGTCTGGCGGGTTGCCTCGCGCGGGGCCATGATCTGGAACTTGTCAGCCACGCCCGCAGCCTTGAGCGCCGGTTCCACGTATTTGATCAGCTCGGCGTCATGGGCGCGGTTCGCATCCAGCCAGAAGATCGCCTCGGATCCGGTCAGGCGCTGACGGTCCATCGCCAGTTGGATCCAGTTCTCGATCGGCGCCTTCTTGACGGTGCAGGCCCGCCAGATGTCACCCTTTTCGACCTCGTGCGAATGCAGGGTCTCGCCATTGGCAAGAACGATGCGCATTGTGCCGTCTGCGGGCGCCTCGAAGGTAGTCGGGTGGCTGCCGTACTCCTCGGCCTTCTGCGCCATAAGGCCAACGTTTGCGACCGCACCGGCAGTGGAGGGATTCAATGCACCGTTGGCTTTGAAGAACTTGATGCTTTCATCATAAACAGTTGCGTAGCACCGGTCGGGGATGACGCAATTTGTATCACCCTTGGCACCGGTCTCATCCCAACCCTTGCCGCCCGCGCGGATCACCGCTGGCATCGATGCATCAATGATCACGTCGGAAGGTACATGCAGGTTGGTAATGCCCTTGTCGCTATCCACCATATACATGGATGGACGATCAGCCTTGATCGCGTTTATTGCAGCGACGATCTCGGCATTGTTTTGTACCCGCTCAAGCAAGTCGCCAAGACCCGAGTTCGGATTCACACCCAGCGCATCCAGTTCCGCACCGTATTTTTCGAAAACCGGCGCCAACCACGCCTTGACCGCATAGCCAAAGATGATCGGGTCCGAGACCTTCATCATCGTGGCTTTCAGGTGCAACGAGAACATTGTGCCGTCTTTCTTGGTGTCCTCGATGGCCTCTGCAAGAAAGGATGACAGTGCTTTGACCGACATGAAGGTCGCATCCGCCACGGTGCCTTCTTCCAGCGTCCACGCGTCCTTCAGGACAGTCGCACTGCCGTCTTTGCCGACAAACTCGATCCTTGCATCGCCTACCTGGGCAGCGGTGATGGTGGCCGATTTCTCATTGGCGTAAAAATCGTTGCCCGACATGGACGAGACTTTGGTTTTGCTGTCCGAGGTCCATTCGCCCATGGAATGCGGGTTGTTGCGGGCATAGTTTTTGACAGCCCGCGCCGCACGGCGGTCACTGTTACCTTCACGCAGAACCGGGTTCACGGCCGAGCCTTTGATGGCATCATAACGCGCACGGATCGCCTTTTCTTCGTCGGTCGAAGGTTCTTCGGGATAGGCCGGGATATTATAGCCTTGCGACTGCAACTCTTCGATGGCGGCAACCAGTTGCGGAACCGATGCCGAGATGTTCGGCAGCTTGATCACATTGGCGTCCGGGGTCTTTACCAGCTCACCCAATGCCGCCAGATCGTCCGAGACACGCTGCTCATCCGTCAGGTTCTCGGGGAAGGCTGCCAGAATGCGCCCGGCCAGTGAAATGTCCTTGGTGCCCACGCTGACGCCAGCAGCCGAAGCGAACTTGCGAATGATGGGCAGGAACGAGGCGCTGGCCAGTTCGGGCGCTTCGTCTACAATGGTATACAATATGTCGAAGTTCGATTTATCTGCCATATTCTTTTACCTTTTTAAGCCTTTCGGGGCGTGCGATCCAAGAGTTGAAGCCACTTCAGCGTGGCGCGGGAGGGGCGCGATCACGATACCGCCCCTGGGTGACTCTGTTTTGACAGGGCCTCCCTTAAATCACGTTGCGCTGGGAATCAATGATCTGTGCCCGCGCGTTTTGCCACGGGCTGGGCGTGGATGGCTTTTGATGTCATCAGCTCAACGTTTCACCCACCTGTCTCTGGCGTTTCCCTTCAGGTCACGCCAAGTGTTTTCCATGAAACTGTACGGCTTGTCCCACGAAGTTTTTCGGGTTGCGGCCAAGGATTACCGAAATCTCTGCCCTGTCTCGGGATCAAATACCATGGCACGGTCAGGTTGAATGGATATGCCAATCCGGTCGCCGGTTTTGCTGCGCTGGTCATCTCGCTCTTCGACGATCAGTTTGTCGCCATTTGGCGTCAGCAAATACGAGTAGGATACACCCCCAAGCGCTTCAGTCAGGTCCACAGTGCAGATGTCCGCAGACCGGTCGATGTGAATATGTTCAGGGCGCATCCCCAATGTCACCTTGTCCGTTCCGGCAGGAACAGCTGCCGAGACCGGCAATGGCTGGCCCAAAGCGGGATGGGTGACATGGCCGTCAGTATATTCGCAATCAAGGAAGTTCATCGCGGGCGAACCGATGAAACCTGCAACAAACCGGTTGTTAGGATCACGGTACAGATCCATCGGGGCGCCGACCTGTTCGATCCGGCCATCGCGCAGCACCACAATCTTGTCGGCCATCGTCATGGCTTCGACCTGATCATGGGTCACATAGATCATGGTTGCACCGATTTCCTGATGCAGACGCGCGATTTCGACGCGCATCTCGACACGCAATTCAGCATCCAGGTTGGATAGGGGTTCGTCGAACAGAAAAACCTCGGGCCCGCGTACAATCGCCCGCCCGATCGCGACCCTTTGCCGTTGCCCCCCGGACAGGGCCTTGGGTTTGCGCTTGAGATAAGGATCTAGCTTCAGAATGCTCGAAGCCTCCTGCACCTTCTGGTCGATCTCGGCTTTTGGGACACCGTTCATGCGCAGGCCAAATCCCATGTTTTCCGCCACTGACATGTGCGGGTAGAGCGCATAAGTCTGAAACACCATCGCCACGCCGCGCTTGGCCGGGTCCATATGTGTCACCTCGCGCGATCCGATGTGAATCTCACCTTCCGAGGTTTCTTCCAGCCCTGCGATCATCCGCAACAACGTGGATTTTCCGCACCCTGAAGGCCCTACAAAAACGCAGAACTCTCCATCTTCGATTTGCAGATCGATCCCATGAATGACCTGTGTCTGACCATACCGTTTGATTGCCCGATTCAGAGTTACACCTGTCATGTCATCAGCATCCTGTCGTTTTTGGAACTTTGGCCTGTTTCGGGAAACCGCCAGGCTTGTGCCTCGGTTCCAATTTGTTCGGCCACACGCCGCAGGCGCGGCACCCAGGCTTCGAGTTGATCGAAATCCATTCGTTCGGTGGACCCGGTTATCGAAATCGCCCCAAGCATCCGACCGTTCGACGTCAGAACTGGGCAGGCGATGCATATGATGCCAGGCTCGTGCTCTTCATCATCGACGGCAAATCCCCGGCTGCGAATTCTGTCAAGATCAGCCCGCAACATCTTTTCGGATGTCAGAGTTTTGTCGGTGAAGCGGTGATAGCTTTGCTGCGACACCGCCTTGTTCAGCGCATCTTCGTCCAAGAAGGCCAGCATCGCCTTGCCGACCCCCGTGCAGTAGGCCGGGCCAACTTTTCCAGCCTGAGAGTACATCTCGATCGGTTGTGCGGCGTTGCGTTTGTCGACGTAAAGAACCTGACTGGAATCAAGCTGCGCCAGATGCACGGTTTCACCGGTTTCTTGGCTGAGGGCATCCAGAAAAGGCCGCGCTATCGGGGCCAATGAGCTTTGCGTCCATGCCGCATGGGCCAACCGAACCAACCGCATCCCGGGCGCATAGGTCTGCCTGTCGCGGTCATAAGACAGCATTCCCTGGTTGGTCAGGGATTGCAGAAATCGGTACAGGGTCGCCTTTGGAAAATCGCTGTTTTCCAAAAGTTCAGCGAATCGAACTGGGCGCTCGAACGACGCTACATGATCCAGCACATCACATGCTTTGCCTATAGTTCCGTCACCTGACACGGGCCATCATTCTCCTCCGATTATCCCTCGCCATCCTCACGAGGGTCTTGACAACAGTAACCGAGTCGATGTGTAGTTTTCAATATATAAAACAAGGTTTCATTATTTGGAACTTTGCAGGAGACCAACAGGGAGGAAACCATGTATTCAACTTTCAAGCGCACGACGGCTGCGCTGGCGCTTGGTGTCGCGATGGCAGCGCCAGCTGCTGCGGAACTCACCGGAGATCTGCGGATTTTTCTGGACACATCGAACCCGGCGCCACGCGCGACGATGGAGGCGATGATCGAACGGTTTGGGGCACAGCATCCGGGGTTGGAAATCGAAACAACCGTCATCGACCGCGAAGCCTATAAAACACAGATCCGGAACTTCCTGACGGCCGACACCCCGGATGTGGCTACGTGGTACGCGGCCAACCGTATGAAACCATATGTCGAGGCGGGTCTGTTCGAGGATGTTTCAGATTTATGGGCCGAGCCCGAGATCGCAGACAACCTCGCTTCGACCAAAGGCGCGTTGACAATCGACGGCAAGCAATGGGGCGTGCCCTATACCTATTATCAGTGGGGTGTCTACTATCGCAAAGACATCTTTGACGAGCTAGGCCTGAGCGAGCCGACCACTTGGGAAGAAGAACTGTCCAACTGCCAGAAAATCGTCGATTCTGGACGCGCCTGCTATACTATTGGCACCAAGTTCCTTTGGACCGCCGGTGGCTGGTTTGATTATCTGAACATGCGGACCAATGGTTTCGACTTCCACCAGCAACTCGCCAACGGCGAAGTCAGCTGGGAAGATGATCGGGTAAAACAGACTTTCGCCAACTGGAAACAGTTGATCGACATGGGCGCCTTCATCGACAATCACCAGACGTATAGCTGGCAGGAAGCCCTGCCCTTCATGGTCAATGGTGAGGCAGCAGCCTATCTGATGGGCAACTTCGCAGTGGCACCGTTACGCGATGCGGGCCTGACGGATGACCAGCTGGATTTCTACCAGTTCGTCGCGATCAATCCCGATGTTGAGCTGGCCGAAGACGCCCCGACCGACACGTTCCACATCCCGGCCAATGCTTCGAACAAGGAAGCTGCTCGCGAATTCCTGCGTTTCGTGGTCTCTGCTGATGAACAGACCGAAATCAACAACGGCGCAAATCTCGGCCAATTGCCGGTCAACGCGCAATCCGCCGTGGATGACGACAAGTTCCTGCAACAGGGCTTTGAAATGCTTTCGTCCAACAGCCCCGGTGGGGTAGCCCAGTTCTGGGACCGCGACGCGCCTGCGGAAATGGCCAAAGTGTCCATGGAAGGTTTCCAGGAATTCATGGTCAAACCCGACAACTTGGACCGGATACTGGCCAAACTCGAACGCGCGCGCGAGCGTATTTACGATAACTGACCAGTCCAGGGTCGGGCCAAAGCCCGGCCCACGCTCCTTTGAATCGTAGGGCGGGTTCCGACCCGCCTTGCTCCAACAGACCCGAGTTTCCCATGACAGTTGCAGCCGACGCCTCAGAACAGGAAAGCTGGTTCCATCGCAACCAACAACGCATCGCACCCTGGCTGTTTCTGACCCCTGGGATGCTGTTCTTTTTGGTCTATGTGATTATCCCGGTATTCCAGTCCTTCAACCTGTCTCTTTACGAGTGGGACGGCCTGGGCGCTGCCGAATACGTTGGCTTTCGTAACTACGAAGACCTTTATTGGGAGTGGGTGGATCGGGATGCTTTCTACATCTCGATGAAAAACAACCTGATCTGGCTGATCCTTTACCTGGCTGCGATTCCGGCAGGTTTGTTCATCGCCCTGTTCCTGAATCAGACCGTTTGGGGCATCCGCCTGTATAAGTCCCTGTTTTTCTTTCCTTTCGTGATTTCTCAGGTCGTGGTGGGGCTCGTGTTCACCTGGTTCTACGATCCGACCTTCGGGTTGCTGAACGAATTCCTCGGCTTCTTCGGCCTCGGCCCGGTAAACGTGTTGGGCGATGAGCGTTTCGTGACCTATGGCATCATCTTCGCCGGCCTCTGGCCACAAACCGCCTATTGCATGATCCTGTACCTTACCGGCCTGAACGCTGTAGACCCGGAACAGATCGAAGCAGGACGCCTGGACGGGGCCAAGGGTTGGAAGATGCTTTGGCACATCATCATTCCACAATTGCGGCCCGCAACCTTTATCGCGTTTGTCGTGACGATCATCGGCGCATTACGGTCTTTCGACCTGATCTCAATCATGACACAAGGCGGACCTTTCGGATCCTCCCGCGTGCTGGCCTATTACATGTTCGAGGTCGCGCTGTCCGAATATGGCTTCCGCATGGGTTATGGCGCAGCCATCGCCGTGATCCTTTTCCTGATCATGTTGTGCTTCATCGCCTACTTCCTGTGGTCGATGTACCGTGAAGAGAAGGGGCGCTGAGATGTTTCCCAAACCCATCGAAAAACAACCCCGCGCGGCGCAGATCACGTATCAAGCCATGCTTCCATTGGCCCTTCTGTTTTGGCTGGGGCCCCTGCTGGCGGTTGCTCTTTTCTCGGTAAAACCTGCTGCTGACTTCACCAACGCGAATTACTGGGGGATGCCGTCCAGCTTTGAGGGCGCCTTCAACTATGGTCAGGTGTTCTTCAATTCGGACATGCCGCGCTACCTGCTGAATTCATTTATGATCACCGTCCCTACCGTGATCGGAGCGGTGGCCCTCAGTTGCATGACCGGCTTCGCGCTTGGCATCTACAAGTTCAAGTCGAACCTCTGGATATTTTTCATGTTCGTGGCCGGGAACTTCGTGCCCTTCCAGATCCTGATGGTGCCGGTTCGCGACCTGACCCTGCAACTTGGGCTCTACAACACCAAGACCGGGCTGGTCCTGTTCCACATCGCATTTCAGACCGGGTTCTGCACCCTGTTCATGCGCAACTTCATCCGCGCCCTGCCCTTTGAACTGATCGAGGCCGCACGGGTCGAGGGTATCAGCGAATGGCGCATCTTCTGGTACGTGGTCCTGCCGCTGATGAAGCCCGCGATCGCCGCGCTCAGCGTGCTGATCTTCACCTTCATCTGGAACGACTATTTCTGGGCCGTCGTCCTGACGCAAGGCGCAGAAAGCCAGCCTGTAACTGCCGGAATCACCAGTTTCAACGCACAATTCCGCGCCGCTTATCAATTGATGAGCGCGGGCTCCATCGTGGCGGCTCTGCCACCGGTGGCCATGTTCTTCCTGATGCAGAAACACTTCATTGCGGGTTTGACCCTCGGAGCTGTGAAATGACCAAAATTACCTTTATCGGTGCCGGGTCCACAATTTTCATGCAGAACATCGTTGGGGATGCTCTGTTAACCCCTGCACTGGCCGACAGTCACTTTGCGCTTATGGATATCGACCCCCAGCGCCTTGCGGAAAGCGAAGCAGTTGCGCGCTCCATGATCCGCTCGGTCGGGGCCGGGGCGACAGTCTCGACCCATACCGACCGCCGCGCGGCGCTGGACGGGGCCGATTTCGTCATCACCGCGTTTCAGGTGGGGGGATACAAGCCCTGCACGATCACCGATTTCGAGATCCCCAAGCAGTATGGCTTGCGTCAAACCATCGCTGATACGCTGGGCGTCGGAGGGATCATGCGAGGCCTGCGCACGGTTCCGGTGCTTTGGGATGTCGCAGGGGACATGATGCAACTCTGTCCGAACGCGACATTGCTACAATACGTAAATCCGATGGCCATCAACACCTGGGCACTGGCCGAACGCTTCCCGACCCTGAAACATGTGGGTCTTTGTCACTCGGTTCAAAATACAGTCGAGGAACTGGCCCACGATCTGGATCTGCCAAAGGATGAGTTCCGCTACAAAGTCGCGGGCGTCAATCACGTCGCATTCTTTCTGAAACTGGAACATCAAGGCCGCGACCTGTATCCGGCACTGCGCCAGGGCTATCACACGGGGAAATTCCCGAAGGCACCGCTGCTGATGCCGCGCTGCCCCAACAAGGTGCGGTACGAGGTGATGGATCACCTGGGCTATTTCTGCACAGAAAGCTCGGAACACCTGGCCGAATACGTGCCGTGGTTCATCAAGGAAGGGCGACAGGACCTGATCGAGGAATTTTCCATCCCGCTGGACGAATACCCCACCCGCTGCATCGAGCAGGTCGAGATGTGGAAGGAACAGGCCAAGACCCTGACCGACGGGCGCAATATCGATGTCACGCGCAGCCACGAATTCGCGGCCGACCTGATGAACGCGATCGTTACGAACACGCCCTACATGGCCTATGGCAACCTGCCCAACACCGGCCAGATCCCGCAACTGCCCATGGGCGCGGCAGTCGAAACCCCCTGCCTGGTCGACAGCAACGGCGTACAGCCTTCTGTCGTGACCGACATCCCGCCGCAGTTGATTGCCCTGATGCGCACCCAGATCAACGTACAGGAACTGACTGTTCGGGCCCTGACAGAACAGAACCCCGAATATATCTATCACGCCGCGATGATGGATCCGCACACCGCCGCCGAACTGGACCTGCGCCAGATCCGCAACGTTGTCACGGATCTGCTGACGGCCCACAACGATTGGCTGCCCGACTGGTGCCGCCCGGCCCGCGCCGCCTGATCTTCATCTTTTCACAAATACTCAGATCCAACTTCCGCCAAGAAAAACAAAGCCAGAAATGACAAAACGCCGCTCACAACATTGGTATGGAAAACTCGACAAGGATGGCTTCATCCACCGGTCGTGGATGAAAAACCAGGGCTTTCCCGACCACGCTTTTGACGGACGACCCATAATTGGCATCTGCAACACCTGGTCGGAACTGACCCCCTGCAACTCGGGCCTGCGCGATCTGGCCGAGGGCGTAAAACGCGGCGTGTGGGAGGCGGGCGGCTTTCCGGTAGAATTCCCCGTCATGTCGCTGGGCGAAACCCAGATGAAACCCACTGCGATGCTGTTCCGCAACCTGCTGGCCATGGATGTCGAGGAATCGATCCGCGCCTATGGTATTGACGGGGTCGTTCTGTTGGGCGGCTGCGACAAGACCACGCCGGGGCAGTTGATGGGGGCAGCGTCAGTCGATCTGCCTTCGATCGTCGTCAGTTCAGGCCCGATGCTGAACGGTAAATACCGCGGGCAGGATATCGGATCCGGCACCGATGTCTGGAAGTTTTCCGAAGCGGTTCGGGCCGGCGAAATGACCTTGCAGGATTTCATGAACGCCGAATCCGGCATGTCGCGCAGCGCTGGCGTCTGCATGACCATGGGCACCGCGTCCACCATGGCGTCGCTGGTCGAGGCGATGGGCATGAGCCTGCCCACCAATGCCGCGCTTCCGGCGGTCGACGCTCGCCGCATGGCGCTGGCACACATGACCGGCCGGCGCATCGTCGAGATGGTCGACGAAGACCTCAAGCCCTCGGACATCCTGACCAAAGAGGCGTTTGAGAACGCCATCCTCGCCAACGCGGCCGTAGGAGGCTCGACCAATGCGGTGGTTCACCTTCTGGCGCTGGCGGGGCGTGTCGGGGTTGACTTGACCCTGAAAGACTTTGAAATCGGATCCGAAATACCACTGCTGGTCAACTGCATGCCGTCGGGCAAATACCTGATGGAAGACTTCTGCTACGCAGGCGGCATGCCGGTTGTACTGAATGAACTCAAATCGTTCCTGCGCCCGGCAAAGACGGTTCTGAACAAGGATATCTCGGCTCACTTCGAAGGAGCCGAGTGTTTCAATACCGACGTCATCCGTCCCTTCGATGATCCTTTAAAGCCCGCTGCGGGCCTGCGTGTTCTGCGCGGCAACCTTGCGCCGAATGGGGCCATCATCAAGCCTTCGGCGGCCGCTGACGCGCTTCTTGAAACCGAGGGCGAGGCTTTCGTGTTCGACAGCATCGAAGACCTGAAGGCCAATATCGACCGTGAAGACCTGCCGGTCACGGCCAAGAGCATCCTAGTGCTCAAAGGGTGTGGCCCCAAAGGGTATCCGGGCATGCCCGAGGTCGGCAACATGCCAATTCCGGCGAAATTGGTGAAAGAGGGTGTACGAGACATGATCCGGATCTCGGATGCCCGCATGTCGGGAACAGCCTATGGCACCGTCATTTTGCATGTCAGCCCCGAAGCACAGGCGGGTGGCACGCTGGCGCTGGTCAAAACCGGAGACCGCATCCGTGTTTCAGCCAGCAGTGGCGAACTGGAACTGCTTGTCAACGAAAACGAACTGAACGCCCGCCGCGCCGCGTGGCAACCGGATGATCCGCACTACACACGCGGATATGCAAAACTTTACATCGACCACGTGCTGCAAGCGGATCAGGGGGCGGATCTGGATTTCCTTGTTGGCAAAGACACCCGCCTCGTGACCAGAGAGAGCCACTGATGACCCAACCAGCTACATTCCACGATCTCAACGGGGCCTCCGTCTATATCACCGGCGGTGGCTCGGGTGTTGGTGCGGCGCTGACAGATGGATTCATGGCACAGGGGGCCAATGTGGCCTTCATTGGTCGGTCGGATGCCAGCGGGTTTGTCGAAGAGATGCGCGACAAGCACGGCCGCGCGCCGCTGTTCCTGCAAGGCGACATGACGGATACCGAACTGCTGCACGCGACGATGGTCAAAGCTGCCGAGGCTCATGGCCCTTTGAACGTTTTGGTAAACAATGCGGCCAACGACCAACGTCATACGCTTGAGGAATCCACGACGGAATTCTGGGACTGGATGATCGAGGTGAACCTGAAAGCCTATTATTTCGCGTGTCAGGAAGCCGCCCGGCAAATGAAAGATGGCGGGTCGATCATCAATTTCAGCTCGATCAGTTACATGATGGGCAATGCTGGCTATCCGATCTATACGACCTCGAATGCCGGGATCACGGGGATGACACGGTCATTGGCACGAGAACTGGGGCCTAGGAAAATCCGGGTAAACGCTCTGGCCCCCGGCTGGGTTCTGACGCAAAAACAGTTGGATAAATGGGCCACGCCCGAGGATCTGGCGGCCCATTTGGACCGGCAATGTCTGAAAGAGCACCTGAAGCCCGAGGATATGATAGCACCAACACTTTTTCTGGCGTCCAGGGCCAGTCATGCGATGACCGGGCAATGTATAGCTGTTGATGGCGGCGTTGTGGTTTCGGGGTGATGTTATGAATACTGAATGGATCGCGGTCGACTGGGGAACATCTCATTTACGGGCCTGGGCCATGCAGGGTTCGACTGCGCTGGACCATGCGCAATCCGACAAGGGCATGGCGCATGTCGGGCCTGACGGGTTTCAAGCCGCCCTGCTGGATTTGATCGAAAACTGGTTGCCCGGCGCGCCGGTAGATGTGGTCGCTTGCGGAATGGTCGGCGCACGACAGGGCTGGGTGGAAGCCCCTTATTCGACCGTGCCGTCGGAACCCTTGCCGGATGTCCCGATCCGCGTACCCGGATCAGACCCGCGCATTCGGGCCTTTGTCATACCTGGTCTGAAACAGACAACCCCACCGGATGTGATGCGGGGTGAGGAAACCCAGATTGCCGGATTTCTGGGCACGCGCCAGAATTGGGATGGCGTCATCTGCCTGCCCGGAACCCACACGAAATGGGTTCAGGTAAGCGCTGGCGAGGTTGTAAGCTTTCGTACCTTCATGACGGGTGAGTTGTTCGACCTGCTATGTGGTCAGTCCGTGCTGCGGCACTCTGTAGGCCCGGGCTGGGACGAAGACGCCTTCGCCGAGGCGGTTGCGGATACGTTGTCAAAGCCCGAACAATTGGCTGCGCGTCTCTTTAACTTGCGAGCGGCGGACTTGCTGCAAGGTCAGGCCAAAGCCACCGCGCGTGCGCGCCTTTCCGGAATGTTGATCGGTGCCGAACTGGCCGCGACGCGGCCCTATTGGCTGGGGCAGCAACTGGCCATTATCGGGGCGGAAGGCGTGTCGCAGACATATGCAGCAGCCCTGCAACGGCAAGGCGCGTTCGTGGAAACCGCAAACGCCACCGAGGCAACTCTGGCCGGACTTGCGCTGGCCCGAAACATGACAAGGCAAACCGCATGAGCCGTCCCATCATCGCCATATTGCGTGGCTTGCAACCACACGAAGCCAAAGCCGTTGGCCGCGCCATTATCGATGCCGGCATCGACCGGATCGAAGTGCCGCTCAATTCTCCGGATCCGCTCGACAGTATCAGCACTTTGGTTGATGCGTTTGGAAACCAGGCCCTGATCGGCGCGGGCACTGTTTTGACAGTCGATCAGGTGGACGCTGTGTCGGCCGCCGGAGGCAAGTTGATCGTATCGCCCAACTATGACGCCGAGGTCATCAAGCGTTCCGTCGCGTTGGGCCTGCAAAGCTGGCCGGGGGTTTACACCCCGACCGAAGCTTTTGCGGCCCTCAAGGCCGGTGCCACCGGTTTGAAGCTGTTCCCCGGGGTGATGGCTGGTCCGGCGGGTTTGGCCGCCTTACGACCGGTTTTGCCCATAGGCTCGCTTGTTTTTGCTGTTGGCGGTGCCGGACCCGACAATTTCGGGCAGTGGATCAAAGCGGGCGCAGATGGCTTTGGGATAGGCTCTGCACTTTACAAACCCGGGATGGATGTCGCCGAAATCGCCGAGCGCGCCCGGCATATCGTTACGGCCTATGACGAGGCCGCCGGATGAGCACCATCTTTGACGACCGCCCCTGCGAGTTGGGCGAAGGCCCGTTGTGGCATCCTGAAAGGCGTCAGCTTTTCTGGTTCGATATCATAGGCAAACGTCTGATGACCCGCGAGCGGGACGCGCCAAAAAGCTGGAGCTTCGATGAACATGTCTCGGCCGCGGGCTGGGTGGATCGCGATACGCTTCTTATGGCGTCGGAAACGGGGCTGTGGCGTTTTGATTTGCAATCCGGAAAGCGGAACTTGATCACGCCTCTGGAAGCCGACAACCCCGTCACCCGTTCAAACGATGGCCGCGCTGATCCTTGGGGTGGGTTTTGGATCGGCACAATGGGCAAGCAAGCGGAACCCGGCGCCGGATCAATCTATCGCTTCTGGAGAGGCGAGTTGAGGCGATTGGTTCCAGATGTAACAATCTCAAACGCGATCTGTTTTGCCCCCGATCGTTCGGTGGCCTATTTCTGCGACACCGCAACGAAACAAGTCAGGCACTGGCGTCTGAACGCCGAAACCGGGTGGCCGGAAGGCGACAGCGCAGTTTTTCTGGATTTGCGCAAAGAAGGTCTGAACCCGGATGGTGCGGTCATTGATGCCCAGGGGAATATCTGGATTGCACAATGGGGTGCCAGCCGGATTGCGGCATACACGGCCGACGGCATGTTTCTGAAGGCCGTTGCATTTGACGCATCCCATACGTCATGTCCCGCTTTCGGGGGCAATGAACTGAATACGCTTTTCTGCACAACGGCCCGTCAGGGATTGAGCGCAGAAGCAATAGACAGCCAACCGACCAACGGCATGACCTTTGCCGCGCGAAACGCAGGTCAGGGTCAGGCAGAACACAAGGTCATCTTATGAAGCCGGAACTGGGCGTTTGTTATTATCCTGAACATTGGCCAGAGACGATGTGGGCCGACGATGCCGCGCAAATGGTCGAAACAGGCCTGACATGGGTGCGTATTGGCGAGTTCGCGTGGAGCCGCATCGAGCCGCAATCCGGCGTTTTTAAATTCGAATGGCTGGATCGCGCGATTGAGACACTCGGTGGAGCCGGATTGAAGGTCGTGCTGGGCACGCCAACCGCAACGCCGCCGCGCTGGATGTTGGACAAACACCCGGACATGCTGGCCGCCGATGAAAACGGCAACCTGCGCAAGTTCGGATCACGGCGGCATTACTGTTTTAGCCATCAAAGCTATATCGACGAATCTACCCGCATCGTGCGGATATTGGGTGAACGGTACGGTAAGAACCCGCATGTGGTCGCGTGGCAGATTGACAATGAATACGGGTGTCACGACACCACTCTCAGCTACAGCGCTGCTGCCCAACAGGCGTTTCGCCATTGGCTGGCCGAACGGTATGGAACAATTGAAACGCTGAACCAAGCGTGGGGCAATGTGTTCTGGTCGATGGAATATCGCAACTTCAGCGAAGTCGACCTGCCCAATCAAACCGTGACCGAGCCTAACCCGGCTCATGTACTGGCATTCCGGCGCTTCAGTTCGGATCAGGTCGCGGGTTTCAACAAAGCACAGGTGGATGCGCTGCGGCCGTTGACCGATGCGCCGCTCTTGCACAATTACATGGGCCGTATTCTGGACTTCGACCATTTCAAAGTTGGCGCGGATCTGGATATCGCTACCTGGGACAGTTATCCGATCGGTTTTCTGTCGGACCGCCTGGACGCCGACGACGCGCACAAGACCGCCTTTTTGCAACAGGGCGATCCGGACATGCAGGCGTTTCATCATGATCTCTACCGGGCGGTCGGGCGCGGCCGTTGGTGGGTGATGGAACAACAACCCGGCCCGGTGAATTGGGCACCGTATAATCCGGCGCCGCTGCCCGGAATGGTGCGGCTTTGGTCATTGGAGGCCGTTGCTCATGGCGCCGAGGTGGTGAGTTATTTCCGATGGCGGCAAGCCCCGTTTGCGCAAGAGCAAATGCATGCCGGCTTGCTGACGTCGAACAATCACCCTGCTGCTGCACTGGCAGAAGCCCGCCAGACCGCAGATGACCTGAACTCGTTGGGTGCGGTGCAACAGATACAGGCCAAAGTGGCCATTCTGTTTGATTACGCCTCGGACTGGGCGTGGTCCACACAACCACAAGGCGCGGGATTTGACTATTTCCGATTGGTTTTTTCCGCATATCGCGCGCTGCGACGGGCCGGTCTGTCGGTAGACTTTGTTTCGGCGAAGGACATTCCCGGTGATTACTCGGTGATCTTTGCCCCCGGTTTGGCCACAATGGATCCTGATTTGGAACAACGCCTGGCAGAGAGATGCGATCTTGCCATTCTGGGACCGCGTAGCGGCGCGATCACCTGCGATTTTCAAATTCCTGAAAAGGGCAGACCCGGTCTGAGCAGGATCGGTTGCGATGTCGATCTGGTCGAAACTCTGCCGCCCACGGTTGAACGCACGGTCAAGGGTGGCGGCACGGCGCGGCATTGGATCGACCGATTGTCTGGAACGGCCAAAGACCTGCTGAGTTTCGAAGACGGAACACCTGCTCTCAAGGCAGGGGACGGAATCTGGTACTTGGCCGGCTTCCCCGATGCAGACCTTTGGGACCGCGTGATAGCCATGGCGGCGGAAGAAGCCGAATTGACATTGCGCAGGATGCCGCAAGGCCTGCGACTGCGCGAGACGGCCAATCATGACTTCCTGATCAACTACAACGCCGGGCCGGTGGATTGGAACGGGCTCACCGTTGAAGGTTGTGACGTCAAAATCCTGAAACGCAATCCGCCCGAACCGACCTGAGGTCAATCCGGGCGGGTGCCGAGATTAGGAAGCTGCGCTGCTATTCGTCGCTTTGCAGGCTATTGGGGTCAAACACCCCGCCGAAACCACTGTTGTTGGACGGAGCGCTTTCGGAGTCAGACCCACCATCTGCGCCTTCTTTTTCGTCGCCCCCTAAAGAGTTCGGTGCAAAAACATTGCCAAAGCCGCTGTTGTTCGACGGTTTCGGGGTGGTTTGAACACCGCCCTGTTCCGCTTCTTCAGCTTCGCGTTGCTTGAGGCGTTCTTCACGCTGTTTGCGCAACTCTTGAATACGCTGTTCCGCTTCCAGCTTCTTCTGCTCGCGGACATCGGCGATACACTGCGCCGGATTGTAGGTGGCCGCAGTGCCGACAACTGTGATCGTTGCGACGGCAAATACAACCAGCAGAACCGCTGCCATGTTGCCGGAAAAGAAGCTGGGCAGTTTGATCTTGCCGGCCAGCTCTTCAACCGTCGCGTTCTTGCGCGCCGCTGCCACCAGTTCCTGACGTTTCAGCTTGGCTTCGTTCAGCAGAGCGAAGAACACTGTCAGCGCCACGATGATGAAGGCCAGCGCCGAGATCGCGGGTGTGATGCCATAACGGACCTTTTGGGCCAGTTCGATCGTCAACGTCGGGTATTCACCGAAGGTAAAGGTGGTGGTGTTGTAGTTTTCGAACGATGCGAGGAACGCCAACACCGCTGCCGATGCAATCGCCGGGCGCATGAACGGCAACAGGATCTTGCGGAAGGCCTGTGCGTGGCTGGCACCAAGGTCCAGCGCAGCCTCGGTCAAGGCAACGTCGTAGCGCTGCAAGCGTGCCACCAACACCAGCATGCAGTAGCTGGCGATAAAGGTTGATTGGCCGATCACCGTCAGAAAAATGCCATTTGACAGGAAGCTGTCCGCCCCCAGTCCCAGCATCCGGTTGATACGATCCCAGAACACCAGCGTCGAGATACCCAGAACAACACCCGGGATCAGGATCGGAGCGATAATGATCGTATAGTAAGTCGCCCGCAGTTTTGGCCAGATCTGGGTCAGCATCAGTGCACCCGCCAGACCCATGGCCACTGACAGGATGACCGTGCCGATCCCGATGATCAGCGAGTTCTTGATGCCGTTCAGGATGCGCTGATCCTGAAACAGCTCGCCAAACCACTGGAAGGTCAGACATTCCCACGGGCTCATCCGTGGGAAGCCGGACGAGTTGAACGCGGTGATCGACATGATCACAAGCGGTCCCAGCAGATACAGGAAGAAAATCGCCAGATAGACCCAGATGCTTATGCGGAGGAAGGAATTGTTCATTTCCCGATATCCCCCATGTTCACTTTGAACAGGCGCATCATGGCCAGCACGAACAGGATACAGGTCACCAGCAGGACGATCGCGTAAGCAGCCCCTTGCGGCCAGTCGTTGTTATCGTTGAACTGCTGATAGATCAGCTGTGTGAACCACAGCGACGACGGCCCGCCCAAGATCTGCGGTGCCGCCAGCGCGCCTGCAGACAGCATGAACACCATCGTACAGCCCGAACTGATCCCTGGCTTGGCATAAGGAATGACCACACGCCAATGTATCCGCCACCACGGCGCACCAAGGTCGCGCGCGGCTTCGATCTGATTTTTGTCCAGGCTTTCTATGACGTTATACATTGGGAAGATCATCAGCAGAATATAGGCATAGCCCAGCCCGGCATAGAGCGCGATATCGTTCCGGATGAAGTCGAACGGCGTATCCCAGACCCCCAGCCCCACGAACAACGTGTTCAGAACACCGGTTTCACCGAAGATAATGCGCAACGCAAAGGCGCGCAGGATTTCGTTGATCCAGTAAGGGATGATCAGCATGATCGCGAAGATGCGGATATGGCTGCCTTCGGACTGCCCCAGATAGTAGGCGATCGGATAGCAGATGATCAGGTTGAAAATCGTGACGCAAACGGCCGCCACGAGGGTGCGGAAGAACACCCGCAGGTCAACCGTGTTGTAATCCTGACTGCCGCCTTCAGGGCCGTATACCAGGTACTTGTAGTTCTCCAGCGTATAGACGTCCTTCGGCCCGCCAATCTCTGGAGGCGGGAGGTTTGGACGGAACGAGAAATCCAGCATCGACAGCTGCGGCAGGATGATAAGGCCGATGGTCCAGAACAGAACCAGACCCAGGATCGCCAAGCCCATACCGGTGCCGTTGCGATTGAAGAATTCTTTCAGAAATCGGGGCATGAGATCGTCCCCCTATTCCGCTGCCAGTTCACCGGCAGGAACGATGACCGCGTTATGCGTCTCGTATTCCAGCGTGATGTTCTGTCCGGTGTGGTCCTCGAAAGATTGCCCATGGTTGGGGATCGAGACCTTGATTTCTTTTCCGCCTTCACCTTCTGTGAAGATGTTAAAGACGTTGCCCTCGAACTCTTCATGATTGACCCGGGCGGTGACGAAGTGATCGCCCGTTGCGCCATCTGGGGCAATCGCAAAGGCCTCGGGACGGATGAACATCATCGCGTCATCACCTTCTTTCATTTTGCCCTGATTGGCCGTCGAAATCCTTGCCACCAGATCACCCGAACGGTTGGTCGCGATCAAAGCTTCCTTGCCCATCACTTGCTTGATTTTACCGCGGAACACATTGTTTTCGCCGACGAATGAAGCCGCGAAAGCCGTGTTGGGATCGTTGTAAATCGTCTTCCCGTCGGCGATTTGATCAATCACACCGGCACGCATGACGGCGATATTGTCCGACATGGTCAGCGCTTCGCCCTGGTCGTGTGTGATGTAGATGAAGGTAATGCCCACGCGCTGCTGAATTTCACGCAACTCGGTCCGCATGTGCTGGCGCAGCTTCAGGTCAAGTGCCGAAAGGGGCTCGTCCAGCAACAACACGTCTGGCTCAGCGCAGAGTGCCCGGGCAATAGCAACACGCTGACGTTGACCGCCTGACAATTCGCTTGGCAGCTTGTCCCCTTGCCCCGGTAACGCAATCATGTCCAGAAGCTCATCGGCGCGCCTGCGGCGTTCGGCGGCACTGGCCCCTTTGATTTCCATGGAAAACGTGATGTTTTCCCAGACCTTCATCAGCGGGAACAATGCGAGGTTCTGAAAGATCAGCGCCGTCGGGCGCTTGTTGGGCCCGATACCGCGCATATTGTTGCCACCAATCAGGACGTTGCCTTCGCTTGGTTCAAGAAAGCCGGACACTGCCCTCAGAATGGTTGTTTTTCCGCAGCCCGATGGCCCGAGGAACGAAAAGAAATCGCCCCCGTTGATGTTGACGTTTGCATCGCGCACGGCGACGAAGTCGCCGAAACGGATCCACAGGTTTTCCAGATCGACTCCGACCCCTGCACTCATTTTTGGTTTCTCCCTGAGGTGCGTGTTGTCACCACACAGTATTAGTGTCCGCCACGCCGGGACGGCGCGCAGATGGGTGCCCCCCGCAGGATGCGGAGGGCGAAGGTTCGGAACGCTTAAGCGCTCTTGAACTTGTTGACGAACTCGGTCCGGGTTTCAGCATACCACGGCGCTTCTGCAGGCCACGGATTGAGATTGGCCAGCGAGTCGCCCGGATAGGCCTCGGCAAAGTTCTTCTTGTAGGTGTCGCCGGAATACTGGTCGGCTCCCAATACCGGCGAGTTGTAGCCGTGGCTGTCAATCGCAACACCGGCCGGCTTGGCCTGATAGGCAAAGTCGATGAAAGCGTAAACCTGATCGATATTCGCGGCACCAGTCGGCATGGACATACCATCCACCCAAGCCATCGCACCTTCGACAGGCGCCTGATAGTGTACTGGCTCGCCTGCGGATTTCAGTGCAAGGGGTGGGCCGTCCCAGGTTTGGCCAACAATAACGCCTTCGTTCAGAAGACCGTTCTTCTGTGTGTCGGCGTCGTTCCAGATCAGTTTGATGCGGTCCTTGCGTGCAACGCACCAATCGGTGATCTGGCCCCAAACCTTACGCATGGTGTCTTCATCACCATATGCCGCCCAAACCGAACCCGGCTCCATCTCGCCAGCGCGTTCCATATAAAGGCCGGCGCCTAGCATCATGGAATGCGCGCGGCCCATGGTTTTCCCGGCGTTCGCTTCCGACCACACGTCGCCATAGGACGGCGCATCACCATCCGGTAGCCACAGGTCAGTACGGTAAGCGATACCTTCTGTACCCCAGATATGCGGCAGCCAGTGCGCACCTGAATCGCCAAAGTTCCACGCATCAGTACCAATCTTGGCCATGGCAGGATTCACCAGATCGATCGGAACCTTGTTCATGTCGAAAGGCTGGAGCAGCTCCAGCGGTTCCCACTGCAACGACCGGTTGTTGGTCGGTGAAACGATATCAAAACCCTGGCCCTTGGTGGCCTTCATCTTGTTGATGATCTCTTCGTTCGAGCCGATACCGGTATAGTTCACCTTGATTCCAGTAAGCGTCTCAAACTCTTCGATGAAGCTGGGCGGCAGGTAGTCCGACCACATCAGAATGTTGATTTCGCCCGACGAAGCCAGAGCGCTCTTGCTGTAAAGGGGTGCCGCAAGTGCCGCGGCACCTGCGCCTTTCAACACAGAGCGTCTCGAAAATGAAGAATGTTTAGCCATAGGTGATCTCCCATTGTTGGATGAGTTTGTTTTTGTATTTTTATTCATAGGACTTTCTGTGCCCGTTCGTCAGTCCAAAAGTGACAGTTTACGGAATTCTTATGTCCAGTTTTTGTTCTTGACACGTTTCGGTTGAATTTCAGAGCGTTAGTTTACCTGCCATACGGTAAAATCGCGCGCGCCAACCGGATCCGAGCCGATCAAAATTCGTCGTGATCCACCACCAGGCAGGGGTTTGGACATGTCACCAAAATTGAAAGCAAAATGCAACGTACCGAGTCGGGTTACGCGTAGGTCTGGATCGCAGTCCAGAGGCTTCAGCCCTGCCCATTCCAAGACATCGCGCATAATCTCGTGCACGAGCGCACCGCCGGGTACCATTGCCAGATATGTCGCACGATCCGACCGGACGACCGCTGGGCTGGCGTCGCAATAGGCACTTTTGAAGCGCGCCAGGACATTTGCCTCGGTCTCGACGATTTCACGCCAACCGCCAAAGCCAAAAAGCTGACCGTTCTGCAACTGCACGGATTCCCTTGCAATATCCGGGAGCGATTCGACACGGACGACACGGACGCCGGTCAGATCCGCCAACGCACCCGGCGCCAGATTCGAAGGGGTTTGCATTTGAGGTGTCATGCTGCCGGATCGGGCACCAATCAAAAGCTTTGCCCCCGAAACCTCAAGTCTTGCGGCCAGATCTGGGGTCACGATCATGCTTTGCGGCAGCACGATCAGTGCGTAACCTTCCAAACCATCCTCGGGACCCACAAAATCAATGTCCACCCCCAGACAGCGCAAGGCGGTGTACCATTCGCGGAAGATATGGGAATTGGGGAAGTCATCATCATGCGGCAGAATATCGGCCGCCCAGATCGAAGCGTAATCCAGCATCATCGCCACCGAGGCTTTAACGCGCGTCGTTGACGGCAGGTTTTCGCGATCCTTCACAATCTGAGCCAGTTCGAGCGCGGCTTGATCCAGACTGTCATCCGAGCGCAGCAAGGCTGTATGGTATTGTTCCTGCGCGAACTTTGCCTGGCGCCATCGAAAAAACATCACAGCTTGCGCGCCGTGTGCATATGCGGCCCAGGTCCAAAGCCGAACCATCCCTTCGGCTGGGGAAGGGTTTTGTGCCGCCCAGTCCACCGGCCCCGGCTGCTGTTCCAACACCCATACCCGCCCCCGCCCCTGACTGCGATACAAGTCGCAATGAAACCCCTGATAATCAGGCGCGCCGGTTCGCAGATAACGGCGCTTTTCCTTCTCTGACAGGGTTGAGCCCATCAGATTACCCAGCGGGTAGCTGTCAAAGCCGACGATATCCAGATCGGCGGCCACTGCGTGGTGATCAAATTCGAAACTACCGGCCATGAAGTTGTGCGTGATATCTCGACCCGGCGCATGTTCGCGCAGCACGTCCACCTGTGTCTTGTTGAACAACCGCACCCGGTCCGAAGAATAGCGCCTGAAATCAAGGGCATGGGTGGGGTTGGGTGTAGCAACCAAACCATTGGGCAGTTCAATCTGGTCAAAGCCGGAATAGAGGCTCCCCCAGAACACGGTCCCCCAGGCCTCGTTCAATGCGTCAATTGTACCGTATCGTTTTGCCAGCCATCGCCGAAATCCCGCCCGTGCGGCATCGGAATAGCTGAGAACGGTGTCGTGGTCATTGTACTCATTGTCGATCTGCCAGGCATGGACATGAGGGTTCTGGCCATACCTGGCGGCATATTCCGTGGCGATCCTTTGCGCCTCGGCCAGGTACACGTCACTGGAAAAACAATAATGTCTGCGGGAACCATAACCCCTGACCCGGCCGTCCGGGCCAACCGGCAGAATTTCGGGGTGCTCATCAATCAGCCACTTGGGTGGCGCAGCCGTTGGAGTCGACATCATAATCCGCAGACCGGCCCGCCCCAGAATCTCGATGACGTCATCCAACCAGTCCCAGTGAAACCGCCCGCGTTCCGGTTCAATCAGACCCCAGGTGAACTCGGCGATCCGAACCCAATCCAAACCCATCCCGGCCATCCGCGCGGCGTCACTGCGCCACTGGGACGGGTCCCATTGTTCGGGGTAGTAGCAAACCCCAAGCTCCAGTTTGCTCATCGGTTGTCCTTTGCCGTGCGCCGTTCGATCCATTTCAGGAAGCTTGCGCAACAGAGGGTGAGTACCACGTACAGAATTGCTGCCGTATTGAACGGCGCAAAAGGCAGAAAGCTAGCTGCCTGAAACTCTCGCATCCTTTGGGTCATGTCGCGGACGGACAGGATGGACAGCAACGAGGTATCCTTGATCATCGCGATAAATTCGTTGCCCAATGGCGGGGTGACGATCCGCAGGGCTTGTGGCAGAACGATCAGCCGCGCCGTCTGCCAGCGCGACAAGCCCAGCGAACTGCCTGCTTCCAGCTGCCCTTTCGGGATGGCCTCGATCCCAGATCGGAAAATTTCAGCCATATAGGCCGAATACCCGACCGAAATCGCGATGATCCCGCGTGTCATGTTGGTCATATCAATGCCGCCGCCCGTGGCATCCTTGACCGCGCCCGCCAAGGGCAGGCCGATGTAAAGAATGATCACCAACATCGGAATGCCGCGTATCGTGTCCACGAAAAATTCGGCCCCGACCGCCAAGGGATGCAGCTTGTGCTGTGCGCCGCCAATGGTCAGCGTCAGCAGCAGAAAGCCGAAAACAGCAAAAGCCAGAGCGGGATTCCGGTATTTGTCAGGCAAGAAACTGGTCTGCCACAGAACCGGATAGCCTTGTGAATGAGCATCCACGGGAACAAACGCTCCGGAAACGCTGTCTACGGTTTCAATCTGCTCCAGGGCGGCCGCTGCATCAGTGGCGCTGCGTATGCGGTATTGTTGTTCGCCGGCACCGTCGAACTCTCCAAACCGGATGATGTCAGCCTGCGCCTGTGGCGTGCCGCGCACAATGGCGATGCGCCCTTCGGTGCTTCCGACCAGAACGTAACTGACCTGCGGCTGCACGAAGAAAAAGGCTGATATCGCAAGCAATGACAGGCTGATGGAACCATACAGGATCGTGGTGCGCGCCCGTGGTTTGAACGATTGCAGCCCCACCCAGATCAGGCCCAGAATGGCCGAGAAGATATAGGCGAAGATGGCTGCGCGGAACGTAATGGCAACGCCCGTCGCGAACTGCCAGTAGGCCATGAACATCAGATAGAACAAAACCGCACCTGTAAGGCATTCCAGCCCCAAAAGAACGCGGCCGCGCCAAGGGGGTTGCAACGCCGCGGACAGCAGGCTCAAGGCGACAACAGCTGTGTATGCGGCCAGAAGAACTTGCAGTCCTGTTTGAACCTGGGTCACGACTTCGGGATACAACACCCACGTCTGACTGGACCGGTCGATCAGGGTTGATGTGTTCTCGCTGAGCGCATGAAAGAAAACGGATTCCGCGAAGGGCATCAAAAGCTGTGGAGATACAAAGCTCATGACCAAAAGCGCAACTGACGCGGGCAGCGCCGCAAGGGCCGAAACCCGCAACCAGCCGGGGGCGTGATTGGTAAAACGTGCATGCCGGGCGCAGAGATATCCAAGGATTGCAACCGAGACGATCAGCAGAAAGCCGACGAAAATCGGCCCTGCATTGTTGCCTATCCCCAGAATTGCGATCAGAGATCGCAGATATTTCGAGGACGTGGCGAACAGATAGATGATGAAGGGAGCGGCTGCGAGCAATACAAGATTGCTCGGGCGGATCGTGCTGAGACGCGACATGGAACTTCTCCGCTGAAACATGGCCCGGCAGCCTTAGCCCCCGGGCCCAGAAAGGCTTGAAGGATCAGTTTGTGCCCCAGTATTTGGCCTTCAGCGCGTCCAGCGTGCCGTCTTCCTGAATGGCGGCGAGACCGGCATTGATTGCATCCACCGTCGGGTCACCTTCCTGAAACACGATTCCCAATGGATCCGATTGCAGGCCTGTGATGCCCACGGTCAGTTCTCCGGCAAACTCCTGCTCGTAGGCCGCGGCAGAGGTGCCATCGATGATCACCCCTTGCACGTCTGCGTTTTGAAGCGCCAGAATAGCCGCCGAGAAGTTGTCGTAGAGGCTGACATTCTCGCGCCCTACAAGCTCTTCCGCCAGTTGGGCGTTGGTCGTCGCTGTTTGTGCCGCCAGTTTCTGGCCACCCGCTTTGAAATCCTCAAGCGTCATATCCGCGTTGTCGACTTGCAGCAAAATGGCCTGGCTGACAACGATGTACGGTTCGGAAAAGTCCATAGTTTCTTCACGTTCGGGCGTGACCGATACGCCCGAGATGACCAGGTCGAACTCACCCTGTTGAAGCGCCGCAAAGATACCGTCCCAAGCGGTGTTTACGAAATTCGGAACGCAATTGATCTTTTCACAGATTGCATTCATCACATCGACATCAAAGCCTACGATTTCACCGGTTGTTTCGTCGACGGTTTCCATCGGGGGATAGGTCGCATCCGTTCCGATCTTGAGAACGCGACCTTCCAGATCGGCGGCAAAGGCCGCCGGCGCTGTCAGCATTGCAAGCGTTGCAACGGCAAATAGATTTTTGAACATGTTCGGTTTCTCCTCTGTTGGCTCAGTTGGTCTGCGCCATACCCGGCGCCGGGGTGTCAGGTTGCCGCTCGATCAACGTGGCCCTGATCTTTTTTTGAGTTTCCGACGGATCAACGCCGTCCAGTGCTTTAAGCATGAATTCCCCAAGCTTGCGGCTGGTCTCGCCTATCGGCAAATAGTAGGTGCTGGGCGGGGGTATGAAATACTGGCTAAGTTTCAGATCGTCGTTTGAAATGACAACGACATCCCTGCCGACCTGAACGCCCATGTCGGCCGCAGCGGACAAGGCGCCAAGGGTCATCGCCTCGTTCGCGCAAATGATGGCGCTTGGCCGGTTGTGCATTCGCATGAGCGCCGCAAAGGCCCTTTGCCCGGTCTTCGCCGTGGTCGGGCCGGGAAGAACAAGGGCCGGGTCAAATTCCATGCTACCTGCTGTCAGAGCATCTGAATATCCCTGGCGACGTTGACGGGCATAGATCAGGTCATCCGGCGGGTTGATAAGCGCTATCCGCCTGTGCCCCAATGCCAGCAGCCGAGCCGTTGCATCAAAAGCAGCAGCCTGACTGTCGAGATCCACGTAAGGATGTGGTTGGGCACTGTCACTCATCCCGTATGTGACAAACGGAAAACCTTTATCTTGCAGATAGGCGATACGCGGGTCATTCACGCGAGTTCCGGAAAAGATCACGCCGTCTGCCAACCCTTCCTGCACGATGGAATGTAGGGTCTGCAATGCGGCTTCAACATCTCGTACACTGAAGACGCTCAACTCATAGCGTGACCCTTGAACCGCGTCGGATATTCCGGCCAGAATCCGGGTAAACTCCACACCCTCCCACTCTTCAGCGGCACTGCCCGAAACGCTGACCAATACCGCAATCCTGTAGGATTTATTGGTGCGCAGTTTCAGGCCATCCAGATTGACCCGATACCCAAGCTCGGACGCCGCCTTTTGGATCTCCTCCCGCGTTTCCCGTTTTACCGAAGAAGCGCCGCGCAGTGCGTTTGAAACCGTGCCGACTGAATAGCCGGTCATACGGGCGATCGATTTGATCGTTGCCCGCGCCATCAGCCGATACCCCCAAGCCGTTCAGTCAAAAACGACCGCCCCGTTTGCAAGGTGCGCCTGTGATCGGCGGTTTCATCATGCTCGACGAAAAGGTCGGTGCACTTGGTGGTTGAAAGGGCTCGTATCGTGGCGTCCCAATCGACAACACCCTCACCCGGATTGCGCCAGCGCCTGTCGCCTGATCCGCTCTGCGGGTCCACGTCCTTTGCATGAACAGACAGGATGCGATCCGCATGGCGCGCCAGCAGGTCAGCCGCGTCCTGACCAGCCGCGACGATCCAACCGATATCAGGTTGCCAATAGATGTTTTCTTGCGCCAGAATCTGTTCAAGAGGCGTTTTTCCCGGCGCCCCGAACAGATCAAAATCGTGGTTGTGATAGGCAAGACTTACGCCGTGATCCCTCAGTCGATCCGCCCAATCGGACAACTGGCCCGACACTGCCTTCCATCCCTCGACAGTGCCGGGCCGCGCCTGTGGCGCCAGCCAAGGCATGACCGCCACCTGGCATTCCAAAAGGTGAAGTACTTCAACGATGTCATCGAAACGCTCGTGGAACTCCTCCCAATCGAAATGTGCAGAACGAAGGATAAGACCTGATTGATGGACGATGCGCGCCATCTCTTGCGGTGTCATGTCATGCAGACCGGTGGTTTCGATATCCGAAAACCCGCAAGCAGAAACCAACTTCAGTTGGTCCGTGAGGTCACCGCATTGCCGAACCGTGTAAAGCTGCGCCGATACCCGCATTTTTCACCATTGAAACGTTTCAATTATGGTGAAACACAAAACGCAATTCTGTCAAGAACTGCGTTTCGCTGCTATTTACGCATGGACAATCCATTGTGGAACAGATGCACCTTGTCCGGTGCGGCCGTGACCGAGACCGTCTGGCCGCGCAGGTTCCGCTGAACCCCCGGCAGCTTTGCAATGACTGCATCCGCACCATTGGTTTTCTCAAAATACAGCAGCGTGACTTCGCCCAGGGCTTCGGTGAAATCCACCTTGCCGGACAGAATCGCGGATTCTTCCGCCATGGCCAAGTCTTCGGGGCGCACCCCGATATTGACCTTTTTACCCAGCTCACTGTCTTCGGTTGGAACCGCGGATCTTGCAATCCCGCCTGATGACAGTTCAACGGTGGTCATTTCGCCGGTTCCGGTGATTGTGCCGGAAAGCAGGTTCATGGACGGCGAACCGATGAACTGCGCAACAAACTCGTTGTCAGGCGCCTCATACAGTTCAAGCGGTGTCCCGACCTGCGCGATGCCCTTGTTGGCCAATACCACGATCCGACTGGCCAGGGTCATCGCCTCGACCTGATCGTGGGTCACGTAGATCATGGTGCTGTCAGGCATGGCCTCTTTCAGACGCGCGATCTCGATCCGCGTGGCCACCCGAAGTGCCGCGTCGAGGTTCGAGAGGGGTTCGTCGAACAGATACACCTTTGGGTCACGTACGATCGCGCGCCCGATGGCAACCCGTTGACGCTGCCCCCCAGAAAGAGCTTTTGGCAGGCGGTCCAGGAATGGTTCCAGCTGAAGGATTCGAGCGGCACGGTCTACGGCAGCATCAATCTCGGCTGTGGGCATCTTCGCGATTTTCAGGGCAAAGGCCATGTTCTCGCGAACGGTCATGTGGGGATACAAAGCATAGCTTTGAAACACCATCGCGATGCCCCGCTGTGCAGGAGGAACATCGTTCATGACCTGCCCTTCGATTTCCAGCGTGCCGCCTGTAATCTTCTCCAACCCGGCGATCATCCGCAGCAGGGTGGACTTGCCGCATCCGGAAGGACCGACAAAAACGATCAATTCGCCTTGTTCGATGTCGAGGTTGATGTTCTTCAAAACATCGACAGGGCCATAGGACTTGGCGACATCCGTTAGGTTGAGTTCAGACATGCTTTATCCCTTTTTCCTGTACATCAGGATGAACTGCGCCGCGTTCAGGACAACGTTGCCGCTTCCTTCGACACCGCCGAGGTCCTGACCCATCACCTGCCAACTGCCTTCGGGCAGCTTGAACGCGGCAGAATCCGTGCCCAGATTGAAGGCGCAGAATATCTGCTCATGCGAATCCTCACGCACAAAAGACAGAATCGAACCCGTTTCCGTCATGCCGGTCTGCGCCCCGTTTGCCAAAGCAGGATGCGCATGCCGCAAGGCGATGGCGCGACGATAGTGGTTCAACATCGAGCTTGGATCCGCCTCCAATCGGTCCACCGCCTGCCCGGCCTGCTGTGCGCTTACCGGCAGCCAGGGCTCTGCGGTGCTGAAACCCGATTGTTCATCTTGTGCTGCCCAAACCATCGGTGTGCGGCAGCCGTCGCGGCCCTTGTATTCGGGCCAGAACTCGATGCCATAGGGGTCTTGCAGTTTCTCGAACGGCACATCCGCTTCGTGCAGGCCCAACTCCTCGCCCTGATACAGGCAGGCAGAGCCGCGCAGGCACATCATGAGAACCGCGTGCTGGCGGGCTGCCGCGACATCCAAATTCCAGCGCGAGACGTGACGTTGCACGTCGTGGTTGGAAAATGCCCAACATGGCCATGCGTCACCTGCCTTCGCTTCCAGCTGGTCAAAAACGTGCTTTGTGTAAGTGGCTGTCAATGCACGTTTTTCCAGGAACTCGAAGGCATAACACATGTGCATCCGCTTATCCCCGGATGTGTATTCGCCCATGATCTCTAGCCCACGCTGCGCATCTCCGACCTCGCCCAGACAAGCCCGGCCTTCATATTCGTCCGTCAAGGCCCGCAGTCTTTCGAGGAAGGCGATGTTCTCGGGCTGGCTTTTTGAAAACAGGTGGTCCTGATGGTTGTAGGGGTTCACGGCCGGTGCGATCGTGGCGTTGCGTTGATCCATCGGCAGCGCAGGATTGTCGCGAAGCGCCTTGTCGTGGAAATAGAAATTGATGGTATCCAGCCGAAAGCCATCCACCCCCAGATCAAGCCAGAACCGCGCTACGTCCAGCAACGCATCCTGAACATCCGGGCAGTGGAAATTCAGATCCGGCTGCGATGTCAGGAAGTTGTGCAGATAATATTGCAGCCGTCGGGCATCCCATTGCCAGGCCGAGCCGCCGAAGATCGAAAGCCAGTTGTTCGGTGGCGTGCCATCCGGTTTGGGATCCGCCCAAACATACCAATCGGATTTCGGGTTTTCCCGACTGCTGCGGCTTTCGCTGAACCAAGGGTGCTGATCGGATGTATGCGACAGAACCAGATCAATCATGATCCTCAGACCCTTCGCATGGGCCTGATCCAGAAGCGCTTTGAAATCCGCCAACGACCCGAACATGGGATCGACATCGCGGTAATCACTGACATCGTAGCCAAAATCCTTCATCGGCGATTTGAAAAACGGCGAGATCCAGATCGCATCAACGCCCAGCGAGGCGATGTAATCCAGTCGCGCAGTGATGCCCCTCAGATCGCCGATCCCATCCCCGTTGCTGTCCTGAAAACTGCGTGGGTAGATCTGATAGATCACCCCCCCGCGCCACCAGTCCGAAGACAGTTTCGTTGCTTTGTATTGTTCAAGGTTGTTCTGCACGTTCATCAGACGCCTCTATTTGACAGATCCGGCCAACAGGCCGCGGACCAGGTATTTTTGCATTGCGAAGAAGACGACCAGCGGCACGAAGATCGAGACAAAGGCAGCGGTCGCAAGGATTTCCCAGTTGCCGCCACGCGTACCCAGCAGCTCGACGATGCGGTTCGTCATCACGGTTGTCTGGCCGGTCGCGTCGATCAGGAAAACCTTGGCGACAAGCAGGTCATTCCATGTCCACAGGAACTGGAAGATCGCGAAAGACGCCAGCGCCGGGAAGCTGAGTGGCAGGATCAGTTTGGTGAAGATCTGAAACTCGGTGGCACCGTCGACGCGGGCGTTTTCGATCAGATCTCGTGGCAATCCGGCCATGTAGTTGCGCAGCAGGTAAATCGCCAGGGGCATCCCAAACCCTGTATGCGCAAGCCAGACACCCAGATAGCCTTTGCCGATCCCGATATTGAGGTGAAACTTCAGCAACGGGATCAAGGCCAATTGAAGCGGCACGACCAAAAGACCAACAACAGCCGCGATCAGCAAGGCGCGTCCGGGGAAATCCATCCAAGCCAGTGCATAAGCTGCAAAGGCGGCAACCAAAATCGGAATTATGGTCGCCGGGATGGTTACGGTCAGCGTGTTGAAGAACGCCTTGGCCATGCTGTCCGTACTGCTTTGATCCAGAAGAACCTTTTGGTAGTTTTCCAAGGTGAACTCGGGCGGCAATTCGGCCGTAACAAAGATGCGCACGCCACGTTTTCCGGTGAACTCCTCGGTGTTTTCCATCCGGTAGTTGCCGGCCGCATCCACCGTGATCGTACCACCTCGGCGCAGTTCTGCTGTTTGGCCCGGTTCAAATGCATCTACCTCGCGCGAACTGATACCCCATCTGGAAATCGTTGCTTGCTCATCTTCGCCGAACAACGCCCCCTGAATGACATACACTCCGTTTTCCAGCACCTGCGTATCGGGCGCGGCACTGCGAAGGGTCAGATTTTGCTCGGAGGGAAACAGCGACCGCCACCAGCCGCTGGACGATATCTGATCTGCCGTCCGAAAAGACGAAATCAGCAAGCCAAGCGTGGGGATGACCCAAAGGGTCACAAGAAAGACGACTGACAGATGCACCACCCATCTGAGCGCGGGTTTGGTTCCGGCGATATCGCTCATGGCTTACTCCATCTCTTTGCGCGCGTTGCGCACGTTCCAGACGAGGATCGGTGCAACAAGCAGCATGATCACCATGGCCGAGGCCGACCCGACACCCCAGTCATTGGCGCGGAAAAGCTTGTCATACATGTAGTTTGCCAGCACCTGCGTCTCCCACTGGCCATTGGTCATTGCAAAGACGATGTCGAACACTTTGAGAACGGTGATCGTGATCGTCGTCCAAACAACAAGGATTGTGGTTTTGATCTGCGGCACCTTGATCTTGAAGAAGATCTGAAAGGGATTGGCCCCGTCCAAGATGGCCGCCTCGATGGTTTCTTCGGGAATACCGCGCAAGGCCGCCGACAGGATCACCATGGCGAAACCCGTCTGAATCCAGATCAGGACAACCATCAGAAAGAAACTGTTCCAGAATGGAATTGTTAACCACGTGTTGGGTTCACTGCCGCCGAAGAAGATGTACAGCGCGTTCAGGATGCCTATCTGGTCTTGTTCAGCTGGTCGCGCGTCATAAACCAGTTTCCAGATCACCGATGCACCAACAAATGAAATGGCCATCGGCATGAAAATCAGGGACTTGGCAAAGTTTCCCCAACGGATTCGGTCGGTCAGTTGCGCCACGAGAAGACCAAAAGCCGTTGACATGGCTGGCACGACGATCAGCCAGAACATGTTGTTGCGCATGGCTTCCCAAAACTTCGGCTCAGCCGCCATTTGGGTATAATTGTCCAGGCCAACCCATCGGTATCCGCCACCGGGCACGCGCTCTGTCAGTGAAAGGCGCAAGGTTTCGACCACCGGATACGCTAGATAAAGCCCCAGCGCGGCAAGCGCCGGGAACAGGAACAACCATGGACGGATCAAGTTCGCGCGGTTGATGTTTCGGCCCGCATTCGGACCGCGCGGCGGAAACAGGATTTTGTCCAGAATCTGGTTGGAAAGATAGAAGTAGCCCACGCAACCCGACACGCCGATGGCGATCGTCAGCAGGCCTTGAAGTGCGGGTGTCATGGTGCGCCCATCCGTTTGGCAAGTGGGGCGGCCCCGGGACCGCCCCATAAGTTGGTCACTTGGCTGCGTCCCAGGATGCCTGGATTTCACGTGCCACGGTGGCTGCATCTTTTGCACCCGACGAGTAATCGACCATCCCGGTCCAAAACGTACCCGCCCCGACTGCACCGGGCATCAGGTCGGACCCGTCAAAGCGGAAGGTCGTTGCGTTGGTCAGAATTTCGCCCTGTCCGCGCTGTGAATCATTCGAATAGTTCGCGGGATCTGCACCCAGATGGGGCGTCAGGAAACCATCCTGCGACATCATGATCTCATGGGCGAAAGGTGTCTTGAGGAACTCCAGAAAGGCTTCGGCTGCGGGGTTTGCGTTGGTGATTGTGAACAATGTCCCTGCCCCAAGCACCGGTGTCCCCAGGTCTTTTTCGGCATAAGCCGGGAAGTAGAAGAAATCAGCATCCACCCCCAATTCCGTGCCTTCTGGAAAATAGGCGGGAATAAACGAAGCCTGACGATGCATCATGCAAGCGGGCGGGCTATCGAAAAGACCTTTGGGGCTGTCACGGAAATCGATTGCCGCTGTGTCGTCTGCGTCACCTACCACATAGTCGTCATTGCGGGTAAAGCTGCCATATTCCTCAATCGCGGCTATGACGCGGGGATCATCGAACTTCATTTCGTTCGACACCCATTGGTCATAGACTTCAGGTGGTTGCGTACGCAGCATAAGATCCTCGACCCAGTCCGTTGCGGGCCAGCCCGTTGCGCCGCCCGAGGCCAGACCGACGCACAAGGGCGTTTCGCCGTCCTCGACCATCTGATCCATCAGAGTTTTGAACTCTTCCATGGTTTCGGGCACTTCATACCCAAAGTCTTCGAAGTTTTCGGGCACGTACCAAACCAGCGATTTGACGTTCACATTGAAGAAGAACCCGTAAAAATCGTGAGACCCTTCCGCGTTCTCAAACGTACCCAGATCGACCCAGGATTGACCGGCGGCGAAGTTTTCCTTGATCCAGTCCGCAGTGCCTTCGGCCAATGGCGTCAGATAGCCCTGTTTTGCGAGGTTTGCCGCCAGACCAGGCTGCGGGAAAACAGTCAGATTCGGCGCCGAGCCTGCGGCCGCATCAATCAGGATCTGCTGTTCCAGAGAATCCGAACCCACATAGCTGGAATTCGCGCCTGTTGCCTCATCGAAATAGGCCACGAGGTTTTCGAAGGACTTGCCCTCGCCAGCCAGCCAGGGGCCGAAAATGGTCAGGCTTTCGCCGGACAGATCATTCGCTTCGGCAAAGGCCTGAAACCCATCCCAGTCAAAACTGCCCTCGCCGACGGCATGGATCATCTCACCCTCTGCCTGAACTGATCCGGCCATCAGGGCGAGTGCCGCCGCACCTGCGTAAAGCCCGTGTTTCATCAAATCCTCCTCCCAAGCTTTCATGTATTCAAAAACTCGCTTTCAAAGCGCTTTGGATGATGTGTGTTATCCGCTAACATTGGCGCCCTGTCAATATTTTGCTTCCCAGCGCCAAAATAAATTATATTTTCTGCTTTCAACGCAAAACAAGTTGACGGATGCCGTATTTGCTCACAAAACAAAAAAGAGCCACTCAATTGAAGGCGCTTTGAATCGTAATATGAACCTGAAGCAGCTCTCGGAAGTTCTGGGCCTTTCGCAAACTACGGTCAGCCGGGCGCTGAACGGGTACCCCGAAGTGAGCGAGGACACACGTGCGCGCGTTCAAGCCGCGGCGCGCAAACACGGGTACCGGCCGAACAGTCGCGCCAAAGGGCTTGCGACAGGACGATCGATGGTGATCGGCCACGTCATTCCCAGCTCGTCCCAACATGAAATGGTCAACCCGATCTTCGGGGATTTCGTCGCCGGTGCCGCAAAGAAATACGCTGAACATGGCTATGACATGATGTTCACCAACGCCGACGACACTTCGATTGAAGAGGCGTATCGGAGCCTCTTTCAGCGCGGCGCGGTGGACGGAGTCGTGCTGCAAGGCCCCAAAGTGAACGAACCACGGATCGAAGTCCTGACCCGCATGGGCGTCCCATTCATCGTGCACGGACGCTCGACCGGCGTCGACGCTCAATATGACTGGATCGACGTCAACAACAAAAGTTCGTTCATGCGCGCCACACGCTTTCTGATTGACCTTGGCCATCGCCGTATCGCTCTGATCAACGGTCTGGAAGATATGGATTTTGCCCAACGCCGCCGCGACGGATATCTTGAGGCGCTTAGTCAGGCCGGGCTTGCGCCCGATGCCGATCTGATGCGCAGCGCTGAAATGACAGAGGTTTACGGCCATCACGAAACGCAGAACATGTTGCGCCTGGAGTCCCCCCCGACCGCTATTTTGTGTTCATCGATGATCTCTGCCATCGGCGTACGGCGTGCGCTGTCCGAAAACGGGCTTGAGATGGGTACGGATGTGTCAGTGATCGCCCATGACGACGACCTGTCCTATTTGAAGAACGGGCAGGATGTTCCGATTTTCACGGCAACACGCTCATCCGTCCGTCAGGCGGGTGAAATGGCGGCTGACATGTTGATCCAGCGCATCAAATCCCCGAATGATCCCGTCAAAACCAGGCTGCTGGAGGCCGAGCTGGTCGTGGGCAGGTCAACCGGCCCTGCGCCCAACAGGGTGCAACTATGAAACACGCACGCGCTGATTTTCCCAAAGATTTTCTCTTTGGTGTTGCCACCTCTGCGTACCAGATTGAAGGACACGCGCAGGGCGGGGCGGGGCGAACTCATTGGGATACCTTTGCGGCGTCGCCGGGCAACGTGGTGCGCGGGGAAAACGGAGACGTCGCCTGCGATCACCTGAACCGGTTCGAGCAGGATTTCGATCTGGTGCGCGAGGCCGGGTTTGACTGTTATCGTTTTTCGACCAGCTGGGCACGCGTTCTGCCGGACGGGCGTAGTCAGGTCAATCAGACCGGGCTGGACTATTATGACCGATTGGCGGACGCCCTGCTGGAACGCGGTATCCGCCCCTGCGTGACGCTTTATCATTGGGAACTGCCGTCAGCGCTTGCGGATCAGGGCGGATGGTGCAATCGCGATATCGCGGATTGGTTCGCGGATTATACGCAGGTCATCATGGGTCGGATCGGAGACCGGATGTTCAGTGCCGCGCCGATCAACGAACCCTGGTGTGTCAGTTGGCTTAGCCATTTTGAAGGCCACCATGCGCCCGGTCTGCGCGATATCCGCGCCGCGGCCCGAGCAATGCATCACGTTTTGTTGGCCCACGGGCGGGCGATTCAGGCCATGCGCAGTCTTGGGATGGGCAATCTGGGTGCTGTGTTCAACCTCGAATGGTCCGAGCCAGCAGATGACAGCGCGGAAGCGCGGCTTGCGGCAGATCGCTACGATGCGATCTACAACCGATTCTTCCTTGGCGGTGTTTTCAACAAGGAATATCCCCAAACAGCCCTGGAGGGGTTGGAGCCGCACTTGCCCAAGGGCTGGCAGAACGACTTTGAAACCATCGGCACACAGGTCGATTGGTGCGGGTTGAACTACTATACCCGAAAATTGATTGCCCCGGCGGACGCCGCCTGGCCCAGCCTGCAAGAGGTTCCCGGACCGTTACCCAAAACGCAGATGGGATGGGAAATCGATCCCTCTGCCCTTACCCGCTTTCTTGTCAGAACAAGGAAAGACTATACGGGCGCGTTGCCAATCTATATCACCGAAAACGGTATGGCGAGTGAGGAGCGCGTGCAGGACGATGATCGTATCGATTATCTCGACAAGCACCTTGCGGCCGTGCTGGACGCTTTGGCACAAGGTGTTCCGGTGAATGGCTATTTTGTCTGGTCGCTGCTGGACAATTATGAATGGGCCTTCGGGTACGAGAAGAGGTTTGGACTGGTGGACGTGGATTTCGAAACACTTGCGAGAACGCCCAAAGCGTCTTTCATGGCGCTGAAATCCGCCCTGTCCGGGGGTCAGAGCGTCTCTCAGCCGTTAGCGCAACCATTCGGTGCCGTGCATGAGCATTGGAATCTGGTCGCGGATATCGGCGGTACGAACACACGTCTGGGCGTCGTCACGAACGGAGAGTTGGCAGACCTTCGGAAACACCCGACAGGTACATTGGAAGATCTGCTGGAGGCGTTCCATGACCTTAGGGACGAAATCGGAACCAACCCACAGGCCGTCGTAGCAGCCGGAGCCGGGCCGGTCAGGGACGGAACGATTCAGCTGACAAACGCAAACCTGGATCTTTCGGAAACCGAGTTGGCGAAAGCAACAGGAGCAGAGCGCACCTTTGTCATAAATGATTTCACCGCTGCGGCGTGGTCGGTGGCCGAGGTGACCCGGTCGGATGTTGCGGTCTTGCAGGGTCAGGCAACGCCGCCCGCAGGCACACGGCTGGTTGTAGGGCCCGGAACCGGGCTTGGCGTTGGTGCGTTGCTATATTCCGAAGGCAGGTATCACACGGTTTCCGGCGAAGGCGGGCACGTGGGCCTGTACCCGCGCCATCGCGACGAAGTTGATATCTTTGAGGCGGCACGTCGCATCGCACCGGGCTGTTTCTTTGGGGACAGCCTAGCGCTGGAAGCAGAAATGTTCCTAAGCGGAACCGGCCTGCCGATCCTGTATCAGGCAGTTGAATTGGCAGCCGGTCAAGCGCGAACTCAGGCGCGCTCTGCAAAGGACATTCTGAACGATGCCCGTAACGGCACCGATCTGGTCGCCGAAAAAGCCGCGCAGATTTTTACCACCCATCTGGGTGCTTTGATGGGTGATCTGGCGGTCACCTTGATGCCGGAGGGGGGCGTTTTCCTCGTCGGCGGCGTTGCCGAGAAAAACCGCTGGCTATTCAGTGACAACTTCAAGGATGCGTTCAACGGCGGCGGCCGCTTCAGCGATTTGCGCCGCTCCCTGAACCTTTACGTGTCTGAACAGGCAGAGTTCGGGATCATCGGCGCAAACAACTTCTGCAAGAACGCGCTGAGACAGCAACCAGACTAACCGAAGTTTCTTACCTAAAAGGACCAAGACATGATCCTGTGCTGTGGTGAAGCGCTGATAGATATGATTTCAGAACCGACCGCATCGGGTGCACTGGGCTTTGTGCCACATACTGGTGGTGCAGTTCTGAACACAGCCGTCGCGATGGGACGTCTGGGTGTTCCGGTTGGGATGCTGACAGGTTTGTCATCGGACATGTTCGGCCAGCAATTGATCGATGCGCTGAAAGCGAGCCATGTGGACACGACACATGTGATCACCTCGGACCGTCCCACCACGCTTGCCTTTGTGCAGCTCTCGGATGGACACGCGTCTTACAGCTTTGTTGATGAAAACACCGCAGGCAGGATGTTGCTGCCCGAAGACATGCCCGATCAGCTTCCAGCCGTCTCTGCCCTGTATCTCGGTGGAATCAGCCTTGCGTGTGAACCTTGCGCAGATGCATATGCCGCCCTTCTGGACCGCCACGGTTCCAACCGGGCAGTGATGCTGGACCCGAATATCCGCCCGGATTTCATCAAGGATCAAACCCGATTTCGGACGCGTTTGAACCGCATGATCTCGCGTGCGGATATCGTCAAGGTTTCAGACGAGGACCTGGACTGGATCATTCCGGGCGCTGAATCCGAATCCGCAAAAGCGTCTGTGCTGTTGCAGGCGGGTCCTTCCGTTGTCATCGTCACGCGTGGCAGTGACGGGGCGCACGGTTACCTGGCGGATGGTTCCGAAGTCTCGGTTCCTGTGAAACCCGTTGAAGTGGTCGATACGATCGGCGCAGGTGACACGTTCAACGCCGGCGTTCTGACCGAGCTCAGCCGCGCAGGGCATCTGACCAAGTCAGGTCTGCGCGGATTGACGGTTGAAAGCCTGCAAGCAGCCATGGAACTGGGCGCTGACGTCGCGGCCGTGACCGTTTCCCGAGCCGGGGCGGAGCCCCCTTGGTCGCACGAACTGTGATCTGCGGGATGGTATGATGAAACGATCCGAAATCAACCACATCAAGCCCTAGGCACAGGCGTTCATTCAATCCTTCGGCGCCGTGTTGCCACCCTTTGCGGATTGGTCGCCCGAGAAAATGCGCAGCCCTCTGGCCAAAACGATCCGCAGCCGCGGGCTGGGATATTACCGATTACGCACAAGGCCATTTCGACGAACATTACCTATTCCCGTTCACTCTACGCACTGGTTTAGACGAAGGATCTGAAATCCGGGCGTGGGATGCTCTGTGCAGAAAACTGTTGATCTCGAAAGACAATCAGCTTTCTCCGTTGCACCGGCATATTATCAAGGCAGAAGACATCATCAACCGGGGCGGCGGCGATCTCGTTCTGGAAATTCATGCGTCGGATCCAAACGGTGGCGTCGACCGCGACAACCCGGTGACGGTCCCCAGCGATGCCTGCCCTGTAACCTTGCAACCCCAAGAGTACGTGCGGCTGAAGCCGAGGCAAAGCGTAACTCTGATGCCCGGCATCTGGCACGCTTTTTGGGCCGAGCGCGGCGATTGCCTTATTGGCGAGGTATCGACCGTGAATAACGACCGCACCGACATTGGGTTTGAAAAGCCAATTCCACGGTTTTCAAAGGTCGAGAAAGATTCTCGAGCCGGATTTCCTTCTTGTACCAGACTATTGACACCGTTCGGTCCGGGCTGGCGCAGCAGGACAGCTGGCGCGGCTATTGCAATTCCATCTACCAACGCGTTCGTCTGCCGCTTGACAAGTCTGGCATTGCCGGACTAGCTGAGCGGGATGGTTCCGTAAGGGATGAAAATGGGAACACGGTGCGGCGCTGGAATGTGCCAAGTCCGTGACTGCCCCCGCAACTGTAAGCGGTGAGCGACGCCACTTCACCACTGACCCGCATGGGTTGGGAAGGTCGGCCAAGCAACGACCCGCAAGTCAGGAGACCTGCCATCGCACTATAAACCAACCCGAGGCGGGGCGTCTCGGAAGGAGGCTTGATGGCGCGTTTGCGTAATATCTGGGTATGTGCCCTCTGTCTGCGTCTGGCAAACGACGGAGATGGCTATGACCTGCTATTCTGATCACTACGTTCTGATCTGTTCAACATGTCAGGGGGCGATGTCTGCCGAGGCCGCGCAAGACGTGCTGAATGCCCGGTTGCCTGACGGTTTTGAAACCCGAATGGTGGCGTGCATGGCAGGTTGTGAACGGGCCATGACCGTCGGATTTCAGGCCCCGGGAAAAGCGCAGTACCTGTTTGGCGATATCACGACATCACACGACCTGTCCGCCCTGGTCGAATTCGCGACCCAGTTCGGCGACAGTGACGATGGCTGGACCAGCGCCTCGGACCGCCCCCCTGCCCTTTTCGCAAAGACCTTGTCGCGCATACCCGCATTGCCGTCCGGGGGGGTATCATGAGCTTTCTGGTTGCAGAGAATTTGGAGTACTACGCGCTCAATGGCGATGTCCTGTTGCAGGATGTGTCCTTTCGCCTGGAAGAAGGATCAATTCTGGCAATCGCCGGGCCGAACGGCGCCGGCAAGACCACTCTGCTGAAACTGCTGTGCGGGATCGAACGGGTTATCTTGGGTGATGTTTGGATAGAAGGCCAAAGCCTTCGGACCCTGTCCGCCCGCCAACGTGCCCGCTCCATTGCTGTGGTCGGGCAGCAGGAAATGCCTGACGGGCGGATGCGCCTGCAAGACTATGTTGCGCTGGGGCAAATCCCGATTCAGGGCGAACGTTCGATGGCTCAGCACAAGGCTGATCTGGAACGGGTTCTGACGACGACCGAGCTGTCGCATTTTGCCAACAAAACGATGGGTCAACTGTCCGGCGGAGAACGTCAGCGCGCACATATCGCGCGCGCGTTGGCCCAGAACCCGTCCTTGCTGTTTCTAGACGAGCCAACCAACCATCTGGACCCCGATGCCAAGGGGCACATGCTGTCTCTGGTTGCTGATCTGGGGGTAACGGTCGTCATGATCGTCCATGATCTGGTCATGATCCCGGAATTCGCCACCCATGTGGCGCTGATGAAAGCCACGCGTCTGACGGGGTTCGGGCCTGTTGTCGAAGTTCTGACCCCAGACCGGGTACGTGAGACATTCGGCGTGGATTATCTGTGCTTTCAGCACGAAGGCCGCATGATCCCCGCACTGGATATCCGAAAACGGAAATTGTCACAATAACAGGAACTTAAATATGATGCAGAAACTTTGGCCGGTGGTTGTTTTCGCTGGCTTGGCAGGTGGCGCGGCAGCGGAAGCCGTCACCGTGGACAATTGCGGTGAACCGCTGGTTTTTGACTCGGCGCCGGAACGCCTGGTCGTACATGACATGAACATGGCGGATATGGCCTTTGCGCTCGGCCTTCAGGACAAGATCGTGGGGCTTACCGGAATTACCGGCTGGTACAAAACAAGCCCTGATTTTGATGCTCAGCGTGGCGATATCCCAGAGCTTGCCCCCAAATACCCGACCATTGAAAACCTTGTGGCCGTCGAACCCGATCTGTTTTTTGCCGGTTGGTACTATGGCATGAAACCCGGCGGTGACGTCACGCCCGACACACTGGAACCTTTTGGTATCAAGACCATGATCCTGACCGAAAGCTGCGTGCATCTGGACAAGGATCGCCCCGAGGCCAGCATGAACCTGTTGTTTGATGACGTTCTGCGTCTGGGCAAGGTCATGCATGTCGAAGACAAGGCCGAGGCGCTGGTTGCCGGCTGGAAAGACAAATTGTCAGCCATCGAAGCAAAAACAGCCGATCTGGCAAAGCCCCGCGTATTCCTGTTGGACGGACCGGCCGATGCTCCATTCACCGCCGGCAAGTTCGCCATTCCCGATGCGATGATCACAGCGGCGGGTGGCGCGAACGTGACGCATGATCTGGATACCAGCTGGGGCCGCACGTCGTGGGAGGCCGTGGCAGCGGCCAACCCGGAATTTCTGGTGCTGCTCGATTATCAGTCCGGCAACGGCGCAGAGGACACCTTTCAGTTCCTCAAGGATCACCCGGTGATGTCACAAACGGACGCGGTAAAGAACGAGCGCTGGATTGGCCTGCGTTACGAGGAACTGACGCCCGGCCCGGCAAATATCGAGGCGATCGAGAAGATGGCGAAGGCGATGCACCCGGAGACCAACTGATATGGTCCGATTGGGCCGTTTGATAGTGCTGGGGGCGGTTGTTCTGACCGCCCTTTTGCTGTTGTCGATCGTCTACGGGACCACCCCAATCCCCATACGCGAAGTTTTTTCGGCCATCGGCCTCGGAACCGGTCTGGTGGAAGGAGACATGTCGCCCTTGCACCGGATCGTCTTCGACCTTCGCCTGCCCCGTGCCTTGTTTGCCGCCGTGATTGGTGCGGGACTGGGCGTCGTTGGTGTCGTTTTGCAAACAACGACGCGAAACGACCTGGCAGATCCGTTTCTGTTCGGTCTGTCCTCGGGTGCTGCTGCCGGCGCCGTTCTGGTGATCACCGTCACGGGTGATGTTCTGGGAATCTGGACGTTACCGTTGGCAGCATTTTGCGGTGGTCTGATCGCCTCCGGCATTGTTCTGGCGCTGGTTCAGGGCTTGCGTACAAGCGCACCCGAAAAACTGATCCTGGCTGGCCTGGCGGTGTCCTTTCTGTTTTCCGCGATCACCAACTACCTGATTTTCTCTGGCGACAATCGCGCTGCTCATTCGGTGATATTCTGGATGCTTGGCGGCCTGGGACTGGCAAGATGGGAAACATTCCCGCTTGTCCTGATCGGACTGGGCCTGATCCTGAGCTATTCACTTTACCGCAGCCGGTGGCTTGACGCGCTGCTGACCGGGGATTTCACAGCCTCGTCACTGGGTATTCCCGTTCAAGGACTGCGGTTCAGCATGTTTTTCGTTGCCGCATTGGCGACCGCCAGTTTCGTTTCCGTTGCCGGTGTCATCGGCTTTGTCGGGCTGATGGTGCCTCATATTGCACGCGGCATCGCCGGAACTCTGCACCGAAACCTGTTGATCGTCTCGGCGATCGTGGGCGCGATTCTGCTGACATTGTCCGATATCTTGTCACGCCTTCTTCTGGCTCCGCAGGAGTTGCCCGTGGGAATCGTCACAACGTCGATAGGATCACTTTTTGTCTTTTTGTATTTGTTCAAATCTGATCGCGGGAGATAGTTTTCCAAGGTTGCGCAACACTGTCATTTTTCGACATTGATGAGGTCAAGCAGTTCAGCATGCAGTTCAGGGGTTGCGGCGGAAACGACCGCGCCATCTGAATCGAGGGTTAACGCATGCCCGTGCCAATCGGTCATCACTCCGCCAGCAGCCGTGATCAGAGGTGAGAGCGCCAGATAGTCATAAGGTTGCAGATCGTAATCCACCACAGCATCGACATGGCCCGAAGCAAGCAAGGCATGGGGATAACAATCATAGGCAAATCGGCGCGTCTGCCCTGCATTCATCAGCCGGCTGAACAGGTCAGGATGATCGCGATAAATTTTGTCGCCTTCATTCACGTACAAAACCGATTGATCCAGACGCGTGGTGTTCGACACCTCTATCGGTTGCCCGTTCAGGCTGGCGCCGTCACCGACCACACCCAAATAGGTCTCATGTAAGGCCGGCATTCCGACTAGGCCCAACCGAGGGCGCCCATCCACAAGGTGCGCCAAAAGGAACCCGAACAAAGGATGGCCGGACAGAAACGAACGGGTTCCGTCAATCGGGTCAATCACCCACATATGAAGCCCGTCGCCTGCTTCTTGCCCGTGCTCTTCGCCAAAGATGCCGTGTCCGGGAAAATGCTGTTTCAGGTAAGAGCGTACTTCTGCCTCAACTGCCTTGTCGGCCTGCGTCACCGGGCTTTCATCCTGTTTGAATTCAATGCCCAAAGACCCCCGAAAAAACCGCATCGCGGACTCCGAGGTAATATCAGCAATCTTCATCGCATGCTCAGTCAACGCATCTGGGGTTACCATTTCCGGTCCTTTCGGCTGAAGTCATCCAATCTCCGACGGATGAAAGGTTGTTTGCCCTGAAAGCTGAATGAGAAGTCTTGCAGTTCAGTTTTCAGATGGGCATGAGGTGTGACAATACTGAAACTTTATCAATGGCTTATGGATCGAAATCCGTCAGATTCGACGAACATTCGGACACTCGGGGCGGATTTGCCCTGTTTGCATGCTTTCCCCATGTGTTCCGATCGCCGTGCGTGTGTCGGTAGATCTGCTCTTGCACCCTCGGGTCAGGTCTTCACCCGGCTCATCTGCGGGTCGTAAAGCGGTTGCAGCGTCACTTCGCAAGGAACCCTCTGAGTGGCGACATCCAATTCATATGTCCCTGATGTGACGTATTGTGCGTCGACACCGTTGGCGTTTCGGATGTAACCGTAGCCGATCGACTTTTCGACGGTGTAACCATAGCCGCCCGAAGTCAGCCATCCGACCCTTTCGCCATTCCGATAGATTGTTTCACGCCCCAGAAGAACAACCTCGGGGTCAACCGTGAAACATGCCAGCATCTTCTTTACGCCGCCGGTTTTTTGCGCCTCAGAGGCGGCGCGCCCTTTGAAATCAATATTTTTCCGGAGTTTCACGGCCCAGCCCAAGCCGCTTTCGAACGGCGTATGATCCGGCCCGATATCCGAGCCCCAGGCGCGATAGCCTTTTTCAAGACGCAGCGATTCAATCGCCCTGTAGCCCGCATTGATCAATCCATGCGGGCGCCCTGCCTCCATCAAGGCGTCATACACGGTCTGTGCATATTCCACCGGCAGGTGCAGTTCCCAGCCCAGTTCACCCACATAAGTCACGCGCAGCGCCTTAACCGGGCACCCGGCGATGCCGATGGTGCGGATCGTGCCAAACTTGAACCCGCTGTTCGAGACGTCATCGCGCGTCACCGGCGCCAGAATCTCACGTGATTTTGGCCCCATCAATGACAGAACCGCATTCGATGAGGTGATATCGAAAAGCTGGCAATTCATGCCCTCGGGAATGCTGCGGTTGATCCAGTCGAAGTCATGGGTGGCATAGCCGGTGCCGGTGACGATATAGAACTCATCATGGGCCACGCGCCCAACGGTCAGGTCACACTCGATCCCGCCCTTGTCGTTCAGCATTTGGGTATAGACAAGCGCGCCAACCGGCTTGTCCACATCATTGGCGCAGATCCAGTTCATCGCTGCCAAAGCATCGGGGCCCTTGAGGGCGAATTTGGCGAAAGAGGTCTGATCGAACAACACAGCCGCTTCACGTGCCGCTTTATGTTCCCGCCCGACGGCATCAAACCAGTTCTGGCGGCCAAAGCTGTATTCATCCTTGGGCACCTCGCCCTTTGACGCGTCCGCGTACCAGTTGGGGCGTTCCCAGCCCAGTTTCTCGCCAAAACAAGCGCCCTGCTTTTTCAGCGTGTCATAAAGCGGCGATTTTCGGCAGGGGCGGCCCGAGTCATGTTCCTCATGCGGCCAACCCATTGTGTAGTGTTTGCCATATGCCTCGACGGTACGGGTGCGAACCCAGTCGGTGTCGAAATGCGGGCGGCCAAAGCGGCGGATATCGGCAGACCACAAATCGAAGGGCGGCTCACCCTTGTGCACCCATTCTGCCAGCGCCATGCCCGCACCACCGCCAGCCGCGATGCCAAAGGCATTGAAGCCCGCACCGACGAAGAAATTCCTCAACTCGGGCGCTTCGCCGATGATGAAATTGCCGTCGGGCGTGAAGCTTTCCGGCCCGTTGGTCAGCGTCTTGACGCCGGCGTTTTCCAGCGCGGGCACGCGACCCAGCGCAAGTTCCATAAGCTGTTCGAAATGATCGAAGTTGCTGTCGAGAAGGGTATAGTGGAAACCTTGCGGAATCCCCTTGGTGGCCCAGGGGATCGGGTTCGGCTCATAGCCGCCCATGACCAGACCTCCGACTTCTTCCTTGTAGTAGGTCAGCCGGTCGGGATCGCGCAGAGTGGGCAGATTGCCGGGCACGTCGAAAGGTTCAGTCACCATGTACTGGTGCTCCATCGGAACCAGAGGAACGTTGACGCCAAAGCGGCTGGCAAAGGTGCGGGACCATTGCCCGGCGCAGCAGATCACCTTTTCACACTCGATCCGACCTTGCTCGGTGATTACCGCACGAATTTTGCCATCTTCGATTTCGATATCGGTGACTTTGGTATCTTCGAATATCTTCGCCCCGGCCATGCGGGCGCCCTTGGCCAATGCCTGCGTGATATCTGACGGGTTCGCCTGACCGTCTGTCGGCAGATAAGCCGCGCCGATCACGTCAGAGACATCCATCAAGGGCCAAAGCTGCTGCGCCTCGGATGGGGTCAGAAGCTGCATGTCCAGACCAAAGGAATGCGCCGTAGTGGCCTGGCGTTTCACCTCGGTCCAGCGCTCTTCGTTGCAGGCCAGACGCAAGCCGCCGTTCATCTTCCAGCCAGTGCCAAGCCCTGTTTCCTCTTCGATCTTGTTGTACAGATCGACGGAATAACCCAGCAATTGCGTGATATTGGCGTTCGAACGCAACTGCCCCACCAGACCCGCGGCGTGGAAGGTGGTGCCCGAGGTCAGCTTCTTGCGCTCCAGCAGCACCGTATCCGTCCAGCCCAGCTTGGCCAGGTGATACGCGGTCGAGCAGCCGATGATCCCGCCACCGATAATGACGGCTTTGGCTGTTGTCGGAAGGTCGGTCATGTCTGTCCTCAGGTATTTTTGAAATCGGTAAGGGCCGCGCGGAACCGCGCCAGGTTTTCAGCTGTGTAGGCTGCGTAATCAAAGTCGATATCCGAGGTGATCTCGGACACCATGCTCCACATGGTTTCCCGCAGCAGCGAGGCACATTTCATCGCCGCATAGCGGTGGCGCAGATCGTCGGTGACCGGGGCTTCAAAATAGCTCTCCAACACCCAGTCTTCCTGTTCAGACGACAGGCCATTGTTCGACGCCAGCCCGCCCAGATCGAACAGCGGAGAATTGAACCCGGCATAGTCGAAATCGATCAGCCAAAGGCGGTTGCCGTCGTCCAGAAAATTGCCGCAGAGCAGGTCGTTATGGCCGAACACGATGTCATACGGCCTTGCCTCACGTTCCAGCAGCGTGCCTGCGTCTATCAGATCGGGGATCAGCTTTGCATGGGCGCTGTCATTTTCGGTTAGCGTTGCGGCATAGTCCTGGATGACATGGAACACCCAGAATACCAGCGACGGCCCGCGCAGGTGTTTCGGCACTTCGACATGACAGGCCTTCACCAATTCCAGAACTCGGGGCAGCATGTTCGGGTGGCGTACATCTTCTTCCGTCAATGTGCGGCTTTCGATGAATTCCAGCACTGTCAAATCGCCCGAGGAATGCAGCACGGCAGGCGACAGACCCGCCGCATTGGCTGCTTTGCTGGCGGCCAGCTCATTGAACCGCATCACCTGATGCAGGGGGATGTCGTCGCCCACACGAACCACATAAGACCCGCTGCCGTCCGTGACCTTGTAGTTCACATTGGTGATGCCACCGGTCAGCGGAGTGGCCTCGATCTCTCCCTGCCAGATCGGCAGAGCGCGGATGCGGGTCATCAGGTCGGGATGGCTCATATCAACTCTCCAGTCCAAAGCGGATGCGGGCCTGGCGGGCACTGGCATTGATCAACCGATCAGCGATGATGGCGATGAAGGCAATCGACAGGCCGGCCACCAGACCGCGGCCGGTATCGGCCTTGGTCAGGGCGATATAGACCTCCTGCCCCAGATCGCGGGTGCCGACGAGGGCGGTGATCACCAGCATCGACAGCGCCAGCATGATCGTCTGATTGACGCCCAGCAGGATTTCAGGCAACGCCATCGGCAGGCGGATATGGCGCAGCAGTTGTTTGCGGGTGCAGCCCGAAACCAGACCCGCCTCGATCAGTTCCTCACTTACCGAGCGCACACCATGGGCGGCATAACGGACCGCCGGGGCCAGCGCATAGAGAACGATGGCAATCAGGGCGGTGAAATCGCCGACCCGGAACAGCATGACGACAGGGATCAGATAAACAAAGCTGGGCAGGGTTTGCAGCGTGTCGATCAGCAGGTTGATGGCCGTTCCAGCGCGTTTGTTCAGTGCCGCCAGAACACCCAGAGGCACCCCGATCAGCGTCGCCAGAATGACAGATGCGCCGCACAGATACACTGTCACCATCGCCTTTGACCACAGGCCCGACACAAGTATCAGCGAGGCCATTCCGCCACACAGCAACGCCAGCCGCCAACCGCCTGCGTGCCAGCCCAACAGGAACAGCATCGCGATGGCCCATGGCCACGGGATGCCCAGCAGAACAGTTTTGATCGGGATCATGAACCAGGTCAGGAAGAAAACCTTGATGGCCTCGAACGTGTCGAAATAGTTGACGTTCAGGTATTCGACCGTGTTGTCCCAGAACGCGCCGGTGGTAATGGTCTGACTTTCAGGATATTCCAGCAACAGAGGCGAGAACTGTCCCAGCACCCAGGTCAGCAGCATCAGGACCACAACCAGAACCGTCCGCCGATGACGCGCGATCCACGAGCCGGGGACCTCATGATGCACCTGCCCCATCCGTTCGGCAAAGGCCTGGCTCAGACGGTCGACGGCGATGGCCAGTACCACGATGGCGATGCCGGCTTCGAACCCTGCCCCAATGTCCAGACGGCGGAGCGCGGCGAGGACGTCAAAGCCCAGCCCCCCAGCCCCGATCATCGAGGCGATGATGACCATGTTCAGGGTCAGCATGATCACCTGATTGACGCCCACCATCAGGCTGTGGCTGGCCGAGGGCACAAGCACACGCCACATCAACTGCCGCCGGGTCGTGCCCGCCATGCGTCCGAAATCCAGAATCTCAGGATCCACACCTTTCAGCGCCAGCGTTGTGATCCGCACCATCGGCGGGGTCGCATAGATGATCGTCGCGACCAAGGCAGAGATCGGGCCAAAGCCAAACATGAACAGGATCGGCACCAGATAGGCAAAGATCGGGATCGTCTGCATCAGGTCCAGGATTGGTGAGATGATCTTTTCAAAAAGCGGATGGCGATAGGCGAGAATGCCCAACAGCAACCCGCCGCCCGCTCCAATCGGCACCGCGATCAGGACCGAGGCCAGCGTCACCATGGCGCTGTCCCATTGTCCGAAAACTGCAAGATAGACGAAGCAGGCCCCGACCAGAGCGGCCAATCCCCAGTCACGGCAATATTGACCCAAGGCGACAACGGCGGTGATGACCACGATCCAGCTGATCGCAGGCAGGATGACCTGCGCGTCATTTCCCTGACCGCTGACAAAGCCGTCGGCCAGCAGGGCCAATACCAGATTGTAGGGCTGCTCGATCAACCACGCGATGGCGCGGGTGACATCGGTGAAGGACACCGGCCCGATGGCGGCATCCTCGATCAGCCATGTCATCGCCGAGGAAATGTAGGTTTTGAACGGGATCACCCAGGCCGAAGGGAACTTGGTCAACCAGCGCGCATCCAGCGCCTTGCTCAAATCACGACCGAAATAGCCAAGCACGATGGTGATCAGAACAAGCAGCAGAATTGCCATCTGGCTGCGGGTCAGGCGGATCATGCCGTGTCTCCGCCGCCGAACAGCACATGCGCAACGGCCTTGCGGTCAATCGCTCCGACGGGTTGGCCCTCTGCATCCACGACGGCGATCGGCGCATCTGCCGCGATAATCCGTTCCGCCACGTCCGAGATGCGTGTGGATTGAGAGATCGGATCGCCCTCGCCCACAGCGCCGTAGGTCATGACACCGCCGACGGTCAGGACCTTTGAACGGGGAATATGTTTCGTGAATTCAGCCACATAGTCTGTGGCCGGGTGCATCACCAGCTCTTCCGGCGTGGCGATCTGGATCACCTCTCCGTCCTTCATGATGGCGATGCGGTCGGCCAGGCGAACGGCCTCTTCGAAATCATGGGTGATGAAAACGATGGTCTTGTGCAACCGCTCCTGCAACCTAAGGAATTCATCCTGCATCTCGCGCCGGATCAGCGGATCGAGGGCCGAGAACGGCTCGTCCAGAAACCATAGATCAGGCTCGGTCACCAAGGAACGGGCGATGCCGACGCGCTGTTGTTGGCCCCCGGACAGCTCACGCGGGTAATAATCCTCGCGCCCTTTCAAACCGACCAGTTCCACCACCTCGCGGGCCTTGGCGCCGGCTTCGGGTTTGGGTGTGGCCTGAATCGTCAACGGAAACATCACATTCTGCAAAACGGTCAAATGCGGCAGCAACGCGAAATGCTGGAACACCATGCCCATCTTGTGACGCCGGATTTCGATCAGCTCATTCTCGCTGGCACGCAAGAGGTCAGCATCGTCGAACAGAACTTCTCCGGCGGTTGGTTCGATCAACCGAGACAAACACCGAACCAGAGTGGATTTGCCGGACCCCGACAGGCCCATGATGACGAAAATCTCACCTTCCGAGATCTCGATATTGGCGTTGCGCACTGCGCCGATCACGCCTGCCTTGCGAATTTCTTCTGCCGTAGGTTCGGGGGTTGTCCGCAGCAACCGATCTGCGTTGGGGCCATAAAGCTTCCAGACGTTTCGGCACGACAGTTTGGTCTTGGGGGGCATCAGGGTGGTCCGGTTCATTCGCGAAAAAGGCCAGAGCGGTCCGAGAGAGCGACAGGCCCGCTCTGGCCAGTGGATTACTTCGAGATCCAACCAGACCAGCGGTCTTTGTTGGTCTCCATCCACTCTGCAACAACGCTGTCGATTTCCACGCCGTCCAGGTCGGCCTTGCCAACCAAGGCGCTCATTTCATCATTGTTGATTTTGTAGGCTTCGATGATGTCATAAGCGCCCGGCCATTTTTCTTGCAGGCCAGACCAGGCTGCTTTCCAGATCGGGCCACGCGGTTTGCCGCAATCATAGGCCATGTTCGGGTTCACGCCGACAGAAGGGTCGCTGTAACACTCTGGCGTAAATGGCGGGAACTCGACAAACTCGCCTTCGTATTTCGCCGGCGCCCAATGCGGGACGTAGACCCACAGAACAATTGGATCCTGTCTTTGATAAGCGGATTCCAATTCTGCGAACAGGGCCGCGTCGGTGCCCGCATGGACGACTTCGAAATCCAGTTCAAGCGCTTCGACACGCTCGTCATCGAAGCCGCCCCAGGTCACCGGGCCGCCGACATAACGCCCGTTCGGAGCAGTTTCCGCCGTCGCGAATTCCTCGGCGCAGTCTTTCAGCGCCTCCCAATTCGGCAATCCCGGGCACCGTTCCTTCATGTAGCTGGGATACCACCATTCTTCGATCGCCATCAGGCCGGTTTCGCCGACATTGACGACCTTGCCGGTGCCGGTTGCCTCGTCCAGCGCTTCGCGTCCGGTCGTTTCCCAGATTTCCATTGCCAGATGCAGGTCACCCGTTTTCAGACCGGCGAACTGAGCAATGTAATCCGCCTGAACATATTCAACGTTGTACCCGGCTTCTTCCAGGATCGAACCCATGATCTTGGTATTGATCAACTGCCCCGACCAGTCGTGCAGCGTCAGTTTGATTGGGTCCGTGGACTCAACAGCCCATGCAGTTGTTGCGGCTCCGGCGGCCATGATGGCCAGCGCGGAAATTCCCATTTTACAATTCATAACACCTTCTCCCTGTCGTGATTTTTTTCGATGAATCGGTGGTATTGAGTACAGACGACCACATCGTGGGGTTTTGTGTCAATAAAAACCACGTAAAGCCACACTTTTTCCTGATCAAGGCAAGTTTTTTAAGCCTTTCTCTCGTGCAGCGTTGCTTTATGTGGGTATTGTGGTATGGCTTAACGTCCCTTATGACAATGCCATCAGAGCGCGAAACATGAACCTGCCAACCACAAACCAACGAGAAGAAGAAATCCTGCGCGCCCTTTTTCGCGCGGGCGGGTCGTGCCGGGTAAGCGTTCTGGCGAATGAACTTGGGGTCAGCCTGGAAACCATTCGGCGAAACGTCCGCAATCTGGAAGAACGCGGCATCGTGCGCAAGGTCCATGGCGGGGTTCATCTTCTCGAAGACATTCTGGAACCGTCGCTGCAAAGCCGCCTGGACAAGAAGGTTGACGCGAAAGAGAAGCTGGCGAAGGCGGTTGCCGAGGTCATTAGTAACGGCGACTCCGTTTTCCTCGATATCGGCTCTACTACCGCTTATGTGGCGCAGGCGCTTTGCAACCACAGCGATCTCTTTGTCGTGACGAACTCGGTTTTTGTCGCTCAGGCATTGGCTTCACGAAACAACAACCGGGTGTTCATGGCTGGTGGCGAGCTGCGGTCGCACGATGGGGGCGCATTCGGCGTTGAAGCTCAGGACCTGATCAAACGTTTGAACGTCCGTTTCGCCGTTCTTTCAGTCGGGGCGGTCAACGCGGACCCGGGCTTTATGCTGCACGACCTGCAAGAAGCAAACTTGGCCCGCGTCGCCATTCAAAACGCACAGGTCCGCATTGTCGTGGCCGATGGCGAAAAGCTGGGAAAGCGCGCGCCGGTCACATTGGAACCTGCCGACAAGATCAATCTGTTCTTTACCGATGTGATCCCGCCCGAGGATATCTGCCAGATGCTATCGGCGAATGAAATCGACCTTGTCGTCGCCGAATAAGCGCCTAACGCTTTTCGGCAATGACCCACACCGGGTGGTAAGTCAGAGGAACCCTGCCGTCAGCTCCGAACTTCTGAACGTAGTCAGCTTCGAACCGGGCCAAGGTGGACCGGGTCCATGCACCCTGAGCCCGGCCATTTACCCCTGTACTGCGCAAATGTTTCAGTACATCTCTGGGCGTGTCAAAATAGGATGGCCGAACACTTTGGCCAACCGTCAGAATCTTAAACTGCCCATCTATGGCGGTTGCAAAGGTGTCAGGCAGGAATAGGCCCGGTGCACGGGCTGTCGATCCGATTTGCGCAAGCTCTTGATATTGCAATGGACCGAACCCGGAAATCGCCAGCCATCCTCCGGGTTCAAGCGCCTCGGCAACCTGTTGCAGCAAACCGGCCGGATCCTCCATCCATTGGATCATCGAGGCCGATGCGACCAAATCCAGCTTTGCGGGCCATTCGACCAGGCGGGCGTCTCCGGCAATGAAGGCCGCATTTTCCGCATCTGCCGTCGCCCGAGCCTGCGGCGCGATATCGTTCAGGTGAAGATCGGGAAGGTCAAAGTTCTGCCGCAGCAACCGGGTCAGATGGCCAGTGCCGCATCCCAGCTCGAAGGCCACATCAAACCGGTTCGGCGCGCCAACCCGGCGCATCTCGGAAACCAGCTTGCGAGCAACCCAGGCCTGCTGGCTGGCTGTATCGTTGTAAGTCTGGAAGCTTCGGCTGAAGCTTCGCTGAACCTTGTCCGCCAATTGCGCCGTCATGACATCCACTCCGCCCAGCTTTGGCCCGGTTCAAATGGCACGTGCGGAGCGGCAACGCCCTTGACCACATCCGGGGTTGCGGCCCAGGCCGCCCTCTGAGCATTGGTCGGAATGATCCGGTCCCGCTCTGATATCCAAACCCGATCAAAGCCGGGATCAGGCGCCGAGCCACGTTCGATGACCGCGTGAAGTTCCTTTCTTGCCCGCTCGATGTCCAGTTCAGGTATGTCAGCAGACAGTCCGGCGCGTCGGCAAAACTTGACGAAACTTGCCGATGACAGCTGATCCGCCGTGGCCCGGACAATATCGGGCGCGATGCCCCGGTCTGCGCAGGCAGGATGCAACGTACCGCTGACGGCAACCAGCCGGTCAGGGCGAAACCCTGTGCTGGCCAGCCAATGGGCCGCGGATGCGACACCGAAGGAAAACGCAAGCATTTCGACGCGGTCAAACCCGGCCAGATCGGGCAAGGGATCATCGAGCCGGGTATAGTCATCCACCAGCAGAACAGATCCGCCTCCGGTCAGCCCGCGGAACGGGGCAGCACCCAGCGCCCACCCCCCGAAGACCAGTGTCAGCTTGCTGTCATCCGATTGCGCCAGCCACTGGTGTTTCATTGCTGCCCCCCGGCTAAAGCGACCATCGCGCTGGTGATCCGGCCGAGCTCATCAGGTGAAACAATGTAAGGCGGCATACAATAGATGTTTCGCGCAAAGGGGCGCAGCCACACTCCGGTTTCAGGGGCCAGCCGATGAGCAACCGAAGGATCAACCGTTTCCTTCATTTCGATAACGCCAATAGCGCCAAGAACCCTGACATCTGCAACGCCCGGCAAACTGCGCGCTGGCTCCAGTTCGGTCCGCATCTGGTCTTCGATATCGGCCACCTGGCGCTGCCAGTCCCCCTCGGCCAGCAGTCTGAGGCTGGCCGAACCAGCGGCACAGGCCAGAGGGTTGGCCATATAGGTCGGGCCGTGCATGAACACTCCGGCCTCACTGTTGCCAATGCCATACGCCACCTGCTTGCTGGTCACGGTAGCAGCAAACGAGATATGCCCCCCGGTCAATGCCTTGCCCAGACACATTATATCCGGGGTTATGCCCGCATGATCGGTGGCGAACAGCTTGCCGGTTCGGCCAAATCCGGTTGCGATCTCGTCAAAAATGATCAGCACGTCATGGGCATCGCACATGGCGCGTGCCGCGCGCAGCCATTGGGGATGATAGAAATACATGCCCCCGGCACCTTGAACCACGGGCTCAAGGATCAGGGCCGCGAGGTGATCGCCCTTGTCGGCCAACAGTCGCTCCAGCGCCTCTAATCCGTTCAGCGCCGGATCTTCGGGCCAGTCATCCCCCAACCGAACTTGGGGACGCGGCAGGAAGTGCTGGATCGACAAAGCCCCTCGGAACAGCCCGTGCATACCCGTCACTGGGTCACAGACGCTCATCGCTTTCCACGTGTCACCGTGATAGCCGCCCCGAATTGTGGCAAATTCGAATTTGCGGATGCGGCCATGGGCCATTTGATACTGCACCGCCATCTTCATCGACACTTCGACCGAAACAGACCCACTGTCGCAATAGAAAATGCGATCCAGCCCCTCGGGCAACATGTCGACCATCCTGCGCCCCAGATCAATGGCCGGATGGTGTGTCAGCCCCCCGAACATCACATGAGGCATCTTTTCCAGCTGGGACTGCATGGCGGACGTAATTTCGGGATGCTTGTGGCCGTGAATGGCGCACCACCATGACGACATGGCGTCTATCATCTTTGCGCCGTCCTCCCGGTAAAGATACACGCCCTCGGCCCGGTCGATGAGATGCATCGCACCGGGATCGGCCACGTTGGTATAGGGATGCCAAAGGTGGCGGGCGTCAAACTCCAGCGGGGTCACAGAAACCTCCGTATGGTCGCCACGTCTATGGACGAGAAGGCATCTGACAAACCCTGCTGCGTCAGGTCGCCAAGATAAGGCAGACGTCCGAGGTGTCGCACCTTGCTCATTTCGACGATGGTTTGTTCCACGTCGGGCTCCGGATCTCCGACAAAGGCAACGCCGACCACCTCGCACCCAGCGCTTCGAAGCGCCATCAAGGACAACGTGGTGTGGTTGATCGTTCCCAACGCCGTGCGTGCGACCAGAACGACCGGGGCCTGCCATTGGGCAATCAGATCCAGATAGTAGGATTTGCGGTTCAGAGGCACCATCAGCCCCCCTGCCCCTTCCACAACCAGCGGCCCGTCAACTTGCGGCAGCGCGAGCCGGGACAGATCGATCTCTATGCCCATATCCTCGGCAGAAAGATGGGGTGAGGCAGGCATGTTCAGGCGATACGCCTCGGGCAACACGTCCACACCGGACAAGGTGCAGACGGTTTCCGTGTCCGTCGCATCCTCGAGCCCCGATTGAACCGGCTTCCAGTAAGTGGCGTTCAGGGCCGCCGTCAGGCCAGCCGAAAAAACTGTTTTTCCGACGCCCGTGTCGGTTCCGACAATGACCAGAGCGCTCATGCGGCCTCCGACTGATGGCTGGAGATGGTTGCAAACAGGGCCGAAATGTCCTCAGGACTGACATTCCCGGTGATCGAGACGCGCAGACGGGATGTACCTTTTGGAACGGTGGGCGGGCGAATGCCGCGAATGTCGAACCCCTGATGTTGCAATGCCTGTGCCATCGCCATCGTGCGGACCTCGTCCCCAAGAACGACGGGAATGATCTGGCTGTTCAAGGCCGCGTCAGGCAACCCTGTTTCGCGGGCCGCCTCATGTGCATGGCGCAGACGTTTGCGTGCAGCAGTGACCAAATCGTCATTCCCGGCCAATTCACGCAGGACAGCCCGTACCAGCGCAGCATTCAGAGGGGACGGCGCCGTTGCAAAGATAAAGGGCCGTGCGCGGTTGATCAGGGTATCGATCATCGCCCGCGGGCCACAGATCAGCCCGCCGGAAACTCCAAGCCCCTTGCCGCAGGTGTGCAGGGTCAGAAGGTCAGCGTTCAGATCATGCGCCAAACCTTTGCCATTTGCCCCGAAAACGCCGGTGGCGTGCGCCTCATCCACGATCAGAACAGCTTGGGCTTCACGCGCCAAACATGACAAATCTTCCAGCGGAGCCAGATCGCCCTCCATGGAATAGACGCTTTCAACGGCGACCCACACCTGACCCGACCCACCAGCGGATCGCCATTCGGTCAGAACGTTGCGCGCATCCGCGACGTCGTTGTGACGAAAAGCGCGCAGGTCCGCTCGGCTGGTGCGCATCCCCTCATGGGCGCTGGCGTGAACCAGTTCGTCATACAAAACCAGATCCTCGGCAGCCGGAAGGGTGGAAAAGATTGCCTGATTGGCCTGAAACCCTCCCCCCATGAACAATGCGGCCTCGGCCCCAAAGAACGCAGCTGCTTCGTGTTCCAGCGCCTCATGCTCTGGGTGATTTCCCCGCAGCAGCCGCGAGCCGCCCGAGCCTACGGGCACGCCGCGGGCCAGCGCCGCCTGTGCGGCCTCTTGCAACAGGCTTGACCCGGCCAAGCCCAAATAGTCGTTGGACGCAAAATCCAGCCCGCGCGCCGGGATCAAAACCCGGCGGCGGTGCCTGGCTTCCAGCGCACCCAGCATGGATTCCAGTCGTTCGACTGCTTTCATTCGGCGGCTTCCGTGCGCTTATGGTCTTCAGCCGTTTCGGCCTGAAGGCCAAGTTTTGCAAACAGGATCGAGTCGGTGTCTTCTTCGGGGTTTTCCGCCGTCAAAAGAGTTTCACCGACAAAGATGGAATTTGCTCCGGCGAAGAAGCACATCGCCTGCATCTCGTCGCTCATGTCGCTGCGCCCGGCGGACAACCGAACATAGGCTTTAGGCATCAGGATGCGAGCGGTTGCGATGATCCGCACAAAGTCGATTGGATCAACAGGTTCCGCATCAGCCAGCGGGGTATCAGCCTGTGGCATCAGCATGTTGATCGGCACCGAATCTGGCGGCGGGGTCATGTTGGCCAAAGTCAGCAACATATCGATACGGTCACCAGTGTGTTCACCCATCCCCAGAATACCACCCGAGCAGACCTTGATTCCGGCTTCCTGCACCCGGTTCATCGTGTCGATCCGGTCCGCGAAAGTACGGGTGGTGATCACTTCGGAATAATAGCGTTCGGACGTGTCGATATTGTGGTTGTAATAGTCCAACCCGGCATCGCGCAGTTGAACCACCTGGGTGTCATCCAGCATGCCCAGCGTCATGCAGGTTTCCATGCCCATCGCCTTGACGCCTTCCACCATGGCAATCAGGGCAGGCATATCGCGCGGCTTGGGCTCGCGCCAGGCGGCCCCCATGCAGAACCGGGTCGCGCCACCGTCGCGGGCCTTTTTGGCCTCGGCCAGTACACGCTGAACCTCGATCAGCTTCGATGCAGGCAGGGTGGATCCGTTGCGGGCCGATTGCGAGCAATAGGCGCAATCCTCGGCGCACCCGCCGGTTTTGATCGACAGCAGCTTAGAGGTCTGGATCTTGTTCGGATCAAAGTTCTCGCGGTGCACGGTCTGTGCCCGGAACAGAAGGTCCATCAACGGGAGGTCATGAACAGCTTGCGCAGACTTTCGGGTCCAGCCGGAATGAGGGATGATCATTTTATCTATAAAACTTCCTGCAGCTTGCGTTGCCGTGGATTTATTATCGATAAAACCTGAAGGCGCAACCGTGTTGGCGCAAACGATCCCAAATCAAGCGGAAATGCCGCGCTTTTCAGAAATTTTTCAGAAATCAAGACCCAGATCAACGGTTCGGGCGGAATGCGTCAGCGCCCCGGACGAGATGTAATCGACCCCAGCCGCCGCAATTGATGCAACCCGATCCAACGTCACATTACCGCTGGCTTCGGTCTTCATCCGCCCGTCCACCATGGCAACCGCTTCGCGCAGCATCTCGTCATCCATGTTGTCCAGCAATACGACGGACGCGCCGCCAATCCTGAGGACTTCGGCCAGCTGGTCCAGTCGATCGACTTCGATCTCGACGGCCATCATGTGGCTGGCTTGCGCTTTGGCGGCCTCAAGAACCTGACGCACACCCCCGGCGGCGGCGATGTGGTTGTCCTTGATCAGGATCGCGTCGGACAAAGAGTAGCGATGATTGAAACCGCCGCCATGCAGCACGGCCTGTTTTTCGACGATGCGAAGTCCGGGCGTGGTTTTGCGGGTACAGGTCATGCGGGCATTCGTGCCCTTTGTCTGCTGAACAAAGCTGGCAGTTTTTGTGGCAATACCGGTCAGACGACCGGCAAAATTCAGCGCGACCCGCTCACCCGACAGGATCGAGGCCGCAGAACCTTTGATGGTCATCAGCGTGTCGCCGCGCCGACAAGGCTGGCCATCCTTGACATGCACCTCAACCTCAAGCGTCGGGTCGACCAGCCGGAACGCAATCGTCGCCACCTGCATGCCCGAAACGACGGCATCCTCACGCGCATTCAGCCGGGCCGTATAGGTCGCGTTCGGTGGGATCACGGCGCGGGTGGTCACATCACCGTATGCTCCCAGATCCTCCATCAGCGCCGCGCGGATGACGGGTTCGAGGATCAGATCGGGCAGGGTCGCAAAACTCATGATATTTCCTTGCAGGCTTCGGCGCGAATGTGCAGCGCGTCGCTAAGATACATCCGGGATCGTTTGCCGGGGCCATCGGCAGTTTCCGGAAAGTCGGATCGCTCATGCGCGCCGCGGCTTTCTTCGCGCTGCAATGCCGCTGCGGCGATCAAGGTTGCTGTGGCACACATGTTTCTGAAGGACGGGCATGTGCCATACTGCTCTTCGAGCGTGGCAATCCTGCGCAATGCCCGGCATAACCCGGCGCGGTCCCGGACAACGCCAACATCGCGCGACATGGTCGTGCGCAACATACTGACCGCATCGGACGTATCAGGGATGTCAGCTTGATCAAATCGAAGGGCCACAGGTTCCGACGCGGAAGTGTCCGGTAACGAACGCGCAATGTCCTGGGCACAGATGCGTGCAAACACCAACGCTTCGAGCAAACCGTTCGAGGCCAGCCGGTTGGCGCCGTGAAGGCCGGTCGAAGACGCCTCGCCGCACACCCACAACCGATCCAGCGTCGCGCGGCCATCAGTGCCTGTGGCAATCCCGCCCATGTGGTAATGCGCTGCCGGAGCGACCGGGATCGCATCCCGGACCGGGTCGATTCCGTTGCGCGCGCAATATGCGGCAACCGCCGGGAAAAGTTCGTTGATTTGCGCGCCCAAAGCCTTGCGGGTGTCCAGCATCGGGCGGTTGCCGGCCTGTACCTCGGCAAAAATCGCTCGGGCCACGACGTCGCGCGGGGCAAGCTCGGCATCAGGGTGAACGGCCTGCATGAAACGCTCGCCGTGCTTGTTTATCAGTATTGCCCCTTCTCCGCGCAGGGCCTCGGTCGCCAGCGGGGCCGGATCTTCGCCCACGTCCATGGCCGTGGGGTGGAACTGCACGAATTCGGCATCGGCGATCAGCGCCCCCGCCCGTGCGGCCATTCCGATGACCTGCCCCCGGATGCGGGCCGGATTGGTCGTCAGGGCATAAAGCCCGCCAGAACCGCCGCCCGCCAACAATACGGCAGGCGCACGAAGCGTCACAGGCGCGGATCCGTTTTCCGAGGCATCCTGCAAAACCACGCCCAACACGCGCCCATCCGTCACTTCCAGCGCAACGGCAAGGACCCCTTCCAACACCTGCACCGACGGAGTTTCGCGCACTCGCTCGATCAGGGCGGCCATGATTTCACTGCCGGCCTGATCGCCCTTTACCCGCACGACACGGGCAAAACTGTGCGCGGCTTCTCGGGACAGGACATACCCGCCACCCTCGGTGCGATCAAATGGTGTGCCCAAAGTGGTCAGGTCCAGAATATAGTCCCGCGCCTCTCGCGTCACCAAATCCGCAACGTCAGGCTCGACGGTGCCTGCCCCGGCATTGACGGTGTCAACGGCGTGGCTTTCCGGGCTGTCGGCCAGGTCCATCGCCGCCGCCACGCCACCCTGCGCCCATGCCGAACTTGCACCTTCGCCCAAAGGATCAGGCGAGATGACCACCACCGGGCGCGGCGCCAGTTTCAGCGCAGCATAAAGCGCGCCGATCCCGGCCCCGACAATAACGACGCGATCCGTGGTGATGTCGGTCATTGCCGATCAGATGCCGAGCTTGCGGGACAGATCAATCATCGCCTGAACAGATTTGCGGGCCTTTTCTGCCACGTCTTCAGCGACCTCGACCTGGCCGTCCATCGTGTGCAACGCATAGAGGATCTTTTCCAGCGTGATCTTCTTCATGTACGGGCACATATTGCACGGCCCTACGAAATCGACCTCGGGCAGTTCATCCGCGATGTTCGACGCCATCGAACATTCGGTGATCAGCATCGCCTTTTCGGGTTTCTCATCATGCACATATTTGATGATCCCGCTGGTCGAACCGGAATAATCCGCCTCGGCCACCACATCCGGCGGGCATTCCGGGTGCGCAATCAGGCGCGTTCCGGGGTTCCATTCCCGGAAGTCGCGCAGGTCCTGTGCGGTGTATTGTTCATGCACGATGCAGGAACCGGGCCAGAACACCACGTTCTTGTGGCTTTCATTGGCCACGTTTTGAGCCAGATACTGATCCGGCGTCATGATGACCGTGTCGCTCTCCATCGCATTCACGATCTGCAAGGCATTCGACGAGGTGCAACAGATATCCGAGGCCGCTTTGACCTCGGCAGTGGTGTTCACGTAAGACACAACCGGCGCGCCGGGGTATTTGGCCCGCATTTCGTCGATTCCTTCGGCAGTAATCGATTCTGCCAAAGAACAGCCCGCATCCATGTCGGGCATCAGAACCGTTTTCCCGGGGCTCAGAATTTTCGATGTCTCGGCCATGAAATGAACCCCGGCCTGAACGATCACATCCTCTTCCACCTCGCTGGCCTTGATCGCCAGTTGCAGGCTGTCACCCACGAAATCGGACACACCATGATAGATTTCCGGTGTCATGTAATTGTGCCCAAGGATCACGGCGTTACGCTCTTTCTTGAGCGCGTTGATCGCCCGCACATAGGGCGCATAGATCGCCCAATCCGGCGGGCTGATCACACGATCCATACGGGCAAACGTGTCTTTCATCTCATTGGCCAACGTGGCCGATGGGGCGAGGTCATAGACGTCCGAAAGAACAGTGCGGACTTGTGCAATATCGAGCAACGGGCGAGCCACCTTTGTCAGTTGTCGTTAGCCTGGCGGGCTGCTTAACGGCTTAGCCCTAGCGGAAACATCCCCGGTTCGAAACCGGAAAATGAGACGTTAGCGCTAAGCCATGCAGACAAATTCAAAGATGAATGGCAAATCAGCCCAGAATCCCCGGCAGACGCAGCCCGTGTTCACGTGCGCAGGCCTTGGCATCCTCATAACCCGCATCTGCGTGACGCCAGACGCCAGAAGCCGGATCGTTCCACAGAACCCGTTCGAGACGTCTGGCCGCTGCATCGGTTCCGTCGGCACAAATCACGACACCCGCATGTTGGCTGAAACCCATGCCAACGCCGCCTCCGTGGTGCAGCGAGACCCATGTCGCGCCCGAGGCGGTATTGACCAGCGCATTCAGCAGCGGCCAATCCGACACCGCGTCCGAGCCGTCCTTCATCGCCTCAGTTTCACGGTTCGGCGACGCGACCGAGCCGCTGTCGAGGTGGTCACGACCGATGACGACCGGCGCCTTCAGTTCTCCGGATTTGACCATCTCGTTGAATGCCAGCCCAGCCTTGTGGCGGTCGCCCAGCCCGATCCAGCAGATGCGCGCGGGAAGGCCCTGAAAGGCGATGCGCTCCTGCGCCATGTCTAGCCAGTTGTGCAGATGGGTGTTTTCGGGGAACAGTTCCTTCATCTTTGCGTCAGTTTTGTAGATATCCTCGGGATCACCCGACAGCGCACACCAGCGGAACGGGCCAATGCCGCGGCAGAACAACGGGCGGATATAGGCGGGCACGAAACCGGGAAAGGCAAAAGCGTTTTCTAAACCTTCGTCCTGCGCCACCTGCCGGATGTTGTTGCCATAGTCCAGGGTTGGCACACCCGCGTTCCAGAAATCGACCATGGCGGCCACGTGTTGCTTCATCGACGCTCGGGCTGCCTTTTCCACGGCCTTGGGGTCGCTTTCCCTCTTGTCTTTCCACTGCGCCATGCCCCAGCCCAATGGCAGATAGCCGTTGACCGGATCATGGGCGCTGGTCTGGTCGGTCACGATGTCAGGGCGCATCCCGCCCGCCTGCATCCGCCGGTAGATTTCGGGGAAAATCTCGGCCGCATTGCCCAGCAAACCGACCGATTTCGCCTCGCCCGCCCTGGTCCAGCGGTCGATCATTTCCAGCGCTTCGTCCAGCGACTCGGCCTTTTCGTCGAGATACTTGGTACGCAGGCGGAAATCGATGCTGTCTGGATTGCACTCGACAGCCAGGCAACACGCCCCTGCAAAGACCGCCGCCAGAGGTTGCGCACCACCCATGCCGCCCAAACCGCCAGTCAGAATCCACTTGCCGTTCAGGTCCCCGTCATAGTGTTGGCGTCCCGCCTCGGCGAAGGTTTCGTAGGTGCCCTGAACGATGCCTTGCGTCCCGATATAGATCCACGAACCGGCCGTCATCTGGCCGTACATCATCAGGCCCTTCTTATCGAGCTCGTTGAAGTGGTCCCAGTTGGCCCAATGCGGCACGAGGTTCGAGTTCGCGATCAGCACCCGAGGTGCATCGGCATGCGTCCGAACGATGGCGACCGGTTTGCCGGATTGCACCACCAGCGTTTCATCTTCCTCCAGGTCCTTGAGGCTAGCAACGATGGTATCAAAATCTTTCCATGTCCGCGCGGCGCGGCCGATGCCGCCATAGACAACCAGCTCATGCGGATTCTCGGCCACATCAGGGTGCAGATTGTTCATCAGCATCCGCATCGGGGCTTCGGTCATCCAGCTTTTGGCGTTCAGTTCGGGCCCTGTCGGGGGATAGATGTCACGGGTATTTTTGCGAGGATCGGTCATCCGGCAAGCTCCAATGCAGTGTCATGGATAGCGTCAAGAATGTCTTTGAGCCACCGGCGCAGGCGGTCGGCTTTGTCGGTGTCAAAAGCCCAGGGCGGCGCTTCAGCTTTCAGGTAGGTCGACTGAGCCAGCTCCATCTGGATCGCGTGAACCCCTTCCGAGGGGCGCCCATAATGGCGCGTTGTCCATCCGCCCTTGAACCGCCCATTCAGAACAGCCGTACAGGGCGAGGACGCCGCGAATTCATGCGCTATGGCTTCGATTTCCGGCGCGCAGGTCGCCCCATTGTTCGTGCCGATGCTCATATCGGGCAGAGTACCTTCGAACAGAAAAGGAATATGGCTGCGGATCGAGTGGCAATCATACAGCACCGCAACCCCATGCGCCGCCTTCACGCGTTCCAGCTCGGCCTTCAGGGCGGCATGATACGGTGCATGAAAAGCTTCCCGTCGTTCGAGGATATCCTTTTCCGAAGGCGGGATGTCCCAAATGCCCTGGCCGTCAAAATCCGTCAGCGGCACAAGAGAGGTCGTGTTCTGGCCGGGATAAAGCGACACGCCCGTCGGGTCCCGGTTGGCGTCGATCACATATCGGTGGAAGATCGCCCGAACCGTGGTCGCACTGGGCAGAAGTCCTTCATACAAGGTATGAACATGCCAATCCGTATCTGCTAGAGCTTGACCCCGCGCATTCAACTTGGCCTCGATCGTGGCCGGAACATGGGTGCCGGTATGCGGCAGACCCAGCACGATCGGACCGTCACCGCGCGAAATCTCGACCGGGCCGCTCATGCGCCAAGTTCCGGCATGGCGATGCCCGTGCCACGGGCAATCTCACCACTGGCAATCAGGGCCGAGGCTGCTTCGATCTCGGGTGCCATATAGCGATCGTCCCCCAAGGCCGGCACCACGGCACGCAGCCGTGCCATCACGGCCTGCAACGTTTCGCTCGTAGGCAGCGGCGCGCGGAACTCGACCCCTTGTGTGGCACACAGCAGTTCGACACCCAGAATGCGTTCCAGATTGGCAACCATCTGCCCCAATCGCCGCGCGCCATGGGCCGCCATCGAAACGTGATCTTCCTGATTGGCCGATGTGGGCGTCGAGTCCGTCACGCATGGATTGGCCAGATGCTTGTTTTCGCTCATCAGTGCGGCGGTCGTCACCTCAGCGATCATATAGCCCGAATTCAGGCCCGGATTGGGCGTCAGAAAAGGCGGCAGATCAAAGCTGAGCGCCGGATCGACGATCAACGCGATGCGGCGTTGCGCAATTGCTCCGATCTCGGCCACGGCAAGCGCAATCATGTCTGCGGCAAACCCAACGGGTTCGGCGTGAAAATTCCCGCCCGAAACGATCAGGCCGGTTTCCGAAAGAACCAGAGGATTGTCCGTCGCCGCGTTGGCCTCGATTTCCAGCGTTGTAGCGGCCTGCCTCAGAACATCCATCGCGGCCCCCACCACCTGAGGCTGGCAGCGGATACAATACGGGTCCTGAACCCGGGTATCGCCATCCCGATGGCTTTCACGAATGACCGACCCGGCCAGCAGCGCCCGCATGGTCACGCCGGCCTCGATCTGTCCGCGATGCCCGCGCAACGTGTGGATTTCCGGTTGCAACGGGGCGGTCGAACCCATGATCGCATCCGTCGTCAGCGCCGAGGTAACCAGCGCGCTTTGCGCCGCCTGCCACGCACCAAACAGGCCGGACAGTGCAAAGGCCGTCGAAAACTGGGTGCCATTGATCAGCGCCAGCCCTTCTTTGGGGCCCAGTTCGATCGGGTGCAGACCCGCTTTGGACAGCGCAGCGTCACCGGGCATCACATCGCCGCCAAACTCGGCCTCACCAGCGCCCATCATGACGGCAGCCATGTGGGACAAGGGCGCAAGATCACCCGAAGCCCCGACCGAACCCTGCGCCGGGATCACCGGGGTCACACCTTGTGACAACATCCCTTCCAGCAGGATGATCACTTCTGGCCGAACCCCCGAGGCCCCGCGCCCCAGGCTCAGCAATTTCAGAACCATCATCAATCTGGCAAGGGCGCGCGGGATCGCAGGGCCCACACCACAGCAATGGCTGAGGATCAGGTTGCGCTGCAAGGTCGCTGTGTCCTCGGCCGCGATTTTGACGCTTGCCAGTTTCCCGAACCCTGTGTTCACGCCATATACGGCGGCCTCTCCCGCCGCCGCATCGGCGATGCGCTTGTGCGCTTCTTCGACGGCCGGGCGGCAAGCGGGGTCCAACCGAACAGCGCGTTCTTCGCGAAAAACCTGTTCCAGTTGCGACAGGGTAACGGTACCCGGGGTTAGGGTGAGGGTCGTCAAAATATACCTCCGAATATGCGGGTATGAAGAGGGTTGAAGCCGATGCGATAGGCCAATTCCGCGGGGTGTTCGACATTCCAAACCGCCAGATCAGCGCGCCGCCCGACTGAGATCTGACCGCAGTCAGCCACCCCGAGAGCACGGGCCGCGTGAACCGTCACGCCTTGCAGGGCCTCTTCTGGCGTCATGCGAAACAGGGTGCAGCCCATGTTCATCGCAAGCAGCAACGAGGTCATCGGCGCCGAACCGGGGTTGCAATCCGTGGCAAGCGCCATGGGCACACCGTGCTGGCGCAACAGGTCAATCGGTGGCGCCTGTGTTTCGCGCAGTGTGTAGAACGCCCCCGGCAGAATAACGCCGACGGTACCGGCCTGCGCCATATCCAGGACACCCGCTTCATCAAGGTACTCAATATGATCTGCCGACAGGGCGCCGTATCCGGCAGCCAGTTTTGCGCCGCCCAAATTCGACAATTGTTCGGCGTGGATCTTGATCGGCAGGCCAAGCTCTGTCGCGACATCAAAAAGCGGGATCAGCTCTTCGGGTTGAAAGGCAATGCCTTCGCAGAAGGCATCGACCGCATCGACCAATCCCTCGGCATGAGCGGCGCGAAGCGTGGGAACGCAGACCTGATGAATGTAGTCCGACGCCCTGCCCTCATAGTCCCGAGGCACCGCATGAGCCCCCAAAAAGCTGGTCAGAACGCGGACGGGACGATGATCCGGCAACGCCCGAGCCGCGCGCAACATGTTCAATTCAGTCTTGTCATCCAATCCGTAACCGGACTTCACTTCGATGACCGATACCCCTTCGGCCAGCATCGCATCAACTCGCGGCAATGCCTGTGCGACCAACTCCTCCACTCCGGCTGCACGCGTGGCCTTTACCGTCGAGATGATCCCGCCCCCGGCGCGGGCGACCTCTTCATAGCTTGCGCCGTTCAGGCGCATTTCGAATTCTGCGGCGCGATGGCCACCGTGAACCACATGGGTGTGGCAATCGATCAAGGCGGGCGTAACCAGGCGCCCACCCATTCGAGCCCTTGGCTGGTCGGCGAAACGAGGAGGAAGATCCGCAACAGGGCCGACCCATGCGATGCGCCCGTCCTGCAACGCGATCGCGGCATCCGGGACCAAGCCGTATGGCGCGCCGCCTGCGGTCATCGTTGCGGCGTCAAGATCCGTCAAAACCTGCGTTTGCGTCTGCATGTGACTCGCACCCTCCGTGCATTTCCTGCTTTTCTAGTACATTTCTATCATTTATATGTCTATGCATAAAATGAGGTAAAAAATGGCTATCTTCGCTAATCGCGCATTATTGAGCACCGGTTGGGCTACGAGCCTGCGGGTAAAAATCAGGCAAGGGCTGATCGTTTCGCTGCAACAGGGCGCGACGGCGCAAGAGGGCGATACTTGCGTCGACACTTTGCTGCCTGCGCTGGCCAATCTGCACAGCCACGCATTTCAGCGCGCGATGGCGGGTATGACCGAATATCGAAAGGCCGGTCGCGACAGTTTCTGGACGTGGCGGGAACTGATGTATCGATTCACTGCGCACCTGACGCCTGATCAGGTGCAGGCGATCGCCGCTCTGGTCTATATGGAGATGCAGGAAGCCGGTTACGCCTCGGTTGGCGAATTCCATTATCTGCATCACCAGCCAAACGGCACACCTTATGGCAATCCTGCCGAGCTGTCCCAGCGGATCATGGCTGCTGCGGCCGAGACGGGAATCGGGCTGACGCATCTGCCCGTACTTTATTCTTACGCAGGGGTCGGCGAGCAACCGTTGGAATCGGGACAGCAACGATTTGGCAATGATGTAGACCGCTATCTGGCGTTGGTCGAGCAAGCGCAAGTGGCACTGGGCGATCTGCCGGATGACTGTCAGATAGGCATTGCACCACATTCCTTGCGCGCGACATCACCACAAGATCTTGCCCGGGTTCTGGACGCAAAAAAGACGGGACCTGTCCATATCCACATTGCGGAACAACCCATGGAAGTTGAGCAGGTTCACGAGGGTCTGGGCGCCCGCCCGGTGGAATGGCTGCTGAGCAATGCAACGGTAAACCATCGCTGGTGCCTCATCCACGCCACTCATATGACGGAAAAGGAAACCCGCGATATGGCCGCAACGGGCGCGGTCGCGGGGCTTTGCCCGATCACCGAGGCCAATTTGGGGGATGGCCCTTTCAATGGGGCCGTCTTTCTTGAAGCCGGTGGTCGTTTCGGGGTCGGGTCGGATTCAAACGTGTTGGTTTCGATGACAGAGGAACTGCGTACGCTGGAGTATTCCCAACGCCTGCGAGACCTGTCGCGCAATGTCCTGGTCGAAGGGGACGGTTCGGTAGGACAGACACTGTATTGCAATGCGGCTTTGGGCGGTGCGCAGGCCCTGGGTCGCGCGGCGGGCCAGATCGCAGCAGGGATGCTGGCGGATCTTGTTGCCATCGACAGCCAGGATCCGGCACTTTGTGCCCTGCGTCCTGAACAGTTGCTCGACGGGTTGGTTTTTGCCGCGAAGGACCACGTAGTGACCGATCTGTGGTCGGCTGGCCGCCATCAGGTACGCCGGGGCCGCCATATTGCTCGGGATCGGATCGTATCCGGCTATCGGCGGGCCATGGCTGATCTCATGCCGAGGCTTTGAGCTTGCTGCCGCCTTTACGGGCTGACAAAAATGGCCTCATAATAGCAATATGTTTGTACCTAATTGGATGAACACCACGTGACCGATCAAAAACCTCTCGGCTTTCAGGACATTCGGGACGAAGTCGTGAACCGCATTCAAACCCGTGTCTGGCCACAGGGCAGCCTGTTGCCCACCGAGATGGAACTGGCAGCCGAATTCGGTGTTGCGCGGGCAACGGTCAATCGGGCGCTGCGGGAACTTGCCGAACAGGGAATTGTCACCCGCAAACGCAAAGGTGGCACGCGTGTCGTGACCACACCGGTAAAGCAGGCGAAATTGCCGATCACTGTCGTTCGGCAGACCATCGAAGAAATGAACGCCGAATACCGCTATGCTCTGGTCAGCCGAACACTGATCGATTGCCCCGCGTGGTTGCAGGCAAAGCTGAACATCCCGGAAGGTGCGCAGGTCGTCCATCTGCAATGTATGCACCACGCCGACAACCGTCCATTCCAGTTCGAGGAACGCTGGATCAACGTCAGCACCGTGCCTCAGGTTCTCGACGAAGATTTCCTGACCACCGGGCCGAATGAGTGGCTGCTGTCCGAGGTGCCGTTTTCAAACGCTGAAATTGCCTTCTCTGCCGTCCCGGCAACAGGGCATTTGCAGGAGTTTCTGGCGGTACCGCCCGGCACACCGTTGTTTCAGCTAGAACGCACGACATGGTTTCGCAGCGATCCGGTTACTTTCGTGCGCATGACTTTCCATCAGGGATACCAGATGCGCACCACGTATTGAGGCCAGAGCACCGAACAGGTTTTGACATAGGAGCAAAACCTTATCGCTTCGATCCCACCTTCCTGACTGTCGTGGCAGTCACCTTTGCCCGCTCAGCTTCCGAAGCAGCAGAGATTTGGTTCTCTTTGTTCAGCGGCCAGGGCAGAGACAATTGTACAATCGTCGGAACGGCAAATATGGCGGCAGATCGACTCGAACCTCAGCGTGGTCAGGTCGAAACCTTTGCTGATGCGGCTTGATCCATCTTGTTTGGGAAGCCTCACCTCAAGTTCGTATCCGAAACAGTGTGTAAGCCGGATGAAATCATACGGCGGAGCATCCTCTGGGATGATGGATGACAAGGTGCAAAGCGGGTGCCCTTTTCGAAGGGCCAGAAACAATGGTTCCGACCAGATTGAAGTGAAATTCAAAGTGGCGCTGCTGTTGATCTTCGCCGCAAGCGCCATGTCCAGCAAGTGATCATCGACCATACGCAACATGTTTTCAGGCAGATCCTCGACCAGCGTGGCCCGCATCCACGGAAACAGCGAGCTGGAGGGTTCAGAGAGATACCCGGTCAGATAAGGGGCCTAAGTCGGAGGCATTCCGACGGTCAAAGGAACTGTTTCAGGGTCGCGGAACTCGGTCGCGGTGTCACGGATTTTCTGCGCATCGTTCAAAAGGCGCCCAGCCCGTTCAACCACACGGGCACCGTACAGTGTCGGGCGCACCTCGTTGTTGAGGCGCAGGAACAGACCGGTTCCCAATTCCTGTTCAAGCTTTTCGATCTGGTTGGCCAAGGGTGACATTCTCACCGTCACCCTGAGCGGCAGCCTGAACGCGGAGCAAGAGCCCGGGCCGACCTCGGACAGCAAGGCCACCGGCGACGCGACCGTAGTCATCACCCAGAATCTGGCGACCGAAGAAGTCTCGTGTTCCAGCGAACTGAGCGTTGTCGGGCGGGCGGCTTTGAACTTGGTCCCCGGCCAGCCCGCAGACCTGTTCGTCAACACAGGCGAACGCGCGGTGATTGCGTATCTGGCGCAGCCTGTCAGCGAGGGTCTGGCCAGAACTTTCATCGAGTAAAGGGTTTTACAAGACTTACAGCTTTAAACTGTTGTGTATCGAGTGTTTTGGTGAGTGAGCGATGGTCTGCGCCCCTGTTCCGGACGCGGGCCATCACTTTTGTGGGTCAGACCCCGTAACGGGCAAGAAACATGTCAACAGCCTGAGCAGCGACCTGATCTATTTCTTCCTGGGTGAACGTGTTCTGAATACCAAAAGCCGCCCGGGTCCAGATTCGCACTTTGCACAGTTCGGAAAACTGCTCGGCAGCGATATGTACATCATCAATGGCCAATTCGCCCTTGGCCACGGCTTTTTCCAGATACTCGGCCATCTGTCGCTGGCCGTTTTGCGGCCCTGCCTCATAGAACGCACGACCAAGCTCGGGAAACCGGTCGCGTTCGGCAACGCAGATCCTGAAAACCTGCTGTGCGAAATCTGACACAAGGAAGGCCGTCAATTGCGTCGCCGTGATCTGAAGCACTTCGCGGGCAGGCTTGGTTTCGTCGATCATCGAGAGGACCCGCTCGGCCATCAGGCAGCATTCTGTCTGGGCCACTTCCATGAATAAAAGGCGCTTGTCCGGGAAATAGCTGTAAAGCGTTGCTTTTGACACGCCAGCCGCGCGGGCAATGTCATCCACACTTGCCCCTTCAAACCCATCCGCCATGAAAACCTCTCGAGCCCCGCGCAGAACCTGGTCGAATTTCCGGCCGGTGCGCAGAATGGTGGCGGTCTGGGTCATGTCTTCTCCTCGATCGATAGCCGCGCCAGTTTATAAACCGTTCGGTTTAGATACAACGATTCTCGAATATTTCAGCGAAGCGGAGGTTGCATTTGCTTTGATGCCTGGGACTTGCAGCGCGTTCAAACCGTGCTAGGACTGGGCCCATGGTCGAAATCTTTCTGCGCACCCTTCCGTTTTTCGCGATTATCGGCCTGGGCTTTTGGGCGGGGCGCACGCGGTTCTTCACGGCTGAAGCCACGGCATATCTGACAAAGTTCGTCTTTTTCTTTGCATTGTCGGCGATGCTGTTTCGCTTTGCCGCCACCCTTCCCTTTGCCGAGATTTTCAATGCCCGGCTCATCCTAGGATATCTGCTGGGAACCATGACCGTTTACGTTCTGGCGTCGGCCATCGCCTGGCTGCGCGGGCTCGACATTCCGACTGCTGCGGTCGAGGCTCAGTGCGCGGCCATCGGCAATGTCGGGTTCCTCGGGCTGCCCATGCTTTCCCTTTTGTTCTCCGAGGCTGCGATCGGGCCCGTGATGCTGGTCCTGACCGTCGATCTGGTCGTGTTCTCTTCCCTGATCGTGATCCTGATCAACGGCGGCCGTGACGGTAGATTGACCCCGACCACCTTCAAGCTGATCGGACTGGGTTTGGTCCGCAATCCCATGATCGTATCCATCTCGGCCGGTCTCATCTGGTCCTCGCTGCAATTGCCTGTTCCTGAACCTCTTGGCGATTTTCTTATCATTCTCGGTGGGGCAGCAACTCCGGGTGCATTGTTCGCCATTGGCGCATCATTGGCGGACAAGTCGGCTGAACGTGTCCAGATCGCGGCCTGGTTGAGCTTCTGCAAACTGGTGATCCACCCGGCCTGCGTTGCGGTCGCTCTGTTGTGGCTGATACCGATTGATACTTTTCCCGCAACTGTTGCCATCTCTGCCGCTGCTTTGCCTGTTGCGGGCAATGTTTACATGCTGGCCGCGCATTACGGCATTGCCCCGCATCGCGCGTCGGCGGCAATCCTTCTATCCACAATCGTCAGTATTCTCACCGTGCCGATGGTGATCGCCTGGGCCGGCACATCCTGACCTTCACCTTTTCGAAAAATACTCTCAACGAAGGCGCACAGACTTTACGCCGGGTCCGCGGATCGTTAGCCATGTTGCGACTCGAAAATAAGGACGGTGCCTGATGGAAACCCTTTCGGAAAATGCCTGTTTTGGCGGTGTGCAGGGCGTGTACCGCCACGCTTCCTCGTCGTGCAAGTGTGACATGACTTTTGGCCTGTTTCTTCCAGCCGAGGCCAAGGACGGCCCGGTCCCGGTTCTTTGGTATTTGTCGGGATTGACCTGCACCCATGAAAACGCGATGACCAAAGCCGGGGCTCAGGCGTGGGCCGCGGAACAAGGGATCGCCGTGGTGTTTCCAGATACGTCACCGCGTGGTGACGGCGTCGCAGATCACGAAGATTACGACCTGGGTCAGGGCGCGGGGTTCTATGTGAACGCAACACAGGAACCCTGGGCACCGCATTTTCGGATGTGGGACTATGTTGCCGAAGAGCTGCCCGCCCTGCTGTTCGAAAACTTCGCCATCGACAGCGAACGCCAGGCCATAACGGGCCATTCCATGGGGGGGCACGGCGCCCTGACACTTGCCATGAACCTGCCCGGACGCTTCCGTTCGGTGTCAGCCTTTGCGCCGATCTCGAACCCGACCGGAGCGGATTGGGGCCGCAAACAGCTGAGCGCCTACCTTGGTGACGACGAAGCGCTTTGGTCAAAACACGATGCGTCCTTGTTGATGAAGAAAACCGGCTTCGACGGTCCGATCCTGATCGACACCGGTGCAAACGATCAGTTCATGGATTTTCTGCGCCCCGAAGCGTTGGCGCAAGCCATCGCCGAACGTCGCCAGCAAGCGACGTATCGCTTCCAGCCGGGTTACGATCATTCGTACTTCTTTGTGTCCACGTTTATGGAAGATCACGTCATCTTCCATGCCGAGGCACTATACGGAGATTGAGGGATGAGCAGCTACGATTATGACCTGATCATCATAGGGTCCGGGCCTTCAGGGCGTTCTGCGGCGATTCAGGCAGGCAAACTGAAACGGCGTGTGCTGGTCATCGACCGCAAAGACCGTTTTGGTGGCGTCTCTGTCCACACCGGGACAATTCCGTCCAAGACCTTGCGCGAAACGGTTCTGAACCTGTCGGGCTGGCGCGAGCGCAGCTTTTACGGGCGTTCATACCGGGTAAAGGATCAGATCCGGGCAGAAGACTTGAAAGCCCGTCTGCATATGACCCTCGACCATGAAGTCGATGTGTTGGAGCATCAGTTCAATCGGAACCACGTCGAAACCCTGGACGGTCTGGCCAGATTTGTCGGGCCGCACGAAGTAGAGGTCGCAACCGATGCCGGGGAAACAACGCGTGTGACGGCCGCGAAGTTCCTGATTGCGACAGGCACGAAAACCTATCGCCCGGATTATGTCCCGTTCAACGGCAAGACGGTGGTGGATGGTGACGAATTTCTGGAAATGGCAGAGATTCCGCGCTCGCTGGTCGTTATCGGTGCCGGGGTCATTGGCGTGGAATATGCCACGATGTTTTCAGCCCTGGACGTGCGTGTGACGCTGATTGAACCCCGCGACACGTTTCTGGATTTCATCGACAGCCGGTTGATCCACGACTTTACCCATCAGATCCGGGAAAACGGTGTCGACCTGCGTTTGGGCTCGGCTGTCGAGAAAATTGAAGACGCCGGTGAACATGTGGAAGTGACCCTTGAAAACGGTCGCCACGTTCGCGCTGAAATGCTTCTGTTTGCGGCCGGACGCATGGGGGCGACGTCCAAACTCAATCTGGATGCCGTCGGGCTGGAGACGGACCACCGCAACCGGATCAAGGTAGACCGCAAGACATATCAAACGGCGGTACCGCATATCTATGCCACGGGCGATGTGATCGGACATCCGTCGCTGGCATCAACCTCATTGCAGCAGGGGCGTGTGGCTGCCTGTCACGCGCTTGAAACGCCCACGCTGCCGGAAAGCCCGTGGTACCCCTATGGCATCTATTCGGTGCCCGAAATATCAACCTGTGGAATGTCGGAAGAAGAATTGCAGGAGCGCAACATCCCCTACGAGGTCGGTGTCGCGCGATTCCGCGAGACGTCACGCGGGCATATCATGGGGCTGGAACACGGCATGTTGAAAATGCTGTTCTCGCTCAAAACCCGCAGGGTGCTGGGTGTCCAGATCGTTGGTGAAGGCGCGACGGAGTTGATTCATATCGCGCAGGCCGTGTTGAACCTGAAAGGTACGGTGGACTACTTCGTTCAGAACACGTTCAACTACCCGACACTTGCTGAAGCGTATAAAATCGCGGGCCTGGATGCGTTCAACCGCATGCCCATACCCGAGGAATTCAAAGTCAAAAAGAAACCGGTGGAACCGGCAAAGAAAGAGGCAAAGAAGGCGTGACGACGCTGTATGTCGATGGCGATGCCTGTCCCGTAAAAGCCGAGGTCGAACGGGTCGCGACGCGGCACAAAGTGCCGATGGCGCTGGTGTCCAATGGCGGGCTTCGTCCATCGGCCAACCCGCTGGTGCAGGTCATTGTCGTTTCCGAAGGCGCCGATGAGGCCGACAAATGGATTGCCGAACGCTGTGGAGAAGGGGATGTCGTCATAACGTCCGACATCCCTTTGGCCGCAAAATGCGTCGAAGCGGGCGCACGCGTGCTACGCCCGAATGGTGAAACCTTCACCGCGGCAAATATTGGCCAACAACTGGCAATGCGTGATTTGATGGCCGATCTGCGCGCGGCCAATCCGTTGGGAACCGGCGGCGGTGGGCGACCCTTCGGCAAAGCCGACCGCTCGCGGTTTCTGGACGCCTTGGAACGGGAAATACGTGCCGCCAGAAAGGGATGACCATTCCTTTTTCCAGATCAAATACTGACCCGAATTCAGAAACGCCCGTTTACAAGTACCTCATTAGAACGCACCCTGTGCTTGAATTCCGATCAGGCTTTTCGAACACGGAGACTGCGTTATGAAAGTACAAGGCACCCATTATCGGTCTATTTGGTGGGACAAACCGGCAGGCGTGGTTCGGATCATCGACCAAAGGTGGTTGCCGCATGATTTTCGGGTCGTAACCCTGAAAACCCTTGATGAATTTGCAGCTGCGATACGGGATATGTGGGTCAGGGGCGCACCCTTGATAGGCGCGACCGCTGCGTTTGGAATTGCCGAGCAGATGTCTTGGGACAGCTCCGAAGCCTCCTTTGATGCCGCGTATGACGTTTTGCATGCAACCCGACCCACGGCAATCAACCTGCGCTGGGCATTGGACAGATGCCGAGAAGCGCTGATGCCGCTTGCTCCGGGTGACCGTGCCGAGCGTGCCTGGTCGCTGGCGCAAGAGATTGCAGACGAAGATGTCGAGATCAACGCCGCAATCGGCCGGCACGGGTTGGAACTGATCAAGGATATCGCGGCCCGAAAACCCGCCGGAGAACCGGTTCGGTTGCTGACGCATTGCAATGCGGGATGGCTGGCGACTGTGGATTGGGGCACGGCCACAAGCCCGATGTATCACGCACATGACGCGGGCATCCCCTTGCACGTCTGGGTGGATGAAACCAGACCACGCAACCAGGGAGCGCTGACATCCTGGGAATTGGGCGAACATGGCATTCCACATCGTTACATCGTGGACAATGCCGGCGGTCATTTGATGCAGCACGGCCTGGTTGATTTGGTGATTACGGGCACGGACCGAACCACGGCCCAAGGTGATGTTTGCAACAAGATCGGGACCTATCTGAAAGCTTTGGCTGCGCGGGACAACGGTGTGCCATTTTACGTCGCCCTGCCCTCTCCTACGATTGACTGGACCGTTCGCGACGGAGTCGCCGAAATCCCGATCGAAGAACGTGATTCCAGGGAAGTCTCCCATGTCATGGGGGTTGATGGGCAGGGGAACATCTCGGATGTACGCGTGACGCCAGATGGCACGGAAGGTGGCAATCCTGCCTTTGATGTCACCCCAAACCGGCTGGTGACGGGGCTTATCACCGAGCGCGGCGTCAGCGAGGCGTCTGCTGACGGGCTTGCCCGGTTGTTTCCCGAACGGGCTGGTTAACACTTTGTTTATCACAGTCCTGAATTGTGCAATCGCCCCCGCGGATCATGCACCCGCTCAACTTGCTGAGAATGAATGATGATTGAAAACTGGTACAGGGCCGACGAGGCACGGAAATGGCGTGATCGGGCCGGAACAGACCCCGCAGATCAGGAACTGGGCGAACGTGTCTATACCTCGCGGCTGATCGGTCAGAACCCGGACCTCCTGATGCACGGAGGAGGCAACACGTCGGTCAAACTGGAACGCCCTGATCTGTTCGGTGATCCGCAGCGCGTTCTGCATGTCAAGGGATCCGGGTGGGATCTGGACAGCATCGAGGCACCGGGCCTGCCGGGCGTGTGGCTTGATCCTTTGATGAAACTGCGCGCATTGGACCATCTGTCAGATGCGCAGATGGTCAATGTTCAGCGCGCCAATCTGTTGGATTCGGGTTCTCCGAACCCCTCTGTGGAAACTCTGTTGCATGCATTTCTGCCGCACAAATATGTGGATCATACGCATGCGACACCCTTTCTGGTGCTCGCCAATCTGCCAAATGCCGAGGACGTCTGCCGCGAGATTTTCGGCGACCGACTGGGCATTGTGCCCTATATCATGCCTGGCTTCGGGTTGGCCAAAAAGGCGGCCGAGGTATTTGACGAAAACCCGAATGTCGAAGGGCTTCTGCTGCTTCAGCACGGGCATTTCACGTTCGGTGCGACGGCGCAGGAAAGCTATGACCGGATCGTGGCGCATACCAACGAGGTTGCTGCCTATTTCGGAATGAAGGACCTGACGACAATTGGCCGTCGCGATCCGGCTGAAAATCTTGAGGCATTGCCGATCCTGCGCGGGGTCATCGCCGAAGTGGCGGCCCAACGGGATGACCCGATGCCGGTTTTTGACCTCCGCAACGGGCCGGATGTCATGCAGTTTTTCGATCGTCCGGATATTGATTCATTGGCCCAGCGGGGCATGGCGTCGCCGGATCACGTGTTGCGGACAAAAGGCTGCCCGCTTGTATTGCGCGCGTCGGATTTGTCTGGGGGGCGGGCGCGGATCAAGGCAAAGGTCGAAGAGTTTGCCAAAGACTATCGGGCGTATTTTGAACGGCAGTCGCCGCAGGCCGACGAACCCAAGAAACTGCTGCCCCAAGACCCCAAACATGCCTGGATCGAGGGCGTGGGGGTCCTGGGAATGGGCCCGAACGCAAAGGCTGCCTCGGCAGCGGCGGATCTTGCGGAACAAAACCTGCGGGTTCGAACAGTGGGCGAAGACGCGGGCGGTTTTTTTCCCATCAATGAAAAAGATCGCTTTGATTGTGAATACTGGTCATTGGAACAGGCGAAGCTGGGCAAAAGCTCACCACCTCCGCTTCAGGGCAGGATTGTGATGGTGACCGGCGGTGCAGGGGCGATAGGTCTGGCCACCGCCAAGGCCTTTGCTGACGCCGGTGCAAATGTCGTTCTGGTGGACCAGGATGAACGGGCGTTGGCCGAAGCCAAATCGACACTTGGCACATGGCATTCGACATATGCCTGCGACGTAACCGAGAGAGGCGCCGCAGATGCCGCGATTGCGGCGGCGATACACCGGTTTGGTGGGATCGATGTAATGGTATCGAATGCCGGTTCGGCGACTTCGGGCGCTTTGCTGGATCTTGGTGACGACGAATTCCGCGCGGCTTTTGAACTGAATTTCTTCGCGCACAAGGCGTTTGCGACACAGGCTGCGCGAGTGATGCAAGCTCAGGGCCGCGGCGGTCAGATCCTGTTCAATATCTCCAAACAGGCGATCAACCCGGGCCGGAACATGGGGGCCTATGGCACGCCAAAAGCCGCCACCCTGTTCCTGTTGCGCCAGTTGACACTTGAATTGGCTGAATATGGGATCCGTGTGAATGGGGTGAATGCAGACCGAATTCGGTCTGGCCTGCTGACGGATGGGTTCATTCAGGAACGCGCTGCCGCACGTGGCGTTTCCGAGGAGACCTATATGTCAGGCAACCTGCTGGGCCGCGAAGTCGAGGCGAAGCATGTCGCGGACGCCTTTGTTGCGCTGGCGCTGATGGAACGCACCACCGGTCATGTCGTGACGGTGGATGGCGGCAACACCGAGGCCGAACTTCGGTAACGCCTTTGCCCGATTGGTTCCCTGCCTGTGGCGTATCGATGTGCCTCAGGCAGGAACTGCTGTTCGGTTCTCACGGATCGGCAGGTGGACTATGGCGCTGAAGGCACCGATCGCGACCCCGATCCACCAAACCATGTTGTAGTCGCCATACTGGTCATACATGCGTCCGCCAAGCCAGACGCCCAGGAAGCTGCCGATCTGGTGGCTCAAGAAGATAAAGCCATAGAGCGTTCCCATATAACGCAGACCGTATAGATGCGCGACGAGCCCCGAAGTCAGAGGCACGGTGGCCAGCCAAAGCGATCCCATCACCAGCGAGAACACGATGACCGTAAGGGGTGTGATCGGGAGCACGATGAACAAAGCCGCGGCAATCGTCCGGCCCGTATAAACCGCGGCCAGAAGATATTTTTTCGGAAAGTGGTTGCCGGCCCAACCCGCCAGCAGCGTGCCGCCGATATTGGCCAGACCGATCAAGGAAATCGACACCGCACCAAGTGCGGATGTGGAGGTGATCCCGATGGAATGCAGTACGCCTCCGGGCTGGATTGGTCCACACATCTCGGTCACGAAAGCCGGGAAATGCGCGGTGATGAAGCCCAGCTGGTATCCGCAGCTGAAAAAACCCAGAAATATCAGCGCATAGGAAGGGTCGCGGAACGCTTTGCCCAGTATCTCACTCATGCTTTCTTGCATCTCTGCCTTCGAAACGGGCTGTGGTGCACGCATGAAGGGCAAGGTCAGCACAAGGGCAAGAATTGCCGCGGCGAACAGGACAAAAACCTGCTGCCAAGGCAGGAAAGTCAGCAGCCATTCGGCGGTCGGCGCCCCCAGAACCTGCCCAAAGCTGCCCGCGGCGGTAACGATGGCCAGCGACATGGAGCGGTTTTCATCGGTGGACGCGCGCCCGGCAACCGCCAGAACCACACCAAACCCGGTCCCGGCGATGCCGAAACCCACCAGCCACGCGTATATCTGATGCTCGAACGGCGTAACGGACCATGCCGTCAGCACCATGCCAGCCGCGTAAGTGAGAGCGCCGAGGATGATGGCTCGGCGGTCGCCCACCTTTTCGGCAATCGCAGCAAAGATCGGCTGCCCGATGCCCCAGGCCAGATTCTGAATTGCAATCGCCATCGAGAAATCGGTCCGCAGCCAGCCGAACTCATCGGCTATCGGAATCTGGAATACGCCGAACGACGCACGGACAGCGAAGCTGACCGTGATGATGATACATCCGACAATCAGAATCGGATTCAACAAGCGGGCGGATTGGGACATGGGACCTCAGGCGTTACGTCCGAAGGACCGTATTACTTTTGGTGTCACCGTCAATTCAGCAGATTTGCGGTCACGGATAAACAAAATTGATGTGTCGCCAAAAATGGCTTCTTTTCAACGGCCGAGGCGACGGGTAAGGCTCGGATTCATGACGGATCTTATTTCGCTTTACGAGGCCCGCATTGCGGACGGAACGCTGACACGCGACGACGCGCAAGAGGCCGTTCTGCCCCAATTCGAACGCATCCGGGCGGCGCTGTCCAAGCCGGTAAAACGAGGGCTCTTTCGCAAGGCGCCTCCGCCACCTAAAGGACTGTACCTGTGGGGCGGTGTCGGGCGTGGGAAATCCATGCTGATGGACATGTTCGTCGATACGCTGGGCAATATCCCAGCACGGCGCGTGCATTTTCACGCTTTCATGCAGGAGATTCACGCTGGAATGCACAAGGCCCGGCAACAGAATGTCGAGGATGCCCTGGCACCGGTGGCGCAGGAGGTGGTCAATTCAGTTCGCTTGCTCGCGTTTGACGAAATGCAGATCACCGACATTACGGACGCAATGATTGTCGGGCGGCTGTTTGACTTGTTGCACGAGGGCGGCGTGGTCGTGGTTACCACGTCGAACAGGCATCCCGACGATCTGTACAAGGATGGGCTGAACCGGCAGCTGTTCCTGCCCTTCATCGCCCATATCAAAGAGCAGTTGCAGGTGTGGGAATTGGTGTCGCCCACGGACTATCGGCAGAACCGGTTGGAGGGTGCCCCGGTCTATTTCACTCCGATTGGCCCAGAAGCCCGGCAGAAGATCAGAGAAGTCTGGACAGATCTTGCCGGTGGACCCGCTGATCCGCTTGTGTTGCACGTCAAAGGCCGGGCCGTTGAATTGCCCGCCTTTCGCAACGGGGTGGCGCGGGCTTCATTCTATGATCTGTGTGGCCGCATGCTTGGGCCGGGTGATTATCTGGCGATCGCCGAAGAGGTAAAAGTACTGGTGCTTGAGGACATCCCACGCCTGTCACGCAACAATTTCAACGAGGCCAAACGTTTTGTCACCCTGATTGATGCGCTTTACGAAGCCAGGGTGCGTTTGATCTGCTCGGCTGCCGCCGAACCCGAGATGCTGTACGTCGAAGGCGAAGGAACCTTCGAATTTGAACGCACGGCATCACGCCTGCGGGAAATGCAGGATCAGGATTGGGGGCGACAGGGGCGCTGATCCGCCCGTATCGCCCGCGCCAAGACAGTGTGTCAGCCAGATCATGAGGCCGGAACGCACCTACGCGTTTTCTTGCAGAATTTTTCCAGCCAGATAGAGCGAGCCGCAGATCAGAACACGCGCCTGCGGGTCAGTGTCCGTGATCACTTTCAATGCGTCCGATACGCTGTCAGCGGTGGATGCGGGAAGGTTGACCTTGGCCGCAGCCGCAGCCGTTTCTTCCGCGCTGAGCGTTGCGGTCTCACCCGGAATGGACACGGCTGTCAGACTTGTCGCCTTTTCTGCCAGAGGTGCAAGATACCCTGTCACATCCTTGGTGTTGAGCATGCCGCAGATCATGTGCGTGGGTTTTTGCGGCAGGTTCGTCAGCACGTCCGCCAACGCGGTTCCGGCGGCGGCGTTGTGGCCACCATCCAGCCAAATCTCGGCCTGCGGCGCCTGATCGACGAGCGGGCCGGATTTCAGACGCTGCATTCGCGCCGGCCATTCGGCCTTGGTCACGGCAGCTTCGTATGCGTCGTCGCCCATGTTCAGATGGCGCAGAACCGCCAACGCTGCGCCCGCATTCTGAATCTGATGTGCGCCCAGAAGGTTGGGCAGAGGCACATCCCGCAAACCGGTTTCGTCCTGATAGATCAGACGCCCGTTTTCTTCCTGCACGTGCCAGTGCTGACCATGAACCAACAAAGGCGCACCCAATCGGGCGGCCGTGTATTCGATGACCTCAAGCGCTTCGTCCTGTTGCGGACCGACAATGCACGGAACGCCGGGCTTGATGATGCCCGCTTTTTCCGCCGCGATCTTGCCCAAAGTATCACCCAGGAACTGTTCGTGGTCGATGGATACGGGAGTGATAACCGTGACGGCCGGGTTTTCAATCACGTTTGTGGCGTCCAGACGCCCGCCCAGCCCGACCTCGAGCAATGTGAAATCTGCCTTGGCGCGGGCAAAGGCCAAAAGGGCGGCGCATGTGGTGATCTCGAAATAAGTGATGTTTTCGCCGCCATTCGCAGCGTAGCATTCATCCAGAACCGCCGTCAGTTCTGGCTCCGAGATCAGCTCTCCGGCCAATCGAATACGTTCATGAAAACGGGCCAGATGCGGCGAGGTATAGGCATGTACCGAGCGCCCCACCCCTTCCAGCCCCGCTCTGATCATCGCCTGAGTCGAGCCCTTGCCGTTGGTTCCGGCAATATGGATGACCGGCGGCAATTTCAGCTGCGGATTGTCCAATGCCGCCAGCAGACGCCAGACACGGTCCAAGGTCAGATCAATGATCTTGGGGTGCAGCGCCATCATCCGATCGAGGATGGCGTCGGACGTCTTGGCCGTCATTTCTGATCTGTCTCTTCGGCGGGGGCCTCGATGGCGTCGGTTGGTTCCGGTGCCGGCAGATCGCCCTTGATCGCCGGCGGCAGATTCATCAGCATCCGCGTGATGGTAATCAGTTCATCGCGCATTTCGGTACGTCTGGTGACACGGTCCAGCATCCCGTGATCCAGCAGGTATTCGGCGCGTTGAAAGCCTTCGGGCAGTTTTTCGCGGATCGTCTGCTCGATCACGCGAGGCCCGGCAAAGCAGATCAGCGCATTGGGTTCCGAGATATGGACATCGCCCAGCATCGCATAAGACGCAGTAACGCCACCGGTTGTCGGATGAGTCAGTACCACGATATATGGCAGGTTGGCTTCTTTCAGCATCTCGACTGCCACAGTGGTGCGCGGCATCTGCATCAGGCTGAGGATACCTTCCTGCATACGGGCGCCACCGGCCGCCGAGAACAGGATCAGCGGCCGTTTGAGTTTTACCGCCTCCTGCGCGGCGGCGATGATCGCGTTGCCGACATACATGCCCATCGATCCGCCCATGAACGAAAAATCCTGCGCGGCGGCCACAATGGGGGTGCGGCCAATTTCACCCAAGGCGACCAGCATGGCTTCCTTTTCGCCGGTCTTCTTCTGCGCTGCCTTCATGCGATCGGGGTATTTCTTCTGATCGCGGAATTGCAACGGATCGTCTTTTGGCGCGGGTACTTCAAGTTCGGTAAAGATGCCGCCGTCAAACAAGTGCTTGAACCGCTCTCGCGGTTTGATCGCCATGTGGTGGTCGCACTGTGTGCAGACATTCTGGTTTTCCGCCAACTCGCGATGGAACAGCATCGTTCCGCATTCGTCGCATTTGTGCCAGAGGTTTTCAGGCACTTCGCGGCGTGAGAAGATCGAGTTGATCCGGGGGCGGACGTAGTTTGTGATCCAGTTCATGTCGGAACCTTGACTTGTGCGGTGTTGACGTCAAATAGGACGCCACGGAAGGAATTGCAATCAACGCCTGAGCGCAAGTCGCGCGGCCAGCCAGCAAACGAACATCACGGCAAGGTCCACCAGAAGCCAGGGGCGAAGCTGTTCGGCGTCGGATGCATCGAACGGAAGGGTGAACAGCGCCAGCCCGTTCAGATTGTCGGGCAACGAGATGAACAGCAACGCAATGATGTTGTTGAAAAAATGCAAGGCGATAGCTGGCCCCAATGTTCCCGCCCGTGCCGTTAGGTCCGATGTCAGCAGACCGAAAACGCAAGCCCACAGCGCAATCAGCAACGCGTTGTCGCCAGCCATGTCCGGTGTGTAATGTCCAACTGCAAACAGGATGGATGGTACCCCCATCCAGATGACAGGCGATTGGAATCTGGCTGCTAGGGTTTGCTGAATATAGCCTCTGAACAACAGCTCTTCGGCGCTGGTCTGCACCAGAACAACCAGGGCCGAAACCGGCAAAAGAAGAAGCCAGGTTGACAATGGCAGGTTCTGCGACAGAGATCCGCCAAAGCCATAAGGCGGCAACAGGAACCCGACAACGCCCAAAATAAGCAGTGCTTTCAACACTTTAAGGAATTGGCCCGCAGCCAATCGGTACCCGCCCACGATGGACACCAAAGACCTGTGCTGAACCTGCCGCGCGGCGACGGCCACGCCCAGAATGATGAAACCGAAACTGGCCAACAGCAACAGCAGCGCGAGGGGTGAACCGCCCATCAGAAGCGTCTGCGCCCAGCTTTCCGGACCCATCCCGGCAACCACGGTAAAAAACACCATGTTCAGAACGCTGACCAGCACGGCAACCAGCAAGAGCCCCAGCAACAGGCGCCAGATTTCCGGTTTGCCGCGCGCGGTTTCGACCAGATGGTCATGAGCGGAATATGCTTTAGGCATTATTATCCGTGCTTTCCTGAATCGCCTGATCCGTAATCGTCGGGAGCAGCTCCTCGGGGTTCTGCGCCGCATTGATTCTTGTGGACAACGTAGTCAGATATCCCGCAACAGTCTGTAGCAATTGCGTAGCAACCGAAGCGTCGCTTTCGACCACGGCACGCAGTTCCTCGGCGCCGATACGCAGGAACCTGCAATCTTCGGTGGCGACCAGATCCAGTTGTCTGGGCTCTCCTGTTATGATCGAGAGATCACCGATCAGCCGCCCGGGTTCGATGATCGAGATCGGGCGTTTTTTTCCATCATCCGTGGGCCAGTCCAGCCTGGCCTGCCCTGAGACGCACAGATACGCCGCGTCCGGCGCCTGACCACGCGAGAAAATGACTTGCCCCGCTGCTGCTTCGTACCATTGCGCTGAGAACGCCAACAACCGCTGGTTGCGGCCATCCACGCCGGAAAACAACTCGGTCGCCGAAATGATCTCGAGCTTGCGGCTCAGATCGTCCGACGTGCTGTCTTCTTGCGGGGATTTGGAGCGTGACACACCATCGATACGGCCATCCTTGATTTCCACAAACAGATCATACGCTTCGGGATGTGCAAAGTGATCTTCCATAAAGATCATAATGGAATCCGGCAACAATTCCCGCAGTTTCAGGCGGGTGCGCAACCGGCTTTCGGAATCGTGACTTGCCAGGGCCCTGTCCAGAATCAGGACGTCAGGCCGTTTGATACCCGCGCGAGAGAATGCGGCACGCTCCTGAAAGACGGTCGGCAGATTGTTCCCGCCCAGGCCTGCTGGCAGATCGTAGATGATGGCAGCTGCACGGCGTCGCAGGCCGGCTTCGTTCATGGCTTCGGCCACAACGTCTTCTATTTCGTCCGCATGTGCACCGGCCATCAACGACACCCGGCCGTAGATCGCATTTTCCATCACGGTCAGGCGCGGCACAAAGATGTCCGGCGCAACTGACATGAACATGCCACCCATCGCATCCCGCAGCCGCTTGGCCTGGCTTTTGCGGATGGCAAGAATCTTTTCCTTGTATACTTCCGGGAAATTTGGGCCGATCTGTTCGGCCGTTAACAGGAACGGTACCGTCAGTAGCAATGCGCGCTCCTGGTCGCTCACGGCCATATCACCCTTGGCTTTACGCCGTTCTTCGATATCCAGCAATTTGTGATACATGTCCTTGGACATGCCAAGCCTTAGGAAAAGCGGGTGATCCGCCCCGTCCCGCCCGAAGGTCTTGCTGAGCGTGTCAATGACGGCCTGAGAGATGCTGATCACGTCGTCAACCAGATCATGGGCCCTGAGCATCTGGACGAACCGTTCGTCACCCGCCAAAATATCCGGAGAAATGTCCTTGGATGGTGCCGCGAACAACAGGTTTCCGCCCAGCGGAACTGCCGGGTTAAAGCGATCAGGGTCGAAACGGTACACATATCGATCAAGCCCCTTTTCTGCCAGGCGCTCGGCGATGGTCCCTCGTAAATTGACAACTTCCTGTGCCAGGACCGGGTGAATTTCCGGGTCGAACTGCGTACGCAAAGTGCGGCGGAACATGAACTCGTCGATACCCATCGCTTCCACCAGCTGGAACCACCAGTCACGTATGTCGTCGATATCGTCAAGACCGGCAAGGCCCGGGTCAATCCATTCATCGTCCAGAGAATCCGGTGAATTGCCTGCACGAACAGCTTCGATTTGCCACCGCGTCGGGGCCTTGAGCGTATCTGCTTGATGTCGTGGATGCGTGCGCAAAGGCATCATGAGGTTGTCGCCCAAGGTCCCGTCAAACAGGTAAGGGCGCGAATAGGCATAGCCGATCCGGGCCGCGATGACGGCCTGATGCAGACCGCGCAGATTATGTCCGGCTATGATCACCTCACCCTGAGCCGGCAACACCTCACGAGTCAAAAGCTGACCCAACGCGCTGCGTTCCGACGCCTGTCCAGACTGAATTGCGACGCGCGCGCCGCGCGGAATGGTCAGATCGAGATCTTCGAGAACGGTTTTACCATCGCTGTCGCGAACCGTCACATTTCGCAGCTCTATGTCGCCAGTCAGACGCGGAATGGTTTCAGGCTCACCCTCGAAAAGCTCTTCCGGTATCATGTTGTCCGGCGCAAATCTCTCGGTGACGATTTCCCACCGCAAAGACATGTCCTGTACCTGATTGTAATAGGTCAGCAGATCCTTCCATGGGCCGCTCAGATCCTTGTAGGCGCCCAACGCGGCAACCAGCGCACCGACGGTCACCTCGCCGGTGATCGCCAGATATCCACCCACTGAATAAAACAGGAAGGGTGTCATCTGAGTTATCAGGTTGTTGAGGAACTTCATGAAGAATTTTTTGTTGTAGATCTTAAAACGGATCTCGAACAGTTTCCCCAGCCGATGGCTGAATTGCGCAAGGCGATAGCGCCACCCTCCGTTGGTACGCAGATCGCTGATACCCGCCGCAGTTTCGCCGATCTCTGAGCTCAGACGTCGAACTTCCTGAATGCGGTCCTTGTTCAGAAGGTTGATTTGCCGCTGAAGCTTGGGGATCAGCCAGGCCTGAAGCGGGATCAGCGCGATACTGGCAAGCCCGAACCAAACGCTTTGCATGAACAGGAAGGTGACGATCGTCATCATCTGGCCGAACTGGAAAACCGGCTGCGCGATGGCATCCCCCATCAGGCCACCCATCGGTTCGGCCTCGGACGTGATCATCGATACCAGCTCACCCTGGCTGGTGGTCGCAAAATAGGATTTCGGAAACCGCATCGACCGTTGGATCAACGTAAAGCGCAGGCGCCGCAGCATGCGCTCGGCTAGGACGCCCTTCATCGTATTGATGCGCATCTTCATGACACCGCTCACGATCACCGTCGCCAGAAATGCAACGCACAGTATCATCAGATACTGAACCTGCGTCACGGTGAAGTTCCAGATGGTTACCGTGTCACCCGGCGCGCCGATTGCGTCGTTGATGATTTGTTTGGGAAGTTCCAGCGAGGCGTAAAGAAACGGGAACGACAGGACCGTCAGCAGAAGAAGAACAAGTTGCTGTTTCTTCGAATATTTCCAAATGAAGGCAAATAAAGTGGACTCCATAACCTGGCCTTGTCATGCGCTAAACTGTTGTGTGGCTGTTCTTGGGATGACCCACTTTGCAGGAGCCAAACGGTAAGCACTGACCCGGTACATTGCAAGAATAGACCAGTTCAGTTTCAGCATGTTGCGCCTAACCAAATTTTGGGGGGACCCCAACAGGAAAACACAAGTCTTCAATAGCAAATCCGTTATTGCGGTTTTGTTCATGCTGTTGTCCTTGACTAAGGCCGGGCATTATCGGACGACGTGGCCATGGGCAGGATTCTGGATCGCTATTTTCATCGCAAGATTCTGGGGCGCTGGCGTCGAGCCGCGCATCAGGCGCCGTATGCCACCCAGGCAGATTTGCGCTTGCAACGGGATCAGGCCCGCGGTTTGCGCAGGCATCTTGATCATTTGATACAGCAGGCAGACAGTCGCCTGATCCGGCCAACGATTGGGTCAACGCAGTTTCCCAAACCCGTCGGAACAGACTGGAGCTGCCGCCCCGACCTATGGCGTGCGCCCCTGACGCAACCGGGTGTGGCTTCGGCCCCGCGAAAGACCGTTCTGGACAGTCAAGTCAGCGTGTTCCACGATTGCCCGTTTTCTGAAATCGCCGTTCGGCAAGTCCGGAACAGAGGGGACAGAGACCTGGCTCCGTTCAGTCTCGTGATCGAGGTTTTCAGCTTTGGAGGGTCCTTCCTGTCCGTTTCGGTTGAATTGCCTGAGGATGCTGCAATTCATCTAACGCGCGAGCATCTTGTGAGGCTGGAAACCCTGATCGAGTGTGAAAAGCCATCGGGCGTTTTCGCGCGCCTCAACATTCAGCACGGGCCCAATATGGAACAGGTGTTGCGAAGCCTTGATCCCAGCGAGGTATCAAAGGCCGTGGATTTTGATCTGGCGCATCTCCCCCTGAATGAGCGCAGGATCGAAAAAATCTGGCTGGATTTGATTTTTGAAACGCCCGAGATGAATCGCATGGTGGTGCGGGATCTTACGTTTTGCCGTTTTCATCGTGCCGATTTGTGAGAAGATCAGTCATGACGCAGACCAAGCTAACCTTCATACGGTTCGAAAACGGAATCTGGCAAGGCCACATTCAAGCCAGCAGTACGCCTAACCCCGAGGTAAGCTATCAGGGCGAAACCCTGAGCGATGTTGACCTGTCGCCCGCAGAAGACGGATGGGACTTGCGCATACAGGTGCCTGTTGCAGCCCTATCCGAAGGCGTGCACACGTTCGTCGTTGCAGATGCAGCCACAACCGAAAAACTGGGAAGCTTCACGGTGATTGCCGGTGAGCCCGCCGCAGATGATCTAAGGGCCGAAATTGATTTGCTGCGGGCTGAACTGGATATGCTGAAACGCGCTTTCCGCCGGATTTGCCGAGACGACCCCTAATCCGTTCCTGCTAGTTTTCCTGTCAATCTTGCCAGATTCGTGCATCATTGGCGTTTTCAGAGCGGATCGCGCCTTGTCATGGATCGCAGCAGCATAGTCAAAGTCATCGCTTTGATGGTTACCGGATTTGGCATCGGTATTGATTTTACCGGCGCCCTGATGCTGGTGCCTGCGATCGAAAGCAGCTTTGACGCCGACATCACCAGCACCCAATGGGTTCTGAACATCTATGCCTTGTTTTTCGCCATGACCATGGTCGCAGGCGGACGGCTTGGCGACATGTATGGCCACCGCAGAATGATGCTTTTTGGCCTGTCGATCTTTCTGTTTTCCTCGGTCATGTGCTTTGTTTCGCCCAGTCTTGATTTTCTTGTCATTGCGCGTGCGCTGCAAGGCATCGGCGCGGGTTGTGTGTGGCCCTGCACGCTGGCCTTCGGGGCAACCAAAGTATCAAAGCCAGAACATCGAGCCTTGGTGATGGGGCTAATTCTAGCAGGTGTGACCACCGGAAACGTGTTTGGTCCGATGCTCAGCGGATTGGCCGTGAACTTGGGAGAGTGGCGCTACTTTTTCCTCGCCAATGTGGTCTTTTCCTGCATTTCGATGGCCACCGCGCTGATCCTGATGGAGCGCGAAACACAGCACAAACCGGATGAACACCTCGACCTCGCCGGAATGGGTGTGTTGTCCTTTGCCGTTTTGCTGCTGCTTTACGGTTTGGATGTGGGCGCGGACTGGGGGTGGACGTCCGTTCCGTTGTTGATGCTGTTTTTCACCAGCGCTGCGCTTTTCATTCTGTTCCCCAAAGTCGAGAAACGCGTGACAGAGCCGCTGCTTTTGCCGCAGATGATGCAAAACCGCGAGTTTCGCATCACCCTTGGCCTGAACATGTTCAACGTGTCCGCGGCATTTGTGGGGCTGCTGTATTTTCCCCAATACATGCAAAAGGTGCTGGGCTGGTCGACGTTTGAATCGGCACTGGGCTTGGCGCCGCTGACCGTGTTGCTTGCCGTGGGATCAATTGTTTCGGGCACGCTTTACAATGATTTCGGCCCCAAGCGGCTGCTGTTTTGGGGATATCTGATCGCAACGATTGGCGCTGCGACCATTGTCGTGCTGCCCGGTGATCTGGGGTACTTTCGCATCCTGCCCGGCATGGCGATGATCGGGCTGGGCGCAACATTGACGGTTGGGCCGTCCGGAACTGCTGCAATGTGTGCCGTAAAGCCGGAACGGGCTGGGCTGGTTGGCGGCCTGAGCTTCATGACCCACCTGGTTTACGGCGCAATCTCTGTCGCCTGTGCCACGGCCATTATGTACGTCGTCAGCCTGTCTGAGCTTCGCCAGTATGTGGCCGCTTCGGGCATCAAGTTGACCGAAGCAGAGCTTCGCACGATCAACGGCGGAACACTTGAAACGCCGTCCGCCCATGCGGTAATCAGCCGGTTGTCATCCAGCGAAGCAGAGACGGTTCAACGGGCATTGTCGGCGGCCTTTGACAGCGGAATGAGTATGGCTTTCGTCTTTTCGGCCTTGTCCGTCTCGGTCGGTCTCGTTCTGGCGCTGCTTCTCGACGAAAAGAAACTGCACCGGATCGAAAGCTAAAGCCGGGAGCCAAGGGCTGCGACATCCGCAGCCCTAACCATTTTACTGTGACGGCCCGTTGGGGTTGAAGGCCGACAGCCCCTTCAGGATATCGATGGCATAGGCCAGCTGGTAATCCTCTTCCCTCAGCTCTGCGGTTGCCTCGGCCTTGGCGCGATCTTCTTCGATCTGGCGGATCTCATCTTCGCTGAGGCTGTCATTGTTGAGGCTGCCGCGCAGATCGGCCTCGGACCGCGAACGGGCGTTGGCTTCTTCCTCTTCCGGTTCTGGCGCCGGACGGGGTTGTTCCACGATGATATCAGGGCTGACACCCAGAGCCTGAATCGACCGCCCCGATGGGGTGTAATACCGGGACGTAGTCAGGCGCATCGCACCATCACCCCGCAGCGGCATCACCGTCTGAACCGACCCTTTGCCGAAGCTTTTGGTGCCGACGACGATGGCCCGGCGATGATCCTGAAGCGCGCCCGCGACGATTTCAGATGCCGAGGCCGAACCACCATTGATCAACACGACAATGGGCTTGCCTTCCGCCAGATCGCCGGGGGTGGCGTTGAAACGCTCACCCTCTTCCGGGTCCCGTCCACGGGTCGAGACGATTTCCCCTTCGTTCAGGAACGCATCCGAAACTTTGATGGCCTGTGTTAACAGACCGCCCGGGTTGTTGCGCAGGTCCAGTACGACACCATTGACCTTGTCGATGCCACCGGCTTCTTCGATCTGTTCCTTCAACCCTTCCTGTAGATTGGGGAAAGTCTGATCATTAAAGGTCGTTACCCGCAGGACGACACTTGTGCCTTCGGTGCGGGCGCGAACGGCGGTCAGCTTGATCGTGTCACGGATAATGGTGACATCGAAGGGATCAGGTTCGCCTTCGCGCACGACGGTAATAACGATCTCGGAGCCGACCGGACCCCGCATCAGATCCACCGCCTTGTCCAGTGTCAGGCCCAGAATGCTTTCGCCATCCACATGTGTGATGAAATCTCCGGCTTCGATCCCAGCCTCGTCAGCGGGTGTGTCGTCGATGGGAGACACGACTTTGACAAAACCGTCTTCCTGCGTGACCTCAATACCCAGTCCACCGAACTCGCCCCGGGTCTGCACGCGCATCTGTTCCGCATCATCGGGCGAAAGATAACTGGAATGCGGATCAAGAGAGGTCAGCATTCCATCGATTGCCGCCTCGATAAGTTCTTCGGGCTCGACCTCTTCGACATATTGCGCACGGATGCGTTCGAAAATGTCGCCGAACAGGTCAAGCTGTTCATAGACGCTGGCCTTGTTCACAGCCTCCTGCGCCAGCAGGGGACCTGCGATCTGTGTTGTCGCAAGAATGCCTGCCAACGTTCCGGCCAAACCGGCCATCACAAATTTCTTCATACTCGTTTATCCATCCTTGTCGGTCCGAAACCACGTTTCCGGGTCCACCGGGCTGTTATCTTCTCTTACCTCTATATAGAGCGTTTCTGGGCGATCAGTTCCAGTGCCATCACCGCTTGTTGACAATATTGCGCCGATTTCCGGCATTTCACCCGGCATCAGGCCAACCGGAGTGCCTTTGGGGATCACCTGCCCGGGTTGACCATAGACCTCTTGCAAGCCCGAAAACACGAACAACAGGCCCGGTTGCGGCTCCAGAATGACAAGGTTTCCCAAATCCAGCAATGGCCCGCGATAGCGGATCGTGGCCGCAGTGGGGGATGTTACAAGCGCACGGGAACGGGTGCCGATGACCAGACCAGCGCGGGCGACCCCTGCGGCGTCCGGTTCACCGGCCTTGTGCAGCAAAACGCCCTGCACCGGCAAAGGAATCTGTCCTTTCTGATCCAGGATGCTTGCGTCGGTTTCAATGATCTCGCCTTCTGAAATCTCTGACAGACCGCTTGCAAAACCATCCAGAGTCTCGGTCGAAGAAATCAGAATGGCCGTGCGCACCGGGTCTTCGACAAACCGACGCGGCAAATCAGTGCGGTCGGCAATCGCTTCGCTCAATCGCGTGCGGGCATCCTGCACACCGCGCAGCCCTTCGGTCAAAGTTTCCGAGGCGCTTTGTTGCAGCAGACGCAGGGTCTGAACCTCTTGCAGGTCCTGTGCCAGCGCTTGCGCTTTTACGTTAAGACCAGGCGTGACCTCGGACAGCATCATTCCGGCCCGCGCCGCGCCCAATGGGCCTGACGGGTGCAGCATCAGCACTGGCGGCGCGGTCGTTTCGATGGTCTGCAAAATACCAAGCAACTGCCTGACGTCCTTTTCACGCGCGCTCAATTGCGCGCTCAGTTGCGCTTCGCGTGTTGCAGCCTTGCGCAGACCGGTCCGCATCGCGCTCAGCCCGGCCTCATAGGCTTGTATCGTTTCGGTCAGCGCCCGCACCCGATCCCTTGCGCCGTCTGCTTCGCTCAGCGAAATCGACGCCTGTTCCAGCATCCTTGCCGCATCCAGCGCCGCCCGAGAAGCGTCGGTCTGGGCAAAGGCCTGACAAGCTGAAAGCAGCACAATCGCTAGGGCGGTCAGCCTCATGACAGCAGGCTTTCTCCGGTCATTTCCGGCGGTTTGGGCAGGTTCATCAAATCAAGCAGGGTCGGCGCCAGATCAGATAACCGCCCCTGACGCACCTGCGCGCCCTCTGGCCCTCCGACCAAAGCTATGGGCACCGGGTTCAGCGTGTGCGCCGTATGCGGACCGCCGGTTTCCGGATCAACCATCACTTCACAGTTACCGTGATCGGCGGTGACGATCATTGCGCCGCCTGCTTTTTCCAAGGCAGCAACGACCTGAGCCAATCCTGCATCAACGGCCTCACATGCCTTGATCGCAGCTTGAAGGTCGCCGGTATGCCCGACCATATCAGGGTTGGCGTAATTGGTTACGATCAGGTCGTAACCTTGTTCGATCGCCTCGACAAACTTGGCTGTGACCTCGGCCGAGGACATCTCGGGTTGCAAATCATAGGTCGCAACCTTGGGTGATTTGGGCATATAGCGATCTTCACCTTTTTCAGGGGTCTCCTTGCCCCCGTTCAGGAAAAAAGTGACATGGGGGTATTTTTCGGTTTCAGCCAGCCGGAACTGACGCAACCCCTGCTTGGCGACCCATTCCCCGAGCGTGTTCACAATCGCCCGTTTCGGAAAAACCGCGGTCATATATGCGTTGTGACCGTCCGAATACTCTACCATGCCCAGCAGCGCCGACAGTTTCGGCCGCGGCCCGGTTTCGAACTCGGCAAAGCCCGGTTCACCAATCGCGCGCAGGATTTCGCGAGCACGATCTGCACGGAAATTTAGACAGAAAAAGCCATCGTCGTCGGATACGCCCTTGTAACCTTGCAACACGGTCGGCGTAACGAATTCGTCAGACTCAGACTGGTTGTAGGCATGGTCCACAGCGCCATGTGCGGTGTCGGCCGCCCTGCCCTTGCCGTTGATCATCGCGTCATAAGCTTCTGCGATCCGCTCCCAACGATTGTCGCGATCCATGGCGAAATAGCGACCGCTTACCGTGACGACACGTGCCCCCTCGGGCAGCCGTTCTTCCAACTTGGAAAAATAGGTCAGCGCAGATTTTGGGGCCACGTCGCGCCCATCCGTGACCGCATGAAGGGCGACCGGAACACCGGCATCCGTAATGGCCTTGGTTGCAGCGATGATGTGGTTCAGGTGCCCGTGAACACCACCATCCGAGACCAACCCCATGAGATGAGCCGTACCCCCTGAGGATTTGACCTTGGAAATGAATGCCTGCAATGCCTCATTGTCAAAGAACGAACCGTCTTCGATGGCCAGGTCGATCTGACCCAGATCCATGGCCACAACGCGGCCCGCACCTATGTTTGTATGACCGACTTCGGAGTTACCCATCTGCCCACTGGGCAGACCTACGTCCGGGCCATGCGTTGTCAGCGTGGCGTGCGGGCATTTGGCCATGATCGCGTCAAAGGTCGGCGTGTTCGCCAGATAGGGCGCATTCGCCTGTGTGTCGTCTGACACGCCCCACCCATCAAGAATGCACAGAACAACGGGTTTGGGGGTTGGCATTGAAAATCTCCGATTACTGCTCTTGGGTCTTCTTCTAGCGTCTGGCCGGCAAGGGGTGAACCATCTTTGCGGCAATTTACGCAGAATTAATCAAACGGCCTGGCGGCTTCGGCCCATCGCTGGCGGACAATGAGCCGCTGCATTTTTCGACGCAAAGCCATCATGGTTTTATCGGGGAAAACCCGGACGAGACTAGTCTTTGAGGTAACGCGTGTATGGCTTCGCCTTGCGGTTGCGATAATTGACCGTCAGTTCCAGCGGCGTGTCGTTTTCGTCGTAGATGCCGATCATGATGCCCGTGCCCCCGCTTCGGGTCCGCATATCGATCAACTGCTGTTCGGACCGGGTGGTGCGCTGCGACGGGCGCCGCGCCCAGGCAAACAGGTGATCGTACATTTGCGCGATGACTTCCGAATGATCCGCGCTGTCACCCAGATCCACCAGTTCATCGGGGTCGTTTTCCAGATCGAACAGGATCGGCCTGTACCCGCCCTCGCAATGGATGAGCTTCCACTTTTCATTCGCGACCATGAACATCACCGCGTCACGAACGGGTACGTTCAGCCGCTGCGCGATGGGGGACGCGGAATAGTCATACTCGCAAATCGCGACCTGTCGGGGCGTTTTTTTGGACTGACCATGCAGGATCGGCAGCAGAGAATGCCCCTCGAGAATATGCCCGGCTTTTTCGCCGCCTGCCAGTTCCAGAAACGTTGGCGCCAGATCGATCGACTCGACCAGCGCGTCGCAGGTGGTGCCGCGCGTGACGTCCGCTTCGGGTGATGGGTCATAAATGATCAGCGGCATTTTGGTTGAGGCATCGTGGAAGAAAGTCTTCTCACCCATCCAGTGGTCGCCCAGAAAATCACCGTGATCCGAGGTCAGCACGATCATCGTGTCGTCCATCCGCCCGGTTTTCTCCATCCAGTCGAACAGACGACCCATCTGGTCATCCGCTTGTTTGATCAGCCCCATGTACGCCGGGATCACCGCCTCTCGTACATCCTCGCGCGAAAATGCCTGCCCGACCTTGGTGTCCATGAAGGCCTTCAGGACGGGATGGGCATTTTTTCGCTCAGCTTCCGAGCGGACCACGGGCACGACATGTTCGGGCCCGTACATCGAAGCGTAAGGTTCCGGCACGATGTAAGGCCAGTGAGGCTTGATGTAGCTGAGGTGACAGCACCATGGTCCGTTATGGCTGTCCATGAACTCGATTCCACGGGTGGTCAGATATGGTGTTTCACTGTCCTCTTCCGCGATATTTGCCGGTTCGGATGAATTCTTCAGGAACCACCCTGACAGCACGTTGCCATCGGCATCCAGACCGGAATTGGCAAAATCATGCCACGGATTGTCGCTCTCGTATCCCTTGTCTGCAAGGTAATGGTTGTATTTCTTTGCCCCGTCCGGGTCATAGAATCCGTCCGGACCCTCTGCGCGCAACCCGTCATCGCGTTCGAACACGTCAAACCCGCATTCCGCGACGCGGGCGCCGATGACGCTGTCGGGCTCCAGCCCAAGACGGGCCATCCCCTCGGCATCGGCGGCCATATGGGTCTTGCCGACCAGCCAGCAATCCATTCCCGCCTTGCGCAGGTGGTCGCCCAACGTGATCTCACCCACTTTGAGGGGAATGTTGTTCCATGAGGCCCCATGGGAATGCACATAGCGCCCGGTATAGGTCGACATGCGGGAACTGCCGCAAATCGGCGATTGGATATAGGCCCGGTCAAAGCGGACACCGCGCGCGGCCAGACGATCGATATTCGGAGTATGCAGATGTGGGTGCCCGTAACAGCTCAGATAATCCCAGCGCAGCTGGTCGAACATGATGAACAGGATATTCTTTGCCTTGGCCAACGCGGTGCCTCCCCGAAAGTCATGAGGACCTAGTTAGCCACTTCCGTTCGCAGAGCGAAGCAAAACTTGCTTCAGGCCTGATGTTCCATCTGTTCCAGCATCTTCCTGGCACGTTTGCATTGCAATTGGTCGCGCAGCGGGCTGTCCGGGTCGACATCCTTTTGGCACACAACGCATTTATCGGCGCCCGAGATCGCATTCAGGCCACCGCAGCTGCCTTTGATGGTCTTGCCCATCAGCATGACACCCAATGACATACCGACCATGACAAGCGCCAAAAGAATAAAGGCCAGAATAAAAGTGCTCATCTCGGTTCCTGCCTGTCAGTTGGTTCCCAAAGCGTTTTTGAACGCGGTACTGTGCGAAGTAATATAGGCATCTTCGCCGCCTGTCACATCCCGCGAGATGAAGTACACGGCAAGTTTATGCTTTTCCGCAATGTCCATTCCCTTCTCGTGACCCAAAGCCAGCATGGCCGTTGCCCAGGCATCCGCCAACATTGCGTTTTCCGCCAGAACCGTGACAGAGGTCGTGCGATGTGTGATCGGGCGTCCCGTGGTCGGATTGATGATATGCGAATAGCGCACGCCGTCCTGTTCGAAGAAATTCTTGTAATCGCCCGAGCTGGCCATGCCGCGATCATCCAGGGAAACGATCAATTGAATGCCCTGAGCGCCCGTTTCAGGCTTTTCGATGCCAATGCGCCAGGCTTCGCCCTGCTCATTCTTGCCTTTGGCAACAAGATCACCGCCGATCTCGACAAGGTAATCGTCGATACCGGCATCCTGCAAAGCGCCGGCAACCGCATCGATGCCATAGCCCTTCGCAATCGCCGACAGGTTGATGCCCACCTGCGGATCAGCCTTCGACAGCGTGCCGGCTGCGGTGTCGAGCGTCAGCAAACGGGCTTGCCCGACGCCGCTCAACGCGGCCTCGATTTCAGCATCCGAGGGCACCGGATCCTCGGGCTTGCGTGGGCCAAAGCCCCAAAGTTCGATCAGCGGGCCCAGAGTTACATCAAAAGTCCCACCGGTTTTTTCGTGCACGTCATTGGCGGCCGAAAGGACCAATGCGAGTTCGTCCGAGACCGGAACGGGGGCTGTGCTGGTTGACGCCGAAAAGACGGACACCTCGGATTCTGGATCCCAGTTGGACATTTTGCCGTTCACCTCGGCCAGCGTCTCTTCGACGGCCGCGGCCAATGCGGCCTCATCAAGATCTTCGCCGATCGCGGTTACGTTGAAGGTCGTGCCCATCGTTTCGCCCGACAGACGAACCACCTCGGGTTCTTTGTCGAACAAACAGCCGGAAAGAAGGGTGGCAACGGCCAGTAAAGGCATAAGACGCATCGGGCGATCTCCGGGAAATTCTGTGCCCGGCATATGCCAGTGGCCCCCGCCAGAGTCAAACTGCGATCACATCTTCAGCGGCAGGAAACCCAGCATCAAAAGGCCGACCCCCGCCGGCACGCCGAACAACCACGCACGTTTTTGCCAACCCGGCGGCTGTTGCTTCCACGCCATGCGGAAATTGTGGCCACAAACAACAACGGCAAAGAAGATCAATGCCGCTATGGGTGGCGTAAGATAGAGTTCACTCAATGGCTTGAACGTCCTTTCCGGGCCCGCGTTTTTGCCGATCGGCGCAATTGCACCCTATACAGGTCGTTTAGCTGCGCTAAGGTGAAAGGGAAAGACTTTGCAAGTACCACAAGGAGATTGCCCATGGCTCCAACCTCTTACCAGTCGCCTTCGCGTGGCGACAAGGCTGACAAGACGACGTACAGCCAGTCTGCGGAATCGAACCTGTCGCATTCGCAGACAACCGTGGCCAAGCTGCTTGAAGGGAAAGGGGACGCGGTGTTTTCGGTGCGGCCAAATGACACCATCCATTCTGTGGTCAACACGCTGAAAGAAAAGCGGATCGGTGCTGTTCTCGTGACGGATCAGAACGGGGCATTGCAGGGGATTTTGTCAGAACGCGACATCGTTCGGCGCATGGCAGATACACCCGGCCAGACCCTTCCGCAATCGGTCGAAGACCTCATGACCAGGGATGTTAAGACCTGCACACCGGATGATCTGCTGAATGAAGTTCTGAAAACAATGACCGAGGGTCGTTTTCGCCATATGCCGGTGCTGCGCGACGGCAACTTGTGCGGCGTCATCACGATCGGAGACGTTGTCCACTTCCGTCTCAAAGAGTTGGAATATGAAGCGCTTCGCATGAAGCAAATGATCGTCGGTTAAAGGCCCACTGTTCATCCGGTCGAGGTGAACCGAACACAACCGGCGTTGATCTCTGCGGCTGTCAATCGACCCGAAGCGAAAGCGCCCGTGTCAATCGATACCACCCGGTTCCTGATCCGGGGCAGGTCCACAATGGTGTGGCCATGCACCACCCATTGGCCATCGCTGCGGGCCAGCCTGGGAAACATGGGATGTCCCCAAAGACAAATCTGGCGATCCTGGGCCTCAGTCGGATGTCGGGGGTCCAGCGCCGCATGAACGAAAGTGACGTTGCCGGTAGTCCAGGTCAAAGGCCGGTCGGCAAGCCAGTTGATCAGGCTTTCCCCCATCTTCAGGCGAAGATCATCCGCCAGTTTTCGAACCTGCTGGTTGTTGTCGATATCCCCGGGCGGCTTCAACCCGAAAGACGCCAGTGTATGTACACCCCCATTTTGAAACCAAAGCCGGGCGTTGCGTTCCGGCGCCTCCAGGAATTGCAACAGAAACTCTTCGTGGTTTCCAAGAAGACATTGAACGCGTCCTCCTGACGTCTCGCTCAGGTGAAACAGGTGGCGCAGCACCTGCGCGCTGTATGGCCCTCGATCGATGTAATCTCCGACAAAGACCAGCAAGCTCTGATCGTCCAGTCTGGGCAACAACGCCTGCAACAAGTCCAGACGACCGTGGATATCGCCCACGGCCGTAACTTTCTCGGCCGGAGCGATGTCGCAAGACACCGCGTTCGTTGTCCGCCCCGCCCTGCGGTCGAACCACCGTCTGATCCAGTTCGTAATCATACACGTTGATCCCTATCCTTCTCGCCCATTGGCGGCAATGAGCATCTGATTGAATCAGCAAAGAGTTGACCAATGACGTCTGGATGTTCGATATGACCTTCGGCGCAGTTCAAAATGTTTGACCCGGCATCAGGGGCAGAACCTTTTGTTCGGCGATGATCATGCAGGGCGTTTTGAGGGTTCTATGAAACGGGTATTGATTACGGGCTCTGCGGGGTTCATCGGGTTCCATCTGGCAAAGCTGCTGTTAGAGGAAGGGTTCCGCGTGCATGGTTACGACGGGATGACGGATTACTACGATGTGGTCCTGAAACAGCGTCGCCATCAAATTCTGCTTCAGACACCCGGATTCACGGCAACCGAGGATCGGTTGGAAAATTATGATCGGCTGTTGCAGGTCGCCGAAGAATTTCAGCCGGAAGTCATCGTTCATCTGGCGGCTCAAGCCGGTGTGAGACACAGTTTGGAACACCCTCGCAGCTATGTTGAATCGAATGTCGTCGGAACATTCAACGTGATGGAAATTGCACGACAACATAAGGTGGATCATCTTTTGATGGCATCGACCTCTTCCATTTACGGTGCCAACGAGGACATGCCCTTCATCGAGACCGAAAAAGCCGACACCCAGCTGACCATCTATTCCGCGACCAAAAAGGCGAATGAGGCGATGGGGCATTCCTATGCGCATCTGTGGGATTTGCCGACGACCATGTTCCGCTTCTTTACCGTCTACGGCACCTGGGGACGGCCGGATCTGGCGTATTTCAAATTTGTCGCCGCCATCCTGGATGGCCGCCCGATCGACATTTACAATCACGGCGACATGTACCGGGATTTCACCCATGTCCAAGACCTTGTACGCGGCATCAGATTGCTGATCGACGTGCCTCCGGTGCGGCCTGCCAGCCGTGAGGATATCGAGGACGGAGACAGCCTGTCCCCCGTCGCGCCCTACCGCATCGTGAATATCGGCAACGGAGAAAAAGTGCGCCTGATGGATTTCATCGAAGCCATCGAACAGGCCGTGGGGCAGAAGGCGATCAAGAACTTCATGCCGATGCAGATGGGTGATGTTCATGCCACCTGGGCGGACAATCGGCTGCTACAAAGACTGACAAACTATCTTCCCCGGACAGACCTGAAAGACGGCATCACCCAGTTCGTTGCGTGGTACCGAGATTATTACGGAAAATAACGTAGGCCTATCGCCAAATGAAAGAACCGGCGTCTTCAAAGCCGGTTCTTTTTTGTTCCTTACCCGCCGAAATCGTCGAGCATGATGTCTTCGCGGTCCACGCCCAGATCCAGCAGCATGTTGATGACCGACTGGTTCATGATCGGCGGGCCACACATGTAGAACTCGCAATCCTCGGGCGAGGGGTGGTTCTTGAGGTATTCTTCGTACAGAACGTTGTGGATGAAGCCGGTATAGCCTTTCCAATTGTCCTCGGGCTGTGCATCCGACAGGGCCACGTGCCATTCGAAATTGTCGAATTCTTCAGCCAGACTGTCGAAGTCTTCGACAAAGAACATCTCTTTCTTCGACCGCGCACCGTACCAGAAGCTGATCTTGCGGTTGCGGTTCTGAAGACGCTTGAGCTGATCAAAGATATGGCTGCGCATGGGCGCCATACCGGCGCCGCCGCCAATGAAGACCATCTCTTTGTCAGTTTCACGGGCAAAGAACTCGCCGAATGGGCCTGAAATGGTGACCTTGTCGCCCGGCTTCAGGTTGAAGATATAGGACGACATCTGACCCGGCGGGATGCCTTCGGACCCCGGCGGCGGCGAGGCCACGCGGACGTTCAGCATGATCATGCCCTTTTCGTCCGGATAGTTGGCCATCGAATAGGCGCGCTCGATGGGTTCGGTCACCACCGATTCATATTGCCACAGATTGAAGCGATCCCAATCCTCGCGATATTCCTCTTCAATGTCGAAATCCGTGTATTTCAACTGGTGTGCTGGCGCTTCGATCTGGATGTAGCCACCAGCGCGGAAGTTCACATCCTCGCCCTCGGGCAGGTCCAGGATCAACGCCTTGATGAAGGTCGCTACGTTTTCGTTCGACCGAACGGTACATTCCCATTTCTTGACGCCGAAGACTTCTTCCGGAACTTCGATATCCATGTCCTGCTTGACCGCCACCTGGCAAGACAGGCGATCACCACATGACGCTTCACGTTTCGTGATATGGCTTTCTTCGGTTGGCAGGATCGATCCGCCCCCCGAATGCACCCGCACCCGGCACTGCGCACAGGTGCCGCCCCCACCGCAGGCCGAAGGAACGAACAGCTTCTCGGCAGCCAGTGTCTGTAGCAGTTTGCCACCTGCCGGAACGGAAATGGTCTTTTCGCCGTTGATCGTAATGTTGACGTTTCCAGTCGATACCAGCTTGGATCGGGCGGCCATGATGATGGCCACCAATGCCAGAACGATTACGGTGAAAAGAGCTACGCCTAAGGTAAAGGTTTCCATCAACGCCCCCTTACAGTTTCACGCCCGAGAAGGACATGAAGGCCATAGCCATCAGACCTGCGGTAATGAAAGTAATGCCCAGACCTTGCAGACCATCGGGAATGTCCGAATATTTCAGCTTTTCCCGTACTCCGGCCATTGCGGTGATTGCCAGTGCCCAGCCAAAACCGGAAGACAAGCCATAAGTCGCCGCCTCGGTAAAGTTATAGTCACGCTCCACCATGAACAGCGACCCGCCAAGGATGGCGCAGTTCACCGTGATCAGTGGCAGAAAGATCCCCAGCGCGTTGTAAAGCGGTGGGAAATACTTGTCCAAAACCATCTCGAGGATCTGCACCATCGCCGCGATCACGCCGATATAGGAAATCAGGCCAAGGAAGGTCAGGTCCACATCCGGGAACCCGGCCCAGGCCAGCGCGCCCGGTTTCAGCAGGTAGTTCAGCAGCAGGTTGTTGGCAGGCACGGTGATGGCCTGCACGACCATGACCGAAATCCCCAGCCCCAGCGCTGTCGAAATTTTCTTGGACACGGCGATGAAAGTGCACATGCCAAGAAAAAAGCTGAGCGCAAGGTTTTCGACAAAGATGGCCTTTACGGCCAGTGAGATCAGACCTTCCATCAGTGGGCCTCTACCTGCTGAATTTTGTATTCACGCTCTTCCACCTGGTTCGGCTTCCAGGTGCGGAAGGCCCAGATGATCAGACCGATGATGAAGAACGCCGAGGGCGGCAACAGCAGCATGCCGTTGGGCACGTACCAGCCGCCGTTGTTGACGGTTTCCAGAATCGTGACGCCGAACAGCGACCCCGCGCCAAACAGCTCACGAATGAAGCCGACCAGCAGCAGGATCAGACCATAGCCCATGCCATTGCCCATTCCGTCGATGAAGGACGCAACCGGAGGGTTCTTCATCGCAAACGCCTCGGCGCGGCCCATCACGATGCAGTTGGTGATGATCAGGCCGACGAAAACCGACAGGGTTTTCGAAATCTCGAAAGCATAGGCTTTCAGGATCTGGTCCACCAGGATCACCAACGACGCGATGATCACCATCTGAACGATGATCCGGATCGAACCGGGGATCTGGTTGCGCAGGCATGAAATGAAGAAGGACGAAAACGAGGTCACGAAGATCACCGCCAGCGCCATCACCATCGACACTTGCAGCGACGATGTCACCGCAAGCGCCGAACAGATGCCCAGCACCTGCAATGTGATCGGATTGTTGTCGACAAGCGGGTCGACCAGCATCTCTTTCTTGGTCTGGGACATCAAATCTCTCCTGCTTGAAGTTTGGCCAGGAAGGGACCATAGCCGGCATCGCCCATCCAGAATTTCACAAGGTTATCGACGCCGACCGAGGTCAGCGTGGCCCCCGCCAACGCATCCACATAGAAATCTGGCCCGGCTGCGGGCTGCGATTTGGCAACGGTGATTTGCAGATCACCTGCTTCGTCGCGCAGCTTTTTCCCGTTCCACAAGGCTTTCCAGCGCGGGTTGTCCACCTCGGCCCCGAGACCCGGAGTTTCACCATGCTGATAGAATTGCAGGCCGTAGATATCGTTGCCGTTGTTTTCAAGCGCGATAAATCCATAGAGCGTCGACCACAGGCCGTATCCGTGCAGAGGCAGGATCACCTTGTCCAGATCACCCGCATCATCGCGCAGCAGATAGATAACACGGTACTTGGATTTGCGTCCGATACCGGCTGGGTCATTGTCCAGCGCGACGCTCAGCTCTGGATCGCTGGCGGCGGCGATGTCGTCAAACGTGGTCGGATCAAACTGATCATCGACGAAGGTGCCTGTGGACAGCTCCAGCACATGTGGTTCGAAGGCGGCAAAAGCCTCTGTTACGTCGATGCCCGGCTCAAACACGCCCGCAACTTGCAGAACGTTTACCTGTTTGTCCTTCAGGCGGTTGGCCTCTTGCACCGGGCGCAGGCTGACTGCGGCCGCAGACACTACCATCGAGGCGACCAGACAGACGGCAACGGCGACGAAGATCGTCTTGCCAACAGAATCCGGCGACGCCGCCAGGAATTTGGCCAATGCGCCCTTGGGTGCCTCGTTTTGATCTGGGGATTGCGTATCAGACATGGCGACGCGCCCTCCGTTTGATGTTGGCTTGCACGACGAAATAATCGATCAGCGGTGCAAAGACGTTGCCGAACAGGATTGCCAGCATCATCCCTTCGGGGAAAGCCGGGTTGATCACGCGGATCATCACGACCATGACTCCGATCAAAGCGCCGTAGATATAACGCCCTACATTGGTGTGGCTGGCCGAAACCGGTTCCGTCACCATAAAGGCCAGCCCGAAAGCGTAACCGCCCAATACGATATGCCAGTACCACGGCATCGCGAACATCGGGTTGGTATCCGATCCGATCAGGTTCAACAGCAGGGTAAAGCCGATGGTGCCCGCCAGACAGCCCACAATCAGGCGGTAGTTGGCGATCCTGGTCATCAGAAGGAAAGCCAGACCGATCATGCAGGCCAGTGTCGATGTTTCGCCAAAGCTGCCCTGAATGGTGCCGAAAAACGCGCTCGACCAAGTGATGCCTTCGGCGGCCAGTGCCTGCACACCTTCGGCCGCAGACACGCCCAATGCAGTTGCGCCCGAGAACCCGTCAACGGGTGTCCAGACTGCATCCCCCGACATCTGCGCCGGATAGGCGAAATACAAAAACGCCCGCCCCACAAGCGCGGGGTTGAGAAAGTTCTTGCCGGTGCCCCCGAACACTTCCTTACCGATCACGACGCCGAAGATGATGCCCAATGCCACCTGCCACAGGGGCGTCGAAGCAGGCATGATCAGCGTGTAAAGCATTGATGTAACAAGGAAGCCTTCGTTCACCTCGTGCCCGCGCACGGTGGCAAAGATGACCTCGAAGATACCGCCCGCGACAAGCGTGACGATGTAGATCGGAAGGAAATACATCAGACCATGCATGACGTTGGCTAAAATGCTGGACGGGTCCAGCGAAATCCCGAACATCTGCAACAAAGCAATCCGCCAGCCGGTGGCCGATTCCGGCCCCAGCAAAGCAATCGCCGAGTTCGCCTGATAGCCGGTGTTCCACATCCCCCACAGGATGCAGGGGATCGTCGCGATCACGACATAGGTCATGATCCGCTTCATATCCACATAGGACCGCGCGTGCGGCGCCACTGTGGTCACGGTTTTTGGAGTGTAGATGAAGCTTTCCACCATCTCATAGATGGGGAAGTACTTTTCGTACTTGCCGCCCTTGGTAAAGTTCGGCTCGATTCTGTCAAAGAAGCTGCGCAAACCCATTCGGCTCAGCCCTCCTTTTCAATTTTGCTCAGGCAGTCGCGCAGCGCCAGCCCGTATTCATATTTTGCCGGACAGGCAAAGCCCACAAGGCCCAGATCCTCTTCGTCCAGCTCCAGCGCACCCAGGGCTTGGGCAGTGTCCGTATCCATTACAAGCAGCGCCCGCAGCAACTGAGTGGGCAGATAGTCCTGCGGCATCAGGTCTTCGAAAACACCTGTGGGCACCATGGCCCGACGCCCGCCGTTCAGGTTGGATGTAAAGGCATACAGCTTCTTGGCGAATGCCGAACCTAATACAGGCTGGACCGCGTATTTCGACGGCATCGGACGAATCCAGCCCAACGGGATTTGATCGGGATCTTCACGGATGATGCTGATCTGGCGCGCGAACCGGCCCAGATAGGCGGTCGGGCCCTCAGCGTGCCGGCCCGACAGGATCGAACCCGAAATGACACGGGGCGTACCGTCCACATCGACTTCGTTGCGGGTCAGATCGTCAGTTGATGCGCCCATCACGGTACGGATCAAACGTGGTTGACGCGCACCCGGCCCCGTCAGGGCAATCACGACATTCGGATCCAGATGGCCGGTCAGCATCAGGCGGCCAATGGCGATGACATCCTGATACCCGATGGTCCAGACCTGCTTGTCGCCTGCAAGGGGTTCGAGGAAGTGAATATGCGTTCCGGCCAGCCCCGATGGGTGCGGGCCTGCGAAAGATACAGCTTCGACACCGGCGACATCTGCGCCGGGTATCGTGTCACCCTCTTTTTGGCAAAGATAGGTTTTGCCCTCGGTCAATGTGCTGACTGCCGCCAATCCGGCGGAAAATTCTTCGGGCGCCTCGGCAATGATCGTGGCAGCGTCAGCGGCCAACGGGTCACTGTCCATGGCGGTGACAAAGATCGCATCCGGTTTGGCGCCGGGGTTCGGCATTTTCGAATAGGGACGCGTGCGGAACGACGTCCACAGGCCGGCGGCGCACAGCTTGGCCGTCACGCCTTCGGCGCTGTCGGCATCCCCTATGCCCGAGAAATCAACACCGGCGTCATTGACGTCTGTCACTTCGATCACGACGCTTTGCAGCACCCGACGGGCACCACGGTTGATCGCGACGACCCTGCCACTTACCGGTGCGACCATCATCGCGTCAGGCGCGTCCTTGTGACAGAACAGCGGCGCGCCACGTACGACGCTGTCGCCTTCCTGCACCAGCATCTTGGGTTTCAGGCCGATGTAGTCACCGCCCAGGACGCCAACGGTCGAGTATTCCGGGCCCGGGTGAATGGTCTGGTCAGGAGCGCCTTCCACCGGCAGATCCAGCCCCTTTTTCAGTTTGAAAGTTTGCATGTTGCTACGTTCTTCCAAGCCTCTTTTCTGCGCCAGCTCTGCCAACGCCCTTTCGGGGTCATGCAATAGCGCGGTTTTTTTGAACCTCCGTCGCAAAAGCGTCGAAAACGGTCCAAAATCCGCAGGCGTATTTCCGATCAAGGACCCTTTACGCGGGGAAGGTCACAAACGCAAACCTGTTACCGCCAAAACTTGAGGATGAACCACACAATCCTGCGATTGATCGGTCATTTCTTCTGATTCCATGGCGTATAATTGCATATCGCGCCCACCAAGGTTCCAGTGTAAGCAACCGGAATGGAAAAAGACACAGATTTGGAAATCTTTCTGGTTGCCACGCCTGGCCTCGAGGCGCCTCTTGGTGACGAGGCGCAATTCAACGGATTCGCGCAGGTCAGAACTGTACCCGGCGGGGTGACATGTCGGGGTTCATGGCCCGAGGTCTGGCGTGCCAACCTGACACTGCGCGGCGCCAACAAGGTTCTGGTGCGACTGGGCAGTTTCCCCGCCGTGCACCTTGCCCAATTGGACAAACGTGCTCGGAAATTTCCTTGGGGCACCGTTTTGCGTCCTGACGTGCCGGTCAAGGTGGAAGCCATCAGCCGCAAATCCAGAATTTATCACGCCGGTGCAGCTCGTCAGAGGATCGAGCGGGCAATATCCGAGACATTGGGCACCTCGATTTCATCCGAGGCAAACCTTCGGGTCTTGCTTCGAATCGAGAAAAACATCTGCACGATCTCGGTCGACAGTTCCGGCGAGCTGTTGCACAAACGCGGTCACAAGGAAGCCATTGCCAAGGCCCCAATGCGCGAAACAATGGCCGCCATGTTCCTGAGAGAGTGTGGCTACTCGGGCGATGAACCGGTATTGGACCCGATGTGCGGATCCGGTACCTTCGTGATCGAGGCCGCCGAGATCGCTCTGGGTCTGCGCCCTGGCCGCTCCCGCAGTTTTGCATTCGAGGACCTGGCGGGCTTTGACCCTGATCAGTGGCAGGAAATGCGGCAGGAAACGAAGACGGCGGAATGCGCGCTTACCTTCTACGGCTCGGATCGCAATTCGGGCGCGGTCGACGCGGCGGTCGCCAATGCCGAAAGGGCGCAAGTCGGCGCTGTGACGCGGTTTCAACAGCGTTCCGTCAGTGACATAAAACCCCCCGAAGGTCCTGCGGGGCTGGTCATTGTGAATCCGCCCTACGGGGCGCGGATTGGTGACGAAAAACGCTTGCGTTCGGTCTATGGTGCAATGGGCAAGACCTTGATGAACCGGTTCCGGGGGTGGCGGGTCGGCGTGATCACCAGCGCTCCGGGGCTTGCCCGGGCCACACGCCTGCCTTTGCTGGCGCCAGGGCCGGTCGTCGACCATGGTGGAACCAAAATTCGTCTGTACCGAACAGACCCCTTGCCGTGATTGCCTGGGACGCTTCACAACCAATTCATGACGATGGCTGCGCGGGCGAGAGCGGACAAGAAAACCACAGGGTTTCCGCCGCAAAGGGGGCGATTCCCTTGTTTCTCAACGTGCCTGTGAACCTCTCGACATCTTGGCACCGGTGCAATCGTGACCCGTCCGGCAGGGGCGAACAGGTTGGCGGACACTCTTGCGCGTTGGTCAACCAGAAGAACGCGTACATGCAAACGCTCGTTTTTTCGAGGCGTGAAGACCTGTTCAAATTACCGGGTTCCGAACTCATCGGTGCGCGGCCCTTTATTGGTTATTGCGTTCGAAAGATTCGGGTGATCGCAATACAGAATCCTCTTGCGCATCAGACGCGCCGCGTATAGATCACCCGCCACGGTCGGAGTGTAGCTCAGCCTGGTAGAGCACTGTCTTCGGGAGGCAGGGGTCGGAGGTTCGAATCCTCTCACTCCGACCAATAAAACAAGGCGCCCAAGGGCGCTTTTTTGCTTTCAGCGTATTTCACGCAACGATTTCCGCAACGTTTCGCGGGTTGTTTTTGCTCAGTTCATCCCAACCGGCAGAAATCTACCACAGCAGGGGACCCTGATATCTTCTAGCCCCTAGTACCCGCAGCTTTCTTGGGCGCAACCAGGCTTTAGGAACGGCAGAAATTCTACAGGGTCTCGCGCAAGATCGCAGAAAAGGCAGTGGCGTTTACCAGGGTCATGCCGCGCATGCCCAAGCTGAAAACAATATGCCGGAGGCGACGGATAGAAGAATTAGCACGTCGCGACCGAGGAAGAGACCCAGACAATCAAAAGCACCGACTTTGTCGTACATTCGATGTTCCAACCCTTTGCCGCCCGCGACAGTAACCTCATCACAAGGCTACAACAGGGCTTTGGCGCGGCCACGGCGGAACGGATTGTCGACACACTGCGCAGCCAGGGCTCCGAAATTCGGCCGGTGGTGCCTCCTCAATGCGTTATCACGAACGCTCAGCGTTCAAGTGTTCGATTCTAGTCGAATGCTTTTGAGGGATTTTTGCATGGCAACAATAAGCGCATCTCGCTCGGCCGCGAGTGTCTGCGGGGATCGACCGTTTGCTTCTTCGTTTATGCCCTGAACCAAAGTTTCGATAACGTCGTCGTTCAAGTGTGGCTGACCCAACCCGTCCCACCATCCGTTAAACGTATCCCGGAAGTGTTCGCAAAAGGCGCGCAGACCGCCCTCTCCCGCGCCTAGATTGAACAACATCGTCGGCCCCATGGCCGCCCATCGCAGACCGGGGCCCGCCCACATGGCCTTGTCAATGTCTTCGACCGAAGCAACGCCCTCGACAGCCATATGGACCGCTTCGCGCCAGACGGCTGCCTGAAGGCGGTTCGCCACATGGCCAGGCAAGCCTTTCCTGATGCGGATCGTGACCTTGCCTATGTCGTGATAAAACGCTTCGGCTCGTTCGAGAACGCCATCACCTGTTTGCGCGTTTGCAGTGAGCTCCACCAACGGGATAAGATGTGGCGGGTTGAACGGGTGTCCGAGGATGAAAGGCGCAGGATCTTGCCAGCCAGCTTGTAAAGCCTCCAGCGTCATGCCTGATGTGGAACTGGAAACGATCGCATCCTCGCTCAGGGCTGGTTCGACTTCAGAATAGAGTGCGTGTTTGATCGCTTCTCTTTCTGGAACATTCTCCTGCACGAAGTCTGCACCATCGACCGCAGATGCTGCTGTTTCTGCAAACGCCAATGCGTTCGGAGTGGCTCTGTCGGTCAGGCCGAGTTCTTCAAGCGTGGGCCAAGCTGTTTCAATGAAAGCGCGGGTTTGCTCTTCAGAGTTTGGTGCCGGGTCGTAAACAGTAACTGATCGACCAGCCGCGAGAAACAGCGCAGCCCAGCTTGCACCAATAACGCCGGCACCAAGAATTGCAGTATGTGAGATATCCGACATCAGAACACTCCGGGGTTGAGTGGCGACGCGGCCGTCATGCCGCCGTCGACGGTAAAGAACTGACCCGTTGCGAAGCTTGCCTCGTCAGAGGCGAGCCAGACAGCCATGGATGCAATGTCATCCGGCTCGCCAAACCGACGAACGGGATGACGGGCCAGTGCGTCTTGCCTTGCCGCGACAGGATCCTTTGCAAGTTCGAACGCGGCCTCAAGCATGCCGGTATTGATCCATCCCGGACAAATCGCATTGCACCGCAGGCTTGGGCCATGATCCACGGCGATAGATCGCGTGAGCCCATGCACGAAAGCTTTGGACGCATTGTAGAGAGCCATCGAAGGGTCCGCGACCTTGCCAGAGATTGAGCCGATATTGATGATGCTCCCGCCGGATTTCATAGTCGGAATAAAGGCACGGCAGCAGTTGAACACCCCTCGACAGTTGGCGCCGATCACTAGATCCCAATCCGCGTCGGTGCTTTCCGTCACTGACTTTTCCACCTGGACCCCGGCATTGTTGACGAGAATGTCCAACGCACCCACAGCCTCGGCTACCATTTGGACGTTCACCGGATCACTGACGTCCAGATCGTGCCATTCACAGGGCAGGCCGTCAGGGGCTCCACCCCGCCCGCAGGTCACCACCTCGGCGCCTTCCTTCAGGAAAGCACCGACGATGGCGCGTCCAATTCCCTGGCGCCCGCCAGTAACAAACGCTTTTTTTCCTGCAAGCCGCATCAGTGCGCCACCATCACATGACGGATCGACGTATAGGCGTCGAGCGCATAGATGCTCATATCACAGCCCGTGCCGGAGCCTTTCATCGCGGCCCAAGGCATTTCAGGTGTGCCGACACCATGCGTATTGACCCATGTGAACCCGTAGCGCAGGCGAGATGTAATCGACATCGCCCGTCCCACGTCGGTCGTCCAGACCGAGGATGCCAGTCCGTATCGACCTGCATTCGCCACCTTTACGGCATGATCCGCGTCCGAGAAACGGGAAAGCGTCACAACGGGCCCAAAGACCTCATCCGTTGCGATCTCTGCTGAATTATCGACGTTTGCTAACACCGTCGGTTGATAGAAGAACCCGTTTCCATCTCCGCTTGCGCCACCTGTGACGACCTCGCATCCAGGACGTGCGCGATCGACAAAGGCGGAAACGCGGTCGCGCTGAGCTGCGGAAACCATCGGACCCATTTCGGTGCCCTCAGCCTTGGGCGCGCCAACTTTTATTTCTTTTACTTGCGCTTCGACCATGGCCGCGAGTTTTTCATACACACTGTCCTGGACCAGGATCCGGCACGGTTGCGCACAATCCTGCCCGGCATTGAAAAAGCTCCCATAGCGGATCGTTTCGGCCACAGCGCCCAGGTCGGCATCATCAAAAACAATGACGGGGGCCTTGCCACCCAGTTCCAGATGCACATGGCGGATTTGCTCGCTGGCGGCGCGCATGGCGGCCATGCCGGTGGCCGGAGACCCCGTGACGGTGATCGCTTCCATTTCAGGGCTGTTGATCAATTGATCCCCAATCGTGGGACCACTCCCGTGAATCACATTCAGCACCCCTTTGGGCAAGACATCCTGCAAAAGTTCAGCAAGCCGCAGCGTGGACAAAGGTGTGATCTCGGAAGGCTTCAGAACAACTGTACAGCCGGCTGCAAGAGGGGCTGCAAGTTTCCAGGCGGCCATCATCAACGGATAATTCCAAGGGGCAATCGCCGCCACAGGGCCAACCGGGTCGCGGCGGATCATGCTTGTGTGGCCTATGACATACTCGCCCGCGGCCGATCCCGTCATGGTCCGGGCCGCCCCTGCAAAGAAGCGGAATGTGTCGATGGTAAGAGGGAACTCATCATCGCGTGCCGATGGCCAGGGTTTGCCGACATCAAGGCTTTCAAGCTCCGCCAACTCATCCTGATTGGCTTCGATAATATCGGCGATTTGCATCAGCAGCACGGCCCGTTCGGCCGGCGGGACATGTCGGAAGGTTTCGAACGCCTCTTCAGATGACCTTACTGCGGCCTCTACCTGGTCCGAACTGGCCTCTGCGACCTGACCAATCTTCTCTCCAGTCGCGGGATTCAAAATGGCCAGGGCCTCACCCTCCCCTTCCACCATCTCCCCATTGATAAGCAATTTGCCTTGCATGCCTGTTCCCTTCTATCAGAAATTCACCCGGTCCGCGCCCTTGAGCGCGAGCCGCTCTCTGGCTTCGGCAGGTGTTGCAACCTCAAGCCCGAGGTTTTCCACGATGTCTCGAATTTTCCGGACCTGCTGGGCATTGGATGTCGCCAGTTCGCCCTTGCCGATGAACAGGCTGTCTTCGAGCCCCACACGAAGGTTGCCCCCCAACAGGGCCGCCTGAGTCGCAAATGGCATCTGATGGCGCCCCGCAGCCAGCACCGACCATTCGTAGTTTTCCGGCCCGAACAGCCGGTCGGCTATGGTGTGCATATGCATCAGGTTGTCGAGATCAGCACCGACACCGCCGAGGATTCCGAACACCATCTGAATAAAAAACGGTGGATTGATCAGACCCTGATCAACGAACCATTTTACATTGTAGAGATGGCCAAGATCGTAGCACTCGAATTCGAACCGTGTGCCATGTTCACCCCCAAGCTTTTCGATGGCGTAGCGAATTGTCCCGAACGTGTTGGGAAAGATGAAATCCTCGGTCATTTCGAGGAAAGGGCGTTCCCAATCATGCTGAAACTCGGTGTATTTCTGAAGCATCGGGAAGATTCCGAAATTCAGCGACCCCACATTGAGGGATGCCATTTCGGGGCTTGTTGTCGTGGCCGCCAACATGCGTTCGTCCATGGACATGCCAAGACCACCGCCGGTTGAAACGTTGATCACGGCATCTGTGGATTGTTTGATGACAGGCATGAATTGCTGGAACAATTCTGGCCTGGGATCGGGTTTGCCGGTCTCGGGATGGCGGGCATGCAAATGGATAATGGAGGCACCGGCCTCGGCGGCTTCTATGCTGGCCGTTGCGATCTCGGTTGGTGTAATGGGCAGATGAGGGCTCATTGTCGGGGTGTGGATGCCCCCGGTCGGTGCGCATGTGATGATTACGGATTTTGGCATTCCGGGGCCTCCTGCGAAACAACACGGCGCAAATGGTAACGCACCTCTTTGGGTCGGTAGATCAGGTGAATCTCGGGGGGTTCACCAAGCGCATAGCGTGGCCGTAAAGCACCCTCGTCGGCGACCTTCCTGGGGTTGACGGCGCATTTCATAGCCGCATCTGCTGGACTTGAGCGCTAAGGCCTCCATCCAGCACCCAAAGCTGTCCGCTTGCATATCGGGCCTCATCGCTGGCGAGCCAGTTCACGAGGTTTGCGATATCGTCTGGCGTTCCATAAGTGCGCATCGGGTGCACATCGCGCACAGCTTGCTGAAGCTGGTCAATCGTCTTGCCGCCGCCACCCGAGCCGTCGCCGGTGAAAAAGCTTTGAAGCATCGGTGTGTCGATGTAGCCAGGGCAAATCGCGTTGACCCGGATGCCTTCGGGCCCGTGATCGCAGGCCATCGCGCGGGTCAGGGCATGAACCGCACCTTTCGTTGCACAATATGCCGCCAGTCCCGGATCTGCGATGAAACCGTCATATGATCCGAAGTTAATGACAGAGGCAGAACTGCCGCTCTTTGCCGCCTTGCGCATCAAAGGTAGCGCATATTTGGACGTCAGGAATGTGCCTGTCACGTTCACCGCAAACGAGCGGTTCCATTCTTCAAGGCTTGTATCCTCAATCGTTTTTTCGATCTCGATGCCCGCAGCGTTCACGAGAATATCGAGTTTGCCGTGCTCAGTCTTTATCCTCTCCATAGCTGCAATGGCCTCGGGTTCTGAGGTGACATCAAGTCGGAGAAAATGGCTATCGGCCCCTGCTGGGTTGGACACGGATCCGCTTTCACTGAGATCGGCTGCGTAGACAACGGCACCTTCTCGGGTCAGCCGATCCACGATCGCACGGCCGATGCCGCCCCGTCCGCCCGTCACAAGGGCCACCTTGCCGTCTTGAATATCCATCAGTTTGTTTCCCCCATCGGTGGAAAGCGATAGCGCGCGGCTGCCGCAGTCCAATCCATGTGATTGCGAACATACTCCTGACTGGCGTCGCGCGGCGGGTTGTAATCCCATGGCTCGCTTGCCCCGGCCTCCATCGCGGCATGAAGCGCGCGCCTCGATTTCTGGGTGCGCAGAACATCAACCCGGAGCCTTTCGCTGTCCCATCTCTCAGCGACTTCGCATGCAAAGGCAGCGGCTGCATCACTGTAGGCCGGGTCATCCGCCAAGTTGACACGCTCATCCGGGTCCCGAGACAGGTCATAGAGCTGCGGTGGATCCACATCGCAGTGAATATATTTCAGTGTCCCGCGCCGGATCATGAAGACAGGCCAAGGTGTCATCTCTGCGCAGTATTCACCGATGGCAATGTCCTCTGGTGCATCCTCCCCACGCGCCAAGGGCATCAGGGACCGCCCGTCAACAGGCTCGCCCAGCATGTCGGGTGTCCCTCCGGCAACTTCCAGGAAGGTCGGAAGCAGGTCGACGAGAGAGCACGCGTGAGGCGCCGTGCCTTCGGCCACATCCGGGCCTGCGAAGATTAAGGGCACACGGGCAGAGTGTTCGAAGAACGTCATCTTGTACCAAAGACCCCGTTCACCCAGCATGTCTCCATGATCCGCGGTCACAATGATCAATGTGTTGTCAATCTGACCCGTATTTTCCAGCGCCTTGACGATCGCGCCGACTTTACTGTCGAAATAGCTCACATTTGCCAGATAGGCGCGCCGTGCGCGGCGGATTTCTTCATCCGAAAGCGGCACAGTGGAGGCTTCGATCCCATCCATCACACGGCGTGAGAACGGGTCGTGCTCTTCCAAAGAAAGGCCTTGCGGCAAGTCGATTTCATAATCGGCGTAGAGATCCCAGAATTCTGGCTTCGCCACATATGGATCGTGAGGATGGATGAAACTCGCCACCAAGCAGAACGGAGAGACGTCGCCGGCTGCGTGATCCCGTCCGCGCTCGATCAGCCACCGGCGCGCTGCGAACTCGACCTCGTCATCGTAATCCGTTTGGAATGTCGCGATTGCCACACCGCTTTCCTTGACGGTCTGCATGTTGTGGTACCACTTGTCGATCCGCTCATCATGGGCTTCCCAGTCCGGCGTCCAAGCGAAATCGGCGGGATAGATATCGGTCGTAATCCGATCTTGAAACCCATGCATCTGGTCAGGTCCGACGAAGTGCATCTTGCCTGACAGGCACGTGCGATATCCCAGAGCCTTGAGGTAGTGTGCAAAGGTAGGCACGCTTGCACGGAATTCCGACGCGTTGTCATAAGCCGCAATTCGGCTGACATATTGCCCGGACATGAAAGCAAATCGCGACGGCGCACAGAGCGGCGAGTTGCAATAAGCGGCGTCAAATCGCATCCCGCGTGCCGCGAGTTTGTCCATGTGTGGGGTTTTGGCGCCCTTGTGCCCATAAGCACCAATGAAATGTGGTGCCAACTGATCGGCCATCACCACAACAATATTCGGCTGCATCATGGAGCGGCCTTTGCGTAAGCATCAAGTACCAGCCCGTGGAAGTGATGAACGGCATGTTCGGATTTGCCGGATCCTGAAGGGTCCGACACGATTCGACCTTGCGTAAAGGCCGGCGTTTTCATTCCTCGCTGTACACTTTCGACCAGATTGATGTCTTCAACCTGAAGCACTTCATCCAGATAGCGCATCGCGTCGATTTCCATCGGATCAGGCTCGGGCGTCTCAAGAAAAAAGTCATAGGTCTCCAACGTGCGATCTAGTCCGACCGGAATGACATTCAGCACGATCATGCTGGACCGGCCCGGGTATCGCATCAGACAAGTTGTGGGCCACAGCCACCAGACCGCATGGGTCTTTACAGTCGCGTTGGAGACGTCGTAGGCGGAATTGGCGTTCTGCCCCGCTTCTGCCATGTGACTGGAATAAATATCGTAGGTCGTGACCTTGTACGTATCCATGTCCACAAGATCGCAAAAGTCCTTGTGGGCGGTCGGGCAGTGGTAGCATTCAAGGAAATTGTCGACGACATTCTTCCAGTTCGACTTGATATCGTATGTCAGTCTTTTCCCGAAGGTAAGTTGTTCGATATCAGGGGCCCAGTGGCGGATTTCGGTCTCCAGATTGCCGGATTGATCCGACAGCGAGGCAGCTTGCGTGTCGAGGTTGACGAAAACGAAACCGGCAAATTCTTCCACTTGAACAGCATCCAGGCAGATATCGCGTGGCGTGAAGGCCTCCAGGTGGTCTGTTTCAGGTGCGCGGACAAGTTGACCGTCAAGCTTGTAGACCCAAGCATGGTAGGGACACATGATACGGGTCGTCTCGCCTTCGCCACTCAACAGCTCATGGGCGCGGTGTTTGCAGACGTTGTAGAAGGCGCGCAAGACCCCTTCCCTATCCCTGACGACAGCGATTGGGTGCCCCGCGATATGTGTGGCGACGTATGACCCCGGCGTACGCAGCTTTTCGACGTGACAAACCCATTGCCAAGACTTGGCAAGGATCTCCGTACGGTCGACCTCAAACCAGTTTGCGTCAATGTAAGCCTCTTTGCGCAACGAAAGCGCACGATTTGGATCTGGGTCGAAGCCAGACTTTATTGCTTCGAACGCGTTTTGATCTGGAAACTGCGTCATGGCTGTCCTCACGACTGGAATCAGGAACTCACTGCACCAGCATTTCGCGGATCAAACCACAAGACTTACCATGAATCGCCGACTACTTAACTTTTTTCGCCTTAGGCTTTGGTGCGCGGTGCATTGGCCATGCTCGGAACTCGAATGGAATGCGTCCCTGCACACGATCCTTGCTTGGCGGGAGACCGAAGCGGTCCTTGTAGGCCCGACTAAAGTGGACCTGGCTTGAAAATCCGCTCGCAAAGGCAATCTCCGACATGGTCAGGTCAGTTTGAGTCACAAGGCCGCGGGCCCGGTCGAGGCGGATATCGCGGTAGTAAAGTGCTGGTGTTTTTCGCACGCATTGCGCAAAGAGCCGATCAAGTTGCCTATGCGATAACCCGACATGCCTGCAAACCTCCGCAATGGAGAGTGGCGTTTCAAGGTTTGCCTCCATGACACGAATTGCGGCACGCACATTTGTTGGAACGGAGTTGCCCAAAGGCTCGGTATTCTCGGGGTACTGCAATGCCCCGTGGGCGCGTATCGGGGGGGCAAACACATAGCGTGCAGCGGCATTTGCAAGAGCGCTACCATGAGACTGCTGGATCAGATGCAGGGCAAGATCGAGCGAAGCCGCACCCCCACTGCAAGTCACACGACGGCGATCAATAACCCAAAGCGCTTCACTGATGCCCGTCTTGGGGAACAATTCTTGAAACGCATCTATATGTTCGTAATGGACTGTTGCCGTATAGTTTTCCAGCAACCCGGCATAGGCCAGAACAAAGGCACCTGTATCTAGCCCGCCCAAGATTGCCTGACGTTTCGCGGCATTTCTGAGGTTCGCGCGCAATGCTGCAGAAACATGGCGCTCCGGCTCCCAACTTGACGAGACGAAAAGCATGTCCGCTTTGTTCATTCCCGCCTCCGAGAACCTCGCAGTGTTGACTTCAACGCCATTGCTGGCCGTCACCATTCCGCCCGCCTCGGACACAAGTTGCCATCGGAACCGTGTTGTTCCCTCGAGATAGTTGGCGGCACGAAATGGATCGATAAATGACATCGTGGCCGCCAGGTTGAAAAATGGTGTTACAGCGATTCTCAGTTCGGTTGTTCTGTCCGGCCCGCCGCCCTCGACCATGTCGCCAACTCCCTTCTGTTCATTCTCAACGGTAGACAGTGCGGCCAAACAAGTAAAATCGACGACCAACTCAAGGCTGAATCAGGCGCGAAGCGCAACGTGCATTGCAGCGACTTAAGCTTATCTTTCGCCTCGAACTGCGACGAAGGATCTTCCATTTTCGGCTGTCTGACTTCAGCACCCACCTGGTAGATTTGGGTATCTGTGTAACGGAGGAGTTCGAGTTCATTGAACCTACTAGCAAGCTAAGATGAACAAGAAATCCGGAACTTAGAAAAACGCAGATTAAAAGCTGGTCAGGAACATCAAACGCAAGACCCGCAAACATTACTGGGCCGAATAGAATGTCGGTAATGTCCCGGCCGGTCTGCGCGATGAGGATAGCATTGCGGCGCTGTGTCTCCGCGAGGGCATTACCGAAAGCTATTATATTCTGGTCGAAGGAGTTCCCGGAAGCCGGGAGAGCCCGTCTTGCGGGCGACACCGCTCGGCAGGTGACTGCCCCTGAGGCCTCGGACTGAGATCACGTCATGGTCGCACACGAGCCAAGGCTGCTCAGCGAAAACGGCTCGACATACGCCGCGGGTGATCTGGTGGACTGTCTCGGATCACGTGCACGGTGCGCCGCACCACACACAAACCCCACTCCAGTTCGAGCGTTGGTACCAAACTAAGAAGAACTGGGTTCTCTTGGAAATTTACTTCTTACCCAAAGGTTTTGAGCGACAGATCGGCACCTTTGTCGATCACAACAACAACTACTGTTACCCCGAGAGACTGGCCAACTTGACACCCGCCGAGGTCTATCATGGCCGAGACGCCAAAATCCTGAACATAAGAGTGGAGATCAAGAAGCAAACAATCAGAAACCGTAGGTTTCAGAACAAAGCCGCTGCCACTTTTACTTAAACGTAAACCGAACCAGACCCTGCGTTACAAAGAGACCAACGCCAAAAAAACTCTGAAAACGGGCGATCGAGATCCATTTCGCATTACTTGTGCCAAAGAACAGCGCACAGCTCACTTTCAATCGGTGACCTGCCCCGCGCCGATTATTGTTCCGAGAACAAATTGTGTCGCGGGATCAATTTCGCCCCTCACGATAAGCGCTTGAAATTGGTGATTCAGGGCGGTCTCGCCCCAGTTCCGCATGGCAACTGCGATCCGCGGCGCTAGATTACGGTCCTTTTCGAGTTCACTCGCGAAAATGCCAATAATCTGAGCGCGAAGTTCAGGCAAAACCGTGCCGCCTTCGGTCAAAGCCCGGATCAGGGATTGCTTTTCGGGCGGTTGCCAGCCGGGGCGCTGCAGTGCTCGCTCAATCGCAGTAACTGCAAGGGCGCCGTCGATTTCGATACCTGCGAGAGCCCATTCATAAAGGTTTTGACCATTGCTTTTCAAAACCTGTTCAAATCGCGAACGCACAACAGAGGCTGCCTGTTCATCAGATTGCAAGCCAAGCAGACGCACCGCGACGGGTATGTAACTGATCCTGTTCAGACTACGAAATTCTTGCAGGAGCTGCTCAGTAGGCACCGTGTTCCGAAGTGGATGAACAAATTCATATGGGGCACGGTAGATTTCAACCATAGCGATGTTTCTCAGCACATGATCTTCGTGGCTTAGATAGCCCGCAAAGAACATAACACGCTCCGAGCCGTCATTGTCGCCGTACGCCCACGATCCTCCAACAGCTATTAAATCCTCAACAAACCGAGATCTGTCTGGCGTCATCATGAATAAGCGCTTCCAGCTTCTTGAAATGCTACGCCCTGCACCATCCTTGTCGGTTGCGCCATAGGTGAAGAGAACCGTCTTTTCTGGATTGGACCGGAAAGCTGCGCGGGTCTTGCTTTCGATCAGAAACGGTATTTCCGGCAGCGTTGAGATTTTCTGTTCTGTCCCTCTCAGAATGTGAACCGGAGAAAACCGGAACGGGTTGTCCGGTGTGGGACCGGCCAGAACGATAATGTCCGCGGAAATAATGTGATCAGCCGACGAAGCCTCAGGCAAAGTCACGCAGACTGAGCAAGCTTGCAAAGGTCTTGAGGTCACCGAAAAGATGGCCAGAATACAAAGCAGTGAGAGAAGTTTCGTTACTAAGCGCATAAGATACTGATGTTATTTAGTTTATGTGTTCCTTTTTACCTGTCGGCACTTGAGTTGGCACAATAATCTGTAGCTCAACTTAGTTTAGAATGCGAATCTTCGACAGTGACTAAGCTCAGAACCCCGTGACGCGCTTGACCAGACAGAAAAGCAAAGACCCGACATTCCAGAAGCGCCGCGTTCTGCATAAACACAGCGCGCTGCAGATTGAAGTTTCAGCGAGCTTGACCCTCTTAAACCAATCAAGCGATCGTGGTCCTAGTCATACGATGAAAGACATTGCCTGCAACAGTCTAAGGGGTCCTTTAGCGATCGCAAAACGCACCCGGGACTCCGGCCCCGATCAGTCGGCCAAGTAAACCGTTTCACCGGTTTCAATTGCCTGTTGCGCCGCTTGCCCCATCCTGACAGCCCAGAGGCCGTCCTGCAAACTCACATCCGGCTTTGCTGTTTCGCCACGAAGCACGGACAGGAACCCTTTGTGCTGATAGTAGGTCGACCCATTGTGATCCCCAGCCGCCAAAAGGGTGGGGTCCACCGGAACGTCCATTGATACCGGACCTTTGGGATTGCGCGGGCTCAAAATCACCTGAGGCAATGGCGGGGCTCCCAAGTGATCGGGCCAGAATCGTCCGGGTCCGGGGACAAACGCCTCGATCTTGGCGTCCGGTCCGACGGCCGATATTTCTTCTTGATAGCGTGCGCCTTCGGCAAACATGCAAAGTTCCAACATCGCGCGCGCACCCGAAGCAAAGTCGACCAGAACAAAGCCATGATCCAGAATATCCGGGGTTTGACCGTCGTAACTTTCGTCCAGATGGTTCACCGCCTGCCCGCCGCTTGCCGTGATGCGCACCGGATCGGATTGCAATATCAGACGCATCAGGTCGAAGAAGTGGCAGCATTTCTCGACGAAAGTACCGCCAGTATTTCGGTTGAACCGGTTCCAGTGGCCGACCTTGTCGAGGAAGGGAAAACGATGCTCGCGGATCGACAGCATTTTCACCCCACCTGTCGCCTCGGCCTTGTCGATCAAAGCAGCGATAGGGGGCATGTACCGGTATTCCATCGCGACCCAAATCGGGCAGGGGTAGTCGCGCTGCAACTGCTCAAGTCGGGGCACGTCTTGCGGGTCGGTGAACAGTGGTTTTTCTACCAAAAGCGGCAGAGGACGTGTTTCTGCGATTTCGCAGATCTGGTCCACATGAAGATGATTCGGGCTGACAATGACGACGCAGTCCAGTTCCTCTACCGCCAGTAGCTCTTGCACGGAACCTACCATGGTTGCAGTTGGCGCAATTTCCTTGGCGGCTTTTGCCATCTCCTGATCGGGTTCATAGATCGCAGCCACACTGGCACCTTCCAGCAATCCGATATTGTGCAGGTGCTCTTGCCCCATCATTCCGCATCCAATCAGCCCGTATTTGATGGTCCGGGTCATGCGCAATTCCTTTTACTTCAGACGTTGTACGTAATTGGCCCGATCCGGGTCGAACCAAGTTTTTGAGAATTCGACGGGTTCGGCGCTTTCCGACCAGCTGAAACGCTCGATGTAACCGACTGCTTGGCCGGCTGGCTTGGTGAAGCCAGAAGGCGTCCAGTCCGGTAGAGGCCGGACCGAAACCCTGTCTTCGGCTCTTGCGATCCAAAAGCCCAACTGGCGCTGATAGTAGCGATAGAGCGAGTCGGACAGCAGGCTCTGGTCGATCAGGCCCGCTGATTCGTCCAGCCAGATTTCTTCGACAGCGATGATTGTATCATTCAGGTAGCGCATCCGCCGGACACGCGAACCGGCGTCAGAAGCACCGAATTTCGGCAGATCGATCGGCTTTTTCAGATGGTCAACCGACAGGATATCCGCACGAGGCAGGCCACCCCCTTCCGGCAGTTCCAGCCTGAACATTGCATAGACGCTGTTTTGCGTACCGGTCTCGCGTATGTAGTTGCCCGAGCCCTGGATACGCTCCAACATCCCCTTTTTTTCCAGCTCTGAGAGCGACTTTCGCAGCGTTCCAACCGAGACATTCAGCTCTGCGGCCATCTCGCGCTCGGGCGGCAATCGTTCACCGTCAATAAGGCGACCAGCCGCGATGTCACGGATCAGAAGTTCCGCGATCTGAATATATACCGGCAGGGCATTGGGGTTTCGGTTGGATGCAGGCACGGCAGACGCTTCACTCGGTCGCAGGAAAAATTGATACACTATTGATCTACATCAAAGCGATTGCTACGCAAGAGGAAAGTCAAAGATGTACGGAGCGTGAATCAAATGAGCATCGTCCCCATCACATCCCCCGATCTGGATGCGGCCGAAGTTTCCTGGTTCGCTGCGCTGTGTTCCGATGATTACCAGTTCCTTGGCGTTCCCGATGGTGCCCTGCGGTCGAGTTGGGAGCATTGCTCGAACATTGTGAAAGAGGCCGAGGCGCAGGGTTTTCGCAACATCCTCTGCCCGTCCTCCTATCAGGTCGGTCAAGACACGCTGAGCTTTGTCGCCGGCTGCGCCCCGATCACCGAGCGGATCAACCTGCTGGCCGCCGTGCGCTGTGGCGAGATGCAACCGATCATGCTGGCCCGCACCATCGCAACGCTGGACCACATGCTGAAGGGGCGTTTGACGGTCAACATCATCTCATCCGACTTTCCCGGTGAGAAGGCCGACAGCGCGTTCCGCTATCAGCGCTCGCGCGAAGTGGTGGAGATTCTGAAACAGGCCTGGACGCGGGATGAGATCAATCATGCAGGCGAGGTCTATAATTTCTCGGGCCTGACCACCGACCCGGCCAAGCCATATCAGACCGGCGGGCCGCTGCTTTATTTCGGCGGCTATTCTCCCTCTGCTTTGGATCTGTGCGGCGAGCATTGTGACGTCTACCTGATGTGGCCTGAAACCAAGGATCAACTGGCCGAACGGATGAAGGCCGTTCACGCTGTCGCTGAAAACTACGACCGCACGCTGGATTACGGGTTGCGTGTCCATATGATCGTTCGCGATACCGAGGTTGAGGCACAGGAATACGCGGATTACATCGTCTCGAAGCTGGACGACGAATACGGTCGCGCCATCCGCGAACGGGCGCTGGATTCGACCTCGCTGGGGGTGGCGCATCAGGCCAGGAACCGCGATCTGGCGGATGAGTACGGCTATGTCGAACCCGGTCTCTGGACCGGTGTTGGCCGGGCACGGTCTGGTTGCGGTGCCGCTCTGGTCGGATCGACGGATCAGGTTATGTCGAAGATCGAGGAATACCAGAAGATGGGCATCCGCGCTTTCATCTTCTCGGGCTACCCGCATCTGGACGAAGCCCGCCATTTCGGCGCCCGCGTGTTGCCGAATTTGAAAACCTGTTCCCTTCCCGAAGCTTACGGAAGGGTTCCCAAAACGACCCCGGCCACACCGCTGGGCAACGGAGAACGCCGCTGATGCAACGTGTGAAACTATCTGACTCGCTGGAGATGAGCCGCCTTGTCTATGGCATGTGGCGGTTGGGCGATGACAGTGACACGTCCGCGGCCCATGTCGAGGCCAAGATTCAGACCTGTCTGGATCAGGGTATCACCACCTTCGATCAGGCCGACATCTATGGCGGCTACAAGGCCGAGGCCGTGCTGGGTGCCGCCCTGCGCGCCAATCCAAACCTTCGTCAGAAGATGGAGATCGTCACCAAATGCGACATCGTCGCGCCGGTTGGCCGTTACGCGGATGCGAAGGTAAAATACTACGACACCTCGCGCGCCCACATTCTGAAATCAGTCGACACGTCGCTGTCGGAAATGGCGATTGACCACATCGATCTGCTGTTGATCCACCGCCCGGACCCCATGATGGACCACCATGAAACCGGAGCCGCCCTGGATGAGGTCGTCGCCAGTGGAAAGGTCGGTGCGGTGGGTGTGTCAAACTTCCGCCCGTGGGATTGGTCGTTGCTGCAATCGGCGATGAAAACGCAGTTGGTCACCAACCAGATCGAAATTTCTCTGGGTCAGATCAGCCCTTTCACCAACGGTGATCTGGCGTTTCACCAACAGCATGGCCATCCGTTGATGGCATGGTCGCCGCTGGGTGGAGGCCTGTTGATGGCCGGAAACCCGCCGGTTGGGGTCGTCGCCGATGAAGTCGCAGCCGGGTTTGGCGTGGATCGCGCCGCCGTCGCAGTGGCGTTCCTGTTGGCCCACCCAGCCAACATCCTGCCGGTTCTGGGCACCAACAATCTTGACCGGATCAAACGCGCCTCGGACGCATTGAAAGTCAAACTGGATCGCGAAAGCTGGTTCCGCCTGTACGAGGCGGCACTGGGGCACGAGGTACCATGATGAACGCAATCTCAAAGGACATGACCCGCACCTTCATTCCACATAAGGACGACACACGTACCCTGCGCGACGCCTTCGGCCGCTTTGCAACCGGTGTCACCATCGTGACCTGCGACAGCGCGGACGGTCCGGTCTGCATCACCGCCAACAGCTTTTCGTCCCTGTCGCTTGACCCACCGCTGATCATGTGGGCCGGAGACCGAAACTCGCGTCGCTTCCCCTATTTCCACAAGGCGCGCCATTTCAGCGTGCATGTGCTGTCTTCGGACCAGGCCGAGCTGTGTTTCGGCTGCTCGAAAGACGCCTTTGCACTGCGGGACATCACCCACGGGCGCTGTAAGAATGGGACGCCGGTGTTGGCGGACTGCCTTGCGCGGTTCGAATGCGAACAGCACGCTTATCACGATGCAGGCGATCACGTTATTGTGGTTGGAAAGGTTCTACGGGCCAGTATGTCGGATGGAGACGCGCTGACCTTTTATGCCGGGAAACTCGGCCAATTCGCGAAAGTCTAAGCGCGATTTGATGACCGTGGGGGACACCCGCGGCTGACCAAGGGAGGATCCGCATGGGCGGACTGGCATCGGTGCTTGCACTGATTGCATTCGTGAACGAAACCGTGCTGCGTCTGGGCCGCGCGGTTGGTGTTGTTGCGATTGCGCTCATGGTGATCGCAATTCTGATCCAGGTGTTTTTCCGATACGTTCTGGGCAATGCGCTGCCCTGGCCGGACGAGGCCGCGCGGTTCTGCATGTTGTGGATGACCGGTCTGATGGCCCCCACAGCCTTTCGGCGCGGCGGTTTTGTGGCCATCGACATGCTGGAACGCCTCCTTCCCCGCATCATCGGCCAAACGCTGAATCTGTTCCTGCTTTTGATCGCGCTCGCCGTCCTGCTGGTCGCGGTCAATATCGGCTGGTCCGAGGTCACTGGCTTTGGCGGCAAGTTCGCCACTGCCGCGCTGTATCTGCCCACCTCTTTCGGGTTCGACGAATGGTATCGCATTCCGCGCAGTTGGATGATGGCATCGCTGCTGGTGGGAGTCATCCTGCTGATCTCGGTGAATATCGAGCTGATCCTGCGATCCTTCATCACTCTGCTGGGCGGCGGCCACCTGTTGCCTGAAATTCCTGATGCGGCAGTGGGGGCCGAATAAATGCTGATCTGGTTCCTGCCCACCTTCCTGATTTTCCTGCTGATCGGCCTGCCGGTCTTTTTCGCTTTGCTGGCGGCGCCCGGAATCCTGCTGTGGCTGAACGGCCAGACGAACGACATCACGTTGCTGTATCGCAACGTCTATAACGGCATGGACAGCTTCCCTCTGATGGCGATCCCCTTCTTCATGCTGGCCGGAGAGCTTATGAACCGAGGCGGCATCACCATCCGCCTTGTCGAGTTTTCGCAGGCTCTGATGGGTCATCTGCGCGGTGGTCTGGCGCATGTGAACGTGCTGAGTTCGATTCTGTTCGCGGGCCTCTCGGGGTCCGCCGTGGCGGACACCTCGGCGCTAGGGTCGATGCTGATCCCGGCGATGGAGAAACAGGGCTATACCCGTAAATTCGCCGCCGCGATCACGGCGGCGAGTTCGGTGATCGGGCCGATCATTCCGCCCTCGGGCATCATGATCATCTATGCCTATGTGATGGGCGAAAGCGTGGCCGCGTTGTTTCTGGCGGGGATCGTTCCGGGCGTGATGGTCGGTGTCGGTCTGATGCTGATGATCAAACTGATGGCCGACCGCTATGACTTCCCCGTCGCCAGCCGCAAATACACATGGCCCGAGCGGCGTCAGGCCAGTTTGAAGGCCTTTTTCCCATTGATGACACCGGTCATCATTCTGGGCGGTATTCTGGGTGGTATCTTCACACCGACCGAGGCTGCGGCAGTCGCCGTGGGCTATGCCTTCATCATCGGGTTCTTCATCCTGCGGACATTGACATGGAAAGAGGTCCCCGAGGTGCTCAGCAATGCAGGCATGACTTCAGCCGTTGTTCTGCTGCTGGTTGGTGCTGCGATGGCGTTCAAGACGGTCGTCAGCCTCAGCCATGCGCCGGAACAACTGGCCTCGCTGATCCTCAGCCTGTCGGAAAACCCGCTGATCCTTTTGTTCCTGATCAACCTGCTGCTGTTCATCGTCGGCATGTTCCTGGACGCAGGCCCCGCGATCATCATCCTTGGACCAATCCTTGGCCCGATCTTCACCAGCCTCGGCGTCGACCCGATCCATTTTGCCATCATCATGAGCGTCAACCTGACAGTAGGCCTCGCCACCCCGCCAATGGGTTTGGTGCTGTTCGTGGCCGCCGCCGTATCGCGCGAACGGGTTGAAACCATCGCCAAAGCGATCCTGCCGTTCCTGGCGGTCGAAATCATCGTGATTTTCCTGATCACCTACATACCCGCACTATCCATGACGATCCCGAGGATAACGGGATTTGCCAACTAACTGAGTTCCACAGGGAGGAAACGCATGCTCAGAGAATTCATCAAAACCGCAGCGGTGGCCACATCGCTGGTGGCGGCGTCCGCCATGGCCGCGACAGCCGCCGATTATACACTGCGCGCAACCGCAAATTCGAACGAAAACGATGAGGATTATGACGGTCTGATCGTCTTCAAGAACTATGTCGAATCTGCCTCGAACGGCGCGATCGAGGTCGAACTGTTCATCGGCACACAGCTTTGCTCGAACGGGGCCGAATGCTTGCAGGGCGTGGCAGACGGCACCATCGACATCTACATCTCGACCTCGGGCGGTGCCTCAGGCATCTTTCCTTACGTGCAGGTTCTGGACCTGCCTTATCTGATGGCCGATGACCGCATTGCCGAGCATGTCCTGTCGGGCGATTTCACCCGCACAATGCGCGACATGGCGCTTGAGGACTCGGGCGGCGCGATCCGTCTGATGACCATCGGCAACACCGGCGGCTGGCGCAACTTTGCCAACACACAGCGCCGCATTGCCGAGCCTGCGGATATGGAAGGTCTGAAAATCCGCACCGTCGTCGCCGACCTGCCGCAGGAACTGGTCAAGGCGCTAGGTGCGTCGCCCACCCCAATCCCGTGGCCGGAACTGTTCACCAGCTTCCAGACCGGTGTCGTTGAAGGATCCAAGAACGGCATCACCGACATCATGGGCATGAAATTCCCGGATGCGGGCCTGCAATACGTAACGCTGGACGGCCACGCCTATATGGGCGCATTGTGGTGGATGAACAACGCCAAGTTCCAGGAGATGCCCGAGGATCTGCGCCGCGTCGTGGTCGACGGGTTCTATGCCCTGCAACAGGCCACTTTCGCCTCCCCCAAGCGCAAGTCGATCCAAGCCTATGAGGATTTCGTCGCCGGTGGCGGAGACCTCTATGTGCTGACACCCGATCAGAAGGCTGCGTTCAAAGAGGCCGCAACGCCAGTCTATGATTGGTTCCAGTCCAACGTTGCGCGAGGCGACGAGATCTTTGCTGCACTGACCGAGGCGGTCGCGGCGGCTGAGGCGGACGTCAACGCCGCTCGCGATGCGGATCTGAAGTGAACGGTTGGGCCGGGCTTTGCGGCCTGGCCCTCACCGAAACGGGTACATCCACCCTTTGTAGTCGTTGACCAGAACATGCGCCTTTTCGATCTGCTCCGGCGACATTTTCTTGACCACTTCCTCAAGGCTGATCGCCGCGTCGGGGTCGCCGCCAATGGCGCTGAGCGTGTACCACATATACGCACGCACCAGATCGGGCGCGGGCATGCCCAGACCCAATTCGTAATACCAGCCAACGCCCGACTGCGCCCCCGGATGCCCCTTCATCGAGGCCCGCAGATACCATTCAAAAGCCCGTTCGTAATCCTGCTCGACCCCCAAACCCAGCCCGTACATCACGCCGATCAACTCTTCAGCCTCGGCGTTGCCCGAGCGCGCGGCTGGAAGAAGTTCCTCGCGCGCGGCTGCAAACTGTCCGGCTTCCATCATATCGCGCGCTTGTTCCAGTTCAGCCAGAGCCGGAGACGCAAATACGCAAAGGGCAAGAACAAGCTGGCGCATGGGATGGTTGCCTTCTTCTGGGTCGGGGCCGCTGTGGCACAGGATTTGCCGCGCCCGCTGACCGATGATGACTTTATCCCCTTTGATATGGAACAGGCCGCCATCGGTCATCAACTGTTTTACGACCCGATCCTGTCAGGCAACCGCAACATCGCCTGCGCCCATTGTCACCACCCGGATTTCGGCACTTCGGACGGGTTGTCTCTGGGCATAGGAGAAGGCGGGCAGGAGTTGGGGCCGGACCGCACACCCGGCACCGGGGCCGACAGAATACGCAAACGCATCCCTCGCAACTCTCCGGGCCTGTGGAATCTTGGGGCCAAGGACATACACACCGTCTTTCACGACGGCAGGCTGAGCATTTCCGACGTCTACGGCAACGGCTTCAATTCCCCGGCGCAGGAGTGGCTGCCCGAGGGCCTGAACTCCCTGCTGGCGGCACAGGCTTTGTTCCCCCTGACCTCACAATTCGAGATGGCGGGCAATGTGGCTGAAAATGAAGTCACTGGCGCGGTGCATGATCGTATCGACAAGGGCTGGCCCATTCTGGCGAAACGCGTCCGCACCGATCTGCGCTATGGTCCGGCCATGGTCGCCGCCTTTGATGAGGTCGAGACGACCGAGGACATCACGATCACGCAAGTCGCCAACGCTCTGGCCGCTTTCATGGCGATCGAATGGCGCAGCACCGACAGCCCGTTTGACCACTATCTTGCGGGCGACACGAAGGCCCTTTCACCGGCGCAAATCGAGGGGATGAGGCTGTTTTACGGCAAAGCCGGCTGCTCCGCCTGCCACAGCGGACCGCTCATGTCAGATCAGAAGTTCCATGCACTGGGCTTGCCTCCCTTTGGGCCGGGTCGCACCCGGCAGTGGGATCCCTTCGTCCGGGATGTCGGCCGCATGGGTGAAAGCAACCGCCTTGAGGATGCCTACAGGTTCCGCACCCCGATGCTCCGTAACGTTGCCCTGACCGCACCGTACGGTCACAATGGCGCCTTCCCCGATCTTGAAAGCGTCATTCGCCATCATTTGGATCCGCAGGCCAGCCTGGACAAATGGACCCCACAAATGGCTGCCTTACCCCACGTGCCATGGTTGCAAAAAACGGATTTCCTAGTTTGGCAGGACCAATATGAAATGGCACGTCAACGCAAGAAAATTGATATCGATCCGATCCAACTCACGGAATTAGAAATAGAAAACCTGATTGCTTTTCTGAATTCGTTGACAGGTCGCAGCGTAGACTCGCCGATATTCGGTGTGCCGAAAGGGTTTACTCCTTAGCCATCTCGCATATTATTTAGCTCATGTTGACTAATGGCTGAGCCAGAGACGGGTTGATGCGAAATCGGCGAAGCAGAAGAGCTTTCGGCGGGCACGTCGCAGCGTGTTGCAACTCGGCTAGCATTCTTCAACTTGTAGAAGCATTCACTTCACTAGCGATGCGCTCATCCAATTCGCGAATGCTCGTCCGAATCTGCGACAGCAATTCGTTGTCACTACCTTCATGTACCTTGCGCGCTCTGATCTCATCTGCGGAAATCGGATCAGATAGTTTTGCCCGGCCAAGTGCGATCCTTGCCTCTTGCAGTGCCAAAAGCGCGCTGGTCAGTGGATCAATCTCGACGTCAGCAGCGAGCGCGTCGAACTCCTCTGCGCCAATCGGATCAGACAGCGATGCTTGTCCGGCGAGAAATTTGGCCTTCTTCAGCTTCAGGAATGCGCGCGTCACGTCGTCAGCCTTTGTGCGGGGCTCTCGCGCACCGGTCTTCTCCAGCCATATGGCGGCGATCTTCTCAACGAGTGTCCACACCGTCTGCTGGCGATTATGCTGCGAGATATCGAAGCGTACTGCTTTCTCTTCGATACCGAGCTGCTCAGACTCTCGTTCGTTCACGCGCACTTCGTAGTCGCAGAGACCATCGATGTCATCGCTGACGTTCCCGGCTGGGGTCCGGGCGATCTCTCTTTCGTTTGCGTAGACAACGATTTTGAGCATCACTCACCACCCTTTCGTCACACATACAGGACAGCGTCCGCGGTCATCAGTTCGGTCGATCTGACCGAAATATCCACAGACCGAGCACGTCATTCGATTCCGAGCAGGCTTTTTTCGAACACCAAAAAACCTCTTTCTTTCAGGGTGGCTCTTGCTCGCGACATCATGCGCGCACCAGCAGCACAGGGTCGTGTACCGCCCATCCAAAATCTGGGTCTCGGCAGCGTTTGAGCATCGCTCACAGGTACGATTTGCTCGTGCAATCGTGGAGGTGATCATCGATTGGATGTGTCGATCATCACACCGGTGGCAGATGCGGAGCTCTCCCAGTTTCTCTTTGATCTGTAGGATGAAAGAGTAGGTGAAATCCTTTAGATCGCAGTATTCCTTAACCTCTGTAAAGAGCGCCGTGACCAAGCCGGACCAGCCTTTGGGTGTGTGGCCGACGTTCTTCTCGACCGACTGCTTGATGTCGTTGAAATCAATTGCGTTCGTGACTTCGTCCGCCATGTCGGACTCCTCCTGAGGATGGTAGGAGGAGTCGGAATCGAACCGACTCGTGCACTCTAATCTGGAGCGATTACAATGATATAAGCCTCGCCAGCATACCAATGCTGCCTCCCACGGATTTCGCGTGGGTTATCGACCTCAGACCGATATTCGATGGCAGTGGATGCGTGAGTACGTCATGACCTGAAGCTGAACCAGTTCGTGTCACTATGTCAAGACGGAGTGTGCTGCACTTCGAAAGTCACCGCGTAGTTTCGGGAAACCTCTCGCTAAACGAGTGCCAAATAGGTTGTCCGCAACGCAGAATTGTAAGCACTGTTGGCATGGCCCGCCTGAGGCTTCCTCTAACCACATATACGGAAGTCAGCGACGGTCGTTACCGAGTCCAAATTGACTGATGCCGCGCGAAGCTCCAATGACAGCGATGCGCAGAAAGCGGACTTTGCAAAGTTTCGCTAACAGCATTCGCGATCATTCGTCAGAGCAATGGTAGATGTGTAATTTGAGCCTCAACAGCCTATTTGGGTTGCTTCCAAGTTTTCAAAATGAATACCCAACATTCAAAAAGACACTGGTGGCATCGTATTTGTTCTTCAGTTCAGCCACATCCAGCTTTCGGCTGAAGCTTTGAACGCCTACTCCAATATCCCATTGTGGTGCGAGTTTGTAGCTCAGCAAGGCGACCGCATCTAGAAACTCGACAGAGTCGAACGAAGTGCCGTCGACACCCAACTGAAATTCTAACCGATCAGACAGCTCATAGCTGGCATGGATGCTCGCGTATGGCGCAAAGTCGTTGCTTTCGACTTCTCGATCCAAATTGCCGGAAACAAGTCGCACATAGGTATTTTGAAAGGTCAGACCCCCGCCAATTTTCAAATCGAACCGACCTTCAGGGACGACGTTGTACAGGTAACCGCCACGAATTTCGTTCATAACGTAATCCATCGCAGTCGTGGTGTTTGCCGGGTATACCGTACCGTCAAACCGAACGGGGTTTGAAAAAGTGCCTTCGTCTCGTACCTCTAACGGATTTAGGACCGCGTAGAACTCATGCTGATCAGACATGAAATACTCGAAACTCGCCGCGGAACTTGTGGTCGGGTTTGAAAAGGTATCAAACTGTTCAAGGTCTAGCTGTGAGCCGGTTGAACTGGGAGATCGTACGTCGTTGTTGTCCAGACTGCTCGCGCCGAAGGAGAATGAAAACCTAAACCTGGGTTTGAAGGGTTCTGTCACTTTTGTCTCTGCCGATTTGTTTGATCCAGTAAGCATCGAAACCTGCAAGCCGACTGCATCCTGCGAGACTGTGGGAAGAACCTTGACTCCCTTCTCCAAAGGCGTCGCGTACAACCAATTGCTAAGCATTGCGATACTTGCACCGGCCAGGACATCGTCGGAGAAGTGTTTCTCGGCGCGAACTCGGGTGTAACCGACAAAAGACGCTAGCAGATAAGCTGGTACGCCGTAGCTGGATCCGTACCGTGTTTGAAGGAAAGCAGCACCCGAGAATGCAGCTGCGGTGTGCCCCGACGGAAAGGAATTGTCCGCCGAGTAATTGGGGCGCCATTTCTCCACAAGAAACTTAAGGCTCTGAACGGTCAGAAAAGTGGTGCCAACACCCTTTGCGAGTTGTTGTCGCCCCTCCTTGTCGTCCTTAGCATAAGTTATCCCAAGGGCTGCGAGAGGAATTGCCAGTTGGAGAACGTCGCCGACGTCTTCGAGGTCATCAGTTGTGTCACCAGATACAACTGACGGAGAAGACAGCGCACCTAGTGACGCACACAGCACGACCGCAGTTGCTTTTCTTAACATTTCCATAGTTCACGCCTCAACTTGCACCCCTTTGAAACTAGTGGGCAGACTTGTCCTCACGAGTTGGTTCAGCGACCACTGCTAATTTGACATGGCATCTAAGATCGCTGGCACGAATTGATGGAATTGCATGGTGGCGAAACGAGGGGTTTCTGCCATTGGGTACGCACCGTTCAAGGCAATGACCGAGTTTGTTTCCTTGTTGATGACGCACATTTGCCCATTGACGCCAATCATAGCCAAAATGCGGTAATCACCTACTTCAAGAACTCTAAATTGATCTTTGTAGTAACCCGGAGCTAGCGCAGATTCTTTGCCCTTAAGCCAAGCGCTGCGTACGGCTTCATTTCCTTCCCAAAGGTCAGAGACAAATTGGGCGGGCAACACTTGCTCCCCAAGTTCGTTCTTGCCTTCATTCAGAAAGAGCAGGCCGACGCGAGCGAGGTCTTTGGTAGCCATGTTCATGCCTGTAGACCCCATCGCTAGGCCCTTCTTGTCGGACATGAAATGGGCATCTGAAGCGACACCCACCTTCTGTAGAAGGTCCTGCTCAAGAATTGTCGTGAAAGACTCTCCGGTCGCGCGGTCCACGATGAGCCCCAGAAGCTCGCTGTTGACATCCTGGTAGTCGTACTTCTCACCCATTGCGTAGTCTTGCCGCTCAGTGATCAAAGGAAAGAAGTCCATCGTGCCGTTTGGGTAAGCCTCGGACTTTTCCTGACCATAATAGCCCTGTGCCTCAGAAAGGCGGGTATCCCAGTATTTTTCTGCTGTTCCGGGGGCCAGCACGACCGCAGTCCGCATGTCAGAAATCTCTTGCACCGTGGCGGTTTCGAATGCGGTCCCTGCTAATTCAGGTACGTACCGGATTGCTGGGTCTTCCCAATTGAGCAAACCCTTTCCAACAGCAATTGCCGCGGCCATCGCTGTAAAGGATTTAGAAACCGACATGTCGAGATGCGTTGAATACTCGTCCAATCCATTTCCATAGTGCTCGTGAATAAGTTCACCATTTTGAATAATCACTGCATTGTGGTTCTGCATCCGGTTCAACAGGAAGTCTCTTGCAGAAATTGGCCCGTCATAATCCTGAACCATTACTTCTTCTAGGTTCAGAACCTGATCGCTTTGGGGCAACTCACGAACATAATCGCCCTTGTGCAGCGTGTAGCTGTGGGAAAACTTGTAGACGTGTGGCATGGCAGAGGCGATGAATTCAGGTGTTTCCCAGTTCTCTCCTGTTAATCCAATTGCTGACGCAGCTTCGATGAATTCAGCGTCCGGCTCTTTAAAGGTTGTCGCTTCAGCACTGACCGTCAGCGCTCCAACCAGAATGGCCCAGAATGCCGTTGTAGGAATGTGTCTCATTGCAAAAAACCTCTTTGCATCTGTTTGAGCGAACCTTACAGCGACTGCCGGAAAGGAGTTCTGCGGATATAAGTAGTAGGGAAAACGTTCTCCTGATGGCCTACTCTATGACATCGACAGTCATCGTATGGGGATGGTCTTGGCGGGTTCACGGCAAGAACCACGAAACGCCGAATTTGAGCTGCCAGTCATTGCTGTTGTCCGGCGCCTCGGCGAGATAGTAGGCACCAACATTAAGGTCGATAGCGTTTCCGCCACCCACGACAAACGTCTTCCCAAAGGTCGCTCCAACGGGAACAACCCAATCACCTGTGCTCCAATTATAGCTACTTGTATTAGAGTAGCCGACGTAAGAACCTCCGAGGAAATCCTCCAAATTGTAGAAGACTATTGGCTGTATGGTTGTGAGAGAAAAATCATCCTCTCCCCAGAGATGTCCGACCACACCACCATAAGACAAATCGCCAGCAAAATTGAACCCAACAAGGGCAAGGCCCGCTCCGTTTCCAGGTCCGTTGAATCCGTCTTCAGCTGTATCAAAAGAGAGTTGGACGCCGTATCCGATCTTAAATGTCCCTGGCTCCACTTCGGGTACATAAAAGGCCTGAACAATGGTATCGCTAAAGCCGAAATCTGTTCCTCCGCCACGGTCGGAAAAGGCGAATTCCGGGAGGCTGGCATCTGCGCCCGCTACACCGCCAGGCAATCCAACATAAGGTATCAATCCGCGCAAAATCACATTCGCGGATTCTCCCTCGAACGTGTAAACTGGTTGAAGTTGAAAATTGTAGGTTGTGCTGTCGCTATTGGGGCCAAAGCCGATTGTGTTATCCGTAAGTAGTGCGGTGACTGCGGCGAGCGGGTCCTGTGCTTTACGTGCGGCCTGGCACGCGGCGTCGCACTCTTCCTGCGCATAAGCGAGAGAGTAAAAAATTATCGAGCAAAAAACACTAAAGAGAACTAGCCTGGAGAGCACACACAGTCGATTGGCCAGCGAGCTTAACTGAGTTGCTCGGGCCCAAGGCCCAATTACCATGCAAGACAAGGGTAGCTCCTAAGGTCAGATACACCAGATTCTCCCACGAGATTCTTATATCCTATTTTCGACTCGTGTCGATAACTTCGAGAGCATTGGGTTTGGGAAATTGTCGAAACCGATTTTCCACAAGGTTATTAAATTGCTCATTTTTTTAGCAAGGATGCGCGTCAGTAACAACCCGGCATAGCTGAAATCCCGACTAAAACTCGACTATTGTCGACATCGGCTTTCTTGGTGTAACCATATCCGTGAAGCTGGACTCGAATAACAAATACCGCGCTCAGCCCATGGCGCGAAGCACACTTCTCAGATCTGACCGCGCTTCGATTTCATAAGATATGCAGCGCAGTCATTAGAATTAAGCTCAACGGCATCAAGGAAAACAGATGAACAAAATCAATTGTATAGTAGCAGTTAGCTTTCTCCTGTCATCAGCAGCATATGCTCAGTCAATACTGCCTCCAGATCAGGCGTTCCTCGATCAAGTCGAAGGCTTTGGTGTCACCCAAGAAAACTGGGATAGCGGCGAAAACGCAGCCGTAACCTTTCCCAATGCCTACAAGTTCACGCGTCACTACGTTGTTGAACCGAGCGGTGACATTGAGCCCGAGAGCTGGACGGAGTCTAATAGTCTCGACTTGTCCGAACTGACTGCTGAAGACGCTGATGGTCCACTGGATATCGAGACTTTGTTACGGGACAGGCTCAAGAACCATTCAATGGTAATTCTGAAGGGCGACGACCTGCTGCACCAGCATTTTTGGAACGGGATGGATGAAACATCGACCCACTTGGACATGTCAGTAACGAAGTCCTTCACTGCCATTCTTGCTGGAATTGCTGCGGCCGAGGGTAAGCTGGACATGACGGCACCGGTGGAAGCTTATCTGCCACGGTTCAAAGGGACGGCGTTTGAAGGCGTTTCGTTGCAAGACGTGGCCGACATGAATTCAGGCCTCGACATTCCCACACCGCCCTTTCTTTCGTGGGACCCAAAATTCACCGAGTCTCAGGAATGGAACGGACCCAATGATAGCGGTTTGAACGGCATCGAAGATTATCTGGTGACAATCGCGCAACGAAAATATGAACCAGGCACGCACTATCAGTACCAGGACCCCAACACGGAAGTTCTGGGTCTTGCCGTCGAAGCGGCGACCGGTGTTGGATTGGCCGAGTATTTGCAAGACAAGTTGTGGTCAAAGCTAGGAGCTGAGGGCGAGGCATATTGGATGGCTGACCCGTCGGGAGCAACAGTTGCATCCGGGGGATTGAACATGAGAACGCGCGACCTCGCGCGCGTCGGACGCATGATGCTCGCCGGAGGTAAGAACTACGCTGGAGATCAAGTCATCCCTGCCGCTTTCCTGGACGCCCTGTGGATGGGAAACGACAGGGTCCGCGGTGCTTGGAGCAACGGAAAAGAGGCCGTGCTCGCGCCAAATGGGTGGTATAAAGACCAGATCCGGATCTTGGAAATTGGTGAACACAAATTCGCGGCGTTTGTCGGAATACACGGTCAGGTTTTGGTGGTTGAGCCAGAAAGTGAAACCGTCATTGCAATGAACGGTGGCTACCCGCAGACGGAAACGGAACGCATGAATTCCATGATTTTCCTACAGGTTGTTCCTGCGATTCTAGATGAAACAGCAAAGATGTAGGGCTGCGGGAATTTGACGCGTGGGTCCTGTTGTTGGTACGGACGTGTCATATACCAATGGTCAAGACTGTGAATGAAACGCTACGCTAAAGGTGAGGAACGACGACTGAAGTTGATCCTCGCTGCCGAAACACTTCTGGAAAACGAAGACCTTCCAGATATCACCATGCATCGGATCGCGGCAGAAGCCGATATCCCGTCAGGTTCTGCTTACCACTTTTTCAAGGGGGTCAACGAGGTTTTTGCAGCTGCGGCCGCTCGTTTTGGTGAGCAGTTGATCGAAGAGATAATCGCGCCCTACTCAGGCGCTGCCTTGGAGGATTGGCGTAGCTTGTTCGAACACGCAGCACGCCGAGGCGTCGCTTTGTACCAAAGGAAGCCAGGCTATTGCCGACTTATCTTAGGGAGTACAACGGCACCTACGATCAAGGCTACCGATAGACAAAACGACTTTGAGCTTGGCGTTCAATTCGCCGAGCTCATGGACGGCTACTTTGTGTTGCCCGGCATTGACCAACGCGAATTACGTTTCTTCCATGCAATCGAGATATTTGATCTGTTCCTCAGCCTATCATTTCAGAGGCACGGGGCTCTGACCGCCGAGATGATTGACGATGGGCTTTCTGCATCGATCTCATATTTGCGGCAGTTCATCCCAGATCGCATTCCAAGCCGCGGCGTTTGACAGCCAGATCCTTTCAAGCACTGTACCTTTCACGGTCCACTCAAGAGTTTTGTGAGGCACATATGCAGAATGAACATGCATCTGAGCAACGTGCTCTATGGGCTGCGACCAGCCAACAATGCTTGCCGCAAAGAATGGCCGCATCGAGCCCAAATTTGCAGCTGCTCCGATAACCCGTCGCGACAGCTATGCGAATACTTCAACCTGGTATCCGTTCGGCTAAGTGTGCCAGATTGCCGCTTTTTTCAGTCAATTGTGGAAATAGATTTTCAACCTCTAACTCCCCTTTAGTCACGAGGAGTAGCAAATGAAAGACAACTACGACATCCAGACCGCTCACGCAGCAACTAAGTTTCAACAAAACAAAAACCGACAAGAAAAGTTAAAAAGGCGCAACGGAATTGCAGCAATGGCAGCCTTTGCACCGCTTTGGTCCGCTGCGGACCCACGAAGCAAGCTTTATCAATTCAAGCGTCTCGCTCCACTGTTGTTTTTATCCATACTGATTGTCTTTGTCTGTTTTGAAGCGCTTTCATAGACGCGATTGTCCGTCGTCAGTGGTTTTTGAGAAAGATGGAGCACAGGGATATGTCGCGGAAAACTTTGCCCACAAACGGGGGGAAACCGGGTTCCAGAGAACCAAAGGCATGCGCCACCCTGCCGCATGACCGGCTGTCGCACATCCCTTAACGCCAAAACGGTCACACCTATCTGAGGCTCAAACAAGTCTTCTACAGGTGAAAAATGGACGCGCTTCTGCTGTCCCGTATTCAGTTTGGGGCAAACATATCTTTCCACATTCTCTTCCCGACGATCACAATCGCCTTGGGTTGGGTACTGCTGTTTTTCAAACTGCGCTTCAACACAACCAAAGACACCAAATGGATGGATGCCTACCGCTTTTGGGTGAAGGTATTTGCCTTGTCATTTGCGATGGGTGTGGTCTCGGGTATCACCATGTCTTTTCAGTTTGGCACCAACTGGCCCGGTTTCATGGAGGCCGTAGGCAATATCGCCGGGCCGTTGTTGGCCTATGAGATCCTGACTGCTTTCTTTCTCGAGGCAGTGTTTCTGGGCATCATGCTGTTCGGTTTCTCACGCGTTCCAAACTGGTTGCACACAACCGCGACTTTCCTTGTAGCGTTCGGAACGACTATGTCGGCCTTCTGGATTTTGGTCCTGAACAGCTGGATGCACACGCCCGCCGGGTTCGAGATGCGGGATGGCGTAGCTTTCGCAACCGATTGGTGGGCAATCATATTCAACCCATCTATGCCTTACCGACTGACCCACATGCTGCTGGCCAGCGGCCTGACGGTGGCATTCCTGGTGCTTGGCTTCTCGGCCTTCCGATGGCTGCTCGGAGATCGCGGGCAGGACGTGCGGGCAACCTTTATGACCGGCGCTTGGCTGGGCGCATTGTTGATCCCGGTGCAAATCTTCATGGGAGACATGCACGGGCTGAACACGCTTGAATATCAGCCGCAGAAGGTCGCCGCGATGGAGGGCAATTGGGAGACGAAATCTAACGTACCGCTGGTGCTGTTTGCCATTCCAGACGAAACCGCGCGTGAGAACCAATATGAGGTCAGCATCCCCAACCTCGCTTCGGTCATTCTAACACATAAGGCCGATGGCGTGGTGCCCGGCCTGAATGACTTTGTCGCCGAGGATGGCACAGTTCTACACCCACCCGTTGCACCCGTCTTTTGGTCGTTCCGCATCATGGTCGCTACAGGCATGGCCATGTTGCTGCTCAGCTGGGCGACATTGCTGTTCATGCGGCGCGGGCGCGGGCCTGCGGGAGTGCCCAAACTCATGCAAATCGCATTGGTCCCGATGGCCTTTTCGGGTTGGATCGCAACGTTGGCCGGCTGGTACACAACCGAGATTGGCCGCCAGCCGTGGCTGGTTCATGGCGTGCTGACAACCGAACAAGCCGTGGCTGATGTCCCGGCACCATTGGTGGGCACGACGCTGGCGGCTTACCTGCTGATCTACGTCCTACTTCTCACGGCGTATATCGGCGTGCTGTTTTATTTGGCTCGGAAGGCGGCGCAAGGCGACCAACCCTTCCGGCCAGAGCCAAAATACCCCAAAGCAGTTCCAGCGGAATAAAGGACCATGACCTATTTTGGTGATCCGACACATTGGCTGCCTCTGACGTTCGCTGCGCTTATGGGGCTCTCGATCCTTGTCTACGTGGTTCTGGACGGCTTTGATCTGGGCGTTGGGATACTGTTCCCCTTCGCCGATGAGGCCGAAAAGGACCGAATGGTTGCCTCAATTGGGCCATTCTGGGACGCAAACGAAACGTGGTTGGTGCTTGCGATCGGCATCCTTTTGGTGGCCTTCCCGACCGCACACGGGGTTATCCTGACTTCACTATACTTGCCTGTAGCCATCATGCTGATTGGCCTGATCCTGCGCGGTGTCGCGTTCGAATTCCGGGTCAAAGCCCCGGCGCATCACAAGAGCAGTTGGAATATGGCGTTCTTTACCGGCTCGCTAATGACCGCATTGGCGCAAGGTTTCATGCTGGGCAAATACGTCATGGGGCTGGAAAGCACTTTCGGTACCTGGATCTTCGCCGCTATCACGGCCGTGTTTCTGGCCGTTGGCTATTCGTTCATCGGAGCCTGTTGGGTCATTCTCAAAACCGACGGGGGGCTGCAGCAAAAAGCCGTCGATTGGGCCAAAGGTGGCATCTGGGGGCTGATCACCGGCATCAGCGCTGTGTCACTGGCGACCCCTTGGGTAAGCCAACGCATCTTTGACAAATGGTTTACCTTCCCCGAGTTCTTCCTGCTGCTGCCTCTGCCCCTCATGTCGGGCATTTTGATCGCTTTGCTGTGGTATGCCTTGCGTCACTTGCCAACCCGCAACGACAGTTGGGCCTGGTTCCCTTTTGCGGCGTCTATCACTCTGTTCACACTGGCATTTTTCGGGATGGCGTACAGCTTCTACCCATATGTGGTCCCCGAGCAATTGACGATTTATGAAGCGGCAAGTGCTCCGGAAAGCCTATTCATCATTCTGATAGGGACAGTCTTTGTTTTGCCGGTGATCGCCGGATATACGGTGATGGCTTACACGATCTTTCGGGGCAAGGCGACCGAGTTGCGCTACGACTGAGGGGCGACACTTCCAACTGGTGTCCTCTACTCGTATGCGCCAGGCGAAACCAAGTCTTGCTTTCTCTGGCGACATGATTATTTTGTTTAGCTTCTGGCCAGTTTACTACCGCATGAAATATCCAATCCGTTTTTTGCTCAATTTTTCAGCCGTCAATATCGCCAAAATAAACGGCAAACACGGTTGTTTTGGACCGGCCCGATTTTCCGAAAGCAATCATTGGCGCACCCACAGCGAATTGGGGCTTTGTCCGCGAAGCAGACACTTGTCGGGATTGCGTCAATGACGGCTTCGAGCCCAAAGTGCTCAATGCTGCGCCAACGACGAATGACCGCTTCCAAGATGGAGAGTGTTTGGGGTTGCCTGAAACATCAACCGAAGGTGCGCGGTACGATGATATCGCGATTTGACACGATTTTTTGGGCTTCATCCACGAGGTCTTCAAATGTGGTCAAAACAATACCGCGCATCCAGACAAGGGCCGGGTCCGCGTCCAGCTCCGCATTCCAGATGACACGAAAGACAAGATCGGGCATCGGTTCGGGCGGTTCCAGGACTTGCAGGTCGTCGCCAGCGCGGCCCTCCAGCAAGACTAACGCAACGAAGTTTCCCAACATGTTTGTGTCGTTCAGCGCCGATGCGATTCCGGACCAGCTGGCCGCGTGAAATCCAATGCGGCGCTTCAGACCAAGATGGGCAAGATGCTCTTCGACCGTACCGTGGATGGCGGCCGGAATGCGCACAACGGCATGCGGCCATCGCATCCAGCTGTCCAAGCTCCAGTCATTTGTCGCCGGGTGGCCCCGCCGCGCCAGAACATAACGTTTCATCGGTTTCAGGACTTTTGCCTTCAGACCTTCAGGCAAGGGAAAGTTGGCGTTTCCAAATGCGATATCCACTTCACCCTTGATGATCTGATCCATGGTATCTTTGGAATAGGGTTGCCATGCCAATGCCGCATCCGGTGCTTCTGCCTGCATGCGCGAGACAACTCCAGAGGCGATGCAATTCAGCGCCGGTCCTGCCATGCGAAAGGTCCGGGAGCAGGTCATGGGTTCGAAGGGGGCGGGCGCCTGCACCACGCGTTCGATCCGTGACAGGATCGGTCGGATCTCGCGATACAGGGCCTCGGCCCGCGGGCTTGGTTTCATAATGCCACCGGCGCGCACCAGCAATGGGTCATCCAGTTGTTCGCGCAATCGCCCAAGCGCGTGACTCACGGCCGAGGGTGTTCGGCCGAGCTGTTCGGCGGCCCGGTTCACGCTGCCCTCTTCCATCAGGACCCGGAAGACGAGGAGCAGGTTCAGGTCGAGGTTCTTGATCTGAATTTCATTCATCTGGACTGAAAACTATTTGCTGGAGTGATGCTGCCTACCCTCATACTCAGAAGAAAACGCACTGAAATGCAATCGCAACCTGAAGGAAATTCACGATGCCGTTCTCCCTTCCGAACCTCCGGACGTTTCTGATCGATCCTGCGCCGCGTCTGTTACTTGGCGGCATATTTCTGATGGGGGCGTTGGACGGATTTGCGTTCATTTTCACTGGCGCACACCTGATACATCCGCCGACCTCTTCCGCCGGGCTTGCGCTTGAAGCGGCGCTCAAGGAGGCCGGATTTCTCTGGCCATTGATGAAAGGTGTCGAACTGGCAGGTGCGCTTCTTCTTCTGTCCAACCGGGCCCCGGCACTGGGGTTGGCCCTGCTGGCACCGATAATGGCCGTTATCGTTCTGTTTCATGCCACCCTCAATCCCGGAGGACTCCCGCTCGCATTTGTCCTGATCGTTTGCGGAATCCTGATCCTATGGGTCCAACGCTCAAGGTTCGCGGTTCTTTTTGAGACAGGTACGCCGAGGGCACAGACCCGTCCCGTTCCCGCTATCACCTGAGATCTTTCAACAAGGAGAAGACCAATGCCCAGAGTTATTGCAATGCATGATGTGGACGATGTCGAACACTGGCTTTCATCCCCCAAGCGCGATGAAATCTTCAAGGAGGTTGCCTTCGACATGGTGACTTTCGTCCATCCGACAGAGCCCAATAAGGTCGGCCTGTCCGCCAACATCCCAGATCTGGACAAGTTTTTCGAGATCAACAACGGACCAGTCGGCCAGGCGGCGATGAAACACGATGGTGTCCATGCCGACACAATTGTTGTCATGCTCGAAGCTTAGCGTCTTTCAGTTATCAGACCGGTATACCGCGCCAGTCCTGCCATTCGTCTAAGCGAGATGAATGGCAGGATTGTCCGCATTTCGGATTTTGCAAAGCCCGACGATGATTGTCCGCTTCGGGCTGCGACCCGCCGATGTTGCGCATATAAGAGAAAAGCGGGAGTAGCTTAGAATAACGTGTTTGTTGTGTCACTGGAGAGTGCGCAGTGACGTGACCGTAGATGTTTAAGTGAGTTTCAGGACTGAATCATCGTCAAAGCGGATCGGTCTACACGCCAGTTTCACGCCTTCCGGCCTCATTCGTCTTGTAGCACCGAGCCCTCTTCGGGGCGGAGAAGTAAAGACAATACTCGGCGGTGAATACGATCTAGATCGTAATCGGTTAGTTCTAAACCCTCAGTCATCCGCGCTTTGAATGATTGAAAGTCTCCGCGAGTAATCTCGTCACGGTTTTTGTCGTCTCCGGCAAGTTGCTGCGCGAGTTTTTCCTTTCGGAAGTCCAGGAGAAAACGGGAAAATCGAGCGTTCAATTCGGAGTATTGAGGGGACTCCTCGATAGGCGATTTGTTTTTCATCAATTAGGTATCCGATAGCCATGGAACTGCCCGGGCGGTTTTGCTGGGCAAGTACAACATTCTGGTCAGCTTTTGCGTGTGACGCGTATGAGACGATTTGGTTCCATGGCCACAGTCTTGAGATTTTCAGGTTTTGGTCAATAGCGCGAATGTTATCGATGGTCGCCCAACGCAGAACAGCCTCAAAACTCTACAGGAATCTTTTTTATTTTTTTCAAAGCCTTAAGAATCTGTGGGCATTAAAGACCGTTCAAATGGGCGCAAAATTCAACCTTATGGGCTATTTATGCCCACCCAAACAGAAACCCCACCCCCCGTCTCAGCCACATTTCGAATGCCCGCAGCTGCGGCATGTCATGCAGCCCTCGATCATCACCATGTCATACTGGCCGCAGGACGGGCAGGCCTTCCCGCGGGGGGCGTCCATGTTGACCACCTGCGCCTGCGGGTCGGATTTCAGCCCCATCCCTTCGCCCTCGAGGAACCCGATCGCGATCATGTGCTGCTCGATCACGCCACCGATCGCCGCCAGTATCGAAGGGATATACTTGCCCTGCACCCAAGCCCCGCCGCGCGGATCGAACACGGCCTTGAGTTCTTCGACCACGAAAGACACGTCACCACCGCGCCGGAACACGGCCGAGATCATCCGGGTCAGGGCCAGCGTCCAGGCGTAATGCTCCATGTTCTTCGAGTTGATGAACACCTCGAACGGACGACGCCGGCCGCCGATGACGATATCGTTGATGGTCAGATAGATCGCGTGTTCGCTGTCGGGCCATTTCAGCTTGTAGGTCGAACCCTCAAGCGATTGCGGCCGGTCCAGCGGTTCGGACATGTAGATGACATCGCCGCCATCCACCTCGTGCGGCGCATCCGCACTTTCACCCGGCACCTTGTCGTCGCTTTCCGAGACGGTCAGCACCGAGCCGGTCACATCATTCGGGCGATAGGTGGTGCAGCCTTTGCAGCCCTGATCCCAGGCCTGCATATACACGTCCTTGAAGGCGTCGAACGAGATGTCCTCGGGGCAGTTGATCGTCTTCGAGATCGAGCTGTCGATCCATTTCTGTGCCGCGGCCTGCATCTTGACGTGATCGGACGGGGACAGGGTTTGCGCGTTCACGAAATAGTCCGGCAGTTCTGTGTCACCGAACTTGTCGCGCCACATCTGAACGGCATAGTCCACCACCTCTTCCTCGGTCCGCGAGCCGTCCTTCTGCAAGACCTTGCGGGTGTAGGCATAGGCAAAAACCGGCTCGATCCCCGACGACACGTTGCCGGCGTAGAGAGAGATCGTCCCAGTGGGCGCGATCGAGGTCAGCAGCGCGTTTCGGATGCCGTGCTCGCGGATCGCATCACGCACATCCTCATCCATCTGCTGCATCGTGCCGCTGGCCAGGTATTTCTCGGCATCGAACAGGGGAAACGCCCCTTTTTCCTTGGCCAAGTCGACCGACGCCAGATACGCGGCGCGGGCGATCGCGTGCAACCAGCGCTCGGTCTGACGCGCCGCCTCGTCCGAGCCATAACGCAGGCCCAGCATCAACAGCGCATCCGCCAGCCCGGTCACGCCCAGCCCGATGCGGCGCTTGTCCTGCGCTTCAGCCTCTTGTTCGGCCAGTGGGAATTTTGACACATCAACGACATTGTCCATCATCCGGACAGCCGTGGCGACAAGTTCTTGAAGGGCCTCTTCATTCAAACGGGCTTTTGCCTCAAACGGTTCAACCACCAAACGCGCCAGATTGATCGAACCCAACAAGCAGGCGCCATAGGGCGGCAGAGGCTGCTCGCCACACGGATTGGTGGCTGCGATAGTCTCAACATAGCTGAGGTTGTTGGCCTGATTGATGCGGTCGATGAAGATCACGCCCGGCTCGGCATAGTCATAGGTCGCCTGCATGATCTTGTTCCACAGATCACGCGCCTGAACGGTGTGATAGACCTTATCGCCAAACACCAGCTCCCACGGGCCATCGGCTTTGACCGCCTCCATGAAAGGATCAGATACCAGCACCGACATGTTGAACATGCGCAGACGGGCCGGGTCGGACTTGGCGGTGATAAACTGTTCGATATCGGGGTGGTCGCAGCGCATGGTCGCCATCATCGCCCCACGGCGCGAGCCTGCGGACATGATCGTGCGGCACATCGCATCCCAGACATCCATGAAGCTCAGCGGGCCCGAGGCATCTGCCGCGACGCCTTTAACATCTGTACCGCGCGGTCGGATGGTCGAGAAATCATACCCGATCCCCCCGCCCTGCTGCATGGTCAGCGCGGCCTCTTTCAGCATATCGAAAATGCCGCCCATGCTGTCAGGCACGGTGCCCATGACGAAGCAGTTGAACAGAGTCACCTGCCGCGCGGTACCCGCACCCGCCGTGATCCGCCCGGCTGGCAGGTATTTGAAATCCTCCAGCGCCTGATAGAACTCTTCTTCCCAATGCGCAGGGTCTTTTTCGACCCGCGCCAGATCGCGGGCAATACGTCGCCAACTGTCTTCGACCGTCTGATCGATGGGTGTGCCGTCCGCCTGTTTAAAGCGGTATTTCATATCCCAGATCTGCTCGGCGATGGGGGCGGCAAAGCGGCTCATTGGTGATTCCCTGTGCTGAAAGAGGTATCCAGACTACCTCAAATCACATGGGCACCACAACACCTTGATGACAACTGGAACCAAGCTACAATATAAAGATGATCCTCGGGACGACTCTGTGGGAAAGCTGTGGATAATTACGTAAACCTCATAAAACTTTCGGTCGGGTCGGAAAGCGTCGACACGCTGATGGCCTGGCAGGACAGCTATTGCCAGCGGTTCGCCGATGGCCTTCCACGCCACGTCACCCGCATGTGGCCCAAGCGCGAAGCCGAAATTCTGAACGGCGGATCGATCTATTGGGTCATCAAGGGCGTAATCCAGTGTCGCCAAAGGATCCTGCGGCTGGATGAAGTGATCGGAGACGATGGTATCCGCCGCTGTGCCATTGTGCTGGACCCCAAGCTGCACCGCACCCAGAACGCCCTGAAACGCCCGTTTCAGGGATGGCGTTATCTCAAGCCTGAAGATACCCCTGCCGATTTGCCCAAAAACCGCGAGCAGGACGATGCCCTGCCCGATGATCTGAACCGCGCCCTGGCAGAAATAGGTGTGCTGTAGTTACCGCAACCGATCCAGCAGTTCGGACAGAACCGCTTTTTCTGTCGGATCATATTTTGCAACGCGACTGCGCCACAGCGTGGCCTGTGATTGCAGGATCAGACCGTCCGAGAGGATCTTCAGGTGGTTCGCGCGCAGGGTCTCTCCGGTCGAGGTGATGTCGGCAATTGCTTCAGCGGTTTCATTCATCACCGTGCCTTCAGTCGCGCCCTGACTGTCGACCAGCGTATAATCGGCCACGCCCGCGTCTGTCAGGAATTCCCGAACCAGACGGTGGTACTTGGTGGCGATCCGCAGCCGGTGGCCATGGGTTTTGCGAAACGCAGCTGCTGCCGCGTCCAGATCATCAAGCGTATCGACATCGACCCAACATGCCGGGATTGCGATGATCAGATCAGCCTTGCCGAATCCAAGCTGCGAAACCTCTTCAACCTGCTGTTCCCAGCGCGGCAGTTTCTCGTGCACCAGATCGATCCCGGTGACGCCCAGATGAATCCGCCCCGCCGCCAGTTCACGCGGGATTTCCCCCGCCGACAGCAGGATCAGAGAGACACCGTCGATCCCTTCGACCTTGCCCGCATATTCCCGGTCCGACCCGCTGCGTGACAAGGTGATGCCGCGTTTTTCGAACCACGAGAAGGTCTTTTCCATCAACCGGCCCTTCGAGGGCACACCCAGTTTCAGGCTCATACAGCACCCTCCTCGATCTCCAGCATCAGGTCGGGGCGCAACACGCCGCCGACAGCCGGGATTTCGTCTCCGCGGCCCAATTGCCGTGTCAGCGCGTCATAGCGCCCGCCCGTGGCGATCGGAGGCAGGTCAGGCCGACCTTCTGCGTAAAACCCAAAAACAAAACCATCGTAGTATTCCATCGATGTCCGGCCATAGGCGGCCTCGAAATCCAACCGCTCGACATCGACGCCACGTGCTTGCAGCGCAGCCACGCGCGCTTCCAACCGGTCCAAGGCGGGCGTGATCTGGGGCAGATCCACCGCCACGTCGCGCAGCTGTTCCAGCGCAAATGGCATGGTCTCGCGCACATTCAGCAACGTTTCCAGCCCGGCCAGTTCATTGTCGGAAATCGGCGGCGTATCGCGGTCTTCGCGCAGGGCTTCGATGCGCGCTGCGATTTCGGCCTTGCGGCGCTTGCCGATCATTGGGGCATCAAACGCCATCGGATCGGCAGCGTCCAGCAGCGCGGCGCGCCCTTCCGAGGGCGCCTTGCGACCCGCAAACCGATCCAGCAAGACACGGAATCGGCGCGGTCTCCACAGGTGCCGCATCAGGGCGGCCTTGCGACGCTCGGTCGTGCGCAGCCCTTCGACCGCAGCGGTGAGGATACCGATATCCCCGGTTGCCGCGCGCAGGGGCAGCCCGCGCAACTGAAGCGCCATCAGCGAAAACACCTCGGCATCGGCCCCGGCCGGATCGTCACGGTCAAAGACCTCGTATCCCACCTGGATGTATTCATTGGCGCGGTCGGGGTCATGCTCCTGACGGCGGAACACCTCACCCGAATAGGTATAGCGCGCCGGTTCGGCCCCGTCGCGCATGTGCATCTGCACCACCGGCAGGGTGAAATCCGGGCGCAGCATCTGTTCGCCGCGCAGCGCGTCCGAGGTGACATAGGCGCGCGCGCGGATATCCTCGCCGTAGAGGTCCAGCAGCGTCTCGGCCGATTGCAGCAGCGGCGGGTCGACGACCTGCGCCCCGGCGGCCTCGAAGCGCACGCGCATCATCGCGGCCTGGGCCTGGATCTGGGATCGGTTGGGCATGGCTCAGTCCTGACTGTCCAGAATCTCGCGCACCTTGGCGACAAGATCGCTGCGCGGCACCTCGAACTGGCTGGGGCGTTCCTTCCATTCCTCGAGCGTGGCGCTTTCGGCAATCTTGGCCCCCAGGATCAGGTCCTTGATCTGCACGATGCATTTGGCTTTTTCGTCGCCGCCCTCGATCACTGCAATCGGAGAATTCCGCTTGTCCGCATATTTCAGCTGGTTGCCAAAATTCTTGGGATTGCCCAGATAGACCTCGGCCCGGATGCCGGCATTGCGCAGCTCGGCCACCATCGCCTGATAGTCGGCCATGCGGTCGCGGTCCATTACGGTCACGACCACAGGGCCGGTGGCCTGAGCACTGATCCGGCCCTTTTCGCGCAACGCGGCGAGCAGGCGATCAACGCCGATGGAGATGCCTGTCGCAGGTACTTCCTGCCCGGTAAAGCGCTTGACCAGATCGTCATAACGGCCGCCGCCCGAGACCGAGCCGAACTGCCGCTTGCGGCCTTTCTCATCAAAGATCTCGAAGGTCAGTTCGGCCTCATAGACCGGCCCGGTATAATACCCCAGACCGCGCACGACCGAGGGATCGATCTGGATGCGATCAGCGCCATAGCCGCCCGCGGCCAGCAACTCGCCGATCTGTTCCAATTCCGTAATTCCTTCGGCGCCGATCTTGCTGTCACCCACGGCCGCACGCAGGTTGGCCAGCGTTCCAGCGGCATCATCAGCCTTGGAGGTCAGGAAAGCGATCACCGGGTCGGCCTGATCTTCGGACAGGTCCACACCGTCGATGAACGCGCCCGAGGCATCAAGCCGGCCTTTGGTCAGCAACTCGCGCACGCCCTGCTCGCCCACCTTGTCGAACTTGTCGATGGTGCGCAGAACGTTGTCACGGGCGGCTGCGTCTTCGCCCAAACCCATCGCTTCGAGCACGCCGTTCAAAACCTTGCGGTTGTTGACCCGGACCAGATAATCGCCGCGAGGAATGCCCACGGTTTCCAGCGTATCCGACAGCATCGCGCAGATTTCGGCATCGGCGGCCATGCTGGCCGTCCCCACCGTATCCGCATCACACTGATAGAACTGACGGTACCGCCCCGGCCCCGGCTTTTCGTTGCGCCAGACCGGACCCATCGCACAGCGGCGGTAGGGCGTGGGCAGATCGTTGCGGTGCTGGGCATAGACCCGAGCCAAAGGTGCTGTCAGATCATAGCGCAGCGCCATCCAATCGCCGTTGCCGCCCTCGTCAAACTCCTGCCAGGCGAACACGCCTTCGTTCGGGCGATCCACATCAGGCAGGAACTTGCCCAGCGCCTCGACGGTCTCGACCGCACTGCTTTCAAGCGCGTCGAACCCGTAACGATGATACACGCCCGCAATCGTCCGCAGCATCTCGGTGCGCTGCGTGACTTCCTCGCCGAAATAGTCGCGGAACCCTTTCGGCGTGACGGCCTTGGGGCGGGGCTGTTTCTTGGGCTTGGCCATGTGGGGCGTCCTTGGGAGTGTCCTTGTTCCGCGCGCGGTCTATCCCATGGTCCGCATCGGGGCAAGGCGCGCTTTCTCTGGCCTTGGGCCGACTGTGTCGCTATGACCAGCGCAAGACAGGAGTTCCCCATGCAGCATCTGGAAGAAGAGATCGCCCATCTGACCCGTACCGTGGACGAACTGAACACGGTCGTCACCAGACAACAGTCGGAAATCGACCGGCTGACCCAACGGGTTGAAATGCTGTTGCAGCGCGAAGCAGAACGGGCGCAGGAAGGTTCAGGCGGCGTTGTCTTTGGTGACGAACGACCGCCTCACTATTGATGATTTAAAGCCCAAGCGTCGATTTTACCGCGTTGTCCACAACGCCTCCCAACAGGGCGTTTTCGTCCCCGGTGCAGCCCTCTTTCAAGGCGGCCACAAATGTTTCTCTCAGAGCCGCCTTTTCCTCATCCGAAGTCGCGTGGGCTTCGATGTCAACCTGACGGTTGTAAAGCGAAAGGGCCGTCATCTTCCCAACGACGTCCAGAATGTACTCTTCGTTCCCATCAGCCTCTTCGATAACAGAGGTGCAGGTGTGATACATCAGCGGCAGCGCGTCCTGCATCATCTGTTCGGCTTCCTCGTCGGCAAGGGCCAATCCGGGCGCTGCAAGCATTAAGGCGGTGGCGGCTGGCTTAAGCAAATTCGTCCTCATCCGGGTGCTCCTCCGCTTACTTGGAATTCGCGCCGATCAGCGCACCGGCCACCGCTCCGGCGGCGGCACCTTTGCCGTCGCCGATCAGCGCGCCGACACCCGCGCCAATCACGGCGCCTTTGATCGTGTTTTCTTTTTTCTTGTCCTCCGCCAGACCAGCTGAGGCCGAAACCAAAGCCAGCGTCGCTGCTGCGCCGAATAATATCTTTCTGAACTTGAGACCTGCTATTGTCATAACAACGCCCTCCCGTGGCATGACCTAAAGACATCTCTGTCAAGTCAGCCTAGCGGGGCACCAACAGTCTGGCAACAAAGCGGCGTCATATCTCTTCGACGGTCATGACGCCTTCAAGGGATTTGATCGCGCCCTTGATCTGCGGGTTGATTGGGAATTCACGTCCCAGTTCCATCTCAATATCGCCGGGCAGGCTGGGGTCCAGCAACATGAACTGGACTGGTCCCCGTGCAGCCCCTTTCGCGGCAGAGGCGGCGTCTTCCAACACCTTGGCCACCGTTGGTACGGCCTGTGCTTCGTCAACGTAGATTCGCAGCCCAGTTGCTCCGGCCTCGGCCACAAGGGAATCCGCAGGACCAACAGAGCGGCCCAGCAGCTTGAGCTGATCGGCTTCCATCGTTGCCTCGGCAGTCAGCACGACCTGCGCGCCGGTTTCCAGAAACTCGCGACACTTCTCCAGCGTGTCCGAAAACAGCGTGACCTCATAGGCGCCGGTGGGATCAGACATTTGAACGAAAGCAAAGCGGTTGCCCTTGGCCGATTTCCGTTCCTGCCGCCCGGCGACAACCCCTGCCATCTTTGCGATGAGCGGACCGGACCGGGCCTTTTCCGTAACCTCATCCAGCGTCAGCACCTGTTTGCGCTTCAGCGCGGGCATGTAATCGTCCAGCGGATGCCCCGAGAGATAGAAGCCGATGGCCTTGAATTCTTCGCTGAGGCGCTCGGCCGGCAGCCAGTCGGGCGTCGGCGACAGGCGCGGTTCGGGCAGGTCGTCGCCTGCCTCACCGAACAGAGACACCTGATTGGAGTTTTTCTGTTCATGGATCGCCGCCGAATACTGTACCAGACGGTCAAGGCTTTCGAACACGCGGCGACGGTTCTTGTCGAGCTCATCAAAAGCGCCGGCACGCGCCAGCATTTCCAGCGGACGTTTGCCGACCTTTTTCAGGTCGACCCGGCGGGCAAAGTCAAAGAGGTTGACGAAAGGCTTGTCTCCCCTGCCCTGCACCACCAGATTCATCGCCTCGACGCCGACATTCTTGAGCGCGCCCAGCGCATAGACCAGTTGGCCATCCACCACGTCGAAGGTCGCCAGCGAGCGGTTCACGCAGGGCGGCACGTAGGGCAGGCCCAAACCCTTGCGGACCTCTTCGAAATACACCGCCAGCTTGTCGGTCAGGTGGATATCGCAGTTCATGACCCCGGCCATGAACTCGACCGGGTGGTTCGCCTTGAGCCAGCCGGTCTGGTAGCTGACCACCGCGTAGGCCGCCGCGTGGGACTTGTTGAAGCCGTAGTTGGCGAATTTTTCCAAGAGGTCGAACACTTCGGAGGCCTTCTTGGCGTCCACCCCGTTCTTGGCCGCGCCGGCCTCGAATTTCGGGCGTTCGGCGTCCATCGCCTCTTTGATCTTCTTGCCCATCGCGCGGCGCAGCAGGTCGGCGCCGCCGAGGCTGTAGCCCGCCATGACCTGCGCGATCTGCATCACCTGCTCCTGGTAGACGATGATGCCCTGCGTTTCCTCGAGGATGTGGTCGATCAGCGGGTGAACGGATTGGATCTGGCGCTGGCCGTTCTTGACCTCGCAATAGGTGGGGATGTTCTCCATCGGGCCGGGACGATAGAGCGCCACAAGCGCCACGATGTCCTCGATACAGGTGGGTTTCATGCGCTTGAGCGCGTCCATCATGCCCGAGCTTTCCACCTGGAACACCGCCACGGTCTTGGCCGCGGAATAGAGCTTGTAGGTGGCCTCATCATCCAGCGGGATGGCGTTGATCTGGTTCTCAGCCCCCTCAGCCGGCTCATAAAGTTCGGTGCCATCGGCGGCGATGTGCAACGGGCGCCCGGATTTGAAAATCAGGTCCATCGCGTTCTGGATCACGGTCAGGGTCTTCAGGCCCAGAAAGTCGAACTTTACCAACCCGGCCTGTTCCACCCATTTCATGTTGAACTGGGTCGCGGGCATGTCCGAACGCGGGTCCTGATAGATCGGCACCAGCGCATCCAGCGGCCGGTCACCGATCACCACGCCCGCCGCGTGGGTCGAAGCATTCCGCAACAGCCCCTCGACCTGCTGGCCATAGGTCAGCAGGCGGTCGACCACCTCTTCCTCGCGCGCGGCCTCGCGCAGGCGGGGTTCGTCTTTCAGCGCCTTTTCGATGGAAACAGGTTTCACCCCCTCGACCGGGATCATCTTGGACAGGCGGTCCACCTGCCCATAGGGCATTTGCAGCACCCGCCCGATATCGCGCACGGCGGCCTTGGACAGCAAGGCACCGAAGGTGATGATCTGACCCACCTTGTCGCGCCCGTATTTCTGCTGAACATAACGGATCACCTCTTCGCGGCGATCCATGCAGAAGTCGATGTCGAAGTCGGGCATAGAAACCCGCTCGGGGTTCAGGAACCGTTCGAACAGCAGGCTGTAGCGCAGCGGGTCTAGGTCGGTGATCGTCAGCGCATAGGCCACCAGCGAGCCCGCGCCCGAGCCCCGCCCCGGCCCGACCGGAATGTCGTGATCCTTGGCCCATTGGATGAAATCCGCGACGATCAGAAAGTAGCCGGGGAAACCCATGCTTTCGATGATGCCCAGTTCGAAATCCAGACGTTCCTGGTATTCCTCGGGCGTCACCGCATGCGGGATCACGGCCAGACGTTTCTGCAAGCCCTCATTGGCGATGCGCCGCAGCTCGGCCACCTCGTCATCCGCGAATTTCGGCAGGATCGGGTCGCGTCGATAGGCCATGAACGCGCAGCGTCTGGCGATCTCGACGGTGTTTTCGATGGCCTCGGGCAAATCGGCGAACAGGGTCGCCATCTCTTGTTGTGACTTGAAGTAGTGCTGCGCCGTCAGACGACGGCGGCCTTCCTGCTGGTCGACATAGGCCCCTTCCGATATGCAGATCAGCGCGTCATGCGCTTCGTACATGTCCGGCGTCGGGAAATAGACGTCATTCGTGGCGACCAGCGGCAGGTTCTTGGCATAGGCCATCTCGACATGGCCGCGTTCTGTCAGGCGTTCGGCCTCGGGCTGGCCATCTTCACCCGGATGGCGCTGAAGCTCGATATAAAACCGGTTGGGGAACATTGCCGCCAGCCGATCGACCAACGCTTCGGCCGCCGGGCGCTGACCCTGTTGCAGTAGCATTCCCACCGGGCCGTCAGGTCCACCGGACAGGCAGATCAACCCTTCAGATCGGTCGGCCAGTTCTTCCAAAGTGACCTGAGGCAGTTGCCCGCCCTTGTCCACGTAGAGACACGTGCTGAGTTTCATCAGGTTTTCGTACCCGGTCTCGGACTGCGCCAGCAGCACCAGAGGCGCGGGGGTCTTTGGCTTCTCGCCCGGCTGGGCCTGGACATAGGTCAGATCGACCTGGCACCCCATGATCGGCTGTACCCCGGCGCCGCTTGCGGTGACCGAGAATTCCAGCGCCGAAAACATCGAATTGGTATCCGTCACGGCGACCGCCGGCATTTCCATCTTCTCGCACAGGCCCGGCAGCTTTTTCAGCCGCACGGCGCCTTCCAGAAGGGAATATTCAGTGTGAACGCGGAGGTGGATGAATCGTGGAGAACTGCTCATGACGCCCAAGCTACCCCAGCCGGCTGCGCGGCAAAAGGCTGAACCGCCTCACGTTTGCCGCAAAAAAAATCGCCATTGATTATTCGGCTTTTTCAGAAGGTGCTTCGGGATTGACTGGGCGTCGCAATCAAAAACCGCTTTATTTACAAGTGGCTGCTCATTAATCAGAAAAGACGGTCACAGGCCGTATACGTCTAATGGTGTATGACAGAGGCGGTTTTTCTTGCCAGACAAGCCGCGCTGTTTCTAACATCTCATGGCAAGCAATTCGCCCGCCACTCTTTCTACGTCGCATCGAAGGAGGGCCACAAGGGCGCAACCGGGTAAGGCGACGGGTTTCTCGAATGAACATCACGTTTCTTCTGAACGGAGAGACAGTGGAGTTGGCTGATATCGATCCGACAGCCACCCTGCTGGATTGGCTGCGCGAAGATCGCGGCCTGACCGGCACCAAGGAAGGCTGCAACGAAGGCGATTGCGGGGCTTGCACCGTGATGGTGACGGATGACGAAGGCGCCAAGGCACTGAACTCGTGCATTCTGTTTCTGCCGCAACTGCATGGCAAAGCGGTGCGCACGGTCGAAGGTGCCAGCAGCCCGAATGGCGAAGCGCACCCGGTTCAGCAGGCAATGGTTGATCTGCACGGTTCGCAATGCGGCTTCTGCACACCCGGTTTCGTCATGTCGATGGTTGCCGGGCACACGAATGGTGCAACGGACCATGACACTTTTCTTGCAGGCAACCTGTGCCGCTGCACCGGCTATGCGCCGATCATTCGTGCAGCGAAAGCGGCCGAGGAAGAGCCCGTTCCGGTTTGGGTCAAAGATAAACCACTTGCAACGATTGCCGCTTCGCGCATGCTGCCAACCTCATCCGACGAATTGGCCGCCGTGTATGCCGAGAACCCGAATGCGACTCTGGTCGCTGGTGCGACCGATGTGGGCCTTTGGGTCACCAAGCAACTGCGCGAACTGGACCCGGTGATCTTCCTCAACCGCTGTGATGATTTGAAGAAGATCACGCTCGGCAGTGAAGAAGTCCGCTTTGGCGCAATGGTAGACATGAATCGCATGGGCGCGGCGATGGCCGATCTGCATCCGTCCTATGCCGAGATGATCCGCCGCTATGCCAGCGTGCAGGTGCGCCATGCGGCCACCGTGGGCGGCAATATCGCAAACGGTTCGCCCATCGGGGACAACCCGCCTGCGCTGATCGCATTGAACGCGACACTGCACCTGCGCAAGGGCGACGAGCGGCGGTCGATCCCGCTGGAAGAGTTCTTCATCGACTACGGCAAACAGGATCGGGTTCCGGGCGAGTTTGTGGAAGCCGTCAGCTTCCCCCGCCAGCCAGATCGCCTGAAGGCTTACAAGCTCAGCAAACGGTTCGATCAGGATATCTCGGCCGTCTGCGGCTGTTTCAACATAACCGTTTCGGAGGGCAGCGTCACACAGGCGCGCATCGCCTATGGTGGCATGGCTGCTGTTCCGAAACGGGCAACCCATGTCGAGGCCGCTTTGATCGGCAAACCGTGGACGCGCAAGACCGTTGACGCCGCGCTGCCATCCTTTGCCGACGACTTTTCGCCACTCACGGATATGCGCGCCTCGGCCCTGTATCGACTGGAAACCGCCAAGGCGATGCTTCAACGGTATTTCCTGGAAGATCAGGGCGAGATCACCAATGTGCTGGAGGTGTCGGCATGAGTGTGACGCAAGCCCTGCCCCACGACGCCGCCCCTTTGCACGTTTCGGGCGCGGCACGGTACGTGGATGACATCCCGACACCCAAGGGCACGCTGCACCTGGCCTTTGGCCTGAGCCAGATCGCCAAGGGCAAGATCACCGCAATGGATCTGTCGGCTGTCAAAAACGCCGAGGGTGTCGTGATGGTCATGACGGCAGAGGATCTGCCGTTTGCCAACGATGTCTCGCCCTCGATCCACGATGAGCCGCTGCTGTCGGACGGCACGGTGCATTATATCGGTCAGCCCGTGTTCCTGGTCGTTGCCACCAGCCATCTGGCCGCCCGCAAAGCGGCGCGATTGGGCAAGGTCGACTATGCCGAGGAAACGCCGATCCTGACGATCGCGGACGCCTTGGCCGCCGACAGCCGGTTTGAAGATGGTCCACGCATCTATGCCAAGGGCGATGCGGATGCGGCCATTGCCAGTGCGCCGCATGTGATCGAAGGTTCGTTTGAATTGGGCGGGCAGGAGCATTTCTATCTGGAAGGTCAGGCCGCGCTGGCCGTGCCGAATGAAGGTGCGGATATGCTGGTGCACAGCTCGACCCAGCACCCGACCGAGATTCAGCACAAAGTGGCCGACGCTCTGGGTGTTCCGATGCACGCCGTCCGGGTCGAGACCCGCCGCATGGGCGGAGGGTTTGGCGGCAAGGAAAGTCAGGGCAACGCTTTGGCAGTGGCCTGCGCCGTGGCCGCCCGCGCAACCGGCAAGGCCTGCAAGATGCGCTATGACCGTGACGATGACATGATCATCACCGGCAAGCGCCACGCTTTCCGCATTTCGTACAAGGCCGGATTCGATGAGCATGGCCATATACAGGGCGTCTCATTCCTCCACTATGCGATCTGCGGCTGGGCGCAGGACCTGTCCTTGCCCGTGGCCGACCGGGCGATGCTGCACTCGGACAACGCCTACCTTTTGCCGAACGCCCGGATCGAAAGCCACCGCTTGAAGACCAACACCCAATCTGCCACCGCCTATCGCGGGTTCGGCGGCCCGCAGGGCATGGTCGGCATCGAACGGGTCATGGACCATGCCGCGCATGCGCTGGGTTTGGATCCCGTCGAGCTGCGCCGCCGGAATTACTATGCACCCGCGCACGCTGTGGCCGAGAGCACACCGACGGAAAAACCACTGGGGCATCCCGATCCGCACGAAGACCTGACCAGCCGCGGCGCCGTTGAAATGGGCGACGCACCGGTGCGTCCTCTGCCCGCTGGCGGCAACACCACACCCTATGGGATGGAGGTCAGCGATTTCGAACTGCACGGCATGACCGAGGCGTTGCTGAAATCCAGCGACTACGCCGCGCGCAAGGCGGCTGTCGCGAAATGGAATGCCGAGAACAGTGTAATCAAAAAGGGCATCGCCTTTTCCCCGGTCAAGTTTGGTATCTCGTTCACGCTGACCCACCTCAATCAGGCGGGTGCGCTGGTACATGTCTATCAGGACGGATCAGTCCACCTGAATCACGGTGGCACCGAGATGGGTCAGGGCCTGTTCCAGAAGGTCGCACAGGTCGCCGCGTCGCGCTTTGGCATACCGCTGGAGATGGTGAAAATCACCGCAACCGACACGGCGAAAGTACCGAACACGTCTGCGACGGCGGCATCTTCGGGCAGTGACCTGAACGGTATGGCGGTGAAGGCCGCTTGCGACACGATCCGCGACCGGATGGCCGCCTATCTTGCGGAACGTCATCAGGCCGATCCATCGACGGTCACGTTCTCGGATGGGCAGGTGTCGGTCTCAGAAGAGCGCTACACCTTCGCCGAAGCCGCCGCACTGGCCTATCAGGGGCGCGTCAGCCTGTCGGCGACCGGGTTCTACAAGACGCCCAAGATCGAGTGGGACCGGATCGCCGGGCGCGGTCGCCCTTTCTTCTACTTTGCCTACGGCGCTTCCGTTACCGAGGTGGCGGTGGACACTCTGACCGGTGAAAACCGCATTCTGCGAACGGATATCCTGCATGACGCGGGCGCGTCGCTGAATCCGGCTTTGGACATAGGTCAGGTTGAGGGCGGCTATGTACAGGGTGCAGGGTGGCTGACGACCGAAGAGCTGGTCTGGGATGACACGGGCAACCTGCGCACGCACGCGCCCTCGACCTACAAGATTCCGGCCTGCTCGGACCGGCCGGACATCTTCAACGTCACGCTTTGGGATGGCGAAAACCGTGAGGACACCATCTATCGTTCGAAAGCTGTGGGCGAGCCGCCTTTCATGCTGGGGATCTCGGCCTGGCTGGCGCTGTCGAACGCAGTTGCCGCCTGCGGAGACAGATACCCGGCCCTGAACGCTCCGGCCACGGCCGAAGAGGTTTGGCGCGGGGTCCAGAGGATGAAGGGAGGCATCTGATGGGATTTGACCTTGAGGCTTTGAGGGAGGCGGTCAAAACCCACGGGAAAGTGGTTCGGGTGGTCATCGCCGGGATCAAAGGGTCGTCCCCGCGCGAGGTGGGTGCTGCGATGCTGGTCTGGAAAGACGGGCAAAGCGGAACCATCGGTGGTGGTACGCTGGAATACCAGGCCGCAGAGGCCGCACGATCGCAAACAGTCGCCACGCGCCTGACGCATCACACGCTGGGACCGGACATGGGCCAATGTTGCGGCGGAGCGGTCTCGTTGTTCAGCGAAGTCTATGATCTCAAGAAGGTTGAAACGCTGGATGATACGATCATTGCACGATCAGCATCCGGTGGCGCCGTGCCTCTTTCGGTCAAGCGAGTGCTGGCGGCAGCACGCAGTCAGGGCATTGCACCCGAACCACGCCTGATCGACGGCTGGATGATCGAACCGGTGCATAAACCGGCACGAAACCTGTGGATCTGGGGCGCAGGTCACGTCGGACGGGCGCTGGTGGATGTTCTGTCCCCCCTGCCCGATCTTGCGATCACTTGGGTCGATACCGGCCCCGAGCGCTTTCCGGACGTGATTCCTGCAGGCGTGACCGATCTGCCAGCGACGAAACCAGCCGAACTTGTGCGACATGCACCGCCCAATGCCGAGCACCTTGTGCTGACTTATTCACACAATCTGGATTTAGAACTGTGCAACAGGCTGCTTTTGCACGATTTCCGCTTTGCGGGACTGATCGGCTCGGCTACCAAATGGGCGCGGTTCCGATCGCGGCTGGCGGCTCTTGGGCATCCGCCCGACCGGATAAGCCGGATTACCTGCCCGATTGGTGACCCGTCGCTGGGCAAACACCCGCAGATGATCGCCGTGGGCGTCGCAGCGCAACTGCTGCGCCCGGCCCGGCAGAATGAGTTGAAGAAGGACCTGAGCGCGTGACCACTCCATTGCTGAGCCTGCAAGGGTTGACCAAAGCCTATCCCGGTGTCGTGGCCAATGATCAGGTGTCCTTTGACATCGGAGAGGGCGAAGTTCACGCCCTGTTGGGGGAAAACGGGGCCGGGAAATCCACGCTGGTCAAGATGATCTATGGGCTGGTGAAACCTGACAGTGGCACCATGCTGTTGCGCGGTCAGCCTTTTGCGCCGCCCGAGCCCCGCTCCGCACGGGCTGACGGAATTGCGATGGTGTTCCAGCATTTTTCGCTGTTTGACGCCCTGAACGTGGCCGAAAACATCGCTTTGGGGATGGAAAACCCGCCCGCCATGGGTGATCTGGCCTCGCGCATCCGCGAAGTGTCGGAAACCTACGGCCTGCCGCTGGATCCGTTCCGCACTGTCGGCGATCTGTCCGCTGGGGAACGCCAGCGTGTTGAAATTATCCGTTGCCTGCTGCAAGACCCGAAACTGCTGATCATGGACGAACCGACCTCGGTACTGACCCCGCAGGAGGTCGAAATCCTGTTCGAGACGCTGAACAAGTTGCGGTCCGAGGGCACGTCGATCCTGTATATCTCGCACAAGCTGGAAGAGATACGGACACTGTGTGACCACGCCACGATCCTGCGTCTGGGCAAGAATGTGGGCGAGTGCGTCCCCTCTGAGACCTCGGCCCGCGACATGGCCGAACTGATGGTGGGAACGGCCCTGCAAACCCCGGAACGTTCGGGGCGTGAATTTGGCGCAGTGACGCTGGATGTCAGCGGGCTGTCGGTGCCTTCTCCGTCAGAATTCGGCACCGCATTGCGCAACGTGCATTTGACCGTCCGCAAGGGCGAGGTTCTGGGCATTGGCGGCGTTGCGGGCAACGGGCAGGATGAATTGCTGGGCGTTCTGTCCGGTGAAATCCTGACATCTGCTGACGCGATCAAGTTCAACGGTCAGGCGATCGGCAAGCTGGGCCCGACCGCGCGACGCAAACTTGGCGTGTTGACCGCGCCAGAAGAGCGGCTGGGCCATGCCGCCGCCCCGAACATGAGCCTGACCGAAAACGCCCTGTTGACGGGGTCCGTTCGAGAGGGTCTGGAAAGCAACGGCTTTCTGAAATGGGCCGAGACCAAGAGCTTTGCGGAGAAGATCATCGAGATTTTTGACGTCCGGACACCCGGCCCGGACAACGCGGCGCGGTCCTTGTCCGGGGGAAACCTGCAGAAATTCGTGATCGGACGCGAAGTGCTGCAAAACCCGGATGTGCTGGTGGTGAACCAGCCAACCTGGGGCGTGGATGCCGCGGCGGCCGCGTCGATCCGGCAGGCAATCCTCGACCTGGCGGCAAAGGGAACGGCGGTTGTCTGCATCTCTCAGGATCTGGATGAGTTGATGGAAATCTCGGACAGCTTTGCTGCGCTGAACGAGGGCCGCCTGAGCGCGCCACGTCCGACAACCGGACTGACGGTGGACGAAATCGGGCTGATGATGGGCGGTGCCCACGGAATGGAGGTGGCGCATGTTTGATCTGTTGGGCCGCCTTCGGCGAGAGCATTTGAAAAAAGATGAAGAAGTCAGGGGAACGAGCTGATGATTGTGCTGGAGAAACGTCCTCAGCCTTCCAGGGTCTGGTCTTATGCAACGCCGTTGGTTGCAGTTTTGGCGACGATGTTTTTTGGCGGAGTACTGTTCGCCATACTGGGCAAGAATCCGGTTGAGGCCATCGGCACCATCTTCTGGGAACCTCTTTTTGGTGAATTCGCCTTTTATTATCGCCCACAGCTGCTGGTGAAAGGCGCTCCGCTGGTGCTTATCGCCATCGGTCTGTCGCTGGGCTTTCGTGCAGGCATCTGGAACATCGGGGCCGAGGGGCAGTATATTATGGGCGCCATCTTCGGTGCGGGTGCCGGGCTGGCCTTTTACCCTTTGGATGCCTTCTATATCTTTCCGATCATGGTGATTGCCGGCGCCTTCGGCGGCTGGTTGTGGGCCATGATCCCCGCCTTCCTGAAGGTGCGTTTCGGCACCAACGAAATTCTCGTCTCGTTGATGCTGGTCTATGTGGCCGAGCAGATGCTGGCCTCGGTTTCTCTGGGTTTGCTGAAGAACCCCGAAGGGTTTGGCTTCCCGGGGTCCCGCAATCTGCAATCCTATGACAGTGCGCACAATGCCGAACTGATCGCCGGATCCGGCATGCACTGGGGTGTTGTGACCGCGTTGATCGCAGTGATCTTTGCCTATGTCCTGCTGAACCGGCACATGCTGGGCTTTCACATCCGCCTGACCGGTGAAGCACCGCGCGCCGCGAAATTTGCGGGTGTGAACCCGGCCCGGTTGATCCTGTTCTGTCTGGGTCTGTCCGGCGCGCTTGCAGGACTTGCAGGCATGTTCGAGGTTTCCGGCCCTTCAGGCGTTGTCAGCATCGATTTCAACGTGGGCTACGGTTTCACTGCTATCATCGTGGCCTTTTTGGGCCGTCTGCACCCTGTGGGCATTCTGCTGGCCGGTGGACTGATGGCGCTGACCTATATCGGCGGTGAAATCGCGCAGTCGCAGCTGGGCCTGCCTGCCGCTGCCATTCAGGTGTTCCAGGGCATGCTGCTGTTCTTCCTGCTGGCCTTCGACCTATTGACCAACTACCGCATCCGTGCGGCCCGTAACGAGGTGGCGTGACCCATGGACCTTGGTGAAATCAATCCCGTACTTCTGGTCGCTTCACTGATGGTGGCCGCGACCCCCTTGCTGCTGGCCGCGATCGGAGAGCTGGTCGTTGAGAAAGCAGGCGTTCTGAACCTAGGCGTCGAAGGCATGATGATTGTCGGTGCGATCAGCGGCTTCGCGATTTCGGTCGAGACCGGCTCGCCCTGGCTGGGCTTTGTTGCTGCCGCGATCGGCGGCGCTGTTCTATCGCTGCTGTTCGTCTTGCTGACGCAGTTTGCGCTGGCCAATCAGGTGGCCAGTGGTCTGGCGCTGACCCTGTTTGGTCTGGGGTTCAGCGCGTTGATGGGGCAAAGCTATGTGGGGATCAAACCCCCCAGTATGGGCGACATCCATATTCCGCTGATCAGCGATATTCCGGTTGTCGGTCCGATCCTGTTTCAACATGACCCGATCCTGTATGTCGGTATCGCGATCACGGCGGCCGTCTGGGCGGTGCTGAAATTCACCCGTCTTGGTCTGATCCTGCGGGCAGTCGGTGAAAACCACGATGCCGCGCATGCGTTGGGCTACAAGGTGATCAAGATCCGCATTCTGGCCATCATGTTCGGCGGCGCCTGCGCTGGTCTGGGCGGGGCCTATATCAGCCTGATCCGCGTGCCGCAGTGGACCGAGGGCATGACCGCCGGTGTCGGCTGGATCGCATTGGCCCTTGTTGTCTTTGCAAGCTGGAAGCCGTGGCGTGTCCTGCTGGGTGCCTATTTGTTCGGCGGCATTACCGTGTTGCAGCTTAATTTGCAGGCAGCGGGCGTTGCCATTCCCGTCGAGTATCTGGCAATGTCGCCCTATATCATCACGATCCTTGTGCTTGTGATCCTTTCGGCCGACAAGAGCAGCGCACCTGCCTCGCTGGGCCGGACCTTCCATGCCTCACACTAGGGGCCAACAGTACCAACTTGGGGAGTAACACATGAAATTCACTACACTTCTGACGAGCGCCGCCATGGCGCTGGGTCTGGCCTCGGGGGCCATGGCCGAAGACAAGACCAAGGTCGGTTTCGTCTATGTCGGCCCGGTCGGCGATGGCGGCTGGACCTATGAACATGACAAAGGCCGGCAGGCCGTTGAAAAAGAGTTTGGCGACAAGGTTGAAACCGTATTCGTTGAATCCGTTCCCGAAGGCCCAGATGCCGAGCGTGTGATGACCCAGATGGCGCTGGAAGGCGCGGATCTGATCTTTACCACCTCGTTTGGCTACATGGACCCAACCATCAACGTGGCCAAGAAATTCCCGGACGTGAAGTTCGAGCACGCAACAGGCTATAAAACCGCCGACAACGTCTCGGTCTACTCGGCCCGTTTCTACGAAGGTCGCGCGGTTCAGGGCCACATCGCCGGTAAAATGACCAAGTCGAACATCATCGGCTATATCGGCTCCTACCCGATCCCCGAGGTGATCCGCGGCATCAACTCGGCCTATATCCACGCCAAGAAAGTGAACCCGGATGTCGAGTTCAAGATCGTCTGGGCCTATACGTGGTTCGACCCGGCGAAAGAAGCTGACGCCGCCACCGTTTTGATCGAGCAGGGCGCGGACGTAATCCTGCAACACACCGATTCGACAGCGCCGCAAGCAGCAGCGCAAGAAGCCGGCAATGTGATCACCTTCGGTCAGGCGTCGGACATGAGCGAGTACGCACCGCTTCCGCGTGTGTCATCGATCATCGACAACTGGGCCCCCTATTACATCGCGCGGACAAAAGCCGTAATGGACGGGACCTGGACGTCTTCCAACACCTGGGACGGTATCGGCGCAGGAATGGTTGAAATCGGCGAGATTTCGGACGCGGTTCCGGCAGATGTCAAGGAAGAGGCTCTGGCCCTGAAGGCGGCGCTTGCAGATGGCAGCTATCACGCGTTCACCGGTCCGCTGAAGAAGCAGGACGGCAGTGACTGGCTGGCTGAAGGCGAAACCGCTGACGATGGCACGCTGGCAGGCATGAACTTCTATGTTGAAGGGCTGGAAGGCGAAATTCCGCAGTAAGCTGTATCGTCAAGGAACAAAAAGGGCCCGCAATCCGTGTGCGGGCCCTTTTTTGTGCTGTGCGCACCTGAAGTGCCGAACAACGAATGAGTTTACCTGGTCAGCGCAATCAAGCTCAGATCCATCACGCCCTGCCCTGTCTTCGCCACCCCACCACGCTGAGACAGGCAAACAAGACTGCGGCGACGCAGACAATTGATGGCCCCGCCGGAGTATCGAACACATAAGCTGCCCGTAACCCCGCAATCGAGGACATCGCGCCTATTGCTGCCGCTATCAACGCCATTGATTCGGGCGAGCGGGCCAGATTTCGTGCCGCCGCCGCGGGAATGATCAGCATCGCCGCGATCAGCAATACCCCCACGACCTTGATCGCAACAGCCACGGTCACCGCCAGAGACAGAGTCAGAATCAACTGTTCCCGCCTCGGGTCGAACCCACTGGCATAGGCCAGTTCCTCGTTCAATGTAGCCGTCAAAAGCTGAGCCCATCGCCAGGCGATCAGCGCCACGACAAGCGCCGCGCCGCCCCAGATCACAAGCAGATCCGAACGGGATACCGCAAGAATATCGCCGAACAGATATGCCATCAAATCAATGCGGACGCCGGACAAAAACGAAACGGCAACCAGACCGAAAGCCAAAGCGGAATGCGCCAGGACCCCCAGCAGCGTGTCCATCGCATAGCCACGACCCGCCAACAAAGTGACCGTCAGCGCCATAATCAACGCAACAGCCAGCGCACCGGTGAAGATCGACATCTGAAAGGTCAGTGACAGGGCCACGCCCAGAATCGCGGCATGTGCGGTTGCGTCACCGAAATACGCCATGCGGCGCCACACCACGAAACATCCAAGAGGCGCCGCCGCAAACGCAACGCCAATACCTGCAAGCGTTGCACGCATCATGAAATCGTCAAGCATCATTCCGCCGCTTCCTGAGGATTTGCATCATGGTCGTGATGGTGATCATGCTCGTGCCGGTACAGGGCAAGCGCTCCGCCTGTTCCCGTTCCGAACAAGGCCCGGTATTCCGGTGCCGAAGCGACCACCGCCGGCGATCCTTCACAGCACACATGGCCGTTCAGACAAATCACCCGGTCCGAGGCGCTCATGACCACGTGCAATTCGTGACTGATCATCAGGATTGCACATCCGGTTTCGCGGCGCACGGCCTCAATCTGCTGATAGAAACTCGCTGATCCGCGCTGGTCCAGCCCCTGGGTTGCCTCATCCAGCAGCAGAAGGTCAGGCTGGTTGATCAGCGCCCGCGCCAGCAACACACGCTGAAACTGCCCGCCGGACAGTTGCGACATCTGACGTTTCAACAGATCCGGGACGCCCGCTTTTTCCAATGCCTCGACACACTGACGGCCGGAGACACGGTCGGTCAGTCGCATGAATCGCTCGACCGAGATTGGCAACGTGGGATCCACGTGCAGTTTCTGCGGCACGTACCCGATCTTCAATCCGGGTTTCAGCGATACATGCCCGGCACTTGGCCTGGTCGCACCGATGATGGCGCGCAACAGGCTGGTTTTGCCCGACCCGTTCGGCCCGACGATGGTGACGATCTCGCCGGGTTCGACAGCCATGTCCACATGGCTCAGAACAGTGTTTGAACCATAGCGAACACTGAGATTCTCGACCGAGACGAGCGTCATTTTCAGGCCTTTTCGGTGCAGTCGGGGCAAAGTCCCTCGGCTTCTACAACCGTTCGCTCGATCTCGAAACCCGCTGCGCGCGCAGCGGCACCCAGAACACCTTTGGCCGGCATGGACTGCGCCTCGGCAACGGCATCGCACTTTCTGCAAATCATGAATGCCGGCGAATGCGACGCGCCGGGGTGAGAGCAGGCAACGAATGCATTCAGCCGCTCGATCTTGTGAACGAAGCCGTTTTGAACAAGGAAATCAAGCGCCCGATAGGCGACCGGAGGTTGAGACCCGAACCCTTCCTCTCGCAGGCGGTCAAGAATTGCATAGGCACCAAGGGCCCGATGCTCTTGCAGCAGCATTTCCAAGACCTTGCGGCGAACCGGCGTCAGGCGCAGCCCCTCGCCCTTGCAGCGCGCCTCGGCGGATACCAACGCAGTTTTGACGCAACTCTGATGGTCATGTTCCTGAAACCCGACCGGGGCCGCCTCATCGACAGAGGCAGGGTTCGTATCGCTTGTCATGTTATTTCATATCATGTATTGCCACTCGTAACGTTATAAAATCACACAGAGGGTCTGATGTCCAGAAAGCTTCTTCCAGTTTCGATCACGGTTGCATTGATGGGAGGAACGGCCATTGCGGACGTTCCGAACGTCGCGGTCGATATCGCACCGATCCACTCGCTCGTTTCCCGGGTTATGGACGGCGTCGGAACACCGGCCCTGATCGTCGCACCAGGTGCCTCGCCTCATGAATACAACCTGCGCCCGTCCGAGGCGGCCGCATTGCAGGATGCCGATCTGGTGTTCTGGGTAGGAGAAGACCTGACACCTTGGATGGAAAGTGCCATCGAAACCCTTGCCGACAGTGCGACGGTCACGTCCCTTCTTGACGCGGATGGTACGGTTCTTCTGGAGTTCCGCGAAAGCGCTGTTTTCGAGGCACACGATCATGGCGGCGAAGACGAACATGATCATGATGATGAGCACATCGAAGACGACCGGCACGATCATGATGATCATGAACATGGTCACGACGACCATGCAAAGGATGATGACCACGAGCATGATCACGACGACCACGCCAAGGATGATGATCACGAGCATGATCACGACGACCACGCCAAGGATGATGATCACGATCACGAAGAACATGCCGATCAAGACAAGCATGATGAGCATCATGATCACGCGCATGGCGCGCACGACCCACATGCGTGGCTTTCACCGGCAAATGCAGAAACCTGGCTGAATCTGATCGCCGCGCAGCTGTCGTCTGCCGACCCGGACAATGCAGGTGCATATTTTGCCAATGCCGCAGCCGCGCGCGCTGAAATGGCCGCGCTGTCTGAACAAGTGGCCGAGACGCTTGGACCGGTACGCGGAGGAAGCTTCGTCGTGTTCCACGACGCCTACCAGTATTTCGAGGATGCATTTGACTTTCCAGCCGCAGGTGCGATTTCCATCGCCGACGCCTCGGACCCGAGCCCGGCTCGTATCGCCGAGATTCAAACCCGTATCCGCGAAGAGGGTATCAACTGCGTTCTCGCCGAGCCGCAATTCAACCCCGGTATCGTCAAAACCGTGCTAGACGGGACCGAGGCGAAAACGGGCGTAATCGATCCGCTGGGCTCTGATCTGGAACCCGGAGCCGGTCTCTACCCGCAAGTTATTCTCAACATGGCAAAAACTCTGGCCGAGTGTCTCTGACCCTGTCGCAAGCCCGGTTCAGTTTGAGAAACTGGCCGGGTTCAACATTCCAGAAGACAGGGCGGATCAACTCGCAGACCAAAAAAATCGGCAGCTACTTCATAAATAATGCCATGGTGCATCCGTATTCACTGCGCGGCACGGTTCACGGCTTGAAAACCGAGGCGGTGACACACGTCATTTTTTCTGGTTGACCGGCGCGCAGATGGCTAGGCATGCCCCCTTCTTCGTGAAGTCGCACGGCGGGCCTCGGGTTGATGACAAACCGGTGTTACGCAGGATTGTCTTCATCAACTGCATTGGTTCGCGGTGGCGCGATACTCCCGAGGAATACAGAACTCACAAGACGCTTAACAGCCGGTGGAAGCGTTGGTGCAAGAAGGGTATCTTCGCCCGGATGCTGGCCGAACTGGTTGCCGGGCACGGCGAAAGGAAGAACACGATCCCCTGCCGGGCAATGGACGCGACTTATCTCATCGCACACGGCACCGAGACCAGTATGGCCGAAAAAACGGAGGGCGTGGCCGCCTGATCGGGCGCACCAAGGGCGGCATGAATACCAAGCTGATGCCCGCCTGCGATGGCCAGGGTCGCCCGCTCAACCTGTTCGTGACCGCCGGGAGCGACAATGATTACATCGACGCCCGGGCTCTGCTCAGTAGCATCCCAAATGTGGATTGGCTGCTTGGGGAACGTGGCCGTGATGCCAGTCAAGGAAGACAAGCGCCGCAACTGCATCGAGACTATGTTTGGCGGGCTTAAGAATTGGAGGCGTGCGGCAACTCGCCATCTCCGTTGATCCGGGGTCTTCCAATCAGCGACCGCACTCAAAGAAACCGTCATCCACTGACTGGGAATCCTCGCCCATGTACATTAGCTCTTTTTCGAAACCTTTCCGCCGGAATAGAGATGCAAAGCGCTGTGCTCTTAAATCCTCGCGCTACGTCAGTCACATTGTTTTTTTGTTTTCAATATAGTTAGTCACTGTATCTTGATCGGAACGACCCTGAAGAGAGACGCAGGAGATTTCAAAATGGAATTGATTTCTGAGCAGCTTCGTACCTTCCCGATTATGGCGCTGTTTCTTTGTCTGGGCTTAGGTTATGGCGTTGGAAAGTTCAGGGTCGGCAAGTTCGAACTTGGTGGCATCGCCGGAACCCTTTTGGTGGCCGTTCTTGTAGGTCAAATCGGGGGCATTAACCTGAGCACCGATGTCCAGAATATTTTCTTCTCTCTCTTCATTTTTATGGTCGGCTATAATGGTGGCCCTCAATTTTTTGCAGCTCTGAACCGAACCGCACTTACCAAGTTACTGGCTGCATTTATGATGACTGTCTGGGGACTTTTCTTTGTGGTGGTCGTCGCCCGTTTGGCTGGGTTGGACAAAGGGTTGGCCGCCGGGCTGGCTGCAGGAGGGCTTACGCAATCCGCAATCATTGGTACCGCTGGAAATGCCATCGACCTGCTTGGGCTGGCCGCTGACGAAGCGGAAAAGCTCAAAACCAACATCGCCGTGGGATATTCAGTCACTTACATCTTCGGCTCGATCGGGCCAATTTTGGCGGTGAGTGTCATTCCAATCATAATGCGCGTGGATCTGCGTAAAGAGGCGATTAAGCTGGCCCAAAAACTCAGCGGGGGTGGCCGCAAACTGGAAGAAGGCGAGTTCCTCCCAATGAACCGCTTTAACGCCCGTGCCTATCAGGTAGGTTCCGACGCCTCGATTGCAGGAAAGTCAGTTAAATCCATCGAAAACACTTACGACGGCGACCTGATCGTCGAGAAAATTCTGCATGAAGGTGCGCCGTTAGATCCCAAACCGGACATGATTATCAGCCCAGGAGACGTCATCGTTGTATCGGGGCTTGTTACAACCCTGACCCGGTTCGAAGGTAGTGCAAGCGGAGAAATTGGTGAGTACCCACCTGAATTGACGGTAGTGGAAGAACGTCGAAATGTTGTTGTCACTAATCGGAAACTGACAGGTAAAACTCTTGCCGAATTACGCGAAGCCCTGACAGCCGATCAACGACGCGGCGTTCACATCTCAAAAATTACCCGAATGGGTCACGAAGTGCCGGTGTTGCAAAATACCGAAATTCATGCAGGCGATGAGATCTGCATCGTCGGCCACAAAGACGACTTGAACCGAGCGGCAAAAGAGGCGGGATACGTACCGCCATTGGCTTCGGCCACAAATTTCATCGCGCTGGGGATTGGTGTGGCAATTGGCTATTTGATTGGCGAAATCAGCTTCGTGATCGCTGGAACCAAAGTGTCGCTCGGCTCGGGCCTTGGGTGCCTCGTGACAGGGTTGATAATCGGGTATTTGCGTATTCGCCGACCAAAGATCGGCGGGATCAACCATGGGGCCGCAAATTTTCTGCAGAGTTTCGGATTGGCGGTATTCGTCGGGGTTGTTGGTTTGAATGCCGGTAAACCTGCTCTGGAAGCAATTCAACAGTACGGCGTTACCCTGCTTCTGTTGGGAGTCCTGGTCACAATGATGCCAATGATTGTTCAATTCCCTATTAACTACTATGTCTTGCGCATCAAAAACCCGGTCGAAGCCTGCGCGGTTGTTACCGGGTCCCGGTCCGGGAACCCGGGGTTTGCCACGTTGCTTGAAAAGGCAGGGAACTCCACTCCCACGCCAGCGTTCACCATGACCTATGCGGTTGCAAATATCTTTTTGACGCTCTGGGGCCCGCTCGTTGTGGCGTTCGTACCGTAAGTCGCTTCAGAATTACCTCAACTTTCGATCGCGACTATGTGGCATGCGGCTAGGACATGACCCGCTGAGAAGACAGGCTGATAGTTTGGGTCGCCTGCGTCCTCAGCGGCCATGTTTTTAACCGTGCAACGGCAATCCTTTTGACGCGCGATAAGCCTGCACATATCCAACGGCCACAGCCCGTACAGCGCGACCGATCTGGCGATAGGCGCTGTCGTCCAAATTGGCGAAAGACACGCGTGCAGACCAGTTGGGCGCATCAAAACCGGACCCGTTCAACAGCACGATTCCGTGGTCCTGCGCCAGTTTGAACGAGATATCCAACGGGTGAACGTTTTCCTTGATCCATTCGACCACATCTTCGCCGACGTATTTCCGCAGCCAGAACTCGAAATCTATGATGCCATAATACTTGTCGAACAACGGGTTGTCGGCGACTTCAACGCCCAATCCATCGACCAGTTCATCAAAACGGTGCTTCAAGATACCCCAACAGAATTTCTGATAAACTTTCTCTTGGTCCATCAATTCAACAAGCGAGAATAATGTCATCATCACTTGTTGTGGCACCGACAGACCCGCAGTGTGATTTAGTGCGACATCCCGGCTGTCGGCGACAATCCGATCAATGAACTTGAACGAGGACGGGTCGGGGGTCAGCGATTCATACCGGGCGTTCACCACAGCTTTGGTCTCGTCCGGTGCCTCAGCAATCATCTTGTCAAAGATGTTGTTCTCGGCCACCAGAATTGCGCCCAGACGCCAGCCCGTGCAACCAAAATACTTCGAGTAGGAGTAAACCCCGATCGTATTTTCAGGAAGATGTCCCATCACCGATTGAAAGTCGGGTACGAATGTGCCGTAGACATCATCTGTCAATATGATCAGGTCAGGACGGCGGGTCTTTACGAAGTCCACAAGTCGGGTCATGACTTCGGGGCTGATCGCGACAGAGGATGGATTCCCTGGGTTGACCAAGAACAGCGCTTTGACTTTGGGATCGGCCAGCAGTTCAAAATCGTTGTCGTTAAGTTGAAAATGATCTTCTTCAGCAGAAGACACATCCACAGTATTCAACCCGTAATCTTCAAGCACCGGCATTTCCAGATAAGGCGTGAAGATCGGCGTGCCCAATGCAATTGTGTCGCCTGCATTAAGCAACCGCTGGTTCTTGAGCGCTTTGAAAATATAGCACATCGCAGCAGTTCCGCCCTCTACTGCGTAGATATCGAACTTTGCGTCGGGCCGATGGCCTGCGCACATCGCCCACATCACGTATTCGTGGACGATCGCCTCATTGTGTTCCAAGCACCTGTCCGGCATCGGGTAGTGGTCGCCAATGATACCGTCGGTCAATTCGAGTACGAAATCGTCTGCTGTGAAACCAAATTTTTCAATCGCAAAATCCACCACGGCCACCAAAGTATCTGCACCTGGAGGACCGTTTTTTTCCGACGTTTCGGCGCAGTATGCCTTGAGCCGTTCGTAACATCCCGGCCCTTGTGGCATACCGGCTAGTCCAACTTGTGGTTCATTGCGATGTCGCTGTGCCTCGGTCATCGCGAACTGACCCAAAAGGAAGAACGCCTCTCTCGCCTTGGTAGCGATCCAATTCGGGTTGCCGCGCCCTGCGTTCAAATATGGCAGTGCCATTTGGCGCGACTCCCTCTGCGCCAGCTTTATGAGTTCGTCTTTGATCTGGAAAGGACTTAGGTTCTCGAACTTATGCAGGTCCAGCGTTTCTGCCATGGCATCAAACCTTTGCGTTAGAACAATCGAAAGAATTCAACCGGATCGTATGCAAGGTGATGAGCAAATGTAAACAGAACTATCAGAATGGAGCGACCGACGAAAAGAAAACCATGAACTTCAAAACAGGCTCTGGGGTCGCGATTCCTAACCAGTAAACGACTGTTGCTGCGGGTGCGATCGCTGATTGGAAGATCCTGGAACAGGTCGCGCTTATTGCCCAACAGGGCGGCACGCCAATGATGCCACGATGGGGATCATCACAGTCTTCTTCTCGCCCTGCCCGGCAACAAGGCCGGCCAGCATTCCGGCGAAGATACCTTTCTCGCACCAACGCTTTCTCCGGCTGTAAAGCGAGTTGTGCGCTCTGTATTTCTCGGGAACGTCGCGCCACCGCGAACCATTGCGATTGATGAAGATAGTCCCGCTTAATACCCCTTTGTCATCAGCCAGAGGCTTGCCAAGCGACCCTGCTAAGAAGGGGGCGAGCCTGGCCTCCTGCTCGTCAGTCAACCAGAAAGGATCACGCGTGTCACCGCTCCGTTTTCTAGGACGTGTACCCTGAAGTACCTTGAAATTGGATGCATCGTGGCACTATGAGGGTGATTTCAAACCCAACTGTTTCAGAGCTTCGTCCGCTGACCGAGCCCAACGTTCCCGAAGGGCAGCGTTGGTGCTATGGCGCAAACCAAGTGATCTCAGATGCTCAAATCGGTTCGGGTCATCCCTCCCGAAAGACACTGCTACGCGTGGCCACCAATAGTCCACAGCGTCTTGCATGTCTTGCGACGCTCCGTTTTCAACCAACTTCACAGCGCCTTCCAACGCCAGTTCGCCGTGATGCGCCTCGATCGGTGCGATCTGCCGAAAAGCCTCGGCCAGTGGCTGGTAAGAGACGGTCGAGAACTCCGCCAGTTGCTCTGCCACGGCACGGCTCATCAGCAGGTTCATGACGACGGCATCAGTCCAACCGGAAATCGGATAATTGAACACCGCAAGCCGCATGTCATGTTCGCTGCGGGTCGCGCCGATATCCGCTTTTCGATCCAACCGGGCAGTCCACGGGTGATGCGTGGCATAACGATCCGTGTCGGCGCCGAACTCACCCATGATTTTCAGAACCCGATCCGCATGGTCCGTCTTTTCCAACACGATCTTCGCCGCCGCGATGCGTTCCTTTATGCCGGGGCCCTGGTTGATGACATCAGCAAAGCCTGCGGCACCTGCGAGTTCGCTGTCTACAAACGTAGCCATCAGTTTCATCAGCTCGGCGCGGTAACGCGGCGGTACGTTGGTCGGATTGGTCAGCACTCCGCCTGCGGCCAGATAGCTGTCAAGTGTCATGGCGTCGGTCATTGATCCTCTCCCTTTACTGGTCGTAGTCCACGACCACGCGGTCGGTCACCGGGTAAGCCTGACAACTCAGCACGTAACCTTTTTCGACCTCGTAATCTTCCAGCGCGTGATTGGCGAGCATCTCGACTTCGCCCTCAAGAACACGGCAGCGGCAGGTTGAACAGACCCCGGCCTTGCAGGCGTAAGGCGCGTCCATGGCATTTTCCAGGGCGGCATCCAGAATGGACTGATCCTTCGGCAAGGTGACGGTCTGCGTCGCACCGTCCAGTGTGATCGAAGCACTGGTCTGGTTTGCCTGCGTGCCTGCGTCGGCGGCGTCTGTCTTGCGCCTGGCCCGACCCGGCTGGGCGCTTGCGAAGAGTTCGAACTTGATCTGGCTGTCCTCAAGTCCGTGTTCCCGCAGAGCGGCGGCAATACCCAGCATCATCGGCTCTGGTCCGCAGATGAATGCGGTGTCTGCATTCTTGACATCGATCCAGTGCTTGAACAGCTCGCGGCATTTTTCCTGCGTTACCAGACCGGTAAACAGGTCAATCTCCTGCGCGTCGGTTTCCAGAATGTGGATGACGTTCAGCCGACCCATATAGAGGTTCTTCAGATCCTCCAGTTCCTCGCGGAACATGATCGTGTTGATGCCCTTGTTGGCATAGATCAGCGTAAATCGGGATTTGGGTTCGCGCGCCAATGTGGTTTTGAGGATCGACAGAACAGGCGTGATCCCCGATCCGCCGGCGAAGCCAAGGTATTGTTTTTCCGCACCCGCATCGATGGGTACATGGAAATTGCCCATGGGCGGCATCGCCTGCACGACGTCACCTATGTTGAGCTCTTCATTTGCCCAGCTTGAGAATGCGCCACCCTCGACACGTTTTATGCCAACCTGAAGAACACCGTCATCCTTGCCGGCACAGATGGAGTAGGAGCGGCGCAGTTCTTCACCGTCGAATTCGCGCCGGAACGTCAGGTACTGGCCGGCGGCGAAGTCGAACTGTTCCGCTGCGCCGTTAACGGGCTCAAGCGTAACGACAACCGCATCGCGGATGGTTTTGTGGATGTCGGTGACTTTCAGGTCGTGAAAACGTGCCATCCGGTGCTCCTCCTCAGATGCACTTGAAATAGTCAAAGGGTTCCAGACAGTCCGCGCAGCGCCAATGGGCCTTGCACGGGGTCGAGCCGAATTGGCTGACCTTTTCGACTGCTTTGCTGCCGCAATGGGGGCAGCGATCCGGGCCGCCTGCGGGTTGCGGCGGCGCAATGCCATAATCTTCCAGCTTGGCGCGGCCTTTTTCGCTGAGCCACTCTGTGGTCCAGGCGGGTGAAATGCTGGTTTCTATGCGCAGATCCCCGATGCCGTGATCGCGCAGGGCGGTTTCGATATCCATACTAATGATGGATGTCGCCGGGCAACCGGAATACGTTGGCGTGACGGTTACGACCAGCGTGTCAGCGTCCCAGCGCACATCGCGCACAATGCCCAAATCCACGACGGAGATCACCGGGATTTCGGGATCGGGCACGGCATCCAGCCAGCTCCATATCTGGTCAGTCGAGACCCGCATCCGCTTTTACCACTTTGCTCCGGGATAGGCGCGTTGCAGCCATTGCATCTGCGTCAGCAGATGGCCCAGATGTTCGGTATGCATGCGCCCGTCGCGGCCGCCTTTATGGGCAAAACGGCTTTCCGGAATGGTCAGAGTTGCCTGATTGAGGACCCGCTCAACCAGAGCGTCGTATTCCTCTCGCAAATCCGCCGGATTCGGAGCGATCCCTGCGGCGACCATCTGGGCGTCCACCTCGTCGCTGGCAAACATCTCGCCCACATAGGGCCACAGGTAATCCAGAGCATCCTGCATCCGGGCATGGCTTTCCTCGGTTCCATCACCAAGCCCGACAACCGTGTCGCCCGAACGTTCCAGATGGTAGGTCACTTCCTTGCTGGCCTTGGCGGCGATTGCCGCGACCCGCTCGTCCGAGGAAGCCATCAGGCGCCCCAGCATGATCGAGTGCCACGCATCGAACAGGAATTGACGCATCAGCGTACGGCCGAAATCGCCGTTCGGCACCTCGACCAGCAACACGTTGCGGAAATCCCAGGCGTCGCGCAGGAAAGCCAGATCGTCGGCGCTTTTGCCACCATCGGCCTCTCCCGCAAGGCCCAGCCACATCTGGGTCTGGCCAATCAGGTCCAGCGCGGTGTTGGCCAGCGCTATGTCTTCTTCCAGAACCGGCGCATGGCCGCACCACTCACTGACACGATGCCCGAGGATCAGTGTGTTGTCCCCCATCCGCAGCAGGAATTGCAGAAATGCCTCATCCCGGGTCATCACATTGCCCCCACTTCATCGGGAATGTCGAAGAAGGTCGGGTGCCGGTACACCTTGCTTTCGCTTGGTTCGTACAGCGGGCCTTTGTCGCTGGGCGATGACGCCGAGATATTGTTGGCTTCGACCACCCAGATCGAGACGCCTTCGTTGCGGCGGGTGTAGACGTCGCGCGCGTTCTTGATTGCCATTTCCGCGTCAGGGGCATGTAGCGAACCGACATGTCGGTGGCTCATCCCATGCTGACCGCGGATGAAGATTTCCCACAGGGGCCATTCGGTATTCATCGGGTATCCTCCTCAGGGTAAGCTTATTCAGCAGCCAGATTGCCGGCCTTTTTCTTGCGGGCGTGGGCCAACAGCCCGTCACGGACCCACTTGCCGTCGTCCCATGCCTTGTTGCGCGCGGCCAGCCGGTCCACGTTGCAGGGGCCGTTGCCTTTGATCACGTCAAAGAACTCGGACCAGTCGGGTTCCGTAAAGTCGTAATGCCCCCGCTCTTCGTTCCACTTCAGATCCGGGTCAGGGATCGTCAGGCCCAGATATTCAGCCTGCGGCACGGTCTGGTCGACGAATTTCTGGCGCAGCTCGTCATTGGTGTTGATCTTGATCTTCCACGCCATCGACTGAGCCGAATGCACCGAGTCCTTGTCGGACGGGCCAAACATCATCAGTGACGGGTACCAGAAACGGTTCATCGCATCCTGGGCCATCTTGCGCTGTTCCGGCGTGCCTTCGGCCATCTTGCGAATGGCATCGTACCCCTGGCGCTGGTGAAAGCTTTCTTCCTTGCAGATGCGGATCATCGCGCGCGAATACGGCCCGTAGGACGTTCTTTGCAGCGGCACCTGGTTCATGATCGCCGCGCCGTCAACCAGCCACCCGACGGCACCGATATCGGCCCAGTTCAAGGTCGGGTAATTGAAGATCGACGAGTATTTCATGCGGCCATCCAGCAGCATCTCGGTCAGCTCATCGCGGCTGACACCCAGCGTTTCGGCGGCACAATACAGGTAAAGACCATGCCCGGCCTCGTCCTGCACCTTGGCGAGAAGGATCGCCTTCCGCTCCAGTGTCGGCGCGCGCGTGATCCAGTTGCCTTCGGGCAATTGACCCACAATCTCGGAATGAGCGTGCTGACCAATCTGACGGATCAGCGTCTTGCGATACCCGTGAGGCATCCAGTCCTTGGGCTCGATCTTGATATCCGCATCGATCCGCGCCTGGAATTCAGCAAGCTTGTCCGGATCTTCATTCGATGCTTCGGATTCTACCATCTGAGCATACATGTCCCGTCTCCTCCGTTACACGCGTTCAAGTATAAGGGCCGCACCCTGCCCGACACCCACACACATGGTGCACAGGGCATAGCGCCCGCCGGTACGTTTCAATTGATAGGCCGCGGTCAGCACAAGACGCGCACCGCTCATGCCAAGGGGATGGCCCAGCGCTATTGCGCCACCGTTGGGGTTCACGTGGGGCGCGTCGTCGGGAAGACCCAGCTCGCGCAAGGTGGCAAGGCCCTGAGAGGCAAACGCCTCGTTCAGTTCGATCACGTCCATCTGATCCACGCTCAGCCCTGCCCGGGCCAACACCTTGCGGCTGGCCGGCACCGGGCCGATACCCATTACACGTGGTGCAACACCTGCAACCGACATACCAACCACACGGGCCATCGGGGTCAGACCGTTCTTGGCTGCAGCAGCCTCATTCGCCATCAGGATCGCCGCCGCGCCATCATTCACACCGGACGCATTTCCCGCCGTCACGGTTTTGTCGGGCCCGTTCACACCGTTCAGACCCGCGAGTTTTTCTGCCGTTGTTCCCGGGCGCGGGTGCTCATCCGTATCAACGACAATCGGATCGCCCTTGCGCTGGGGAACCGAAACCGGGGTAATTTCATCCTTGAACACCCCAGCGGCATGCGCGGCGGCCCAGCGGGACTGGCTGCGCGCGGCAAAAGCATCCTGGTCTTCCCGGCTGATACCATAATCTTCGGCGACATTGTCGGCCGTTTGCGGCATGGAATCGACGCCGTATGCCTGCTTCATCTTCGGGTTCACGAAACGCCACCCGATCGTGGTGTCGTACACCGCGTTGCTGCGGGTGAACGCCGAGCTTGCCTTGGGCATGACGAACGGCGCACGGGACATGCTTTCCACGCCACCCGCAATGGCCAAATCATAGTCGCCCGCCTTGATGCCGCGCGCCGCCATTCCCACGGCGTCCATGCCGCTGGCACACAGACGGTTCACCGTCGTTCCCGGAACGTCAATCGGCAAACCCGCCAGCAGTGCCGCCATACGCGCAACGTTTCGGTTGCTCTCGCCCGCCTGATTGGCATCGCCATAGATCACGTCGTCAACACTGGCCCAGTCGACCTGAGGGTTGCGCGCCTTCAATGCCGCCAACGGCAGAGCAGCCAGATCATCTGTGCGGACCGACGAAAGCGCCCCTCCGTAGCGTCCGATTGGAGTGCGCGTCGCGTCACAAATGAAAGCGTCCATCTTAGAGTACTCCTGTTCCCGTGGAACAATATCAACCGTCTGGTCGGTTAATAAATCCTCCCCTGATTCGATGCAAGTCTTATGTTACTCAATCTTCTCATGTGTCGCACATCTTGTAACATTAAAGGTGACTGCTGACCAAAGAGGTGTTCTTGGCCGCAAAAAAGACGACGCAGCCCTTCGCGATGGCAGGACATCCAACAGCTCGCCCGAACTTTGCCCCGCTGTGGGTCAGTCCATCAGCTCGGCTTCCAAGCTCGATAGCGAGGGGCGCGGCAGCCTGTCCAACAAGTGCGAGACAGCTTCTCTGCACGCGGCGCCTTTCCAGTCGTCCGGCAGGAAAACCGGCGGCAGGCTTGGATGGCGCAGAACGATACGTCGCCAGGCATGCACCACCAGTACGCGCAGAACCGCCGACCGCATCGGATCGCCCGCCCCCTCTGCGGGCAAAAGCCGCTCAACCACCTGAATGGCATCCCAGAACTGATCATAGGCGGTTTTCAACGGCTCCGGCCCGCACAGGTCGCGAAGCCAGTTCGGGACGGACATCGTGTCGCTCTCGAAACCCAGAAGCTCCTCAAGATCATCCGGCATCGGCCCGGGCGCCATGGCCGTAGTCGCATTCAGCGAGAAGTAATCCCCTGTCAGCATCAGGTCCGACAGTTCCTTTCGGGAACTTTCCGAGTTGCTGGCGATGAGGACATGCCAGATATCCGGCATGTTCGGGTCGCGGGAATAGATACGCGGTGCGGCTGCAACGCTTTGACGGCGGCCAAAGCTGGTCAGCCTGTGCACACTGTTCCGACCAACCCGCGTGCTTTCAATCCAGCCTTCCTTGCGCAACCGATGCAACGCAACCCGCGTGGCCTCGGCCCTGATCCCCGCCAGACGCGTAAGCGCGGTGATGAGTGATCCGCTGATCTGATCTGATCCATCCTGCGCCAGATCGCCGAAAATCGTGACCAGAACAGACCACACCCGCTGGGTGCTTGTCGTGGTCAGCCGGCTGACACAGGTTTCAAACCAGTCTGGAGCGGTATCTTTCATTTGCCCAGTATAATCGGGCCCGAAGGAAATGCCATCCGGCCCCGCGCGCCCGGTTTCGTACAGGGTCAGGATTGCGCCAACGGGGTCGGTTCAGTCAAGCGTTGTCGGGCAAGACAAATGATCGGCCGAGGCAGCGCCACCTGCGCGCGCCGCGTTGCCTGCCGCTCTATTTGGCGTGCATGTCACGTTTGCGGTTGCGAGTTCGTTTCGTGGCCTCTTCCGAGCCATCGTGATAGGTTCCGAACCACTTGTCCCAGGGCATTTCCGCGTTGCCGTAATTGCATTCGTAATACCGGTGATGCAACTGGTGGAAAAACGCCCCGATCAACAACGCCTGACGGTCGCGCGCCCAGATGGCCTCGTACCCGGAATGAGACGAGGCGGCACCCAACATCAGCCAATACCCCAGAAAGATCATGTGCACCGGGTTGCTGGGCAGTACCAGCACGATCAGGATGGCACTGAGATACCCCAAAGCCTCGACCGGATGCATCGACATGCCCGACCATGGGCCGGTGTTGACGTTGCGATGATGCACGGCGTGAACATGTCTGTAGATGAACGGCTGGTGCAGAAACAGATGCACTACGTAGAAATGAAAGCTCTGCCAGATCGCCAGGATCGGAAACAGCAGCACGAACCAGACCGGATGCGCCGCGAAGCTGAGCGTGGCGATATAGTCGTTGGCGTACATCCAGCGCAGAAAGCACTCCAGCATCGACAGGAATGTCGCGCCAAAGACCATCGAATGGTAGATGTTGTCCCAGGTCTGATAGCCGAACTTGTACAAAGCGTTCTTGCGCTTCATGTAAGGCCGTGGGTCGTATTTCAGCAGCTTTCCCTGCCCGTCGACCCCGTAGAACCACATGTGCAGACCACCGGCGACGATCAACAGCAGCACCCAGTTCCGAATGAATACCCATGACATCCAGCCCGGGGCAAACGAGGCCTGCCCGGCATCGACGGGTTGTACCCAGAAGGCCACAAGGAAGGCCAAGGCCAGAAAGATCGAGCGGTCCGAGAACTGAAGCCAGTTCTGCCAATCCCATTTCGCCAGGACGTCGATTTTCGGTGGCCAGTTCCAGTACGGGGCGTATTTCACCGGCAAGTCCGGGTGCCAATGCCATTCGCGGCTCATGGGGCCGGGCTCGGGGCTTGCTTTGGTGATGTCCTGAGGGTTCGCGTCTTGGGTCGTCACGTGATTGTCCTTTCCTGAATAAAGTCGCCTTTTTCAGGACCAAGCCGGAGGCGGCTCGTAAGGATATTTGCGTGATGGCCGGCGATACATGATGCGACCTATTCGTGGAACGGGCGGTGGTTATCGAGCGCCTTGTGCAACCTGCCCCGCCCATCCGGTTTCTTGCGGACACCGGCAGCGGAAAGCGAACCGTTCCCCACAGCAACGGCGGCACGAAAAACGGCCAGACGTTTCAGCCGATTTGCTTCAGGCGTGATGCAGGATCCCCCCATGTCAGCGAATGCAACGGCGCAAGAATGATGATCCGCCATGCTGTAGATCCGTTTCCTGCCCGCCGCGCACCGCCCTACTCGGCGGCCTTCAGGTCAGATCCTTGCGGGATCACTTCGTAACCCGGCTCTTCGGGTTCATCGTCCAGCATTTCCGATGGGAACCCCGGCGCGCGGATATCCAGCCCGGTTTTGTCTTCGAGCCGGCGGATGATGTTGGGGGAAAACTCACGAGGGCCGTATTTCTCGATACCGTCCTTGAAAATCTCGATCATCAGCGGATTGATCTCCAGCGGCACCCCGGCGCGATCCGCCACCTCCTGAAACAGGCCGATATCCTTCAACACCAGGTCCATCGTGAACGAGATATCGCGAGATCCGTTTAGGATGACCTGACTTTCGGTTTCATGCACGAAGGATGTTCCCGAACTGATCTTCATTGCCTCATACGCCGTATTCAAATCCATTCCGGCGGCCTTGGCGACGACAAGCGCCTCTGAACAGGTGATCAGGTTTGCAGTGGCCAGATAGTTGGTCAGCACCTTCAGCACCGAAGCAGATCCCAGTTCACCGGTATGAAGGATGCGACGCCCCATCGTGGTCAGAAAGGGCAGAATACGTTCGAACGTGGCGCGATCACATCCGGCAAAAATCGAAATGTTGCCGGTATCCGCTCGATGACACCCGCCCGAGACCGGACAATCGACGGCAGCGCCACCGCGTTCCTTCACCATCGCACCCAGACGCTTGACCTCTGCTTCATCCGTGGTGGACATCTCCATCCAGATTTTGCCCTCGGTCACTTCGGGCAGCATGTCCTCCATCACAGCGTCCGAAGCCGCCGGAGAGGGCAGGCAGGTGATCACCGCATCACAATCCCGCATCAGTTGTGCCGGATTCTCGGCAGCCTTTGCCCCGCGGTCGACGAAACCTGACACCAGGTCAGAGTTCAGATCATGTACGGTCAGATCAACGCCATTGCGCAGCAAACTGCCGCTGAGTTTCCCGCCGACATTTCCAAGGCCGATAAATCCAACTTTCATACCTGCGTTCCCTTTCCGGTGGCCAATCAGAGGACCAGCGCTGTTTTTCCCTGATGAAATCTACGGCCGTTGAATGCAGCATGTAAAACGAATAATTATCGCCAGTATCCATAAATTTTTTTGGTGCTGGAAATGTCAAAATCGCCCAATCTGGTCTGGCTGCGGTCTTTTGACTGTGCCGCACGGCATATGAGCTTTACTGCTGCAGCAGAAGAACTTGGCATCACACAGACGGCCCTGAGCCTGCACGTCCGCTCATTGGAAGCACAGCTGGGCTGCCCTTTGTTCTTTCGTGCCGCGCGCAACCTCAGCCTGACAGAGGTCGGGCAGGCGTATGCGTTTTCAGTTCGGCGCGCCTTGGGCGATATCGACCTGTCGACCGCAAGCCTGTTTGGCTCCTGTCACAAGCACGAGCTGGTCGTGCGTGTGCCGATTTCCACGGCCAGCTTGTTCCTTGCCGGCAGATTGCCCGAGTTTTCACGCGCACACCCGGGTGTATCGATCAGGTTGGTTTCAAATATCTGGGCAGAATCCGCGGGCAGGGAAAACGTCGATGTCGAGCTGCGTTTGGGGAACGGGGAATGGAACGACGGGCCGTTCAGCAAGATCTCGGACGAACGTATCGTACCGGTTGCAGCCGGATCACGAGATCGGAAATGGCCTTCGGCGCAAGAACTGCTGGTCAAACCCCAAATACAGATTTTGGGATTTCAGGACATGTGGCACCGGTATTTTTCCGCTTTCGGCACAAAATATTCTCCTGCGGCGTCTTGCTTCACCGTGGACACGACAATTGCCGCCGTGGACATCGTGGCGGAAGGTGGAGGATACGCGGTAATCCTTGAGCGCTTTGCCAGAACCGCAATCAAGGCCGGAAGGTCCATCGCGATAGTCGGGGACGCCATTCCAATCGAACAGAGCCATTTCCTTGTCGATGGTCAGAGATCAAACGCGAACTCTGCTGCCAAACAGATGTTTGAAACCTGGCTCAAACAGATTTTCGCCTGAGATGTGCCTGCGGGCAGTGAGTTCGATCTTCTGTATTTGACCAGTTACCCGCGTGCCCGCGTCTGCTTGCTGATCCAGTTTGCAAAAAATTGAACGGCTTCGTTCTTCTGACCTGTTGGCGCCGCGATGTAATAGGCGCTGTTCGACGTGTTGGCGATCTGGCCGATTTCGGTCAGAACACCGGACGCCAGCTCTTCTTCAATCAAATACGAGGGCAGAATGGCGGCACCCAAACCGACGACGGCGGCCTCGATCAGCATCGAGAACTGATCGAACCGCATCCCCGGAAAAACCGCTCCCGGATCCAGCCCGAGCTGAGAGTGATAGGTGGACCACAGCTCGGGGCGCGAGGTCAGATGCAAAAGCGGCAGCTCAAAGGTCTGTGCGCGGGTGTCCAGCCTGTGACGTCTCAGCAGCGCGGGTGCTGCCGTGACCACCAGATGCTCGGGGAACAACCTGCGCAATTGCGCGCCCGGCCAATCCTCCTGCCCGAAATGGATGGCCAGATCCATACGTCGTTCTTCAAGGCTGAAAGGCGTCGTGTAAGAGTGCAGATCCAGTTCGATCCCGGGATGGCGCGTTTTGAAATCCGGCAAGCGCGGCACCAGCCACCGTGTCGCAAAGGTGGGCAGGACGGCCAGGGTCAAAAGCGACGCACCGTCTCCGGCTGCAATCGCACGGTTGATCGTACCACTGAGACGTTCAAGATCACCTGCCAGCTCGTCCCGCAAGGCCCGCCCCGCTTTGGAAAGGCGCACTGCGCGTCCAACCCGCCGAAACAGCGTAACGCCAATCGCGGCCTCAAGCTCTCGGACCTGGCGGCTGATCGCGCTTTGCGTCACGCCAAGCTCTTCGGCCGCCATGGTATAGCTTTCATGGCGCGCGGCGGCTTCGAAACTGCGCATAAGAGCCAGCGATGGCAGTGAGTTGATCCGGGGCATGGAACTCATGAGTTTTAGTCACTGAAAAGATACTCATTGGCGTATTTTTCTCAAGTGACTTTGTGGCTAAAACCGAACCTGTTTGCAGAGGAAGGTTCATGGTATTCCAGCGCGCTGACCGGTTGAACGGTATCGAATTGTCGGAAATCGTCCAGATCTCAGAGGCCGCCGCCCGCCTGCGCACCCAAGGGCGTGATATTCTGGCGCTGTCAACCGGCGAACCGGACCTGCCGACGCCGCCCCATGTGGTCGAAGCTGCGCATTCAGCGGCACTGGAGGGCAAAACCAGGTACCCGCCCACTGCGGGTGTGCCTGAACTGCGCACGGAAATTGCCCGACAGGCAGGTGCCGAGATGGCTCAGGTCATCGTATCGACAGGCGCGAAACAGGTGATCGCAAATGCGATGCTGGCCAGCCTTAACCCCGGCGACGAGGTCATCATGCCCGCCCCCTATTGGACCAGCTATTCCGATATTGTCCGGATGGCAGGTGGGGTGCCGGTTGTTCTGCCGTGCCCGATGGAGCAGAGCTTCAAACTGCTGCCTGAACAATTGCAGGCCGCCATCACACCGCGCACGCGCTGGCTGATGCTGAATTCACCCTCGAACCCGTCGGGCGCGATTTACTCGAAGGAAGAACTTGCGGGGCTGGCAAAAGTGCTGGAGCGCCACTCGCAGGTCTGGGTTCTGGCCGATGAGATTTATCGCCATCTCAGCTTTGCACCTTTCACGTCCGCGGCCGAAGCCGCCCCAGCGCTGACCCATCGCATGCTGATCGTCAACGGTGCGGCCAAGGCGTGGTCGATGACCGGATGGCGCATCGGCTGGGGGATCGGACCGTCCGATCTGATAAGCGCCATGGTCGCTGTTCAGGGTCAGGTCACATCGGGGGCATGCTCGATCTCGCAATGGGCGTCGCTGGCCGCCATCACTTGCGACCCCGAGTTGCTGGAGGAGCGTCGCGCGCTCTTTGCCGCGCGCCGCGATCTGGTCGTCGACGGGTTGAACGCAGTACCCGGGCTGCGCTGTTCCACCCCGGACGGGGCGTTTTACGCCTTTCCGTCCTGCACTGGCCTGTTGAAGGAACAAGGCGGACCATTTGACAGCGACGCGGAATTCTGCACGTGGTTGCTGGAAGATGCCGGCGTTGCCCTGGTGCCCGGCCGCGCCTTTGGGATGCCGGGCCATCTTCGCCTGTCATTCGCATATGCTGAAAATACAATTGCAGCGGGCCTTGCGCGTCTGAAAACCGCTGTGGAAAGGAAACTTGCATGAAACCTCAATCCGCCCCGCACCTTGGCCCTTTCACCTGGGACGATCCGTTCCTGTTGGAAGACCAGTTGGCCGAAGACGAACGCATGGTTCGTGACGCTGCGCATGCCTACGCGCAGGACAAGCTGCTGTCTCGGGTAACTGCCGCGTTTGCCAATGAAGAAACCGACCCGGCCATCTTTCGCGAGATGGGTGAGATGGGTTTGCTGGGAACAACCATTCCCGAGGAATACGGCGGTATAGGGTCCAGCTATGTGACCTATGGTCTGGTCGCGCGCGAGGTCGAGCGTGTGGACAGCGGCTATCGTTCGATGATGTCGGTGCAGTCCAGCCTGGTGATGTATCCGATCTACGCTTACGGCACCGAAGAGCAGCGCCAGAAGTACCTGCCCAAACTGGCAACCGGCGAATTTATCGGCTGCTTCGGGCTGACGGAACCCGATGCCGGTTCGGACCCCGGCTCGATGAAGACTGTCGCGAAGAAAACCGAGGGCGGCTATTTGCTGAACGGGTCGAAAATGTGGATCTCGAACGCCCCGATCGCCGATGTGTTCGTCGTTTGGGCTAAATCCGAGGCGCATGGCGGCAAGATCAAGGGCTTTGTTCTGGACAAGGGAACGGCTGGATTGTCGGCGCCCAAGATCGAAGGCAAGCTGTCCTTGCGCGCCTCGATCACCGGTGAGATCGTGATGAACAATGTCGAGGTCGGCGAGGACGCCCTGCTGCCCAATGTCGAAGGTTTGAAAGGCCCGTTCGGCTGTCTGAACCGTGCGCGTTACGGCATTGCCTGGGGGTCGATGGGCGCTGCCGAGGCGTGCTGGCACGCGGCCCGGCAATATGGGCTTGACCGCAAACAGTTCGGCCGTCCACTGGCGCAGACACAACTGTTCCAGCTGAAGCTTGCCAACATGCAGACCGAGATCACGCTGGGCCTGCAAGCCGCGTTGCGCGTGGGTCGCCTGATGGACGAAGCCCGCGCCGCGCCCGAGATGGTCAGCCTGATCAAACGGAACAATTGCGGCAAGGCCCTTGAGATCGCCCGCCATGCCCGCGACATGCATGGTGGCAACGGGATCAGTCAGGACTTCCACGTGATCCGCCACATGGTGAACCTTGAAACCGTCAACACCTATGAAGGCACCCATGATGTGCATGCCCTGATCCTGGGCCGTGCGCAGACAGGTCTGCAAGCCTTCGCCTAAGGACATCTGACATGGATCGCGCCGCAATCGTGCATGACAATTTCCTGCGCCGTGTTGCGGCGCGGGACTTTCCCGAAGGGTCCGCACCGGCCGGGCCGCTGAGCGGTCATGAAGCCGTCGCGCTTTACAGGGCGCAATGCCTGAGCCGCGCGCTGGACCGGCAAAGCCGCGCGATGCAGAAGGCGGGCCAGGGGTTCTATACGATCGGGTCATCCGGGCATGAGGGCATGGCGGCCGTTGCCGCGGCCCTGCGCCCGACCGATCCGGCCTTTCTGCACTACCGCGATGCGGCCTTTCAGATTGCCCGCGCGGATCAGGTGCCGGGCCAAAGCCCGACATGGGATATTCTGCTGTCCTTTGCCTCGTCTTCCGAGGATCCGATCAGTGGCGGGCGTCACAAGGTTCTGGGATCGAAAGCGCTGTGCATTCCACCGCAGACCTCGACCATCGCCAGCCATCTGCCGAAGGCGGTCGGCGCGGCATATGCCGTCGCCGCTGCACGGCGTCATCACCCTGAACATGCAGACATGCCCGAGGATGCCATCGTCTATTGCTCGTTCGGGGATGCCTCGGCCAACCACTCCACCGCACAGGGCGCGTTCAACACGGCGCAGTGGACGTCCTTTCAATCTGTGCCTCTGCCCCTTCTGTTCTGCTGCGAAGACAACGGGATCGGTATCTCGACCAAAACGCCGAAAGGCTGGATCGCGGCCACATTCGCCAACCGTCCGGGCCTGAAGTATTTCTCGTGCGACGGGTTGGATCTGTTCGACACCTATCGCGTTGCGCAACAGGCGGCCGACTATGTGCGCAGCCGCAGGAAACCTGCTTTCCTGCATGTTCGGACTGTTCGCCTGTACGGTCACGCCGGGGCCGATATGCCAACCACCTATATGCCAAAGGCCGAGGTTGAGGCCGAAGAAGCCAACGACCCGCTGCTGCATTCCGTGCGCCTGTTGGATCAGTGCGGCGCGATGAGCCCGGAACAGGCGCTGAGCGTCTACAATGATACCTGCGCCCGGGTCGCCCGCGTGGCCGAACAGGCCATCACGCGCCCTCGCCTGCAAAACGCAAAAGAGGTAATGGCCAGCCTGATCCCGCCGACACGCCCCTGCGCGCCGACCAATGGCCCAACACCCGAGCGTCGGGCCGAGGTGTTCGGCGGCGATCTCAAGGCCCATTCCGAACCGCAGATCATGTCGCGATTGATCAACTGGGCACTGACCGATCTGATGCTGGAACATGGCGAGATCGTCATGATGGGCGAAGATGTCGGGCGCAAGGGCGGCGTTTACGGCGTGACCCAAAAGCTGCAAACACGGTTTGGCCCTGGCCGGATGATCGACACGTTGCTGGACGAACAGTCGATCCTGGGCCTGGCGATCGGCATGGCTCAGAACGGATTCACGCCAATGCCGGAAATCCAGTTTCTGGCCTATCTTCACAACGCCGAGGATCAGCTGCGAGGTGAGGCCGCCACCCTGCCCTTTTTCTCGAATGGTCAATACACCAACCCGTTGGTCGTGCGCATTGCCGGACTGGGGTATCAAAAAGGGTTTGGCGGACATTTCCACAATGACAACTCGGTCGCTGTATTGCGCGACATCCCGGGCCTGATCCTGGCCTGCCCGTCGAACGGTGCCGACGCCGCGCGGATGCTGCGTGAATGCGTGCGCCTCGCGCGTGAAGAACAGCGGCTGGTCGTTTTCCTCGAACCCATCGCCCTATACCCGATGCGGGACCTGCACGAGGCCGGAGACGGCGGCTGGATGCAAACCTATCCCGATCCTTCTGAAAAGATCGGCTTCGGCGAGGTGGGCGTGGATGGTGACGGCGACGATCTGGCCATCGTCACCTTTGGAAATGGCGTCTATCTCAGCCATCAGGCGCGCACGGCCTTGCTGGCCGACGGGATCAAGACACGGATCATCGATATGCGCTGGTTGTCCCCTTTGCCCAAAGCGGCACTGACACAGGCCGTGATCGGGGCCAAACGCATCCTGATCGTCGACGAAACCCGCCACCATGGCGGCGTGGCCGAAGCTCTGATGGCGCATTTTCATGAAACATGCGATGTGCCGCTGGCCCGCGTCACCGCAGAAGACAGCTTTATCGCAACAGGCCCGGCCTATGCTGCGACCATGCCATCGAAGGACAGTATCGAAGCCGCCGCGCGATCCTTGATGGAGGCTGGCACATGAGTTCCGCCAAACAGACTGCCGTCGTCATCTGCCCTGGCCGCGGTACTTACAACAGACCCGAACTGGGTGTCTTGGGCCGGCAATTCAGCGACAAGGCCCTGTTGCGACGCTTTGATGACATGCGGCGCGCGCAGGGGCAAGACACGCTCAGCGAACTGGACGGTGCCGCCCGATATTCCATTGCCAGGCACACGCGCGGCGACAATGCATCTGCTTTGATCTATGCCGCGACTTTGGGCGATTTCCGCGCCATCAATCCTGACAAAATCGAAGTGGTTGCGGTGACGGGAAATTCGATGGGCTGGTATTCGGCGCTGGCCTGCGGCGGTGCGCTGTCCGCCGAAGGAGGGTTCGAGGTGGTCAACACCATGGGCACTCTGATGCAGGAAAACATGATCGGTGGACAATTGATCTATCCTTTCGTGGATGCCGACTGGCATCCTGACCAGGCCCGCAAGGCAGAGCTGCTTGCCTTGGTGGATGACATTGACCGAACCGATGCAACGCTGACCCTGTCGATTGATCTGGGCGGCATGTTGGTGCTTGCAGGTGACGACGCCGGTTTGGCCGCGCTCGAAAAGGCCGTACCGGTGGTTCAGGAACGTTTTCCCATGCGCTTGGCCAACCATGCCGGGTTCCATTCGCATCTTCAGACTCCGGTCTCGGCGCAGGGCCGCACGCGACTGAGCGCTGACCTGTTCCGACAACCGGACCTGCCCCTGATCGACGGGCGTGGCCGGATTTGGTGGCCCGGAGCTTGCGACCCGAATGCACTTTGGGATTACACCCTGGGCCATCAAGTGACCGAAACTTATGATTTCACCCATGCCATCGCACAGGCCGCGCATGAGTTCGCACCGGATCTTTTCGTTGTTACGGGTCCCGGCACCACGCTGGGCGGTGCCGTCGCGCAAAGCCTGATCATGACCAATTGGTCCGGACTGTCGGACAAGTCGACATTTCAGTCTCGCCAAAGAAACAGCCCGATTCTGTGTTCGATGGGCATGGATGATCAAAGGAAACAGGTGACATGAACCTGCGGGCCCGCCGGTCAGCCTCAGAGCCGGCGCGCCGGGATTGCCAAGCCGTTTCAGAAAACCAGTGCAGGAAGTCCGGTTTGTCGTTTCCGTCGCTATTCAATGCGATAGAAACGTTCTGTCGTGCCGCGAAAGACGTCGTCCAGCATCGCCCCCGGGATGAGCGTCTCATGCCGGGAAACGGTTTCCTTGTAGGTCGAGGTAAGGCTGTCGACCGGGAAATTCGACCCGAACATGCAGCGATCGGCGCCAAATTGGGACAGGCAGGTTGAAACGATCGGCGAGACGCTCTCAGCATTCCAATCGTGGTCGAACATTCCCAGGCCGGAGAGTTTGCAAAAGACTTGTGGCAGGTTTGACAAGGCCGTCAATTCATCTGCCCACCGTCGCAACCCTTGCGGAGTCCGGTCATATGGCGACCCTGCGTGGCAAAGAGCGATCCGGGTCTCCGGGGCCTGTGCAAGGATATTCGCGGTTTGACCCATCAGCTCTGGCAGCAGCTGAAGATCAAAGGAAAGACCGCGCGCGCCCAGTTGCTTCAGGCCGGTCAAGAACTTTGGGTCTTCAAGCAACGCGTTCGTGCCAGTTGAGGCGTCTTCACCCGGAGCGCGGCCAATAATCTGACGAACGCCGCGCACCGAAGGCAGGGTTTGAAGACGGTCGAGCTGTGCATCCAGATCATCCGAGGTCAGATCGCAGAATGCCACCTGCACCAACGGCCAGTCAGGGAACTGGTCGGCAACGGATTGTACCCACTGCGCCTCGGCCCAGGGCTCAGCGGCGCCGACCTGAATGTGAACCGAAGCGCCGAACCCCATGGCTTCGGCGTCTGCGCGAAACTCCGGGAGCAAATAGTCCCGCTGGATGGAAGACGGATCGCCGAAAAACCGAACGATACCTTTCTCTGTAAGCCAGGGGTAGTGCACGGCCGAAAGGTCCCACAGGTGGTGATGCGCATCTATCCTCATGATGCTTCAATCCCGGTGGTGCGCGCCAGAATATCCACACCCTGCCCTTTCCAAAAATGCAGCAAGTCGATGAAGATCCAGTTTTCGGCCAGCTTGTCTTCGACGCGGCGATAGATATCGATCACCCTGAATTCGCCGGGTTTTCCGGTGGCTGGCATCCCCATGAAACCCCCTGTGGGCGTGGCAGTAAAATTGGGCCATCCAAAGAAGCCACCGTAATGCCCTTCGGCCAGACGGCAGACGTGATTGGTCTTTGACCGGTCCGTGAAGGCGGCGCGAAACGATCCGGAGTGTTGCCTGGCATAGCGTTCGATCGTGTAGGTCGCGCCAATTCCTTCGGGGCCCCACCAGATCATGTCCTGGTGCCACGTGCGCGCCAACTCTTCTTCCAGCGACAGTCCGCTGTCCCAACGGCCCAGATCCGCGATCATCGCGTTGATGACCGCCAGCGTTTTTTCGCCTTCGTCTGCGGGCTGCTCACCAAGCACCAAACCATCATGGGTCCTTGGTCCGGGCTGAACCAGATGTGCCGCGGTCTGCGGGGGGAACGGATTCTGGCCAGCCTGGACCATCAAGTGCGGGATGTCGAAATACATCGCTGTTTCGACAATTCTGCCACCAGCCACCTTGTAGAACGCGCAATATCGCAGGAACGCCATCTTGCCGGTCGGGCGAATACCCAACCACGGTCGGTCGAACAGCCCCACCAGATGGCCCATGGCGACAACCCAAACGTCGGTTTCTTTCCGCAACGAGTTTTGCCCCGCAAACAGAATATCCACTCGGTTCTGCAAATGAGCAAGGCTGCCCTTCAGCGGCTGCCAGAATTTCCGGGCAACCTGTTCGGCGCCGTTGATTTCGTTGAACGGATGAAAGCCGCGCCACCTCGAATCCGGAGCGCAAAATTGGCTCATCACCTTCGGAGTTTCCGTCACTGCGGCGGATTCCAATGCGGTGTGAAACGCAGAGACTAGTTTTTTTTCTGTCTGAAAGTTCACGGTATTTACCATTGTAGTCATAGTTTTGCGAGCGGCGCGAAGCCAGGTTGAGTCGGATTTCTCCGTTATTTTTGCATACGTATGCAAAAAAGTCTTGCCTGATTTGATACATGCGAATTACAGTTTTGCAAACGTATGCAAAACGATTCCTTGCAGGGGGCACCATGGCGGAAATTCAATTGCGGAACGTCGGCAAGCGATGGGGCTCATTCGTTGGGGTTCACAATTTCGACCTCACGATTGCAGATCGTGAGTTTCTGGTGCTGCTCGGCCCATCAGGCTGCGGCAAGACAACCACAATGCGCATGATCGCCGGCCTTGAAGACGTGACGGAAGGCGAAATCCTTGTCGACGGCAACGTGGTCAATGATCTGGAACCCAAGGACCGTGACGTGGCGATGGTGTTCCAAAGCTACGCTCTGTATCCCAACATGAACGTTTACGAGAACATCCGCTTTCCGCTGAAAGTGCGTGGTATCGACCCGGCAACACACGACGAGAAAGTGCGCCGCGCCAGTGCCATGGTTGAACTGGACGATTTCCTGCATCGCAAGCCAGCCGAGTTGTCGGGTGGACAGAGACAGCGTGTGGCACTAGCACGTGCCATCGTGCGCGAACCCAACGTGTTCCTGATGGACGAGCCGTTGTCCAATCTGGACGCCAAGCTGCGGGTTTCCACACGAGCCCAGATCAAGAACCTGAGCCATGAGCTGGCTGTCACCACCATTTACGTCACCCACGACCAGATCGAGGCCATGACCCTTGCGGACCGCGTCGTCGTGATGAAACAGGGCGTGGTTCAGCAGGTCGGAAGCCCGACCGAAATTTATGACCGTCCCGCGAATACGTTCGTCGCCAGCTTCATCGGTTCACCCGCCATGAATTTGATGGACGGCGAAGTGGCGGGCGGAATATTCCGCGCCGAACATGTCGAAATTGCGGTGGATGCACCGGATGGCCCAATGACACTGGGTTTCAGGGCCGAAGATGCCAGCCTTGCCGATGGCAAAGGTCAGATCACCGCTCCGATCTATACGCTGGAACTGCTGGGCGACGCGACCATGATCTCGGTTCGGGTCGGCGGAGCTCTGGTTTCGGTGAAAGCAGACAAAGCATTCCGCGCCGAGATTGGCGAAACGGTCTCGTTCTCGGTGCCGACGGATATCTGTCACCTCTTCGAAGCTGGAAGCGGTGCGCGGATCGGGGGCTAACCCCACAAACGGCCCGCAAGGGCATAACACCGGTCCGGACGTCGACGACGGACCGATCCTGACAGGGAGAAACCTATGAAACTCAAGACGATCCTCATGGCCGGTGCCATGTCCATCGCCGCCACCGGCGCGTGGGCAGATTGCGCCTTTGAAAACGAAGTGCCGCTAAAATCACTGTCCGCCGGATTTGAAGCGTGGAAAGCCGTCACCGATGCGATGGCAGAATGCGGCAATTTCAGCGCATCGCTGGATCAGGAATTCCGCGAAAAGCAGCCCGAAGCATTTGCTGCAGATCCCGCGCTTTATCAGATCGGCGGTGTTTCAAACGCGACCCTGGTGCCGTTGCTGAACGCAGGCACGATCCGTCCGCTGGATGATCTGGTCGAAAAATACGGCCAGGACCTGCTTCCCAACCAGTTGATCAAGGTTGATGGCAAGACCATGGCCATTGCAATGATGGTGAATGCGCAGCACCTGATGTATCGCGATGATGTTCTGGCTGAACTGGGCATCGAAGAACCAAAAACCTATGATGACGTCCTGGCAGCGGCCGCCAAGATCAAAGAAGCCGGCGTCATGGACTATCCGATCGGGGGAACGTTCAAGACCGGTTGGAACCTCGGCCAGGAGTTCGTCAACATGTACCTTGGCGAAGGCGGCTCGTTCTTTGGCGACGGCAACGTTCCAACGATCAACAACGAGCAGGGCGTCGCTGCGCTGGAAACACTGAAAGCCATGACCGAGTACATGGATCCGGAATATCTGGTTTCCGACTCGACATACGTGCAGCAACAGTTCCAACAGGGCAAGATCGCCATGGCGAACCTTTGGGCCAGCCGTGCAGCCGCCATGAATGATGAGGCCGAAAGCCAGGTCGTCGGCAAAGTCACCATGGCAGCCGCTCCTATGGGTTCGGCAGCGCCGGCAACCACCATCTGGTGGGATGGCATCGTTCTCGCTTCGAACATGAGCGACGAAGAGGCCGACGCCGCATTCCGCGTCGCGCTTGAGGGCATGGACGGCGAAATGGTCAGCGCAAACAATGACGTCGCTGTTTGGCTGAGCCCTGCCTATTCAGCGGGTGCTTTGGCGGCAGGAGCAGCCGCTTCGGCTGAAGCGGGCGCAAAGGCATACCCGGCATCTGGCCCGATGGGCATCATGCACACCGCCTTGGGCAACGGTCTTGCCGACTACCTGACCGGCGCCAAGGATGCTCAGACAACGCTGGCGGATATCGAGGCAGATTACATCACTGCCGCGAAAGAAGCAGGTCTGATCAGCAACTGATCCTCCCGTGGGAGGGCTACGGCCCTCCCGCCCCTTCCCCTCGAGAGTCATGAGAAAGGCAGAGCCATGAATTTCCGGACATTTGCCGCATTTGTCGGCCCCTCTGTCTTTATGATGCTTCTCTTTATCGCGTTTCCTCTGGTCAGCGTGTTCAAGCAGAGTTTTTACGTTACTCAGCCGATCTATGAGACGGTCGAAAAGGAAACCTGCACGCCCGGTTTCCTGACGCAGACCTGCGTGACCGAGATGGTTTCGCAGCCAAAACTTGACGAACATGGCGAGGTCATTACCCAAACCCAATATGTCGGCTTGCAAAGCTATCGCAACGTATTGGAGCCTGAACGCGCATGGCGCGCCATAAGCGACGGCAGTTGGCATGTGCTGTCTACGATCAACTTCTGGAAAGCGCTTCGGTTCACCCTGACCTTCACATTGATCACTCTGCCGCTGGTGGTCGGGTGCGGGCTTGGGATCGCAATACTGATCAACAACGCGGCGCGGTCCATCCGCGGGCCGGTGATCTTTGTGTCCTTGCTGCCCTTCATCATCACACCCGTGATCGGCGTGCTGTCGATCAACTGGCTTTTCCGGGGCGACGGCATCCTGACCGCAATGATGGAATGGTGGCTGAACCGGGACATCGCCCTTTTCGCCCAAGCCTGGACCATCGAAATACTGATGATGCTCTACCGCGTCTGGCACGTGGCACCCTTTGCAGCGATCGTCTTCTACGCCGGGCTGCAAACGGTCAATCAGGACAGTCTTGAAAGTGCCGTGATTGACGGTGCGACCCGTTGGCAGCGCCTGAAATACATCGTCATTCCACACCTGATGCCACTGATCATTTTCGTGTCGATGATCCACCTGATGGACAGCTACCGCGTGTTCGAAGAGATCGTCGGTTTTTCGAGCCAGGGCTACGTCATCTCGCTACAGTGGCTGACCTTCGACTACCTGACGCCGGATCAGGCCGGCAACCGGTCGATCAGCCGGGCGTCCGCCAACTCGATGCTGACCATGATCGGTGTCGTCATCCTGCTTATCCTTCCGCTGCGCCGTACATGGCGCGACCATAAAGGAGGTCACTGACATGTCCTCGCGTGCGCTTCGCCAGCCCTTAAGCCTGCGGTTGACCTCGAACATCTTCCTTGCGCTCTGGTGCCTGATCGCGGCCTTTCCGATCTTCTGGATCGTGGTCATGAGCTTCAAGTCACCCGTCGATGCGTTCGACAGCAACGCGCTGAACGTGATCTTCGGGCCGGCCACGCTGAGCGTCGGAAAGGGCTTGTCGCTGCTGGATATCATTCTGGGCATCGCGGTTATCTGGGGCACGATCTTCGCTGCTACCAAAACACTGCCTTCGATGATAAAGTCCTACACCAAGCCCGGTCAGGAATGGTTCGGCTGGCTGATCGGTGTGCTGTCCTTGCTGGTGGGTTTCCTGCTGGTGTTCTTCGTGGTCCTGCCTGCAATCCTGAACGTGTTGAACCCGCTGTTTGGCCCACTGGGACGGGATGTGCTTGGTCTGACGACCGAGCATTACAAAACCGTCTGGATCGACCGGGGTTTTTCAAACAACTTCAAGAACTCGCTGATCGTAACGACGGGCGTGGTGACAGTGTCGCTGACCGTGGGCACTTTGGCGGGCTACGGTCTGGCGCGGTCAGGATCAACGTTGGCCTTCTGGATCCTGATCGTCGCACTGGTGTTCCGGGCATTGCCGCATTCGGTTCTGGTAGCAGGCTATCTGCCGGTGTTCATCAACTCGGCCGAATGGCTCAGCCCGATCTTGGGTGAAAACGCACCAACCTTGTACGGCAAGCCTTTTGCGGTAATTGCTGTTCTGGTTGCGATCAACCAGCCCTTCACAATCTGGATGCTGCGTTCGTTCTTCCAGAACATCCCGGCCGAGCTGGATGAGGCCGCCCGCGTGGATGGGTGCAGCCACTTTCAGGCCTTCCGCCGTGTCATCATGCCGGTGATGTGGCCAGGCGTGATCACCACAGGACTGTTCAGCTTCTTGCTGGCGTACAACGATTTTCTGGTCACCGCGCTGCTGCTTGATGCGCAGAACCAGACCATGGTTCCCGCCATCGTCGGCATGTTCAATCGCGAGACGACGACAACCGATCAGGTCGTTGCGGTTGCCGCTGCCGTATCGATCACCGCGCCTCTGATCTTCCTCGTGCTGATTTTCCAGCGCCAGATTGTCAGCGGTCTGACAGCCGGGGCGGTGAAAGGCTGATGAGCAAGAACGCCCGACATAACGCCATGTCGCGCCACCCGGCGCTGAACAGGATGCCGAGGGACTTTCTGAGCATTGGGGCCGCACGTCCCAATCCCTCCCTTCGGCAACCTCAAAGGATAGAAAAATGAAAGGTTCCCGTCCCGAACAAGCGGTTCTGACCCGCGACACGGACATGAGCAAGACGGAAGACACGCGCCGCGTGATCGAAACGATGGTTGATGGTCTGAATGATCACCGCATTGATGACATCGGTGAATTCTTCGCCCAAGGTTTTCGCTGGATGGGCAATCAGGGCTGCGGCACCAAGACCGGCCTGCAGGAATTTCAGGATAACTGGCAGCGCCCGTTTCAAGCCGCGTTTTCGGATAAGGTCTGCGTTGACGAAGCGCGCCTTTACATGGGTGAATGGGCCGCCGCCTTCGGCCGCCAGGAAGCCACGCATTCCGGCGAATTTCTGGGCATTGCCCCCACAGGCAAGCGTGTCGAAATCAGGTACATGGACTTCTGGAAAGTGGTCGACGGCAAGATTGTCGACAACTGGGTAAATGTCGACTTTGCCCACGTTGCGGCTCAGCTGGGCGTGGACCTATTCAACAGCGAAGGCTGGGAAGCATTTGACCGCGGCGAGAAGACTCCGCCACGGCCGGAAAACTGAGGATTGGAAAGATGGCAATCGAGTATCTTAAACGCGGCAAATCCGATGCGGATCGGGCGGAAGATGATGCCAAGACCCGTGCCGTGGTTGAAGCGACGCTGAAAGACATCGAAACCCGTGGGGATTCCGCGGTGCGCGAGCTGAGTGAGAAGTTCGACAACTACTCACCTGCCTCGTTCCGCCTGAGCCAGCAGGAAATTGATGACCTGATCGGGCAATTGTCCGATCGTGAGCTGGCCGATATCAAATTCGCGCAGGAACAGGTGCGCAACTTTGCGCAGGCGCAGCGGGATTCAATGCTGGACATCGAGGTCGAAACCCTGCCCGGTGTCATTCTGGGGCATAAGAACATCCCGGTGCAATCCGTGGGTTGCTATGTTCCGGGCGGCAAATTCCCGATGGTCGCCTCGGCGCATATGTCGGTGGCGACCGCTTCGGTCGCCGGTGTTCCGCGCATCATCGCCTGCACGCCCCCGTTTCAGGGCAAACCCAATGCAGCGGTAATTGCCGCCATGCACTTGGGTGGCGCGCATGAGATCTATGTCATGGGCGGCATTCAGGCCATCGGGGCCATGGCATTGGGCACCGAAACAATCGATCCGGTTCACATGCTTGTTGGCCCCGGCAACGCCTTTGTCGCGGAAGCCAAACGTCAGTTGTTCGGTCGTGTCGGGATCGATCTTTTTGCAGGGCCGACCGAAACGATGGTCATTGCCGACGAGACCGCCGCAGATGCGGAGCTGTGCGCAACCGATCTGCTGGGGCAGGCCGAGCATGGATACAACAGCCCCTGCGTTCTGCTGACCAACTCACGCAATCTGGCCAATGACACCCTGGCCGAGGTAGACCGGCTGCTGGGCATCCTGCCAACCGCAGATACCGCAAGGGTGTCGTGGGACGAATATGGTGAGGTGATCGTTTGCGACACTTATGATGAGATGTTGCAGGTTGCCGATGACATCGCCTCGGAACATGTACAGGTGATGACCGACCGAGACGACTGGTTCCTTGAAAACATGACCTGCTATGGGGCGTTGTTCCTTGGGCCGCGCACCAATGTTTCGAACGGGGACAAGGTGATTGGCACAAACCACACGCTGCCCACCAAAAAAGCCGGGCGTTACACGGGTGGTCTTTGGGTTGGTAAATACCTGAAGACGCACAGCTATCAAAAAGTTCTGACCAATGAGGCCGCGACGCTGATCGGCGAGTATGGCTCGCGCCTGTGCATGCTTGAAGGGTTCGTTGGCCACGCGGAACAATGCAACGTTCGTGTGCGCCGATATGGCGGAATCAATGTGCCCTACGGTGCGCCGGCGCCTTACCGGGACGCTGCTGAATGAGTGACAAACACACACATCACAAGGCCCTGATCGAACCGCTCAGGGCTGCGATGTACGATTTCGATGAGGCCAGCGTACGCCGGGCTTTGGCGGAGGTCACGTCACCGGATGCCGTGTTCCGTCTGTGTCATCCCTTTGGGGACAGCGTCGGCAGTGATGCGTTCTATGACACTGGCTACAAAGACTTACTGGCGGCCTGGCCCGATCTTGAACGACGGGATTACATCGTCATGGCCGGCCCGGATGAGTTCGGCGCAGATTGGGTCGGATGTGGTGGGTATTACACCGGTGTTTTCACCGGCCCCTGGCTGGACATCCCGCCGACGGGTCATCAAGTCACGATGCGGTTTCATGAATTTTACCGCTTCGAAAACGGCAAGATCGTCGAGATGCAGGCCCTTTGGGACATCCCCGAAGTCATGATGCAGGCGAGTGCCTGGCCGATGGCGCCAAGTCTGGGCCGTGAATGGCATGTCCCCGGCCCTGCCACCCAGGACGGGTTTGTCCCCGGCCCTTATGATGAAGCCAAGGGCAAACAGACCTGCCAGCATATCATCGACATGCTGGAGCATCTCAAGAAACACCCGTCCCAAGGCGGCCCCGAAGTGATGGAGATGGAACGGTTCTGGCACCCGCGCATGAACTGGTACGGCCCTTCGGGCATCGGCACCGGGCGCGGGTACGCGGGGTTCCGAAATTGGCATCAGATCCCATTTCTGAACGGTATGCCGGATCGCGGGCAGTTCGTGGACGACATCACCTATCACTTCTTCGGTGACGGGGAATATGCAGCTGTGACGGGCTGGCCCAACATGATCCAGACCGTCACAGACGATGGTTGGATGGGCATCGCTCCGTCAGGCAAGAAGATCACCATGCGCAGCCTCGATTTCTGGCGTTTGGAAAACGGCAGGATCCGGGAAAACTGGGTGCTGGTTGATTTGCTGGATGCCTACCGGCAGCTTGGCGTTGACGTCTTTGCCCGCCTGCGGGAATTCAACAAGGCCCGCAATTTGGGCCGTATTGAAATACCGGATGGAATGCGCTGATGACGGAATTGCCACGCACCCCTTCGTTTTCTCTGAACGGAAAATCAGCCCTCGTTACCGGAGCCTCGTCGGGTATCGGTCAGGGTTGTGCGGTGGCTTTGGCCGAGGCAGGCGCGCATGTTGTTTGTGCGGCCAGAGGGGCGGACCGGTTGAACGACACCGTCTCCGCCTTGCGAGATCACGGCTGGTCGGCCGAAGCGCTTGTGATGGATCAGGGTGATCTGGATGCCCTGAAACAGCTTTTCGATCACCGCACTTTCGATATCGTGGTGAATTCAGCGGGCGTGGCGCGCCACAGCGCGGCCATCGAAACCACGCCCGATGACTTTGATGTTGTCACCAACGTCAATTTGCGTTCGGCCTACTTCTTATCGGCCTACGCCGCCCGCGCTTTGATCTTGGCAGGAAAGCCGGGATCGATCATCCACATCTCCAGCCAGATGGGGCATGTCGGCGGTGTCGACCGGGCGCTTTATTGTGCGACCAAACATGGGCTTGAGGGCATGGTCAAATCCATGGCCATCGAATGGGGCAAACAGGGCATTCGGATCAACACTGTCTGCCCGACTTTCATCAAAACGCCCCTGACCCAATCCACTTTCGACAATCCTGAACGCGCCGCGTGGATCATGGAAAAGATCAAGTTGGACCGGGTCGGAGAGGTCGAAGACATCATGGGCGCGGTGCGTTATCTCGCGTCAGACGCCTCTGCACTGGTTACCGGCACGTCAATGCTTATCGACGGGGGTTGGACAGCAGATTGATGGCCGAAAAAGTAACATCCCTTCAGGTCGCCCAACTGGCTGGTGTCAGCCAGTCCGCCGTCAGCCGCGTATTCACGCCCGGCGCGTCCGTCAGCAAAAAGACCGAAGAGAAGGTGCGCAAAGCCGCTGCTGAACTGGGCTATCGTCCAAACGTTCTGGCCCGCGCCATGGTGTCCGGGAAAAGCCGGATTATCGGTTTGGTGGTAGGCTACCTGGATAACTATTTTTATCCGGAAGCGCTCGAGAAGCTGTCCAACGCCCTTCAGGAGCAAGGCTATCACGTGCTGATCTTCATGGCCTCACGATCGGCCGGGAACATCGACGATGTGATGGAAGAGATTCTTGATTATCAGGTGGATGGCGTCATCCTGGCCTCGGTGCCCATGTCGTCGGATATCGCCATGCGCTGCCAACAGGCCGGGGTGCCAGTGGTGCTGTTCAACCGCAGCCAGGACATCGAGGGCATCACCACGGTCACGTCCGACAACTATGCCGGGGGCCGCAAAGTCGCGGAATTTCTGCTAGCCGGTGGGCACCAACGGATTGCCTATATCGCAGGTTGGCAAGGGGCCTCGACGCAGCGGGACCGCGAAGCCGGGTATCGCGCCGCACTGGCCGAGGCCGGGCAGGAACTGTTTGCTCATGAAGTAGGGGAGTTTCACACGGAAAACGCCCGTACAGCAGCCCGTCGGATGTTCGATGTCGCCCCTGAACGACGGCCGGATGCCGTATTTGTGGCCAATGATCACATGGCATTGGCGGCGATGGATGTGATCCGTTTTGAACTTGGCCTGCGCGTCCCCGAGGATGTCTCGGTCGTGGGTTATGATGACGTGCCGCCGGCCGGTTGGCCGGCTTACAATTTGACAACGATCCGGCAGCGGGCCAACCTTATGGTAGCCGAAACCGTTGCCGCACTTTTCGAACATATCGACACCCCGGCGAAAGCCGAACCGCGCAAAGTGGCCATTGATGGACCACTGGTTGTGCGGACCTCGGCCCGATTGCCAAAGGGGTGGGCCCCACAAAGGACAGAGACATGAAAGGCTTCGATCCGAAATTCCGGGATTTTCCGGACTATATCATCGGCATCACCAAAGAGATCTGGGAAGATCGGGGGATCGCCACGCTGCATGAGTATTACAGCGATGACATCGTCGTCCGTTCGCCTGGTTCGGTTGTTTTGGGCAATCAGAATGTCATTGGGGCCACAATGGCAACGCTTGCCGAGTTTCCGGATCGGCAGCTGCTGGGCGAAGACGTGATTTGGTCCGGCACACCGGAAGAGGGCATGTTGAGCTCTCATCGGATCATTTCAACGGCCACGCATTTGGCCGAGGGTGTCTATGGCAAGCCCACCGGCACCAAGCTGAGTTACCGGATTCTTGCGGATTGTCACGCCATCGACAATCAGATCAACGATGAATGGCTGATCCGCGATCAGGGCGCGATTGTGCGCCAGATGGGCTGGGATCCCAAAGAATACGCCGCTGATCTGATTGCCCGGGAAGGCGGCAAAGAGAACTGCGTCAAACCTCTGACGCCCGAAATCGATCAGCCTGGACCATACAAAGGCCATGGGAATGACAATGAATGGGGGCAGCGCTACGCCGACATTCTGACGCGGATCATGAACGCAGATATGGGCGTGATCGGTTCAGAATATGACCGCGCTGTTCAGTCAGAATATGTGGGTGGCGTAACAGGGCATGGCTGGCAGGCCATCGACCGCTTCTGGATGGGTCTGCGGGCGAGTTTTCCGAATGCGGAATTCAAGATCGAGCATCAGATCGGGCGAGATGACCCCGATATGCCTCCGCGTGCGGCAATTCGCTGGAGCCTTTGGGGCAAGCATGACGGCTGGGGCGTGTTTGGCGCGCCGAGTGGTGCGCAGGTTTATGTCCTCGGGATCAGCCACGCTGAATTCGGCGCGCTTATTACAGGGCAGCCGCAGTTGCGCCGTGAATACACCCTGTTCGATGAAACCTCGGTCTGGAAGCAGATCCTGTTGCAGAACGGCGAGGTCTGAGTGGGCCGCCCGGTCTCATATCGCATCCTGTCGGGCGGTCTGTCCGAGCCCCGGACCGTTCGGCTTTTCCATATGTACCGTCAAAGCCTGAGGGCGCGGCGACTGAACCTGCGCCCGCCTGGAAAGTAAGGGCCTGTCCTATTTGGGCACACGAGCTTTCTTTCCAAAAACGCTAAATCGGATCGTACGTCATGACAAAATCATCCATCCCTTCCCGCATAGTCCGCTATGGCGAGCTTCAACCCTGTAAAACCGCTTTTATCGATGCCCATACTCCCGGCAGCGACCAGAAAGAGAACTTCACGATAATCGGCGGCGGCGTCTCGGAATCTCCGGACCAGCATGTCCACATCACGGACAAGATCGGTTTCAACATCGGAGCGGCCGGGCAGCCGCCGAAATGCCGCAACTCACTGCACAGCCACACCACGGCCGAGGTCTTTTTCGTTGCCAAGGGTCGTTGGCGGTTTTTCTGGGGCCGCTATGGTACGGCCGGGGAATTCATCGCCGAGGAAGGAGACATCTTCAACATTCCAACGGGTATTTTCCGGGGCTTTGAGAATGTCGGCCAGGATTACGGAATGATCATGTCGATCCTGGGCGGAGACGATGCGGGTGGCGGCGTCACCTGGGCGCCTCAGGTGATCGAAGATGCACAGGCACATGGTCTGATGCTGGGCGACAATGGCGTTCTGTACGACTCCAAACTGGGCCAGGAACTGCCGCACAATGTCCGCCCGATGCCTTTGCTGACCGAAGAACAGCTGAAAAGCTATCCCGAAGTTCCTGTCGAAGATGTGGTCGGCAAATACGTTGCGCGGTATTGGGATCTGATGGCGTTGTCGGCCAAAAAGCCCGCAAAGGTGATTGGCGAAAACGCGTTGATCAAGGACAAACCCGGATTCGAGGTCGATTTTCTGGGGCGCGGGTCCGCAGTGACCCAACCGATCGCTGCCAAGAAACCAGTGGTTCTGATGCCGGCCAGCGGTCACTGGCGTGTTTCGATTGACGGGTACGAGACTACGATCTCGGTGGGCGACACGGCCTTGGTTCTTCCCGGCGAAACCTATGGCGTTCAGCCATCCATGACCGGACAGGCGGGCATGTACCGCATCACCGCAACCGATGACCCGGCAGGAGCGACCTGGACAGGATGAACGCGGACCCGAATGACACCCACGCCGTTTATGAACGGCAGGCGACCGAATATGACAGGCGCCGTTCCAAGGCCCTGTTCGAAGCGCGCTGGTTGGCGCGCTTCACGGCCAGCCTGAAGCCGGGTGACCGCGTATTGGACCTGGGCTGTGGCTCGGGCGACCCCATCGCACGCTGGTTCATGGCCGAAGGGTTTGACGTCACGGGTATCGATTTTTCCGACGCCATGCTTGCCATTGCCCGCGAACGTTGGCCCGATGGCGACTGGCGCAACGCGGATATGCGGAGTTTTGAACTGGATCAACAGTTCGACGGCATCATTGCCTGGAACAGCTTTTTCCACCTTACAGCGGACGAGCAGAAAGACTGTATCGCCCGGATGGCGCGCCATTTGCGGCCCAAGGGAATGCTCATGCTGACCGTCGGACCTCGTGCCGGAGAGGTCAGCGGCACGGTGGGATCAGAGCTTGTCTACCACGCGTCGCTGTCCCCGGCCGGTTACGCCGGATGTCTTGAGAAAAACGGGCTGCAAATGACCGGATACCTGGCCGAAGATCCAGAAGCCCAAAGCCACACGATCCTGATGGCACGAAAAATTTAAGGAGGTCCCCATGACCGTAAAAACAACACATGTTGGCTCTCTGCCCCGAACGCAGGACGTCGTGGATTTTATTTTTGCCCGCGAAAACGGCGAACCTTACGACACAGGCGCCTTTGATACCTGCATGGCCAACGCCGTGGCCGAAACGGTGCGCAAACAGGTCGAAGCCGGTGTTGATATCGTCAGCGACGGCGAAACTTCGAAAATCTCCTATGCGACCTATGTCAAAGATCGCTACACCGGGTTTTCGGGCGACAGCCCTCGTAACGCGCCGGCAGACTTGAAGATGTTTCCCGGCTTTCTGCAAAGACTGGCCGATGACGGCGGTACCCCACAATACGCAAGGCCGATGTGCACGGGTGAGGTGCGATCAAAAGGGCAAGGCGAGTTACAAAAGGACATCGCCAACCTAAAGGCGGCCATGTCTCGACACGGGGCCGAGCGCGGCTTCGTGAATGCCGCGTCTCCCGGAGTGATCTCGTTGTTTTTGCAGAATGATTTCTACCCTACGCGAGAGGCTTATCTGGCAGCGTTGGCCGACGCGATGAAGGACGAATACGAAACCATCGTCGCCGCCGGGTTGGACCTGCAACTGGATTGCCCCGATCTTGCCCTGTCGCGCCACATGCTGTTCACCGACCTGTCGGATGAGGCGTTCATCAAAATTGCCGACATGCATGTCGAGGCCCTGAACCATGCGCTTCAGAACGTCCCGCAGGATCGGGTACGGGTACATATCTGCTGGGGCAACTACGAAGGCCCGCATTGCTGCGACATCGCCATGGACAAGGTCTTCAGCACCCTGATGGCGACCAAGTCGCGCTATGTCCTGTTCGAAACGTCCAATCCGCGGCATGCCCATGAATGGACTGTTTTCCGGGACCGCAAGGCCGAGATTCCCGAAGACAAGGTTCTGGTGCCCGGCGTGGTCGACACCACGACCAATTTCGTCGAACATCCCGAACTTGTGGCCCAACGGATTGACCGGTTCACGGAAATCGTGGGACCGGACCGGGTGATCGCGGGCAGCGATTGCGGCTTTGGCACTTTTGCGGGTTTCGGCGCCGTCGATCCCCAGATCGCCTATGCCAAGCTGGCGGCGTTGTCCGAAGGGGCAAAGCTGGCTTCGGCATGAAACCTCTGATCTTGTTGCCGGGCATGATGTGTGATGCCCGGCTTTTTGGCCCTCAGATCAATGCTCTGTCGGGCAGAATGCCCGTGATGACCTTTCCGTTGTCTCATCACGACAGCATAGAGGCCATGGCCCGGGATATTCTCGGGAATGCGCCGCCGGTCTTCGCGCTGGCCGGGCTGTCCATGGGGGGTATCGTGGCGATGGAGGTAACGCGCCAAGCCCCCGAACGTGTTTCGCGTCTGGCCTTGCTTGACACCAATCCACTGGCGGAAAAGCCAGAGGTAAAAGCGCGTCGTACGCCGCAGATGTCCGTCGTGCGCAACGGTCAGCTGAGGACCGTGATGCGTGACGAGATGAAGCCCGGTTATCTAGCTGACGGACCGAACCGGGGGGCGATTCTGGATCTGTGCATGGCAATGGCCACCGACCTGGGCCCTGACGTTTTCATACGTCAGTCCAAGGCACTTATGAACCGACCGGACCAAAGCGAGACACTGACAGCTTATACCGGAAAGGCTCTGGTCTTGTGCGGGCATGAAGACCGGCTTTGCCCAGTTGAACGCCACCGACTTATGCATGACCTGCTGCCACGAAGCGCGCTTGAGATCATCGGCGACGCGGGCCATCTCCCGACATTGGAACAACCTGAAAAAACAACAGCGGCGCTGTCCCGCTGGCTGGAGGACACATGACACCGTCCCTTTTGTCTTTGCTTCGTAAAGTCGATACGCCAACTGTCTGCAATGCCATCGAGGTGGCACAGGGCAGGCGCGGGTTCGACAGGTTCACGCGCGGCACCATGCTAAGCTCGGCCCCCGAAGGGCCTGCCATAGTCGGCTATGCGCGCACCGCCAAAATTGCTGCGGTCAATCCCCCGACCGAGCCGCCCGACATCATCAAAGCCCGACGTATGGCCTATTACAAGTACATGGCCGAAGCACCCGGCCCTTCAATCGCCGTGATCGAGGATCTGGATTACCCAGATTGCATCGGCGCTTATTGGGGTGAGATCAATACGACGGTTCACAAGGGTTTCGGCATGTCCGGCGCTCTGACCAACGGTGTCATGCGGGATCTCGGGGATTTGCCCCAAGGGTTCCCGGTTGTCGCTGGTTCCATCGGACCGAGTCATGGTTTCGTCCACGTCCGCGAGATTGACACTCAAGTTTCGATTTTTGGTCTGACAGTTGAGCCCGGTGATCTGGTTCACGCCGATCGTCATGGCGCATTGGTCATACCGAATGATGTCGTTGATCAATTGGAAGGTGCAGTCCAAAAGCTTTTGGCGACAGAACGTATTGTTCTGGACGCAGCCCGCAAGCCCGCGTTTGATTTCGAAGCATTTGAAACCGCTTGGGCTGCCTTTGAAAAAGCAAGGGTCTGATCGCAGCAAGCGGGGACAATGAACGCCGACTGGGCGAAAAGCACTTACAAGTCCTTTGCTCGTCAACCCAGAGCAAGACGGCCTTTGCCAACGCAATGCCCGTGACGAAAGGTTACCCACATCTGTCTGTCCGGTGGCGGCGCCGCGCCGCTGCCGGTGACGCCCGAACGAAAACCGGACCGTTTCAGACAGCAGTCCAATACTCCGGAGTGTGCGGGGCTTCAGATCCGTTCAGCCCCGCATACAATCCGCGTTTCCAGACAGGTTCCGGAAAGAACAATCAAACCTTGTGAGAAGCGGCGCCCTGCGCATCCCTTCGCTGTTCTCCGATCACGTTCAGCATGGCATCTACATCTGCACGTACGGTTTGCGTTGCCGCTTCGCGCACCGGGCCAAAACCGCGGATATCCAGCGGCGCTGACAGGATTTTCAGGCAGATTTCCGCCTCCAGCTCGGGGCTGGCTTTTTCAATGCGATCCAAGACAGCCAGAAACCAGGCCAGAGTTTCGTTTTCAAGCTTGCGGTCCTTTGAAAACCGGAATGGATCAAGCCAGCCGCCGCGAAGCCTGCGTGCACGCGAAAGGAGCCGCAAAACGGGGGTCATCCAACCACCATAGCTTCGCTTGCGCGGTCGCCCGCGAGCATCCTTGCGACCGCTCAGAACCGGTGGCGCGAGGTGATATTTGATCCGAAAATCCCCTTCGAACTCGGACCGCAATTGTTTCTCGAATTGTTGCGATGTCAGCAACCGAGCAACCTCGTATTCGTCCTTGATTGCCATGAGGCGAAACAGGGATTTTGCCGCAAGCGAAAGCGCTTCCTCGCGTATCTGGTCAGGCAGTGATGCTGACAGACGGATCAGGCGATCCCGGTACTGTTGCGCATAAGCGTCATCGTGATAGGTCGCCAATTCATCGGACCGGTAATCGATTATCTGCTGCGATGTTTCTTGCGAAAAGCTCTTCTCCTTCGCATTCAGCCTCTGCGGGTTTGCAGCGATCACCCGCCCCAGATCAAAGGCCATTATGTTGGCCTCGATCGCGGCTCCATTGAGCTTGATCGCCTGTTTGATTGCAACCTCACTGATCGGAATGTTCCCCAGCTGCCACGCGACACCAAACAGCAAGGTATTGGCAAAGACCGAATCCCCCAGCAAATCCACGGCCAACTGGTTTGCATCCAACGCGAAGACATTTTCTTCGCCGACGGTCCGGCGTATCAGCGCTTCTCGTTCGTCGACCTTGAGCTGGGCATCGCGGTGCAGAACAAGGTCGCCTGTTGGCATTTCCGCACGGTTCAGTACAACTTTTGTGCCCTTGCGATAGTGAACCGAGGCTTTGGGCGCCGAAGACACGACCACGTCACACCCGATGACGGCGTCGGCGCTTTTGGCCTCAATTCGGACCTGATTGATTTCTTCGGGCGTGCGGGCAATGCGAACATAGCCGACAACCGTACCGAATTTCTGGGCGAACCCGGTGAAATCCAGCACGCTGGCGCCTTTGCCTTCCAAATGCGCCGCCATCGTCAGAACGGCGCCCACCGTTACGACACCGGTGCCGCCGACCCCACCGACCAAAAGATCGTACGGCGCGTGCAGGTCAGGAAGCTGCGGGTCGGGAACCTTGGCAAGAAGCGACGGGATATCCAGTTTCTGCCTGGGTTCCTTTCGCCGCACCGCCCCTTCCACGGTAATGAAACTGGGGCAAAACCCGTTCAGGCAGGAAAAGTCCTTGTTGCACGAGTTCAGGTTGACCTTTCGCTTGCGGCCCAGTGGGGTTTCCAGGGGTTCGATACTCAGACAGTTGCTTTCGACCGAGCAATCGCCGCAGCCTTCGCACACCGCGGGGTTGATGAAAGCAAACCGCTTGGGGTCTTCTGTTTTGCCACGCTTGCGGCGACGACGTTTCTCGGTGGCGCAGGTCTGCTCGTAAATCAAAACCGTCACACCTTGGATTTCACGCAGCTCACGCTGCACGGCATCCATCTCTTCCCGGGGGTGAAAGCTCGTTCGTGCCGGAAAATCGCTGGAATCGAACTTCGTTATATCGTCTGAAACCAAGGCGATCCGGTCGACACCTTCCGCGCGGCAGGTCTGGGCGATCCCGGAAACGCTGATAGGGCCATCAACAGGCTGCCCCCCCGTCATTGCCACTGCGTCATTGTACAGGATCTTGTAAGTGATGTTCGTACCCGCTGCCACGGCCTGGCGAATGGCAAGCGACCCGGAATGATACCAAGTGCCCTCGCCAAGGTTTTGAAAGATATGTTTGTTGCCATTGAATTTCGAGGCAACAACATGCGGCACACCTTCGCCCCCCATCTGCGCATAACCGACCGTGTTGCGGTTCATCCAACTTGCCATCACGTGACAGCCGATGCCTGACGCAGCCATGCTTCCATCGGGGACTTTGGTGGATGTGTTGTGGGGACAACCCGAGCAAAAATACGGAGCCCTGACCGCACCCGGAACATTCAGAACGGATGGCGGTTCGTCCGTCAGCGCCTTCGCCTTTTCCAGAAATCCCTCTTCCGGAAAAAAACGGTCGAGTCGCTCTGCAACGACCGGAACCAGGTTCAACGGGCTCAACTCTCCGGTCCAGGGAATCAACGGATCACCCGCTGCGCGGTGTTTTCCGACCATCTTTTCGGGCTTGTCCCCCGGCCAGTCATAGAAATATTCCTTGAACTGGCTTTCAATGATCCCGCGTTTTTCCTCGACGACCAGCACCTCTTTTTTGCCACGGACGAAAGACAACGCATCGCGCCGCGCCAAAGGCCAAACCATCCCCACCTTGTAGATGTCGATGCCCAAACGGCGGCATCCGCTTTCGTCGAGCCCCAGAAGACGCAGCACTTCCATCAGGTCCAGATGGCTTTTGCCCGTTGTGACAATCCCGAATGGGGCATCCTTGATGTCATAGATGCGCCGGTCGATCGGGTTCGCCTCGACAAAAGCCTCGACTGCCCGCAACTTGTGTTCGATCCGCGTCTCGATGGCCGGGCTTGGCAAATCGGCGCTGCGCACGTGCAAGCCGCCCGGCGGCAGATCTATTTCCGGCAAGGTAAATTTACGGTCCGGCTTCAACCGCACGGATTGCCCGCTTTCCACGGTTTCCGAAATCGCCTTGAACCCGACCCAGGTGCCCGAGTATCGGCTCAGCGCGATCCCGTATTCACCGAACTCCAGGTATTCAGCCACGTTGGCCGGGTTCAGCGTTGGCATGAACCAGGTCATGAAGGCGACGTCGGACTGATGCGGCATTGAAGAAGACACGCAGCCATGATCGTCACCCGCGACAACCAGAACCCCGCCCTTCGGCGACGAGCCATAGGCATTGCCATGGCGCAACGCGTCCCCTGAACGGTCAACTCCGGGGCCCTTCCCGTACCACATCGAAAACACGCCCTCGACCTCACAATCGGGATCAAGCGAGGCCTGCTGGGCACCAAGAACCGCTGTGGCGCCGAGGTCTTCGTTTACAGCCGGCATGAATGTGATCCTGGCCGCCTCGGTTTCCTCTTTCGCTCGCCATAGCTCCAGATCCAAACCACCAAGAGGAGACCCCCGATATCCGGAGATGAACCCGGCCGTGTTGTTTCCCGCTGCTGCGTCCCTGCGGGCCTGGTCCAACATGATGCGCACCAGAGCTTGCGTTCCCGTCAGGAAAACACGACCCTCTGAGGCTTTGTATCGGTCCGACAGGGCGTAAGTATCGAATTTCAGGGACTGGTCAGTCATGGATGCCTCGCCTTTTCTGGGTATTTTACCGGAATCCTTTGAGGAATCTGTTCTAGCTTCCCGCTATTTCCGGATATTTTTGAAAAATCCTCTCTTCTTTTGTCGCATTTTGGGGTATTTTTCTCGAATGCTTCTCGACTCACGTGACTGCCAACTTCTCGCGCTGCTTCAAAAGGATTGCCGCATCTCAAATGCTGACCTTGCAGAACGGGTGGGCATGTCATCCTCTGCCTGTTGGCGTCGAATCCGCGTGTTTGAAGAGGCCGGCCTGATTTCGCAGTACCGTGCCGAATTGTCGCCTGAACACGCCGGGCTTTCGTTTCAGGCCCTGGTGCATGTTCATCTGACCCGGCACAATCCGGAACATCTTGAACGCTTCATTGCAGCGATCGAGAAGCGCCCGGAAGTTATGGAATGCTACGCAACGACCGGGCAGGCAGATTACCACATGCGGGTGATCTGCAAGGATATCGGGGCTTACAACGTTTTTCTTGAAGAATTCCTGTTTCGCCTGCCGGCGGTGGAAAGCGCGCAAACAAATGTCGTTCTGCGCGAAATCAAACGCAGTAACGCCCTGCCCATTCCTTCCTGTTGAGATCGGTTCCTGGGTGGGACTTGCCGTCCGGTATCGGCTTTGTTGCTAAGCTTTGAACGCACCAAGCAAAAGTTCCACTCGAACATGTTCCCAAGCTACGATTTGGCCCGCCAAACTCCACGGAATTGATGTTCATAGAATTTTTCAAGGATCAGGTCTGGGAACGCCCCCAAAAACCGTCGCGCAATTCAGCTTCAAGGCAGGTAAAACGTGGTTGCCTTTTCGACCGCGACCTTTTGGATTCCGCCTTCTGCGCCGCGCTCTGGGCGGAAGCTTCCATCGACGCCGAACAGCCGCAAAACCGAATTTCGAAACTGAAGCCATTTTGTTGCTTCGCGTTTCGATCTTCCTGTTTTCTTTACCCGTGCTTGCATCGAGTCCGGCTCCTGTTCGCTGCCGTCATCAGAAGTGTAGCATCATTCCTTTGCTTTTTCAGATTTTTATCACAGAACCTTCCGGCTATTTCGCAATTTCGTCGATCAGCCGCGTCTCGAGAAGCTGGCCATTCTGGTACAGCACCGGGTAAGCAATAGATGCGATATGGCTGTTGAACTCCCGGAACGCCCGCAACGTCTCAAGATGAATATCACTGGTTTCGAAGCTTTCCCGTGACCCGTGCTGCAATCGGCGCAGATGTCGTTTTCGGCTTTCACGTTCCACCCGTTTGATTTCGGTCTTCTCAAGGCTCAGCAGGCGCGCGCTTTCCAGATCGTCTGAAATAAGCACGTTTGATGCCAGCTTCATGTTGGCCAGAATACCCTCGTGCATTTGAACAAGTTCCGACCAGCCTTCCTGCGAGAAGCTCGAGCCTTTGGCTCGCATTTCACCCGCCAACACGGTCAAGCGCTTGGCCACGACATCACCGGCCGTCTCCAGCCGGATTGCGAATTCCATCAGGTCGCGTGCGGATTTTTCATCCTTTTTTTCAAATACATCCGGTGGAATCGCGGAAACGAATGCCCTGATCCCGGACAGGCAATTGTTCACGTCTTCGTCGATGGCCTGTACCGCTCGAATCTGTTGTTTGTCGCCACTGCGATACAATTCCAGGCAAGGCCGGAACATGGTTTCGACAAGGTCGCTCATCCGCAGCAGCTCACGCTTGAGGCTTGGCAGGGCCTGACTGGGATTTGCCACGTTTCCTATGTCCAATGCGCTGGCCGGTCGTGCCGGTTGCGGAACCAGTTCCTTCTTCTGATCCGGCAAAAACCTTTCGAACAGAACTTTCAATCTCCCGCAAAATGGCAAGGCCAGAAGCAGCAGCGACAGGTTGAACAAAACATGCACATTGACCAGCATCTGCCCGCCTTGCGGGTCTCCTAACAACCCGGTCCGCAAAGCCATGTTGGCGGCAAACAAACTCACCAAAGCCCAACTGCCACGCAATGCCAGGTTGGCATATGGAATGCGCCGGGCCTGGACTGGCATGGCACGGGTGAGCCAGACCGGAATGAAGGCAGAGCCGAAATTCGCGCCAAACACCAAAGACATCCCGGCGGCGAACGGGATCGCTCCGATCTGCACAAGGGTGACACACATGAGGATGGCCGCCACCGAAGAATGCATGATGAAAGCCAAGGCGCCCCCGACCAGAAACGCGGTGATATAGTCGCGCGCCAGATAATCCGCCACCGCGGGCAGAAACGCGCTGTCCCGAATGGGATCCATCGCCTCGCGAAGGAACCGAAGCGAGATCAGGATAAAGGCCACGCCCATCAGGATGCGCCCCATTTGCCGGGTTTTTTTGGCGTCGGTCTTTACGAACAGATACCCCCCAACCGCCAACAGCATCGGAACAAGCCAGTCCAGCCGGAACGAAAGAATCTGGATGATCAGCGCCGACCCCAGATCGCCGCCAAGTACAATCGCAAGGCCGGCAGGAAAACTGAGCATTCCACTGGCCGCAAACCCCGAGGTCAACAGAGCAACGGCCGCCGAGCTTTGCAGCACGACCGCCATCGTCAACCCAACCACCGAGGCCTGAAGGTAGCTGCGTTGTTGGGTCATTACCCGCTGGAACGACGCCCCATAGCTGCGCTCGATCCCGGTTCGCACCATACGAACCGCGTAAAGCAGCAGCATCGTCGCCCCAGCAAGGCTGATAAGGAAGCTGACAATTGCCATACTCTACCCCGTTATTCTTTTTGGCCCAGCTTGTCGCGGCGCATTGTATTATTCATGTTACCGGCCGCGATTGGGAAGGGATACATCCCATTTTTGGCCTACAAGGCGTAAACTCCTGTGAGCTTCACCGCAAGCACTTGACCGCGCTTTGACGGAACATCCGTCACCTATGAACTTGGCCAAGGGCGCCCGGAAGGGCGCGGCCCCTGATCCTCTATTGTGACACGAGATCGGTAAGGGGCGTCAACTCTCGGCCTTGATTGCAGCAATTACGATGTCGATTGCGCGGTCCAACTCCAAACGCGAGATCGTCAGCGGCGGAGACAACGTCAGAACGCACCCCTGACAGATCTTATAGCTCAGACCGGCCTCGAGGCAGGCATAGTAGATCCGTTCGGCGCACGCGTTTCCCGGTGTTTTGTCGGCGCGATCATCGACGATTTCGATCCCGAACATCAGGCCCCGTCCCCGGATGTCTCCGACAATCGGAACGTTCTGAAGTTCATCCATCAAGCGACCAATGGCATGTTCACCCAGTTCGGCTGACCGGCGAACCAGGCCTTCGTCTTCGATGATCTGGATCGTGGTCAAAGCGGCCCGGGCGGTGACCGGGTTCTTTTCGTGCGTGTAATGCCCGATGGCAAAATCTCCGCAGACATCCAGCTGTTTGCGGGCGACACAGGCGGCAATTGGCAGGATGCCGCCGCCAAGCGCCTTCCCAAGTGTCACGATGTCCGGGATGATCTCGTCATGTTCAAAGGCGAACATCCTGCCCGTCTTGCCAAGACCCGTCGGGATTTCATCCATGATCAACAGCGCCCCGTGACGGTTGCATGCCTCGCGCACCGTCTTCCAGAACCCCGGCGGCGGGACATAGGGCACGGCGCGCATCGGCTCCGCAATGACCGCCGCCACATCTCCTTCGCGCTCGAGGACATATTCCACCATTTTCGCACAGGCCAGCCCGCAGGTTTCGGGGCCCGCATGATTGTAAGGGCATCGATAGCAGGCAAAGGGGGCGACATGTTCGGTGCCAGACAAAAGTGGCCCCGCAATGTGACTGCGAAAGGTCGCCTCTCCGCCGACACTTGCAGCGCCGAACCCCGCGCCATGGAAAGCATCCCAGAAGCTGATCGTTTTGAACCGACCCGTAGCGGCGCGCGCGATCCTGAGGGCAACCTCGTTGGCGTCGGATCCGCCGGTGGTAAAGAGCATTTTGCCCAGATCACCAGGCACGATCTCTGCCAGTTTTTCAGCCAGCTCCACCGCCGGATCGTTGGTGAAGCGGCGGGGCGCAAAGGGCAGATCGTCAAGCTGTGCCTTTATGGCGGCGACCAAGCGGGGATGGCCATACCCGATGTGGTGCACCGAGTTGCCGTGGAAATCCATGTACCGGCGGCCCTCGATGTCTTCGATCCAGAGCCCTTCGGCCTTAGCAATGGTGCTGACGCAGGGTGAGGACAAAGATTGATGCAGGAACACGTTTGCATCGCGTTTGAGCAATGGCGATGACTTGGGCCCCATGGATTTTTGCAGCCACGCCTTGCGCGCCTCGGACGTGTTTGATTCCCCTTCAGTGTGGACAATTTGTGGCATCGCCGCTCCTCTTTGCCATCATCAAAAGATGCGGACCCCGCAAGCCCGCCAGTACCAGGGAGGAACTGTGTTGCCCTTTCCGCATAAGGGGTAAGGGCAACAGACTCAGTTAGGCCACGGCAGCGAATAGGTTTTGACGTTGGTGAAAAACTTCATCGCTTCGATGACGCCTTCCTTCACCCCGTTTCCACTGTCCTTGATGCCGCCAAAGGGCGACATTTCAATGCGGTAACCCGGCTGTTCCCAGATGTTGCAGGTGCCGACGTTCAACCCGTTGATGAAGGCAATCGCCCGGTTCAGATCGTTTGTGCAGACACCCGAAGACAGGCCGAACTCGGTTCCGTTTGAAATTGCCATCACCTCTTCGTCGTTGTCCGGCACGCGAACGATCGGCACGATGGGTCCAAAGGTTTCCTCCATCACCAGCTCGCTGTCATGGGGCACCTTGTCGACCACGATAGGCGGCAGCAGCGCACCCTGGCGACCGGGGTGGTACAGAATTTCAGCACCTTCTTTTTCCGCCTGAAAAACGCGGTTTTCAAAAACCTCGGCGGCCTTGTCATGGATCACGCATCCCAATTCGGTTTCCGGGTCTTGAGGATCGCCGAACTTGATTTTCCTGGCCTTCTCAAGAACCAGCGGCACGAATGTATCGGCCACGCTATCCTGCACGAGAATGCGCTTGACCGCTGTGCAACGCTGGCCGGAATTTCCGGTAGCCCCCGCCACCGCAATGGCTGCCGCCTTGTCCAGATCGGCCTCACTCAGGTCATTCAGAACGATCAGAGGGTCGTTGCCGCCAAGTTCCAGCGCCTGACGCTTGTAGACACCTTTTTCGGCGATCACTTTGCCCACGGGCACACCGCCGGTGAAGGTGATGATATCGATGTGCTCATTGGTGATCATTTCGTCGCCAATGTCACCGGGCCAACCTGTCACGACCTGGAACATCTCGGGCGGCAAGCCGGCCTCATAGAGAATGTCAGCCAGTGTCAATGCGGTCAGCGGCGTCAGCTCGGTCGGTTTGCAAACCATGCAATTGTTGGTGGCAATCGACGGCGCGATCTTGTGGCAGACCATGTTCAGCGGGTGATTGAACGGCGTGATTGCGCTGATTGCTTTCACCGGCTCTCGGGTGGTGAAAATCTTGCGGGCCTTGCCATTGTGGGTCAGGTCGCAGGAGAAGATTTCACCATCATCCTTCAATGCCTCGGCCGCCGCGAATTGATACACGTCCTGCGCGCGCTTGGTTTCGTAGATCGCATGCTGGTGACAGATCCCCAACTCCAGCGTCAGCCATTTCGCAAGATAATCGCGCTTTTCGCCGATCAACTCGCCCGCCCGTTGCAGGATCTGGCTGCGCTCGTATCGGGTCAGCTTGGGTTTGTAATTCGCCGCAATCTCGAACGCCCGGCGCGCATGTTCGGCTGTACCGGCTGGTACGTGACCCACAACCTCGTTTGTGTACGGGTAGAGAACGGGAACGGTGTCGTCTGTAAAGACAATCTCGCCACCGATCCGCATTCCCTCGTTGCGTACTTCGATTTTCGACATGGTCTGATCTTTCATAGCTTACTGTGCCGCCGCTGTTGTTGCGTAGAAGAAGGCATCGAAATTGCGCAGCACGGGTTGGTTTGGCAGGTCGATGACACGGTTCACGATGAAGGGAACTTCCTGCTCGGTCAAACCACCATGGCTGCGCAAAGGTTCTTTGAGTGCTGCCAGATCGTGGCGATGCTCGGACGTGCCGATGCAGATGTTTTCACCGGAAACCATCACGATGTCGCCAATGCGGTCGCCCGGCAATTCGAATTGCTCGATCGCCTCGGCCTTGGTCAGCACATGAGTGATGCCGCTGGTCGCCTTGAGCTTGCGGATGATGTCGCCCTGGTCTGCTCCGTCAGGCAAATAGGCGGTTGCAAAAGACCCCAACGCGCCATGATGCACGACGTATGGGTCGGTAATCGGAAGAATGACCCGCGCCGCATCCTTGCCCAGCCATTCGTCCATCAGGTCCTGCACGTACACAACCGAAGGGGATCCATCCGCCAAATGCTTTGGCTTCATACCGTGGTCCGCGGTCACCACGATGGCCGCACCCAATTCATCCAGTTCGCCCAGATACCGGTCAAACATGGCATAGAAATCGAGTGCGCCTTTTTGATCGGGTGCAAACTTGTGCTGGATATAGTCTGTGGTCGACAAATACATCACGTCGGGCTTGAACTCTTTCAGCAGCTTGACGCCAGCGGCAAAGACAAATTCGGAAAGTTCTGCCGAATAGACCTCGGGGACGTCCATGCCCAGCCATTTGCTGGCGTTGTCGATGCCATGTTCCGCCAGCGTCGTTTCACCCGACCGTTCGGAAGAAAACGCAACCGCCCTGCCCTCGTCAAATTTCAGCCCTGCCCCCAACAGCGCGCGCAGCTTGTCCTTGGCGGTTACCATCGCCACGCGGAAACCCGCGTCGTAGAATTGGGAAAAAATGGTCGGCGCACGCAGGAAGCGGACATCATTCATCATCACTTCCTCGCCGCTGTCAGGGTCGATGAGGTAGTTGCCGCAGATGCCATGCACGATCGGAGGGCGCCCGGTGGCAATCGAAAGATTGTTGGGGTTGGTGAAGGACGGGATAACGGAATGGGCCAGTCGGTCCGTACCCTCTTCCCGTATCCGCTTGAGATTGGGCATCAGCCCTTTCGCAATCGCGACATCAAGGTATTCGGGCTCGCATCCATCAAGGCAGATGGCAATGGCAGGCACCTTCGGCGTCGGATAGACGCGCTCATTTGCTTCGACAGGGGTTTGAATGGTCATCTGTATTTTCCTTGATGTTTAAGCGGCCAGCTTGGCGCGTTCTTCCAGTGCCCGAAGAGGAGGAGCGGCGTTTGTCACGCCCATTTCTTCCAGGGATTCCTTTGCTGCGCGCACGACATTGCGCATGACGTCTTCGTCCATCTGACCGATGCATCCGACGCGGAAACTGTCGACGACGGTCAGCTTGCCCGGGTAAATAATGAACCCTTTGTCCTTCATCAGGTTGTAGAACTGATCGAATACGAATTTCTCATCGGCGGGGCAGAAGAACGTGATGATGATCGGGCTGAGCCAACGATTGTCCAACAGCGTTTCGAAACCCAGTTCACGCATGCCCGCAACCATGACGTCCCGGTTGCGGGTGTAACGTGCGCCGCGGCCGGCAACACCGCCTTCAGCGGCATGCGCCCGAAGCGCTTCGATGAAGGCGGCGACCACGTGCGTCGGCGGGGTAAAGCGCCACTGACCGGTCTTGTTCATGTGCGCCCATTGGGCGTGCACATCCAGAGACAGGGAATGACTGTTACCCTTTGCGGCTTCCAGTTCGCTCTTGCGCGCCACAATGAAGCCAAAGCCAGGAACGCCCTCGATGCACTTGTTCGCCGAAGACACCATGGCTTCGTATCGAATATCCGAGGGCCTGAGCTCGATCGCGCCAAAGGCAGACATCGAGTCGATCAACAGCTTGCGACCGGCTGCATATGTGGCCTCGGATATTTCCTCGACGGGGTTCAAGATACCCGAACTGGTTTCGCAGTGAATGGCAACAACATGCGTGATGGCCGGGTCATCCGCGAGAATGCGCGCAACCTCGTCGCCCCGTGGCGGCAGGTAATCGCCCTTGTCCAGCACGATATGGTCCCGGCCCAGATACTGTAGCGTCTGCGCAGAACGTTGCCCATAGGCGCCATTGGCCAGTACCAGCGCCTTTCCTTCCGGCGGAATAAAAGACGCCAGCATTGCTTCGACCGAGAAGGAGCCGCTGCCTTGCATTGGCACGCAATCGAACGCGTCGGCGCCGTCACCAAGCAGGTCCAGCAGGCTTGACCGCAGCTCTCTTGTCATGGCGCGAAAGTCGTCGTCCCAGCTGCCCCAGTCCTTCAGCATGGCCTCTTTCACGGCATAGGACGTTGTCAAAGGACCGGGTGTCAAAAGGTATGGTTCGCCGAGGCGCGGTTGCTCGATTTTTGGATGGGATGGCGTCATTACCAGGCTCCAGAACAGCGTTTTCACAAACACCATTGCAGCAACGGTTGCTATATGTGAAATTGCAAATATCAATCTAATTATAAGTGCAGCCTATGTACGAATCATTGGGGTCCTGTGATGCGGCACAGCCAGCTCAAAGCCTTTCATTACGTGGCCAAACATGGCGGGTTTTCCCGCGCGGCCGAGGCGCTTTTTCTGACGCAGCCGGCGATTTCCGAACAGGTTCGAAAACTGGAACAGGATCACGATCTGTTGTTGTTTCAGCGCGAACGAAAACGCGTGAACCTCACCCCTGAAGGCGAACAGCTTTACCGGTTCACAAAGCAGTATTTTGAGATCGAAGACCAGATCGAGGACTATCTTTCGGAAACCAAGGCCGCAATCGACGGGGAATTGCGGATCATCGCCGATTCAGCGCATCACATGACGTCTTTCCTGGGGTCGTTTCAAAAGAAGTACCCCAAAATCACCATCACCGTGCGGTCCGGAAACACCGAAGAAATCCTGGAAGAACTTCGGTCGTACAACGCCGAGATCGGTGTCGTCGGCAGCCTGTCCCCCGGCAAGGACATGGACGTGTTGAACCTGGGGTCCACTGAAATCGTGGCCTTTGCCGCCCAAGGCGTGCTTTTGGCATCCAAACCTTCGCTTTCTTTGGAGGAGCTGGCCGATCTGCCGTTGGTTTTCAGAGAGCACGGGTCAAAAACACGTCAGAAACTGGAAGAAGAAGCCGAAAGGCGCGGTATCACGTTGAATCCTGCAATCGTTGCGGAAGGGCGCGAGGCCGTGCGCGAGCTTGTGGCCTCGGGCGCAGGCATCGGGTTTGTCTCTCAGGCAGAGTATGGGCATGATGATCGATTGCGACAAATCAAGCTGAAAGGCGTGAAGTTGCAAATGGGTGAAAGCATGATTTCGCTTTCGCAACGGCGCAACGTAAAGATCATCCGTGCCTTCATGGACTTCGCCCAGCGCGCGCTGGAAGAAAAAAGCCCCCCCGCCGATACCTGACCGGCAGGGGCAGGGTTCCTTTGGCTACCGGCTTCGCCAAGCCTGAGTGCGCTTGAGAATGCCTTTTGAAGCAATCAGGTGAACGATCCGGGCAGCAGCGTTGGTGTAAAAGATCATCATGCCCATCGCCGCCGCAGGCGCGATATCCCCGGCATCATCCATGTTCAGCACCGCGATGGACGCAAGCGTCGTTTTGGGAGAATAAAGAAACACTACTGCCGACACGGTCGTCATCGCGTTGACGAACAGATAGATCGAGATGTCCAACACCGCCGGCAGACAAACCGGAACCGTTACCCGTGCAAACAGCTTCATTGTCGGCTGTTTGAGCGAGGCAGACACTGACTCAAATTCTCTGTCCATTTGCTTGAGCGCGGTGACGGCCGTCAGGTGCGATACGGTGTAGAAATGCGTCACAGTGCAAATCACCAAAATCGCCATCGTGCCGTAAATCCCGTTCAGCGGATTGGACGGGTTGTTGAAGAAGAAAATATATGACAGCCCCAATACCATGCCTGGGATCGCCATGGGCAGCATCGCGAACATCTGGAAAATCGACCTACCGGTTCTGAACCCGTTTGATTTTTCCACCAGATAGGCCCCGAAGAATACAACCGTCGTGCCGATGACTGCCGTCAGCAATGCCAGTTTGATCGAGTTGAAATACGACCCCCAGCCGCCGCCGTCCATTCTGTTGAACTGATAGTTCTTGAGGCTCAGACTCAGGTCGTAGGGCCAGAACTTGATCAGCGCTGCAAACTGACACACAGCCAGAAGACCAACGATGAACAGGCCGATCAGGCTGCAATAGATCAGGAATATGCGGTCAGCTTTCGGGTTTGGCGTCGCCTGATATGGCACGGAACGCGCCGAAAGCAGCGCAACCTGCTTGGACTGAACCATCCGGTCGATGGCAAAAGCCAGAATGGCCGGGATGACCAGAACCACAGATACCACAGCGCCCATTTCAAAATTCTGCTGGCCGATCACCTGTTTGTAGATATCCACGGCAAGCACGTTGAATTGACCACCGATGACCTTCGGCAATCCGAAATCGGTGATCACCAGGTTGAACACGACAAAGGCCGCCGAGATCAGGCCATAGCGGGCCCCGGGGATGGTTACGGTCCAGAAGGTTCGCCATGGCGTCGACCGCAAGCTGGCCGCAGCTTCATACAGGCGCGCGTCAGATATCGCGAGCGCGGTCGATATGATCAGGAACGCGTGCGGAAAGGTAAAGAAAACTGATCCGATCACGATGCCTATGGGGCCGTAGATGCTGGCACCGAACAGCAACTCCTTGATCATGCCCTGATTGCCGAACAGGTAGACCAACGCGATGCCCGGCAAAAGCGACGGAACCAGGATCGGTGCCATCGCAATGAGGCGAAAAACACTCTTGAACCGCATGCAGCTTCGGTTCAGCGCATAGGCGAACCAAAACGCCAGTGTCACCGTCACAATGGTGCTGACTACCGAGATCCAAAGCGAGTTCTTGATCGAATTGAACAATGCCGGTGTCGAGAAGTAGTTGATGAAATTGTCCAGCCCTCGCGACTGGACCGGCCGCATTTGCACCCGGCGGAACGTGTTGGAATCAAGCTCGACCCAATCGGTGCCTTCATTCAATGTCGATCCGACCAGAAAGCGCCCGGTATCCGTCGTGTTGCGGATCTTGTACATCACCGGGCTGCGAAAGCTGAAATCAGGAAAGAATCCGGTCACCGGCAAGCGCCCGTCCGAACCCGTCACCAGATCAGAGTCGGAATAGACCCCCAATTTCCTGTTCAACTCGTCTGCCGACAGGATCGTTCCGTCGAAGACGCCTGCGTCGTCACTTACCTGAAACTCGTACTGGGACAGCTCGACCCGATAGGTCGAAAACGACTTGGACAGCATCGTGTAAAGCGGCAACGCCAATGTCACGACCAGATACAGCGCGATCACCATCATGCTGCCGCGCATCAGGATATCATCACGGCTGAGCTTGGGCTTGATGTCCGGCCCGACAGGCATGCTGTCCTGATTGGTAGAAACCGAGCTCATGCCTTGGCCTCCGGCACTTCAAACGCCATAAGGCGGTTCTCGGGGAGCTCAATCACCACGCTGCGCCCCTCTTCCAGTTCCAGACGACGCACGGCGTTGATCGAGAAATCCGCGATCAGTTCCGATGATCCGAACTTCTCGTTGTTCAAGCGGCAGCGCCAGAACGAACCCAAGAATTCCATCTCATCCAGCGTCACCTCTATGCAGTTCCGATTGCCGCCCGTGTCGAGATAACCAGCTTCATGAGGGATGATGTCTTCGGGTCGAATGGCCGCGATGATCGGGGTTCCATCGTTGAACTTGTGGCTGAGGCAGGCAAAGGTCTTTTCCCCGACGCTCAAACGTCCGCCTTTGGTGACCTGTGACCGGATCTGGTTCATTTCACCGATAAAGTCGGCAACGAACAGATTGGCCGGTTCCCGGTAGATTTCGGTAGGAGGCCCCACCTGTTCGATCACACCATGGTTCATGACCACGATCCGGTCTGCCATGGCCAGCGCTTCTTCCTGATCGTGGGTCACCATCACGGTGGTCACACCCAGCTTGCGCTGCAACTCCTTGATCTCGTGCCGCAGATGAACACGCACTTTGGCGTCCAGCGCCGACAGGGGTTCGTCCAACAGCAAAAGTCCGGGGTTGGTCGCAATGGCACGCGCCAGCGCAATCCGTTGCTGCTGACCACCCGACAATTGCGCCGGATATTTCTTGCCCTGATCCGGCAGACCAACCAGGGACAAGAGTTCGTTTACGCGAACAGCGATATCCGATTTGCTGCGGCCGGTGTTTTCAAGGCCAAAAGCGATGTTCTTTTCAATCGTCAGATTTGGGAACAACGCGTAGGACTGAAACACGATCCCGAAATCACGCTCGGACGGGGGCAGATTGGACACGTCCTTGCCATCCTGCATGACCGTACCCTTGGTCTGCAAATCCAATCCGGCGATTGCCCGCAAAAGAGTGGTCTTGCCGCACCCGGACGGGCCGAGGAAACAAACAAACTCGCCCTCGTTGATTTCCAAAGAGATGTCCTTGAGCGCCAGAAAGCTTCCGAACGCTTTCCACAAATTCTGGATGCTGAGATACAGTTCACCGGGTGGTGTTTTCTGAAGCACGGGAGAGGTCCTCACATCTGCACCTCGGGCGCGGCCGATCCTGGCCGGTTGAATCCGGGTGAGTAAGTTGTTTGTCGGGGAACAAGAGACTGGTGCGCAGGAGAGGCACGAAAGCCTCTCCTGCCAAAGGGGTTACTTCGCTTCCGACTTTCCGTCATAGCGAGACTGCCATTCCTTCAGGATTGCCGCGCGATTGTTGGCGGCAAACTCAAAATCATTTTCGATCATTGCATCCAGAAGACCGTCTGGGAAGTGCTCAACCGGTTTCGCAACGCCCGGATAGGCCACGACGGCATAGCCGGTGTTGTACATCTCGTTGGCCTCTTTGGTGACGGTGAAGTCCACCAGCTTCTGCGCAGCCTCCAGATTTGCGGTACCGGCGACAATTGCGGTGGCTTCCATGTCCCATCCCACGCCCTCAGAAGGCACGATGATCTCAAGCGGCGCGCCGTCGGCTTTGGATTTTGCTCCGCGGAACGCGAAAGAGATGCCAATCGGGATTTCGCCTGCCGCGGCCAGTTTGCAGGGTTTTGAACCTGAATGGGTGTACCGCGCGATGTTCTCGTGCAGCGCATCCATGTATTCCCAACCACCTTCTTCACCGAACATCTGCAACCAGCTGGACACGTCAAGGAACCCGGTGCCCGATGAATTCGGATTGGGCATGATCACCTGATCTTTGTACATCGGGTCGGTGAGATCCTTCCAGGATGTCGGCGGGGTCAGCCCGGCTTTCTCTGCCTCGACTGTATTGTAGCAGACGGCAGCAACCCAGGCGTCCATGCCGACCCAGGCAGGGGGGGTGTCGCCATCAACAAATTTCTTGTCCAGGTTTTCCACACCGGCCGGCGCATATGGCTCCAGCATACCTTCTGATTTCAACAGCAGCAGCGACGTGGCGGCCAGGCCCCAAACAACGTCGGCCTGCGGATTATCACGTTCTGCCAGCAATTTCGCCGTAATGATCCCGGTCGAGTCGCGAACCCAATTGATCTTGATGTCAGGATGGCTTTGATTGAACGTCTCGGCATACCGGGCCAAGTCTTCCGCTTCGACTGCGGTATAAACTGTCAATTCCGTTTCCGATGCCGCAGCCGTTGCCGTCAGCGCACCTATGGTCAGGGCTGCGAGAAATGATGTCGTCTGTTTCATTGTGATCCTCTGTTGGTAGTAATGTTATTTTCGCCATTCTTGCGCGGCGTTCGAACTCGATTATTGTGCACCGATTGTTTGACAGCAGTTTGACAGATAAAAACGCCAATAAAAATCGATTATATCTTCGATGTCATAAGCATTTCCTATAGATGAAATCCGCCCGCCCCAGATGATCCGCGCGGAACGGGACCATGACGATCAACAGATCATCAGAGCATGTCAAAGGCGCTGAATTCTTCAGACTTTCCCTGCGGTGGCGCAAAAAACGCTCAACGTGTCATCGCAAGCAGTCCGATCCCGATCGCGACAATGGTCGCTGCAAGAAGCCTGTTGGATTTCGGCCCTTCGCCGAACCACATCACACCAATAAGCGACGCAAAGATAACCGAACTTTCCCTGAGGGCGGACACCACGCCCAAGGGCGCGACCGTCTTGGCATACAGCACCAGCCCATACGCCAGGCCAGAGATGACGCCGCCTGTCAGACCCGCCCAGGCATAACGCCTGGGCAGCGCTACGAAACGCTGCCATCTGGTCGCGAAGATAAACCCGGCAACAAAAATTTCGGCAACGAACAGTGCCGCAATGTATCCCAGTATGTTCCCGGACAGCCGGATACCAATGCCGTCCACAATCGAATAGGACGCTATCATCAGACCCGTGCCAAACGCCGCCGCCACGGCGACCCAGCTTGTGTTTCGGCCCAACCCGATCAGGGACAGGCACCCAATCCCAGCCGAGATGCAGACAATGCCGACCCACGCGATCGGCGGCAGAAACTCACCCGCGAAAAGAATGGCACCCACCGCGACCAGGATTGGCGTCATCCCGCGTGAGATCGGGTACACCACCGACAGATCTCCATGTTTGTACGCGGTGTTGAGAAACCAATAGTACCCCCAGTGGATCAGGGTCGAGCCGATGATGAAGGGGAACGCCGCCCAAACCGGCAAGCCGATAAAAGGCAACGCAATCAGCGCAGGCACGGCGTGGCCAAGCGCCACCAACCCCAAAACAACCGCTTTGTCGGGCGCGCCTTTGACAACCGCATTCCAGAGCGCGTGCAACACGGCTGCGGTCAAGACGATGAGAACTGCCTGTAATGTCATTGTGGCCCGACGATATGAGCTGAATATTTGTCTTGCGTCACAATTCGGCTTTCAGAGCGCTTGTTTGCGCGCACACACAGCGGCTCGACCAAAGCTTGACCTGTATCGCGACGGCAACGCTTTATTGGGCTCAAACCCGCTGGGCAATGCAACCCCGGCGAGGGGCGGATCAGGTTGGTCATCGCGGGTTGGTTGCACAACTGACGATCCAGACCAACCGTATGCCATGTGGTGCCACGGCTTGGTTACCCCTGCGCAATAAGCACCACATCACGATGCAACTTTCCGGTCAGATGATACGCAACCGTGCAGCCAATGATGATGCCTCCGACAATGACATGCTGCGCAGTGCGGAAGTTTGGTGTCAGCCATCGGGTCGCTCCGTACTCAGGGATTCGGATTTCCCTTCACCCTATTTGTACTTTGCAAATTTTGGCAATTTTTTTCCTGTTATTGCGTCATGCGATCACAATATCCACGGGCTGGCTTTGCAGCGCGCCAGCAATGCTATTTGGCAACTCCTCATCCACCACCAGTGTCGCTTTCACCGGCAAAGGTTTCATTACGATCGGACCAACCATGTCGAACTTGCTGCTATCAGCCAGGATCAGCGGCCGCTGCGACCGCTGCATCATCATATGACGCAGGTTGGCGCCTTCCAGCGAGAAATCCGTAAACAATGCCCGAGAGCTCACACCGCCGACCCCGATCAACGCATAGTCCGCATTGTATCGCGACAGGTGGTCGAGCGTGTCCAAACCCAATGTGGCATTCTCTGAAAAATCCAGCCGCCCGCCCAGCAGCGTGACTTCGGCGACCGCCGAAGCCAACACGGATGCAATCGTCAAATCATTGGTATATATGGTAAGATTTTGTCGCACAGTAGCCAGAGCCTGCGCCGCCGCCACTGTCGTTGACCCGCTGTCGATTATCACGCTGGCCCCGTCCGGGATCACGCTTGCCACATAGGCTCCAATCCGTTCCTTGCCTTTCGGGTTGGTTTGAGCCCGGTCGGCCATCGGAGGTTCCCGCCTGCGGATACTGGTCGCGCCGCCCCGCACCTGATAAAGCTTGTTCTCCAGTGCCAGCTGTTCAATATCCTTGCGCACGGTTTCCCGTGACACACCAAGCCGTTCCGTCAGCGAACGGATCGAGACCGCTGGCTGGCGCGAGACTTCTTCCAGTATGATGGCGTGGCGTTCGGGTGCGAGCATTGGCCGGCCCTTTGGTTTGGACTGCACGAATATGCCAAAATTTGCAAACATGGTACAGCCCAAACACCCAATCAGGCACGCGTTGCCATGACGCAGCGGTGACGCCCTCACACCAATGGTCCAGAGCGGTCGATGGGCCCTGCCACCGGGCAAGCAGTGACTACGCTGGATAGATGGGGTACGATTTGCACAACGCAGCGACCGAGGTTTTGCAGCGCAGAATTGTCGCACCGGTATCACCCGCGGCCTCAGCTTCGATCAGATCCGCAATCACGTTTGCCAACTGGTCGAACGCGGCCTGTTTCATTCCGCGGGTCGTGGCCGCGCTCACGCCCAGGCGCAATCCAACCCATTCTGGCGGTCGCGTGCTGTCATTGGGGATCGCGTTTTTGTTGGTCGTGATGTTGGCCTTCTCCAGAACGACCTCGGCACGTTTGCCTGTGATACCCTTGGGGCTGAGATCCACGAGCACCAGATGCGTGTCAGTACCACCGGACACGATACGCAACCCCCGGGACTGCAAGGTTTCCGCGAGTTTGGCGGCGTTGGCTTTGACCTGCGCTCCGTAGTCCTTGAATTCATCCGTAAGCGCTTCGGCAAGGCAAACTGCTTTGGCCGCCAGAACCTGGCTGTGGATCGAACCCTGAACGCCGGGGAAAACCGCAGATTGCAGCCTCTTGAACCAGTCCTCGTTGTTGGTGAGGATCACCCCGCCACGAGGACCACGCAGTGTTTTTGTCGTGGTGCACGTCACAATGTCCGCATGCGGAAAAGGCGAAGGATGCACGCCCGCAGCGACCAGCCCGGCAATATGGGCCATGTCCACATGAAAATGCGCACCGACCTTCCTGGCGATTTGCCCCATACGCTCGAAGTCGATTTCCCGTGGATAGGCAGACCCACCCGCGATCAGCAGCTTTGGCCGGATTTCCTCGGCCAGTTTTTCCAGCGCATCGCAGTCAATGACCTCGGATTCGGCGTCGACACCATAATGATGCGGTTCGAACCAGCGACCCGACAGGTTGGCCTTCAGGCCGTGACTCAGATGACCGCCGGCGGCCAGATCCAGCGACAAGACCCTGTCACCAGGCTTGAGCAGCAGAAAGAAAACAGCAAGGTTCGCCTGGCTGCCGGAATGGGGCTGAACATTGGCATAGTCGCACCCGAACAGTTCCTTGGCGCGGTCGATTGCCGCCTGCTCGACGACGTCGACAAACTGACCGCCGCCGTGGAACCGGTTTCCCGGATACCCTTCAAGCGTCTTGTTGGTCATCTCATGCCCGAGAGCATCCAGCACCGCACGGCTGACGATATTTTCGGACGCGATCAGCTCAATTTGATCCTGCTGGCGCTTTTTCTCGTTTGCAAGAGCTTCTGCGACGACGGGGTCGGTCATCCCGACTGGGTTTTCAAAGTGCCGCGACATCCGGGCTCCTCCGATGCGATTGCGTTTTCTCCAAAATTCCAGAGTTCCACTGGCCGAAGCAAATCAGTATTGCTATTTATTTGCCGCAGAAAAACTAAGGCTTAAATGGATGTCACTTTCCCCTCGTCGCCCGAAAGGCCCACATCTCAATGCTTTACGAGCATTTGAAGCGGCGGCTCGGCTTGGAAGTTTTGCCGCTGCGGCAGACGAGCTATCCGTTACACCAGGCGCGATAACTCAGCACGTCAAGGCCCTTGAAGCCTGGGCCGGCACCCAACTTTTTGTCCGAAATGCCCGCGGGGTCGAGATGACGGCGCTCGCCGAAGAGCTTTTGCCCGGGTTCACCCAGGCGTTTGATCAATTGGGAATGGCCGTGCAGGAACTTCGAACCAAGGCCCTGCCGCGCAAGGTCAAGGTCGCCGCGCTGCCGTCGATCGCGCAATTGTGGCTGGCGCCCAGACTTGGAACGCTCAGGCAAATTGCCCCGGATTTGTCCGTGTCTGTTGTGGCCCTTGAAACGCCGCCAAACCTTGCGCGTGAACCATTTGACATGACTTTGTTCTTTTCCGGTGAAACGATCGGAATCAACGAAATCAAAATAGCCGAAGATGTGATTTTCCCGGTTTGCGCGCCCTCGGTCGCGGACAGATTGAAATCTGTTTCAGATCTTTCGCAGGAAACCCTTCTCCATGACGGGGCATGGGCAAATGATTGGGACAATTGGCTGAACAGCCAACCAGATGGCGCACGTGTACCGAAGACGGGAACCGTGCACTCGTTGTATTCCGTCGCGCTGGAAGAGGCGCGTCATGGCGGTGGCGTGTTGATGGCGCACGAAGTTCTGGTTCAGAAATTGCTGGACAATGGCGATCTGGTTCGCCCGTTTTCGGCCTCGTTGAAGCTTCCCCGCGCAATGGTGGCCAAATTCACACCCTCTTTCAGCAGATCCCCCGCCTTCAAAGAGTTCAGATCGTTTTTGCTGAACGCAAACTGAAAAGCGGTACCCGCAAAACGGGGTGTTCGCGCCGATCAGGCCAGCCTTCCCCTGACAGTCTCGGCTGGCCAGTTTTGGCGACGGATCCTTCGGGAAATACCATCAAATCCGTGAAGCTTCACATACTTAAGTCGTGGTCCGGCCTCGGACTGGAAGGTTGAGAAACGCGCCCCGACGATGCAAGCTGCTGTCAAGAACCATGGTTCGGGACGGAGGAAGAATGTCAGACGCGCGCCCCTCGGCGGAAACCGATCCTGGTCTCGCCGTACGCGACCTGAGCTTTCATTATGGCGCCAAGACGGCTTTGGATGCTGTCTCTTTTGACGTGTCGGCGGGGATGTTCTGCGGTCTGCTCGGTCCGAATGGGGCCGGTAAATCGACACTGGTGTCGCTGCTCACGCGATTGCTTGTGGCGCCGGACGGTGAAATCACGGTCGCAGGCCATGATCTGCGCCAGGATCTGTTGCAAACTTTTGGCTGTTGACGAGGTCAGATGCTGCGGGTGAATGACTTTCGGTAAAATCAGTCGAAAGTCAGTTCATGGTTTCCTTCAAAGGCGCGCAATATCCGAAGGATGTGATCCTGTTCGCGGTGTTTTTCTATGTCCGATACGGTGTGTCTTACCGGGATCTGGAAGAAATCATGGCCGAGCGCGGTGTTTCAGTGGACCACACCACGCTGAACCGGTGGGTAACACGGTATTCTGGTGCAATCGCTGAGGCAGCACGTCGCCGCAAAGGGCCTTGTAATCGTTCGTGGAGAATGGACGAAACTTACATCAAAGTTAAAGGCGCGTGGGTTTACCTCTATCGAGCTGTCGACAAGCACGGCAAGACCCTTGATTTCATGCTTTCGCGACGTCGCAACAAACCAGCCGCCACCAAGTTCTTCGCCAGGATGTTGGAGATCAATGGGTTGCCGAAGAAGATTGTGATCGACAAGAGCGGTGCCAACACCGCCGGCATCAAGGCCATCAACAAAATGCTCAAAAGCTTTGGCTGCCCGATCCCAATTGAGATGGTGAGGCGGAAATACTTGAACAATATCGTGGAACAGGACCACCGTTTCATCAAGAGACGCACTCGGCCAATGCTGGGGTTCAAGGCCTTTGCTTCAGCGGCGGCAACGCTTGACGGAATAGAAGTGGCGCACATGATCCGCAAGGGTCAAATCACGCCCGGACTCTGCCCATTTCAGCAGTTTGCTGAGCTCGCCACCTGACTCACAAGCGATTGCCGAAACAACTCAACGGGCTCAAATCTTTGCAACAAAACCAAGTGAACTTTCGCCGCCGTCGAACAAATGACCGAAACTGGCGCTTTCTGTGTTTTGCGTACAATGCAAAGCGCTATAGTTAAGTTTCGCGGCTGCCATCGCTAGAATGTGGCTCAGAGTATATACCGTCTGATGGCAGATAGAAATTCCCATGACATTGGGATTTGGTCGGAAACTGGTGGAATTCGTACCTTTTCATGCTGAAACCAATAACGATACAAAAGGAGACACCATTGCCGCCGAACGCATCGACGTCACCTCACGGACTGTCCCAGTTAGAGCAAACCCACTTTGATATTGCCGTTGTCGGTGCCGGAATTAATGGCGCCAGCGCCGCCCAACATCTCTGCGCGGCCGGGTACAAGGTGCTTGTGGTCGATCAGGGTGATTTTGCCAATGGGGCAACCAGCCGGTCCAGTCGCTTGCTCCATTGTGGTCTCAGGCATTTGGCATCAGGCTCCAATATTTGGCGGACGTTGTTGCGCCCACGGCATCTGGCTATGTCCATGAAAACCGTTCGTGATGACATGCTTGCCAGAGACGAAATCGTGCGCACGATCCCCATCCGGGTAAAGCCAATCAACTTCTGTTTGCCGATCTATTCAGATGATCAATACACCCCCTGGCAACTGGATGCGGCCTTTGCAGCACTACGGATGACTAGTCCGACCGGCGAGCCGCTTAAGTATCGTCGCTGTCGCCCCGGCCAAACCGACCAGGTTCCGATCAGTCCATGGTTGCGCGATCCTGAAAAGCTGCGCAGCATCGCGGTTTTTCAGGAGTATCTATTTGATTGGCCAGAGCGTATCGCGCTGGATGCCCTGTTTGATGCGCGTCGGATGGGAGCGTGCGTTCGTAACTACACACGGGTGGTGGAGATCAGGCAAGCGCAAAAGGATGCGCGGTGGCACATTACGCTGCAATCGACTGAGCAGGGCGCATTGCACACCCCTGAATCGGCCACTGTCACCGCGGACTTTGTCCTCAATCTGGCAGGGGCTTGGGTCGATGATGTGACTGCCAGGACTGGTTCAAATACGGCTCCCAGATGTGCGGGGATGAAGGGCATACATATTGCGGTTCAACTGCCAGAGGAATTCGCTGATTGGGGGGTATTCACCTATAACAGCATAGGCGAGCCACTTTATTGCCTACCCTTTCGCGGTATCCATTATGTCGGTTTGACGCGAACACCATTCCAAGGAGATGCCGCTAGCGTCTCGGCGACGGACCAGGAAATTGAATGGATGGTTTCGGAAACCAACCGGTGTCTTCCAAAGCTGTCTTTGGAACCCAGCGATGTGCTGTTTACCTGGGCTGGCGTCAACCCGCTGACGCGTGATCCGCTGGATCCAATGGGTAGTCGCGAGATCAAGATACATGATTTGGCGGTTGATGGATTGCCCAACATGCTGGCGCTGACTGGTGGCCCGATCATGACCCATAGGCGCGTCGCAAGAAAAATCACCCGGGAGATTCAAAAGCGACTAGTGCCCTCCGGAGATCGGCGCGATCTGCAATACTGTAGCGCTCAGACAATATTCGACTACGACGCTGCATGTGACGGCAACCAGATGCCAAAGGATTACAGCTCCGAGATTGCGCGTTGCGCGCGCAACGAAATGCCCGCCAATCTGGCTGATTTGCTCATGCGGAGGCTTGGTCTGGGGTGGGAACCGGATCAAGGCCTGGGACAAGCCCGCAAAATTGCCGAGACTGCAGCGCCACATCTGGGCTGGACAAATTCAAGGATTGAAGATGAGCTAATCGCCTATCAGGCTCAACTTGACCGCTTCAGGCGAAAACAGGGGGCCGATTGAAGCCTTAGGTTTTCACCACACACCTGATCCGCAACGGGCCAGTGAGAACGGCAGTTTTTTACGCTTTTCTGCCGCCTAGAAGACGCGCAGCATTACTAAATACGGGCTCTTCGCGGCCATAAGATCGAACGCAGCATTTCATATGACCCAACAAAAGGTAGCCGTCTTGGACGGCCCTGAACGGACATCCAGCAGCCAACTCAGTTGCATTGATCACAACTCGCTCTGCGGACTTTCGCTGCCAGAGCGAATACCCGACCTTTTCCGCTTCACAGATCGAGGGACAATCCTGCCATTGAACCTGTCAAATCGTACAGGCGTTTTTCGAACTGGGCTACCACAGCGACAAACCCCAATGGCCGGTTTGGACATGGCACCAGTCTCGCCTTCAGGCTCCAGGGGCGTCCAGCGCACAGTTCTGAGAACTCAGCCAATCCAGAACGTCCTGCGTCTCTCTCCGGGTTCGGTTGCCTTCCCAGGCTTCAACGAAATACCCGTGAGTTGGTGTAATGTCTTCTTCGAACAAGCGAACAACCCGTCTTTCCCTCAGGTCCTGTTCAATCAAAGGTAGCCAGCCAACAATAGCCCCCTGACCTTCGGCTGCGCCCCGAAAAAGAACATTGGCATCTTCGAACACAGCCCCCCGCAAAGGGGTTTCCGGTTGCACGCCCATGGCGGCAAACCAGTCAAGCCAACCCCAATGGTTCCTTTGGTGTAGAATAGGCAAGGTCAACAAATCCTCGGGCGCTTGGATTGCCCCATGTTGGTCAATATACCCCTTGCTGGCAATTGCGACGGGGCGCAACTCGAGAAGCTTTATGGCACTGCTCGGCATATCTGCAAGGCGCTCCCAGCTGATTACAATATCCGCTTGGGTGTGATTGCCCATGCGGGGCCGATAATGCGGCACAACCTCCAGCTCGATCCGGGGATACTGCTCCCAGAGGTCGCTGATCCGGGGCATCAGCCAACGGGCAGTGAAAATCGGACCTGCGGCAAGGCGCACCACCTTGCGCGAGGTCCGTCGCAGGGCACGAACCGTATCGTTTAGCATGCCGAATGCCTGCCCGGTCGTTTCGGCCAGTCGTATGCCGTCTTCGGTCAGCCTGACCTGACGTCCGGTACGCTCGAACAGCTTGACCCCAAGAGTGTCTTCGAGGCCCCGGATATGGTGGCTGATCGCGGTTGGGGTAATCGACAGATGCTCGGCGGCGGCGCGAAAGCTCCCCCGCCTTGCGGCTGCATCAAACGCACGAAGGGCAGAGAGAGAAGGTAGCATGTTTGCTCCATAGGTGAGTAAAACTCATTTCTCGCTGAGAAATGACCATTTGTATAGGTCTGTAGGTAAGAGCAATGTAGGACAATATTAAGTTGGACTCATGCAAAAATGACCGTGGAATCCCGAAGGCGTGGTCGGAAAGAGCGCCTGAAACAAACGGATGAACCCGATCCCAACCCGCCGGTTTGGCCCGGGCTCGAGGGCGCGCGTTTCAAACCGCTCTCCCCAAAAGAAGTTGCATTGGTTGAGGACGCCGCACTCACGCTGCTGGAGACGCTGGGCTTGAGCCAGGCCATCCCTTCGATGATCGAAAGGGTCTCCAAAGCAGGTGGCCGATTGACCGATGACGGCAGATTGTTGTTTCCCCGCGGCCTTGTGCAGGAGGCGATCAGCAAAGCGCAGCGAGGGTTCACGCTGTGCGGGCAGAGCCCAATGCATGACCTATGCATAGAAGGCGCCCGGGTGCATATGTCGACCGGTGGCGCGGCACCGGGTGTTTTTGATCTAGATACCGGGGCTTATCGGGATTCGACCCTTGCTGACCTTTATGATGCGGCGCGGATCGTCGACCAGATGGACAACATCCATCATTTCAGCCGCTCGGTTGTCGCGCGAGATATCGACGACAACGCTGAAATGGATATCAACACCGCCTATGCCTGCCTGATGGGTACGTCCAAGCATGTGTCGATTTCGATCAGTGAACCGGAAAATGTGCCCGCCATTGCCGAGCTCTGTTATCGCATTGCCGGTGGCGAAGCCACGTTTCGCGCCCGTCCTTTCCTGACCGTAATGGTCTGCCACGTGGTGCCTCCCATGCGGTTTGCCGAAGAGGCCTGCGCGGTGCTCGAGGCGGCGATCAATGCGGGTTTCCCGGTTCAGCTGATCAGCGCGGGCCAAGCCGGGGCGACCAGCCCCGCGACCATCGCTGGATCACTGGTGCAGGCCGTGGCCGAAACGCTGGCCGGGCTGGTGTTTGCCCGGCTTGTCGACCCGGAAGTCAAAGCAATCTTTGCCCCGAAGCCGCTGGTGGCCGATCTGCGCACAGGCTCGATGAGCGGTGGCGGCGGTGAACAGGCGATCCTGATGGCCGGTGCGGCGCAGATGGGGCGGCATTTCGACCTGCCAACCTCATCCATCGCGGGCATTACCGACGCGAAGTGCCTCGATGCGCAATATGGCGCCGAGAAATCGCTGGCCGTGGCCATGGCGGCCCATGCTGGATCCAACATCGTTACTCAGGCGGCCGGGATGATGTCGAGCCTTCTGGGCGTCAGCCACGCAGCCTATGTCAGCGACAATGACCTTTTGGGAAACATCCTGCGCACTCTGCGCGGCATAGAAGCCACGCCTGAAAACATCGCGGCAGAGGTGATCGCCGGGGTGTGTCATGGCGAAGGTCACTATTTGGGTGAGACACATACGTTCGACCGAATGAAGTCGGACTATTTCTACCCCGGCGTCGGCGACCGCCGCACCCCCCGGGAATGGCAGCAGGACGGCGCGCATCCGGTTGGCGATCTGGCCCGGCAAAGTGCTCAGGACATTTTGGCCACCCACTACCCGCGCCACATTCCGGACGATCTTGACCGTGCATTGCGCGCGCGTTTCGACATCCGTCTGACCCGCGAACAGATCGGCAGGCCGACATGAACAGCAGCGAGCTCAGCACCCGCGCCCGGGCCGCCCTGCCTGGCGGGGTAAGTCATGAATTGCGATACCGCGATCCCTATCCGGCCTATTTTGATCGCGCCGTAGGGGCGGAAAAGTGGGATGTGGACGGACGGCGGTATATTGATTTCAAAATGGGCTCGGCCAGTCAGATGCTGGGCCATTGTCATCCGGTGATTACCGAAGCGATCCGGAAACAGGCCGAACGGTCGATTTTCTCGGCGGATTGTCATGAGGCCGAGATCTTCTGGGCAGAATGGATCAACCGGCTTTATCCGTCGGCAAATCGTACGCGCTTCACCGCCTCGGGGACAGAGGCGACCATGCTGGCGTTGCGTTTGGGTCGCGCTTGGTCGGGCAAAGAACACGTGCTGCGCATCGATGGGCATTTTCACGGCTGGCACGATCACGCACTGAAAGGTGCAAAACCTGGCAGTGTCAGGGCGCCTTCGCTTGGCATTCCTGACGTGGTGAACGACCTGATTCATGTTTGCGCGGCCGAGCCGCAGGCCATGCAGACTGCTCTTCAGGATGAGCGTATCGGCACGGTGATCATCGAGGCGTCCGGGGCCAATTACGGCTGCGTGCCGCTGGAAACCGAGACATTGCATGCCCTGCATGACATAGCCCGTGACGCCGGTGTCGTGTTGATCTTTGACGAGATTATAACCGGCTTCCGCTGGTCCCCCGGTGGGCGACAGGCGCGAGATGGCATCGTACCGGATCTGACCACTTTGGCGAAAATCGTTACCGGCGGGCTGCCCGGCGGGGCGGTTTGTGGCCGGGCCGACATCATGGAATTGATGAACAACGCGATTTTGCGCGACGGGCTGGCCCCGGCGGTCAGCCACAAGGGCACCTTCAACGGTGCGCCTCTGGTCGCCGCCGCCGCTTGCGCGGCAATGCCCCTGTTGGCAACCGGCAAGGCACAAGCCCAAGCAAACGAAATGGCGGCGCGGATGCGTGACGGCATGAAGGGGACGATGACGGATCTTGGGGTGAGCGGGCTGGCTTATGGCGACAGCTCGATCTTTCATGTGCACTTTGGACGCGACAGTCTGGCCGGTCTGTCTCCGGCAGAAATCCGCGGCCTGCCCAAAGCTCAAGTCAAAGCCTACCGCGATGGGATGCTGGCGCGCGGGGTGGACATGATGGCCTATACATCGGGCCTTACCTCGGCTGCCCATACGCCCGGCCTGATCGATGAAGCGATTGACGCTTTCCGCGCCACGCTTTCCGACATGATTCGCGATGGAATGCTGCCATGACCCTGCCAGCCCACGCCCGGACAGTTATCATCGGCGGTGGTGTCATCGGCTGTTCCATCGCCTATCACCTTGCCCGCGAGGGGCGGCGGGATATCGTCGTGCTGGAACGTTCTAAGCTGACCAGCGGCACCACCTGGCATGCGGCGGGTTTGGTGCGTCGCCTGCGGCCTTCAGCCACGCTGACCAGGCTGATCAACTATTCCATCGACCTCTATGGCGAGCTGGAGCGCGAAACCGGACAAGCCACCGGCTGGACCCAGACCGGATCGCTGACATTAGCAACCAACCCGGATCGCCTGACCAACATCAAGCGCCAGGTCTCGCTGGGCCGCGCCTTCGGGCTCGATGCCGAGGTGGTCGACGCGGCCCGGGCTAAAGAACTCTGGCCGCTGATCGAAGTGGATGACGTAATCGGCGCGGTCTGGTCACCGTCGGATGGCCGGGTCAATCCGTCCGACGTGGCCCTGGCCCTGTCAAAGGGTGCCCGCGCGCGTGGGGTGCAAATCTTTGAGGAAACCGCCGTCACGGGCCTGCAAAAGAAAGCCGGGCGCATCTCTGGTGTCGAGATCGGCGATCATGTGATCGAGGCCGACGAGGTGGTGATCGCCTGCGGGCTGTGGTCGCGCGAAGTGGCGGCAATGGCGGGCGCGCACATGCCGCTTTATGCCTGCGAGCATTTCTACATGCTGACCAAGCCACTTCCCGAAGTTCAGGCCCTTGGCATGGGGACGCATCTGCCAACGCTGAACGATCAGGATGCCTTCCTTTATGCCCGCGATGATGTCGAGGGGCTGTTGGTCGGGTCGTTCGAGCCCCACGCCAAGGGGCTGCCGCTGGATCGCCTTCCTGCCGATTTCTCGTTCGACCTGCTGGATGAGGATTGGGATCATTTCATGCCAATGATGGAAAATGCCCTGCGCCGCATTCCGGCATTGGAGCGCGCCGAGGTGCGGATGCTTTTGAACGGCCCGGAAAGCTTTACGCTCGACAGTCAGTTCATGCTGGGCGAAAGCCCAGAGGTGCCGGGGCTGTTCTTGATGGGTGGGATGAATTCGACTGGCATCGCGCTGGCGGGTGGCGCTGGCAAGGCCATGGCCGAATGGATCATCGCCGGTGAGCCGACAATGGAGCTGAACGAGGCAGACATCCGACGTTTCAGCCCGGAAATGAACGTGCTGGGAGCGCTCGAGGCCCGGATACCCGAGGTATTGGGTCGGCACTACGACAACCCCTATCCAGGGCGTTCGATGGACACCGCCCGAGGACAGCGCCGCTCGCCCATCCATGCCGGACTGGTCGCCGCAGGCGCTCAGTTCGAGGCGCGCGGCGGATGGGAGCGCGCGGTGCATTTTGGCAGCGAAGCGGCGCATTTGCCATTGAGTTTTGGGGTGCCTGCTTGGCGCGAACAGGTCGGGCATGAGGTTGACGCTTGCCGCACGGGGGCTGCCATTTTGGACCAAAGCGCTTTTGGCAAGATCATGGTGCAGGGACCAGATGCCAGCGGATTTCTCAATCGCCTCTGCGCAGCCCAAATGGGTGTGCCCGTGGGACGTATCGCTTACAGTCAAATCCTCAATGAACGCGGCGGCGTGGAAAGCGACCTGACGGTTCAACGCCACGGGCCGGGCGCCTATCTGTTGATCGTTGGATCGGGTGAGGTCGTACGTGTGATGCAGCGGATGCGCGACACCCGTAAGAACCACCGCGTAGAGTTTACCGACGTGACAAGCGGCTATGCCATCCTCGGGCTGGCCGGGGCGCAGGCGCGCACTGTTCTGCAAGCCACCACAAACAGCAGGGTCCCCGATCTGAAGCGGTTCTGCTTTGCCCCGGTGGAAATCGGTCTTGCACGGGGCTGGGCCGGACGACTTTCCTTTACCGGGGAAGACGGCTTTGAACTATATATTCCCGCCGACATGGCGATGACCGCGTATGAGGCGCTGATCGCGGCTGGGGCGACCCATGCCGGGCTCTATGCCAGCAGCAGCCTGCGGATCGAGAGCGGTTTTCGCGCCTTTGGTCACGAACTGACGCCCGGCACGACACCGTTCGAAGCCGGTTTGGACGCATTTTGTGCGTTCGGTACCGGGTTTGTCGGTGAAGACGTGCTGAAAGGCCACCAACCCCAACGACGGATCGTTTCGATCCTGTTTGATTCACCAGACGCAATCCCGATCCATGATGAACCAATCTATTTCAACGGGCGTGTCGTCGGGCAGATCGCCTCGGCAGCGTGGAGCTATCGGTTTGAACGCTCTGTGGCGCTTGGCATAGTCAGCGCAGCTTTGGACAGGCTTGAGGCGCAAACTGTTGTGGACGGCTTTGAAGTTGAAATCGCGTGCACGCGCTATGCGGCCAAAGCCTCTCTCAAACCCGCCAAGGAGTGTTTCGCATGAGCGATACGATCCGTACCACCCGAGTAGCCATAATAGGTGGTGGAATAATGGGTGTCGCAGCTCAGTTTCAGTTGGCCGAAAATGGCTGGACCGATAGCATCCTGTTCGAAAAGGCGGAACTCACCAGCGGCTCGACATGGCATGCGGCGGGACAGATTGCCCATGCCGTGGGCAGCCGCCTGATGGGCTGGATCAACAAAACGTCGATCGAGGTTTACAAGCGTGTTGAACAAGAGACCGGTCAAAGCATTGGCTGGCACGAGGTTGGTGGTATCCGTATTGCCACCACCGACGACGAGGTCGACTGGATGAAGTCGATCATGGGCGTGGGCAAGCTGCTAGATCTGCCTATGGATCTGATCGGGCCGGACGAGGTCGCAGCTCTCAACCCGTTTTACAAGGTCGACGATGTAAAGGCAGCCATACGCACTTATGAGGACGGGCATATCGACCCGTCAGGTGTGACCATGGCGTTGGCCGCAGCAAGTCGCGCGCGCGGTGCAGTGATCGAACGCAACACCCGTGTCACGGGGGCCTCGCGCAAAGGCGGCATGTGGTTGCTGCGCACGGAAACCGGCGATGTTATGGCAGAACATGTGATCATCGCCGCCGGGTCCTATGCCAATCAGGTCGGCGAATGGTTCGGGTTGAAAATTCCCAGCGTGTCCTGCCTGCACCATTATCTTGTCACCGATACCGTACCCGAATTCCAAGATCGTCCGGAACTGCCCGTCATGCGGGACAATGCCTATGGCGGCTATATCCGGCAGGAACAGAAATCAGGACTGATCGGCATTTACGAGGGCCATGTCTGCCCCACCGTATGGGCAATGCCCGAGGGCGCGCCCTGGGCTGCCGAGAACGAGCTGTTCCAGCCGGATTACGAGTCAATCAGCGACTTCCTGATGGTGGCCATGGGCAAGATGCCGATCCTGGCTAAGCTTGGCATCAAACGAACGGTGCGCGGGGCGATCACGCACACGCCAGATGGCGGCATGCTGGTTGGGCCGTCGGGGGCACCGAATGTCTGGCTGTCCTGCGGATCGTCCATCGGGTTGGCCTGGGGAGGCGGTGCGGGCAAGGTTCTGGCCGATTGGATGGTGCACGGCGAGGCCGAGATCAACACGCGTGGCTTTGACCCGCGCCGCTATGGTGACTTCGCCAGCGATACCTTCATTGTCGAACGCACCAAGGACGAGTTCATGCGCCGCCATGACACGCCGTGCCCGGGCAAGCAATTCGACAGCCTGCGCCCCCTGAACCGCCACCCGCTCTATGATCGGCTGGCTGCCAAAGGCGCCGTGTTTGGCGAGATCGCCGGATGGGAACGGCCTCGGTATTTTGGCAAGGTAGGCGAGGTGGAACAGATCGGCTGGGGGCATCAGAATTGGCACAATAACGCCATGGCCGAGGCAAAGGCAGCGCGCCGTGCCGCTGGTGTGATTGACCTTTGCGCCTTTGCCCAGTTCGATATTTCCGGCAAGGATGCACATGCGTTGCTGGATCGGCTATCCGCCAACCGGGTTCCATCGAAAGACGGCAGGATGAGCCTGAACCATTTGCTGACGCCGAAGGGCCGGTTCGAGACTGAAATCACCGTCTGGCGGATTGCCGAAAACCGCTATTTCACCGGCTCTCCCATCGCTCGGGCCACACCCGATTTCGACTGGATCAAAGCGCACATTCGCCCTGGTGAAGACGTGAAGATGATCAACCGGTCCGCCGATTGGGGCATGCTGGCCATGTCCGGCCCGGCGTCGCGGCGCATCCTGGCAGAGCTCACCGACGTTGATCTGTCAAACACGGCCTTTCCCTGGCTGTCCGGTCAGGAGATTACCGTTGGGGGCATTCCTTGTTACGCATTGCGGGTGTCATTTGTCGGCGAGCTGGGCTGGGAGCTGCACGCACCGTTGGCGCAAATCGGCCCGCTCTACGACGCCTTGTTTAAGGCAGGCACCCCCCATGGCCTGATCGACATCGGTTCCTACGCCTTCAATGGAATGCGCATGGAGAAAGCCTATCGCGCCAGCGGCGAGTTGACCGCCGATGTTGGCCCGCTCGATGTCGGGCTGGAGCGTTTTGTTGTTAGTGAAGGGCGGGAGTTTCTGGGGCGCGATGCGCTTCTCAGCCGCGATCCGGGGTGGGAGCTGTATTATGCAGAACTGCATGCCGATGACATCGACATTCACGGCGGCGAGCCGGTGCTGCTGGACGGCAAGCCGGTGGGCCTGACCACTTCGGGCGGCTACGGCTACACGGTCGGAAAGAGCCTTGGCTGGCTGTTCGTGCGCAAGGGCACGCCACGCGATGGCCTCAGTGTGCAGATCCTGAACCGTGCCATTCCCGTCACCGTGCACGCAGACGCCCTGTTTGACCCACAAAACCTGCGCCCAAGATCCGAGGAATGACCCAATGACGACCATAAATGGCGGCGAAGCCGTTTACCGCGTTTTAAAGGCCAACGACATCGACACTGTTTTCGGCTTGTTGGGTGGCTCGATGCTGGAACTTTTCGACGCGATGTATAAGGGGGGCGAAATCGCCTATGTCGGCGCCCGAGACGAGCGGGCTGCCGGACACATGGCCGATGCCTGGGCGCGGATGTCCGGCAAGCCCGGTGTGGTGCTGGGTGCGCAGGCAGGTCCTGGCGTCGTGAATATCGTGACAGCCGTCGCAGAGGCGCATCTGGCCTATTCACCATTGGTGGTGATCGCTGGTGCCATTACCCGCGCAGATCAGGCGAAAGATACGTTTCAGGAAGTTGATCAGGTGGCATTGTTCGCACCGATTAGCAAACGATCGCTTATGGTGACTGACCCATCACGTCTGGTGCCCATGCTGGAAGACGCGATCCGGCTGGCCAATTCGGGCCGTCGAGGTCCGGTGGTTCTGCATGTGCCGCGCGACCTGTTTGCAGCCGAAGTCGCGGCCATCGATCCTAAGCCCGTGAACATCGCCCGCCCGGGACCTGCGGCTCCCGAAGACATCAGTGCCATCGCAAGCTTGCTCTCAAACGCAGAGCGCCCGGTGATCTTTGCGGGCGGTGGCTTCAAATGGGGCAAGGGGCGTGATGCGCTTGCCGCTCTGGCCGAAACATTTGAGGTGCCGGTGGTGGCCTCAACCGGGCATGCAGACGTGATGCGCCATGGGCACCCGTGGTTTGCCGGACAGGCGGGTCCACGCGGCAATCGTGTGGCCAGCCGCCTCACCAAAGAGGCCGATGTGATGGTGGTGCTGGGCGCGCGACTTGGCTTCAACTCCACCTTCCACAGCAATGATTATGTCGGCCTCGATACGCGCATTGCACATGTGGATATCGACGGTTCTGCCGTGGGCCGCTACTTCCCCGCTGAAATTGCTGTGCAGGCCGATGCCCGCCTGACGGCCGAGGCGCTGATCGGGGCTGGTACCCGTCCGCCTTGCGAGGTTTGGCGCGACACCTTCCACGCTGACATGGCAAGCCTTGCTGCCGAGCGGGCCGAAGAGGGGGCCCTGGACACGCTGCCAATGCACCCCCGCCGCGCCCTGGCTGAAATACGTGCCACATTGCCAGAGGACGCCATCGTGACGCTGGACACCGGCAACACCTGCTTGCAGGCTGCCGACCGGCTGGCCCATTACGCACCGATGAGCCTGATTACGCCGCTTGACTTTGGCCTTGTCGGCTTTGGCCTGGCCGCGGCCATCGGCGCCAAGGCCGCTGCGCCCGATCGGCCTGTCGTAGCGATCATGGGTGATGGCGCCGTGGGCTACACGATGATCGAGATCCAGACGGCCATTCAGCATGGCCTCCCGATCACCATTATTGTGCTGGATAATCAGGCCTGGGGCGCCGAAAAAGCCTATCAGCAGGAGTTTTACGGTGGGCGTCTGATGGGCGCGGAAATTCAATCACCACGCTATGACAGGTTTGCCGAGCTATGTGGTGGCAAAGGCATATGGGTCGATGGTCCCGGTGGCATGGGCCCTGCCTTGCAACAGGCTATCACCTCTAACGAAACAACCGTTATTCAAGCCAGAATAGACCCGGGCGCGCTGATGACACTGCGCAAGGACCTGTTCAAGACCTCACATAAGGAGTGACCGGATGGAAACCTGAGATGTGATCATCACAGGCGCGGGTAATGCTGCACGGGACAACAGGGGCGATGAGGATTGCGTATCAAGGGTCGAAGATATCGGAACGTTCAGCCCGGATTCGCCCGCAGAACAGATTGCCGTCACCGATTTCAGAACCTCCACCACTGATCAGTTCACCTGGCAAATTGTCGACACAAAGGTCACGCCTCTTCTACATTACGAATTTCGCATTAAACGTGTCACCAAGGTGATGGCCTCTCACTGGTGGGCCTGGAGCCAAAATTGAAGGGCGTCGATTCGCAAGCCTTGCTGGACGAGAACCGCAGCCGCGACGCCGCCTTCGATACCAACATGCCGTTTGCCTGACCGTCAGGGACGGCCCCACGGCACAACTGTTGGATGTGCCGAAATCCGATTCGGCCATTCCTATCGACGAAGGCCCGTTCGGGTCCTATCAAGCCGGCTGTGGTATACCCTTCACCTTTGGCGGTCTCTGGATCGACCCCGACAGCGCACAGGTGCTCGACAATGATCTTGCACTGATTTCTCGGGTTTCTTTTTCAACGGGCGAGCTGGTCGGGAGCATTTTTTTCTTTAACTATCAGGGAGCTACCAGTTTGATCAACGGATGACGGCGCATTCTGCGATGCACCTTCCATGGGGTCGGTCATCTCGGTCATGTGCGCCTCGGTCAATTGGGTGCCTGAGTGATTAGATAGGAAAGCTGTTTCAGGGCGTCCAGAGGAGGGAAATGTCCACAATTTCTGAGGGGTGATATCCGTGCATCAAGCGTGCATTGGACGTACACCGGTTGGGTGTAGGGCAGTGAAAGGGATGCCGGGCATGTGAGTGCTTTGGAATCTGCGGCTTGTTCAAGACACGGGGCAATTTCGGCCCATACCGGTCACTCGACCATCGGCATGGATGCTGCGATCGCAGCCCGCTTACCGGACATTCGCTGCAACAGCAGAATATCAAATTCGGCGGACGTTTGGGCCGCGGAGCAGTGCCGACATTCGAACCCAAATGAGTCAGGTAGAGCGCAACGCTGCCTGTCGATACTCTGTCGGCGTCTGACCCGTCGCTTCACGAAACGCGCGGTTGAAGGGGCCAAGGGAGGCGAAGCCAATATCGTATGCGATGCTCAGCACGGTGCGCTCGGCCAGATTGGGGTCGCTCAAGAGCTCCTTCGCACGCGCGATGCGATACCCGTTGATGAAACTTGAGAAGTTCCGATATCCCATCCCTTGGTTGATGGCGCTGCGCAAACGATGCTCTTGGGTGCCGAGCGCTTGAGCCATCTGGCTGAGGGTTAGTCCTTCGCGCTCCCATAGCTTCTCCGACATTGCGGTATTGATGCGTCCGATCAATGCGCGTTGTGCCGGGGATGTGTTGTCGCTCTGCAAGGTGCTCTTCCGGCTGACCAACCAGATGGTGGGATCAACCCGCACGACCCATAAGAGAAATGCCGCCGCCAGCCCCCAGAACACCAACGCATGCATAAGGTAGAAACCGACCGATAACCCGCGATCGGCCCCGGTCACTTCCAAAACGGTGATGAAGATCGCAACACCGGCGACCACGAGCAGAAACCATCGCCTGAAGCGTCTGCGCGTCTCAATCAGATCATCCTCGTGCCCCTGGATGATAACGGCCACCAGATGGGCAAAGATGACAAGGGCACCTGCGCCTCGCACAACCCCAAGTGAGATCGACGTAAACGAGAGCCACGCTGCGGCAATGATGAGCCCGCATATGACAAACTGCCAGCGTGCGAAATTTGGATTGTCCTGAAACAGTTCCAGTGCGGCCCAGTAGACGAGAACAGGAACGATTGCCGAGATCGCAACGAGCACCGTGAACACAGGCCCGGCCTCAATGCCGATGCTGGGCGAAGACACCATCATATAGGCACATAGACCCAAGCACAGCGCGACGACGGAGCCATCCTTCCGGTTCGGCGGACCGTGCAACGCAAAGACGGCGGCGCAAAACAGCAGCGTTGCGATCGCCCCGCCGCGTAAGAAAATCTCCAGTTTCGCAAGCTCGGTCATAATGGCGTTCATGCAATCGCGTGTTGGCCATCCGGTCAACGAACAAGGCTTATCGATTTCGAAAAATCAACTCCGATTTCGAAGATAACAGTCTGATTTCCGGGATCAGCCAGCATCATAGCTTTATCCGATGCAATGCGGATGCACCTTCAACATCATTCAAGGAGCATCCAATGGAATTCCTCAACATCACATCTCTGCTCTGCCTTTATGCAGAAGTCTTCGGAGCTGATCTATTGCGCTACGTGGTTGGTGCAGGCGGTGTTTATGTCGTTGTCAATCTTGGCCTCGCGGCGCGCCTTGCCCGCCAGAAGATTCGCGCTTCTGGCCCCGTATCAGGTCAGATTTTCCGCGAGTTAATGGCCAGTTTGCGCACCGTGGCCATCTTTGCAGCCGTCGGCACACTGATCGGACTTGGCAGCCGCGCTGGCGTCATCGAGATTTACGATGAGATCGCGGACTATGGATTCGCATATTTCGCCGCCAGCATCATTGTCCTCATCGTCGCACATGATGCATGGTTTTACTGGTCACATCGCCTGCTGCACCACCGCGCACTGTTTCGCAGGCTGCATAAGCTCCATCACCGCTCCCACAACCCGACGCCATTTACGTCTTACAGTTTCGACGTCGGTGAAGCTGTTGTGAACGCAGTTTTCCTGCCTTTAGCGCTATTGCTTTTGCCCGCTCATCCCGTCGCCTTGTTCGTTTTCGTCACCCATATGATTTTGCGAAATGCCCTTGGTCACTGCGGTATCGAAGTCTTTCCGGTGCGATCGAATGGAAAGCCTCTGATCGGATGGCTCACAAGTGTGACGCATCATGACCTGCATCACTCCCAAGGGCGATGGAACATGGGGTTGTACTTCACGTGGTGGGACAGATGGATGGGGACGGAGCATCCCGACTATCACGAACGGTTTGCGGCAGTCGCGCCTCGCGTTTCAACTGCCAAGTTTCGGATTGCAGCACTGAGTTTCATAGTGATGGCAGGTCTACTCGCAGGTCGCGCTGACGCATTTGAGTTGAACGGGCGGTACGCAACGCCCGGATTAGGCGCAATCATCGCGTTCGATACATGCGCGAACGATCCCAATATCATTTGTGCGAGGCTTGCTTGGGCTTGGGAACCCGAAGATATGAAAGGCGCGCGAGTGGGGGATGTCCTGGCGGAAGAATTGACCTTTGATGGCACCGCCTGGACTGGCGCTATGCTAAGTCCCGAAAACGGTTGGCGATTCAGAGGAACGCTGGAGGAAGCCAGCCCAGGCGCGCTCGCGGTGCGCGGCTGCGCCGGGCCGATTTGTGTGCGCCAGACCTGGTATTCCGTCGGGGCGTTGCGCCATATACTTCGTGAGTAATCCCAACTTAGTTGGGTCGGCGACAGCGCCTCCCCAGAGCCGCCATTTATGCAGTTAGATAGTCGCTGCAGATCAACCCATCACCCCCCGCTTGCGGAGGGTGCGGGTCCCATGGAGGATGATCCATTTTGTGTTTTGCGATGCATCTTCCTGCCAACGCTCAACCAGCTGAATCACCAATGCCGTATGATCTTTAGAGATGTCGTTGATCAGGTTGGCGACGGACTTGCGCACATAGGGGGATGGGTCCGAACGAAGAGTATGTGCAACGGCAATTGCGGATTCGGGATTCTCGATGAAGGCATTGAGACGGCGGGCCCAGGGCAACCTGGGTCGAACACCTTCTGAGGCAAGCCGCCTGACATGACAGTTTGAATGGCGCACCCATTGATGGATGCGTGTCAAAGTCTCGCATGGATACCGTTCAAGATAGGGTCGAATGGCATATTCGGCGGTGTGGCGTTGCGTGATTGCTTCGCACAGGTCCAGAGATGTTTTGAGTTCGTCGGCTCCATGATCTTCGATCAGGCGCGCAACCGGCATGAGCCAGTAGCCGGTGGTAAACATGCCTGTCTCACCCTCAAGTGGCTGCCCTAGAGAGGCGGCGAGGATCGCAGCTGCTTCTTTGTAGTCTTCTGGCAGTCGCGCACGCAAAGCGTCTGACATCAAGCCAATGCGATCTTTCAGTTCAAGGGCCCGGACGCCCCTGTCTACTTCGGCCGCATAACTGTCGACATCGAACGTTTTGTGGTTGGCCTTAATTGCGCGACCCAGCAAGGTCGCGCAATCACTATCGAACCAGTCCTTTAGCTTCTTTGCCATTCTCAATCAGGCCGGAACTGCGTCAGCCGCGTACTGGGCCAGAAACTCTTCAGACGGTGGAATGGGCGTGATGACATCAATCAGCACCCCATTTGGATCACGATAGATTGCGTGGCGCTGCCCAAAGGGTTCACTGACAAGTGCCTTCGCCAACGGCACGCCATCGCTGCGCAGCCTTTCGTCTACTGCATCGACGTCCTCGACTTCGAAGTTGAGGATCATGCCCTTTGATGCGCCCCGCGATTCCTCGGGGATGGTTTCGTGTTCAGACTGGACGACCGCCAGATTCACCGACGGGTCCGCCTCGCTTTGCAGGTGCACATACCAATCGGCCTCAAAGGCCGCACGGAATCCGAAGTGGCGTTTGTAGAAATCGGCTGTCTCTGCAACTGCTTCGGACTGGATGACAGGATAGTACTGTTTGACACGCATTTTGAGTTCCTTTCATTTACATGCAATATGTATGTAACATGCATTTGCAATAACATGCAAGATGTATGTAAGATAACTTTGCTAAAAGCCGGAAAGCGCTGACATGACCACAACTAAGCCCGCGCGACGGAGCCAAGCGGACAGACGCGCGGATACGCGAGCAAAGCTTCTTGAGGCCGCGCGGGATCTGTTTATCGAAATGGGCTTTGCTGAAACGCCAACGCCGGAAATCGTGCGCAGGGCTGGGGTCACGCGCGGCGCGCTCTATCATCACTTTGCAGATAAGGCTGACCTGTTTCGTGCGCTGGCCAAAGAAGAAGCAAAAGCAATTTCCGTTCATATCGACCAGGAAACCCGTGATGTGGCCGAACCGGAGCAGGCCATGATTATTGGATCGAACGCCTTCTTCGAAGCAATGCTAGTGCCCGGTCGGGTCCGTCTCTTGCTGGAAGAAGCCCCTGCCGTACTGGGGCATAGCGATGCCGTTGCCTTGACACGCGCAAATGGCAGCGAAGAACTTCGCGACGGACTTACGCGCGCCCTTCCCGGACAGTCGCCGCAGCACATCGATGCGCTTACCAACCTACTTTCAGCGGCATTTGATCGCGCGGCACTTGAGATCGCCTATGGCGGTGATCAGAAGACCTATACTGAAGCCATGCTTCACTTGGTCGGCGAGGTGCTTGTTGGCAGCTAACAGAACAACTCAAAACCTTGCGCATGGGAACAGCCAAACCCAAGAATGGTTTATCGCGTGCGATGCTACCTGGCTTCAAAGACGGCCCTTAGCCGACATCCAGCAGACACTCTTGATGCTGCGGTCACAACCCGCATAGCCGCCGTTCGCTGCACCTGCTCCAATTGGGTCATGGTCGAGGTCTGAAGCGCGGACAAAGTTGCCATAGGCTCAATGGTTGTTGAGGACCGGTCTCAGCCCAAAGCGGACATAGATTTTGCGGGTGGTTAAACTGGCTTGTCCCGAAGAGCGGGCGGGAAGTGGCCATTGGATGCGCCGACGCACGGTCTGGAACCCAACATGTAAAACGGACCTTCGAGCTTGTCGGTTTGTTACGGAGAACTAGGAGTAATCGATGCCTTTTACCGAAAGGTGTAATTCCGGGTATTGCGACATCAATTCATTAGCCTGTGTTTGAAGATGAATGACAACTTCTTCTAGTCCCCACATCTGTCCACCTTCAGGGTTCCGCCACTGCTTTTGGGCTCGCTGACAAATAAGGAGGCATCCGACCTGACATCTTTCATGTTGAAGATATTGACCGACAAGCTGATCGTGAAGGGCGGTTTCAAACTCAGAAATACTCCAAGTCTCGCGCTTTAGCTCCACCGTTGCATATCCTTGCAGGGATTTTGGATGGAGTCTTAAGTCCGTGCGATTTTCATCAGCGACCACTGCTTCTTGTGTAAAGTCAAACACACCCCGGTCTCGTCCCCGAAGCCAATTTGAAATGAATGAGCGCAAACCTGTTTCTTGATCCAGCAAGCGTAGCGCTTCAATCGGCCGATCCTCTGCATGCAGTATGTCGTGTTCAAATGCATCGAGCCGCCCCATCATTGCTGTAAACAATGACCTGTTGTCGTAGGGAATAAACGCGCTCTCACGGTCTAGTGCTTGAAACGAAACCAGCGGATAAGGTGTATCGTCGCTGATTTGCGTAGCGATTTCATAGGACATCTGGCGAAGCCGGTCAGGCATATGGGAGAACTCTGGCCTTTCCGCGAGTTCATGAAGCACCGATAGAACAGCCGGGTGTTTTACTTCTAACAAGGTATCAAACAAAAAAGATCGCGCATCTTGAGCGTTGTCTCGTACGCCTGGTGAATAGACACCATCGTGTCTAACGTCTTCGTCGCGGCGAACAGCTTGGTATGCTCGCAATATGAGGTCACGAAGCACCGGCACCCGGCGTTCAACGGGTATAGAGTTCAGATTTGGCATTCGCCGGTCATGCCTGTCACCAAATACGGATGCAAAAATTGCCACAGCTTCAGAACGCTGAGAGTTGTCGTCTAGATTGCATGTCTCATCCAAAAGTGCCTGGCATCCAATTTCAGGATTCAGGGTTGCAAGTAGGGAAATTTTGAAGCCACTTGGCCAGTCTTCCTCACCAGGCAATCCGGACTGCAACGTATTTGTTACGATCTGCCTTTCTTCCTCTGAGCCATGCGTAGAAATAATTCGGACGGCGTAGTCTATGGCATCGCGCAAGCCCTGAATGTCGCCAAGCGGCCTAGCACCCAGTTGCGGAGCAACATGAGCTGCAAAGGCAGATTTCATGTTGTCCGTTCCGTGATAAAAAATGTCATGAAACATGTCCGCGCGACCTGTTTCATTCAGCTGATTCAGTTGCGCCAGACTCTCTTGGGCGATGACTTGTGCCATCGCATCCGGATGTGCTCTGTCGAGTTCAAAATAGTAGCTGCCAAATCCGTTGAGTTCCAAGCAAGCAATTCGCGAAGCCTGAATAGCCTCCTCGTGTGTAAGCCGGTATTCCCAACCTGAAACTTCTGTCTCTGCCTTAACTGCTGCCAGGGCTAGGAGGTACTTGTCATAAATGGCATTGCGCTCGCTAGCCTCGCGTTCACTTGGTAATAAAACCTCTGTTTCGCGCCAGTATTTGGACAATTCCGCTCGGTATCGTTCAAGGAATTGTTCGCTAAAGGTGCTGGCAATGAGATGACTATCCCAGAGCCCCCAGTGGCTGTCACGTTCCATGCCTTGTTCGATCACCTTGTGAGCATCAAAAAGAACTCCGATCCGCCTGTCACCGTCCATCAGGAAGTCTGGATCAGCAAGCACTTCGGAGCGCCATTCAACCCAGTCCTTTACTCGCTTTGTTTCTTCCTGCTCATGTTCTGCTTCCCGAGCCTGCATCTCCAGCTCGAATTCATCGGGTTCGCGCGGCTGCGGGTTCAAAATCTGATGCAAGGTTTCACACCATGCTGGCTTATCTTGAATCCTCTGCGATACTGATCGCGCCAAATCCGCATTATTTCTCAGATCAAAGAAGTACTTAACGGCCTCAAATGCGACGCCTCGCTGGTTTTCGGGTGCATCGTTTTCGAGAGTTGGAAGAAGCCATTCTAAGTCGCTGTCGTCCAGTCGAGTTGATCTTCTGCTTTCTGAAATTGATCGAATGAACCTCGGCCAGTCATCCTCATGCCCTTCAAGTTCGTCCGCCATTTCAAGGCATGCCCAAAACAAGCTCGCGCGAAGTACGGGGTTCTCACCAAGAGCAACCCAAACTGCCTTTGTCTCCTCTTTTGCGATGATGCTCTCACGTCGTTCACCGAAGTGCATCGCTATTGCAACCGCACGCGCCCAGACTTGGGAATTCTCACCTGTTGTAGGTATTGATGCAGCGCACGCAGCAATGAGACCATCTTGATAGTGATCTTTCTCCGAATGGGCCTGATACATTCTGCAATCGGCGCGGCGTGTTTGCCAAATGGCATCGGCTAAGTGACTACGCAATGAAATCTGATCCGAACGTGAAACCTCTGCGTTCTTCGAAATTTGATAAAGCGTATAATTCAATCCATGAACTGAATTTGGTATCTCCTCCATGCTCTCAATATGAGCAAATGCTTCATCTATGCTGATGTGCTGCGGGACCAATCGCGGCAGTATGTTCCTTGTAATCCGCTCTGACATATGGCCTTGCAGCAACGCGTTAGCTAGCACCTGCTTTTGTTCGTCCGTACCGCCATCCAGAACGCCCCAAGCTCCGTAGGTTTGGTGAACGGGCCCGATTTCTGAATCCAAGGCGGCATCAAGTGCGAGATCAGCACACTCCGAAATTGGAGCCGCATAAATGAAATCCAGCAAAATCTCTCGGCTGTCGTGCCCGGTGTAGCCCTCCACCCAAAGCTCCCGCACCACCGGAGCTAGGTTGCTATCTGCAATTCGCCGCAGGTTTTCTGCATCAACTCCTGTGCGGCACCAGTCCTTATTCGAATACTGTTTGACGTATGCTCTTAAAATCTCAGCCTTCAAATCAAGTGGCAAAGCACTGGGTAAACCTTGTCGAAAAAGAAGAGTTGGCTCGAGATCCAACACCTGTTGACGAACATCGGGAAGCCACAGTGATAACCAAGCCGTTATCGGCGCCATACTAGGCTTAACAACCTGCTCCCCGCCGATGTTGCTGAATAGTAGCTCGAAAAACTCACGGATTGGCATGCCTTGCTCACGTAGATGGAGCAACCTTCTGGCGGCTAAGTACTCTTGAGACGACCTATGGTGAAAGCGAACTGCCCCAACTCCGCTTGGGTCAAACAATGCCTTCCCAATCAGTTCCTCCTGCTCGTGGGGTTGCCAATCAGTGAGAACGTCGTTTACGTCCAAGGTCTCAGGATCATTGTTTTTCTCAGTCTTTAGGCTGCGACGTTTGAGGAGGAACAATGCAAGTGCGATCCGCTCGGCCCCAGCTACGGCTTTGTCTAAGCTTAAGGACCGACGCTTATTTTCTTCGGTCTCCCCTAGCTTTTCTTGAATGCCGAACCGAACTTGCTCTTCTAGCTGTCCCAGCGGCTGGCCCGCCTGTAACTGATCAAGAGTGTCCATAATCTCTGCGGGCAGACGATGAAGATGCCAAATATCATTGGATTCAAGGTGATTGCAAAATTCCTCCGCACATTCTGTGGAGTAGAGCTTTGCAAAATCACGTACTTCGTTCTTACTCAGCGGTAATATGGAAACGATATTGACTTGACTTCGATCAACACCACCGAATTCCGTTTCCGCCGGGTCTTTTTCTTCAGCATTTGCTTCCTCTCTTGAAACAACGGCAAGAAAAGCTGCTTCTGGGTCCGCAATGACTTCTGGGCGGCTTTCATTCCCTGAAACGCAGAAGGCTTTCAACGACTGTTGATCTATGGTGGTTTTCCAATCGGCGGGGCGACAAGATAGGATGACATTGACGCGCCCAAAATGAGGTTCAACTGCATCTTGTAGCTTCTTGAGCGCCTTGCGCAGAGTGCCTTCACGGAGTTTCAACTCGTCCAATGCATCCAGGAAAAAGTAACCAACTGAATTTGCCGAGTTTTTCCACGCATGGAAAAGTTGGACTTCTTTTGGATCTAGCGCCTCGTCCAAATTCTCATCGTGCAACCGTTCCAGAGGAACAAAGAACGCAAATTCAGTTTGAGACTTTAAACTCTCAACTTGTGACACAAACTCGAAGGTCTTTCCGATCCGTCCCTCGCCAAGCACTACGATGGGGCTCGCCTGTAGCAAGTCTAGCCACGTTTTGACGCCGTGAGGCTGATCTCCTAAATACGAAAGGTAGTCTGGATCACTAAGTTGATTTTCTTCTGTCGGGGCAAATCGACGTTCAATATCAATGTTTTTAGTCATTGCAGCTGCTCATGCTCACAAGAATTTCTGTCAAAAATCCGCATATACCGTATGCGGCAACTTTTCTCGCGACACTAAGAGAGGTCATTGCCAGAGTAAATCTTTGGTGCGCAGCGCGAGTGTCTGATCAATTGAAATTGCGCTTCAGTTTCAAGTGCGATGATAAAGGTCGGGTCTAGGCCGCGCCCTCTGTGGATTGCGGGTAGACTTTGCAGATTTGCAGTGTCTGTTTACTGCGCTTTGCTGTAATTGGGGCATCGCGCAGCATCGGTCAAAGTGGGCTCGTTGCCGTCATCGGAACAACCGCAGCATCTCATTGGAAGGCCTAGATCACGACGATGAGGACGGCCCCAACCGGATGCTGAGTGTGCGGGTCAATGCTGCATCGCAGCGTTCCCGTGAGCAGACATTGACAGATGGTGGCGGACGCCCCTCCTCAACCCAGACAAAAACCTGCCAAAACTGCAAAATTTTTGCCCGGGGGTTTTTGTCATAGCTAAGCGATTGATCCTGGGTGGTGCATGGGGCTTGGACAAAAACGACCGTTTTTGGCCACTAGTTTTTGGCGAGGGGTTTTTGGCAGTTGCGACCTCTTGTTTAGAACATGCCTGCGTGTAACCCTATACTTAGTTTTTTTGATGTTCTTTGCGAAGGAGGTTTTTTGTGGGAGACAACCCATTTCTGCTCATAGGAAAGCAAATTTTTTCCATCTTCGGCGCTGCTCTTGACTCAATATCTGAGCTTCAGGAATTCCGCGATAAACAAGACCATCGGGCACACTATCGTGAAGTCCAATCCTTGCTTCGAAAGGTAAACTATACCTCTGGTATGAGGGGAGACCTCAGCTATAATCTTGATAGATTGCTTCAAGAAGAAGACCAGAGGCGAGATGTTGATTTTGCAGCGTCCTTGTGTGGTCGCTTACTTGAAGACACAATCGAGACGCTGTCCATCGTGCAAAGCACAGCACGGTCTGAAAAAATACTGAGCGTTGCCCCTAAGCTTGGTACCCAGATCGCAAACCTCGCTCAAGAAGCTGAAGCCGCCTATAAACTTCTAAAGGATGCCCCTAATCAGCGCGAAGTGTACCTCCGCCACGCCCCTGTGTTCCGACAAATACCAGAAATGTTCGATAATCTTGCTCGCGAGCTCGCAAACGTTCTACGGGAAATGGGCGAAGACAAAATATACTAGGCATCCCAGGCACCGGCCAAAACCCATACGTTTCTGTCAAGGGCAAAAACGACCGTTTTGACGCTTTAGGTGTGTGAGGCCTTGGACTGGGAGGTCGGAGGAGCGCACTCGAATAAATATCCAGACAAGTTCACCGCCCTTCCCTGTGCCAGAACCTATCGCTCAACTGATGGCGGTCGTGTTGACTCACCGGACCGGGACCGTCTCTGCTTGCGTGGCGGGGCGATCAGCGTGACACTCGGACCGTGTCTGGTTAGAGATGTGTTATGGTTCTGAAACACGCCCTCATCACGCTGGCCTTGGTGGCGCTTCCGACGGGGGCGGCGGCGCAGCAGCAACGCGCCTTCTGCACCGCGCTCGAAGCGGCGGACTCGCAGGCGCCCTTCGACACGGTTGCCGGGCTTCTGGACGGGGACTCCGAGCTGGCCACGCTGATGCTGACGGCTCGCGTCTGCCATGACCTCGACACGCTCGCCGGCGCGCGCGCCGATGCCCGGAGCGCGGAGCTTCTCAAGTATGTCTTTCGGGAAAGCGACCGACTCAACCTCTTCGCCACGCTCCAGATTCTGGACAACTTCTTCTACGGCTACGCTCCGGCCGCGTTCGTTGACCACGCGGTGCTGCGAGACGCGCTGACCCGAAACTCGAGAGAAACCCTGATCCAATTTCGTAAGAACATGAGCCCCGAGGTGGTCGAGAAGGTCGCTGCCGTCTGCGAACTGACCTACGGCACGCTTCTGACCGGGATCATCGCGACGGAGAACAATGACGACAAAAAGTTGATTACCGCCTACGACCGGTTCAAAGCCTTGTTCCGCGCTGCCGAGCCCGTCGACGGATACCTGCCGGACGAGCTCGCCAAGCGGGTCGCGGCCTACGACTTCGCGCTGCGGCGCTTCACGCCGGAATATTTCGACCGCGAGATCGACGAGATGTCCTACATGGGTTCGATCCGGAAAGAATGCGACACGACCAGACAGCGCGACAGGTTCGTCGACGAATACATCCCGTCCCGCACCGTCAAGCTGCAATGCCGCCGGTTTGGCGAGCTTCTGAGCAGCGTTACCTTCCTGACCCGTCACTACTGGCTGAGTGAGAGTGGGGCGCGCTACGGCGGGATCGGTTCGGCCGAACGCGAGCGGGACGGCTACGGTGCCGAAAAGATCCCGAACCCGCCGATCTCTGACGCCAGCTGCAAGACCAGCTGGTCCGAGCATTCCGCGGACCTCTCGCGCGTTACACTGGGGTGCCATGTCGCCGTTCCGATGGTCAACACAAGCGAAGCTGAGATCGAGCGGCTGATGGTCGATTTCGGACGCGATGTGACCAAGTGCCTCTCCGACCACCGCGCGCGTCTTGCGGTTCCGGGTCAGAAACCCTTCGTCGAGATTGGCAATGCTTGGAACCTCGCTGAGTTCGCCGCCGGCTACGGGTCCGGCCTGACCACGGTCACGGCCAAGGGGATTGAGCACGACCGGACCGGCGACACGCCCTCGGCGAAGCATTGGCAATCCTGGGGCAAGGGCGTCGACCGGGGCCGTGCGTTGCAGGTGTCGTTCCAGTATGCCGACGAATACGCGTTGGGGTTTCTGAGATTCGGCTTCGTCTTTCTGGAAAAGACCACGTCGCTCGGGCCGAATGGCATGCCGCCGAGCCCCTAGCACCCGCGCCGCATCACGCCTCACCTGATTCGAGGTCTATGTTTTGCCTTCATTCAGTTCCCACCCGGTCGGCCCGCGCGGCGCCAGCCATGATGTAATCCACGGCCTTCTGCGCCTCGGACGCGGCGCGGAGGATCGCGCGGCTGTCTACCTTTAAAGCGTTCCGCCGAAAACCTGAATCGCAGGGATTCCCATCTTGCTGATTTTGTGTAATCCATCACGCACCGGTTTTTCACCCGCAAAGAAAGAAGCATGGCGCAAGACGACAGAGGTGGCTCAATTCCTTGCATAGCTCACATGTTGGTAAACGGGCAACTGGTTGATCCCGATACCCTGCGAGATGTCGCTCGATTCCGGAGAGGCGAGCGTGTTCGATTGCTGGACGCGCGGCGGCGTGTATCCACATCGGAACGGGCCGTCATGACGCAAACGCTTTCTAGGGCGCTTGATACACTTATCGCACCACAGAAAGGCATGAAGATTGCCGTATACTGGCCAATTCGCGGCGAACCGGATTTGCGTGACTGGATGGCACGCGTCCAGGCCGCAGGCTCAACTGTTCTATTGCCAGTGGTCCTAGAAAAAAACGCACCGCTGGTTTTCCGACCTTGGTTTCCGGGATGTAAGATGGTTCGTGGCATATGGAATATTCCGATACCTACGAACGGACCAGATTTCATCCCGGACGTTGTAGTCACGCCATTGCTGGGGGTTGACGATGCCTGCTTTCGCCTTGGAAATGGCGGTGGTTACTATGACCGTACACTAGCTCAGTTTGATCCCTTACCACGAGTGGTAGGGGTCGGGTTTGCCGACTGTCGCATTCCGACAATATTCCCGATGCCTTGGGATATCCCCATGGAGGACGTCATCCTCACTGATGGATCGGTTCAACATCGGCTCTGAAGCCACTCGAAAAACCTTCTGGCAAGAGCATTTAACAGGGGATCCCTCCGTAGCTGCAACAAATCGATAGCACTTCCCTCCAAACAGCTCCAATCAACACAAGACCCAAAAAACCGACTACTGCGATGATCAGCTATCCTTTCAAAGGCCCCCTGATGAATGCGTACTGCGCGGACCTCGGCGCAGCGCGGCCCAACATTCAACCGAAGCATGTTCCTTTTCTTGCTCGCAACAGCAGCCTTACAGAAACGCAAGCTCGCGAAGCCGACCGTCTCCGCAAAATGAAAGATCGTATTCCCGATACCGAGGCAGTCTCCCTTGGTAGTAAGAAGATGCGGGCTTTCTTTACACAGCTCCTAGATCATTGGGCTGATCGGACCGACCGAAAAGAAGCAAAAAGATTCAACCTCGCTGACCTTGATGCCTCTCTCAATACCTTCCAAGAGAAGTACGCTTTGTCCTTCGACGAGTTCGCAAAATGGTGCGGCGGACCAACTTCACTTCTTTTGGGTATGGAAGTCAGCCGTTCTGGTACATCGGCTCCAGGCTCGAACACGTCGCGAGCTTTATTTGCCTCGTTCATCGAAGCTTTTTCTGAGCCGGAGCGGAACGGCCTCGCTTTGGAACAAGGCAAGATCCCCGAAAAGGATCTTATAAAGACTTGCCTGAAAGGATTGCCCGAAGGAACAGCTCTGCAAAGGTATGTGGAACGCGAAACAAGCCTCGATGCGGAACGATTGGGGCGACTGGCGTTTCAGACCGGTATGATGTGGCAACTGGCTCTCGTTTCGGCGGCAGCGGCCGCGCCCGGCGAGGAGGACAACCCAATTCTGAACCCGACACCTCAGTCGACTGAAAATGGCGGGCAGAGATGGTCGAGTGGACCCGCCTGGGTCGCCGCCGTCGCTGAATTTGAGCGAGCTCACCATAGTGCTCCGCGAACGGGCAGTCGGGGCCCGACCAGCGTTGCCCGCCAGATCCACACCCTTTTGGCAAAACACCCGGACGGCGCCAATGGAAGCGAAAATATTGTTCGAAAGTTGAATGGAGTTCTTTCGGGCCAAAAACCGCTTACATTCAAGGTTGTTGAAGACATTTGCCGAACGATCGAAGCCGCGGAGGGTTCGCCTCCCGACGGGACATTGCAGAGTGCATTGTCAGACGACGGGGATGCGAAGTGGGAAAATGAACTTCTTCGGCTGCGAATCTACGGACACATCGCTGGGTTCATGAGTTACATTGAGCGTGTGTGGGAGTACGCAAGTCGCAAGCTAGACAATCCGACACTGCTTCAAGACTTGCACGACGTTTGGCAGGATTGGCCGCAGATCTACGATAGCGCATTGGACAACCATAGGAAGCGCCTTGCTGAATTTGGCCTCTGATCCCAATTCAGCAAGGCTGTGCTCAAGTCATAGCATCAGGGCTGACGTGCCGGTTGCTTCGGGCGGCCGTGAGCAACCGTTTTTCGGGCGCGGTCTACAAATCCACTGTCGGGCGTCTTGCTTTGTTCGATGCGCCGGACAGCTTCCGTTGTCATCGGCACCCGAGGGGCTTTCCCGGACTTGGGAGATTTGTTGTCGCGGTTCTTTCCGGACTTCATGCCATGTTTCTTCGAGGGCAGACCAGCGGGGCTTTTCGTTTTGGCGTTCATGATTTGCTCCATTATTGAGTGTTAGAACACCAGTTTTCTCCCACAATCCCACCAAAAAACTCTGTCGTACCGTGGGACAAAATGAAGGCGCTGGTATCGGCCCATGTCCGCTTGATCCCACAGCGCGTTATCTGACCGGCTGGGATTAGATTCCCCACGAAGACTAACAAGACAACAGTTATTCGACCGCACCGCCCAGAGTGACCAACAGGCCCAATGTGTCATCGGCTTTGACCAGACCTGATCGTATAGATCATCGCGTGACACTTCGAGCTTGGCGGCTTGTGTTGAATTGTCGTTCATGGAGTGCATTTACTAATTGGGGTCGATTCAGGCTGAGTGCAGAATAGGGCGGTCTCAAGCAAGAATTGCGACCAGCTTCTTTTGGATTGCGGCGCGACGCACCTCATACAACCTGTCAAAATCCTGAATTCCGGGCGCTACGTCGACAAGGTCATGACGGTCAAGATAGGCACTTCGCGTTTTCGAATTTCCCGGTTCGTCACTACTGCCAAACCGGGTTTCCAGCCAGTCATGAGGCCACTTGGCTGCCTTTTCGATATTCGGTCCGCCTTCAAGCAGTTGGAGATTGGCGACCTCATCAACTTGGCTACGTAGTCGTTCGAGATCCCCATCTGGGACACCCTCCGCCTTCAGCCTGGCAACTGTGAAGCGGCTTCGCGGGTAGAAGTGATCGATGTGGAAGTTGTTGCGGGTATCGACGAAATCGTAAAGCAAGGTGAGAAGGCAGAAGAGCCGGCGATCGCCGTAGCGCATGGCACACAGCTCTTCGACTTCCTCGTCTGAGAAGGCGAGTCCTTTCCCGCGCCGGGCCATCTCGGCCTCAATAGCTGCAACAGGGAAACCGTCCGCTGCCGACTCACGGACAATGGTTCGCAGCGCCGTCAAGAGCGTGTCGAGCCCGCTCCCCCAGATCCCGGACGGCTTGAGAAACGATCGCATTAGCCAGCGCCGGATGTGCTCTCGGTCTTCATGTTCAGCCTGCGCGTAGAGATAGGTTTGCCGCAGGCCCCGGCGATGTATGTAGTAGGCGATGGGGAGGAGAGCGCTGTCTGCTCGCAGGTTCGTGTCGTCGAATCCAAAATCGGAGACGAGTTGCACGGAACGGACCAGGGCTTCGCGCACGCTATCCCAGTTTGCTTCCAGCAGTTCCATGTTGCTGCGGTTGAAGTTCTCGACTTTGAACCCAACGCTTTGCACGTCAAGCAGCATTAGCCCGGCCTTGAGGACCAGATCTTTGTCGAATCGAAAGCCGTTGCCGACATTGTTCATGTCGTCGACGAGGGACTGGACTTCCTTCCGCGCGTCTCTATTCGTCCATTGCGCCGTGGCAATGCTCAGGAGCAGGTCGGAATAGGACAGGACAATTCCGCCCGAGTTCATCCGGATGAAGATCTGGAGGACCCGGTCGATATCTTGCCGTTCCTCGACGAAGTAGGCAATGTGTTTCTCTGTGTTGATGACATCGTAGAGGCAATCGAGGCGGGAGAAGGCCCGGTTTAGGTCCTCGCCACCCAGCCCCTGCGACTGCAACCACGACAGCATGGGAACGCCTTTTGTCAGGCTGAGCAACTTTGGCACCGGAAACCAGATGTCGTCTCCCTCTGGCGGCCGTTCATGAAACCTGAAATGAAATGTCTCGCCTTCTTCGTCGTCTTCTGGCGCATCAGTGAGATTGAAATACAACGTCGTGGCCGGAAACGCGTTGTCGCTGGTCCATCGCATCCGCGGCTTTTTCATGGACATTGAACCCTGCAGACCGATGTTTAGTGCGGTCAAACGCTGCTGTCCGTCAAGGATCGCCGTGACATCCTGGTCGTGGATGACAGGCAACTCGGGGCAGGTCCGGTTGTCCCTTTCGTGGTAGTCCCGCATGAAACCGTAGAACCGCAGCGTGCCGCTGTACTCGGCTTCGACGTTCCAAAAAAGCAGCGATCCCACCGGAAAGCCCTGCATCAGGCTGTCGAAGAGCTTACAAATTCGCTCAGGCCCCCATACAAATTCACGTTGGATTGCCGGCAAGACGAACTTGTTCGCATTGATTTGCTTGAGAGCCTGGGCAATCGTCATTTCATTAAAGGGCACGGCTGCAAGATCCTTCCGAAGTGCAAGAGACAGAGAAGACAACACCTGTCGATCAATTTCGTCTCAAGAGGCCACGCGACATCAGTGAAGGTCAAGTTCACCTAGGTCATGTTGACAAATGGCGGATCCAGAGGCGGATCGAAGTGATATCTACGAAGCCGAGGAAGCTTTCGGCTGTTTTGTCATAGCGGGTTGCCACGCGCCGAGCATTCTTCAGCTTGTTGAAGCATCTCTCGACCAGGTTTCTCAGCCGGTAGAGATGCCAATCCAAACCAACGCGCTTCTTTCGGGACTTTCGCATTGGGATCACCGGTCGAATGCAGCGGTTGTGCAGGTCGGTGCGAATGCGGTCGGCGTCGTAACCTTTGTCGGCTAGCAGCACGACTGGCTCGGGCAGGTTGTCGTCCATGACCCGATCAAATCCAAGATAGTCCGATGTCTGGCCAGGCGTGATGTCAGTTCTCATCGGCAGCCCGGCGGCATTTACCCGGAGGTGGATCTTGGTCGTGAAGCCGCCTTTTGAGCGGCCAAAACCCTGTCGCGGAGTCCCCCTTTTGCGCCCGCTGCCTGATGATGGGCACGAACCACGGTGCTGTCGACCATTTGAAGGGCATCAGGAACGATCCTGCTTTCGGTCAAGGTTTCCAAAATCTGTTCCCAGAGCCCCGCGAGGGTCCAGCGACGGAACTGTCGGTAGACACTCGACCACTTCCCAAACTCCTCAGGCAAGTCTCGCCATGGGGCACCTGTACGTGCAATCCAGAAAACGCCATCAAGAACAAGGCGGTGGTTGATCGGTTTGCGCCCGTTCGGGGCACGGATCGAAAGAATGAACCGTTCAAAGAACGCCCACTCCTCGTCCGACATTAGGTTTCTTGCCAAGCTGGCCTCCATCGCAGATACCGGCTTGAATCACGATCAGCGGGCGCTGGGAATCCCTTTTGTCAACACGACCTAGCATCACCTGAACCAAGAACAAGACGTGCCGAAATGGGTGCGCACCACCTCATCGCCCACATTATGTCGGGGCCTGATCGGCGCCGCAAAGTAGGACTATTGCGAGTGCAACACTACCGCTTCGGTGATCTTGTGAGCACGGTAGATACGGTGCGCGTTCTTCGGCTTCTTGTGATCGCAATTGCACTCAGAATTAGCGCACAAGCCCAGGCCTGAGGTAATGAGATGGCCTCGTCAAAGGCCAGAAATCCCACGGCAAACATTGTGGGTAATTCGATGCTTCCGACGACCGCAGTTTGGGAAGCCCCAATGACCGGCGAGCAGATTGTGTAGATAAGCTGGGGCACCAGAGCGGTTACAAGTCCGATACCCACAATGAGAAGCCAATCGGATTGATCCCTTGGGAGAAGCTCTCCAACCTCTGCACCGAGAATGAGCGGCGCGAGGCCCAATGCAGACCCCAGAGAAACTGATGCGATGCGGGCCAAGGGCGCAATCCGGGATAACCTGTGCACCAGGACGCAAATTCCGAAACCAAACCCGAAAGGAGCGGCAAGTGATATCAGCAGCGTTGGTAGATGCGCCACAGGAACTGACGCGGGCGAGCCAGCAATGACAGCGGCGACCACAATCAAACCAGCAGCTGACAAGGCGCGCCGCGTCGGTGCATCGGCGAACACAGCCCAGGCAATGACCAGTGTGAACACCGGATAGGTCATGTAAAGCACGCCGACTGTCGACGCAGGCAACTTCTCCAGCGCCGTTACATATCCGATCCAACCAAGTCCCATCACCGCTCCGGCTGACAGACCCCAAGTGATCTCTCGCCATTCATGTCGGTGCCGGATGAGGACGGGAAGCAGAAGAAGCGCTGCAACAATGTAGCGATAGAATGCCACAGCATAGGGTGCTACACCCTGCTCGGTTAGACTGCGGCTGAAGTAGGGAACCAATCCGAAACAGATCGAAGCAATAAGGACGCCTATTACCGCAACTGCGTGGGGGATGGACGGTCGATCTTTAGCAGATGTATTTGCCATAGTCTGGAGCTAACACGCATTTGCGATTTCGTCTCAAGAGATTCGACAAACGACGGATTTGTTGCGCTCTACGAAACAGCAAAGTTTCCTTGTAAACGTCCGCTGCGGGCTGCGACCAGCCAATTATGCAAACAGCAGAGAACGACTGCATCGAGCCCTACCTAGTCATTGTGATTTTGTGCTGCGCGCGCTCGCAGCGTGAAAAATGCGGCAGGAGCGAAAACTGCCGTGCTGTCGCGCGGCGAGAGAACCGGTCATTGGTGGGGTCCGCAGCATGGTTCAAGTGTCGAATTTACGGGTCGCGGACAAAGCAGACTCTTACTTGCCCAGAAATCTGCGGCTGAAACTACGTTTCATTGTTTCGCGCCGCAGGTGACTTTTCTCGAAAATGAGTGATGGCTTGTTTAAACTCGAAGCAGCGTTTCGTTTTGTTTACTTATTAGGTTAGATACTTTTGAACACATACTGGCTCGAGCGGGTTCAGAGCAGGGAGTACCTATTGTGGCGGACGCGATATTTTACTTGGCAACTTTCGCTTCGGTTATTGTTGCATTGCTTTATTTCCGCGATCTCGGTGACATACCGCAGCTTTTTATTAAAACGAAGCGCGCCAACGTGGACCGGTTTATTCGCAATGAATATCAATTCGTCGGAATTGGTATTGCGGCATGGGCCCTCTCCGCTGTCACGCACTTCGCGTTTGGCGGCGGCGTTGCCTGGGTGTTTTGGGCGGGGACCGCTCTAAGCCTTGGTCTTGTTGCCTTTACTTGGGTGTATGTCCATGTGGGCCTGCGCAACCAGAAAGATAATGCAAAATATTACAGTATCGAAGAGGCACAGGAGTTTGTCAGCCCGACAACTCAGGTCATTGTTCTGGAAAACAATGGCGTCGCCCGTGCGCATCCCCAACCGCAAATCATGCGCCCGCATCTGGCTGGTACTCATGACGGTCTGGACGGTGAACCAGTAGTCATGACGTTCTGTGCAATAGCCAATCTGGGTCTTGGCTACGTTCCGGTGGTAGAAGACAAAGAGCTCGATCTGGAGGTGCTTGCCCAGCATGGCAACAACCTTGTCCTACGCGACAATAACACGGGCGAGCCATTGCAGCAGATTTACGGCTTCCGCGCCAAGGACCAAGATACCAGCGTCGAGGGACTCGTCTGCCCATTGCGTCCGGAACTGGCGATGCGCGCGTGGCCGACCTTCCGTATGACTTTTCGTGGGTTTCAAAAGGCCTATCCTGAAGGTGCGGTTTTCTTGAACAAGTTACCTTCAAACCCGTTTTTGTTCCTGTTGGACAGCGCCATGGAACTGGCCTTTACCGCGACGATTCAGAAGCATCACACCGAGGCCAAACCAATCATGCAAAACTTGGAGCGGCCAATTGATCCGCGCTTGCCTACTAAGACGTATGTCTGGGGCGTTAACATCGGGTCGGATGCTACCTGTTGGACCGATGATTTCGTCGTCTCGCAGGGCAATGTGGTGAATGCCGAGGTGGGCGGGCGGCCGGTGGTCGTGGCTTGGAGCCCGACTTATGAAAGCTTGAACGTCTGGGTAAATAGCACCGGGGCACCAGTTCAGAGCGTCGACTTTTTTGGGATCACCGGCGACGGCAAGCAACTCGTACGTTCGGCAGATGTGAAGCCCGGTCTCTTCTGGCACGTATGGGCAGAGTTCTTTCCCCACACAGATGTTAATCGCACCAATGGTGCAGCCTCGATCGAAACGCCAGAGGCCTGAATCTGTCAATATTCGGCTTGCTCAAACGATTCAGACCATATTGCCATATAGACTTGCTCGCAGTGGGTTGTGAGCAATTATTCGCGACACAGCGGCACGATCTTCGTTATCGAAAGAAGTCTGAGCGGAGAAACCCACCCTTGAATTATTCCTCGCTAAACAAGACTGACTGGTCGATGCCGATGGACCATAAAGCGATACAGTTAAAGCCAATTCCGGTCTTACTGTTGAGACGAAGCCCTTCATGATTTTGCTATGCTTACCAAGCTCGCTACCACGACGGGATCAGTGTTGATCCACAAGTTCAATTCCCATACCGTTTCAAAGCGATAGCAAAGAGGGGTTAGCTAAATGATGAAAACAGCGTGTCGATTTGCGGGGGGCTTGGTGTTTTCCGCCTGTTTGCCGGGACTAGCGGCAGGCCAAGAAAGCCCGATTGTTCGGGACGCTGAGTACTACATCCTCGAAGCTCAAAATGGCGATAAATGGGTGCAAGAAGATCAGTCGATTGACGTAGCTTTAGCCGCATTTCAAGAGGCAAATGAAGGTAAGCCACCCAATATTGTTTACATCTTGATCGACGATATCGGTTTTGGAGACCTCGGCAGCCCGACGCTGAACGCTGTGCGCGGGTACGCAACGCCGGCCATCAACGAGATTGCCGATGAAGGTATGCGGCTTGCGAGGATGTATACAGAACCCTCGTGCACACCGACGCGCGTGGCTTTCATGACCGGTCGCCACCCCTTTCGCAATGGGATGGGCAACACCTCGGTCGACATTTCGGGTTTTGGACTGGCCGGAAAAGAAGTGACGCTGGCAGAAGTGCTCTCGGACGTTGGCTACAACACCGTGCACATTGGAAAATGGCATATGGGCGACATCAAGGAGGCTTGGCCAAACTGGCAGGGCTTTGACTACGCGGCTTTCCCGATCCACCAGCAAGGCCAGTTGACGATTTTCCACGATGATGCTGCGGATGAGGAAGTGTCCATCGGCATTGGAGATAACAACTACGATCGCCGATACACGATAGATGGCTGGCTACGCACCGACGCCTCCTCGATGGTTGTCGGTGTCGAAGGCGAGCGCGATCAGACCGTGATGGAAGTTGACATGGCGCCGGGCGAGCGCTGGACGGAAGCGAAATACGCGGCGATGAACCAGCGCTACCAGGATCAGGCGATGGAACGGCTGCGCGAACTCGCAGCAAAAGATGAGCCGTTCTTCCTCAACTACTGGCCGCTTTATCCGCTGACAGGGCCGCGAACGGCCTATGACGAGTACACCACGCCAAACGGCGGCACATACGTTGAAAAAATGAAGCTGGTGGATCAGTGGATCGGCGAGATGATGGCCGAGATGGACGCTCTGGGCATCGCCGAGGAAACCATAGTGATTGTCATGGGTGACAATGGCCACTTTACCAAGTATTCGCCGCAGTCCGGCTACACGCCAATGATTTTCCGTGGTGGCAAAGGGTCGACTACGGAAGGCGGTGTGCGGGTTGATGCCTTCATTAGGTGGCCCGGCATGATTGAAGAAGATACCATTGCCAATGACATCTTCCACGTCAGCGACTTCTTCACCACGCTCGCGCGGATTGGTGGTGCGACGGATGGTATTCCGCGAGACCGGGTCATTGACGGCGTCGATCAGACTTCGATGCTGCTCAACGGCGACAGCCACGGTCGGCGCGACTATGTGTTTCTCTACAACATCGATAAGCTCGAAGCCGTAGTGAAAGAGCAATACAAGCTGGCCATACCTGGTGGGAACATCGACAACGCAATCCTGGCGGACTTTTACGATCTGTTCCGCGATCCGCAAGAGAAGTACCCTGTCTCCACTGAAATCGGTGCGTGGGGTGGTGCGAAGTTCGTGCGCATGATCCAGCGGCATCTGAAACGTAAGGCAAAGTATCCGGATGAAGGGCCTGCACTGGGCATGCCATATGAGGGTATCGACAATCTCAGGCCCGAGTCCCAAGCCGCGGTAGAAGAGTTCCTGTTCATGGTGCAGACGCCCGAAAAATAGTAACTGGCAAGACCAACGTGCGTGTCTGGCGAAGAAGCCGGGCCATATGATCGCTGGTTTTTCAGTGCGTCTGCTACGGGCTCATCAGGTCGGTTCGCCGCGTCATGGACGAAAGGCCGGATTGCGCAACCGAAGCCGTTCGCAAGATCACGGCGCAACAGGTAAGTTGCGGACAAAACAGCAATTCGCGACATACGAACCAGCGGTTAAGGCGGACGCGAAGTTAGTAGAAGCTCGCCGTCGTTCATTCCTACGCCTCCAATCACTTCAACCAGGAAAGATCGCTAGCCAGCAGAGATGCCTTCTGGCTAATATGCACTGTCACTCTCGCCGAGTGCAGCGAACTTGGTGCGGCCTAAAAGGCAAGTCTACGAGCCTAGCCGAGACTGGTTCGCACCGGCTGCACAGTATCCATCGATACGCTTATTGATCCTTGTCAAGATTTGAACGAGCAAGGAATGGTACAGTCAATGGTAATGCAGGGCTGAAGCGCTTGAGAAGACTACGGGTGACCGTATTACGCTGCGCGGGACCGCAGTGTATTCGGTGGCAGAAGGCAAGATTGTGCTGGAAGAGTTCTTTATGTTGCCGAAGTAAGAAGAACGACCAACAATATTGTCTCTTCGTTGGTTTAAGCCGTGCGCACGGCTCTTGGGCGAATTGAAATTCCGGACGGAGGTCGGGAATGCAATACAGAACAGTGGCATATTATGTAGGAGTTGATGTTGACGACGCGTCGATTTTGGAATGCGCTGAAACTGCCCGTATCCAGAACGACCACTTGAATTGCGTATTGATCGCGGCGTTACCTAGCCTGCCTTACCTGAAGTATGGATCAAACAAGTTCGTTGAGGCGGGTCTGCCCTCAAACTGGTTGGACGTTCTTCACGCGAAGAATGCCGCCTTGAAGTCTCGCGCCACTAGAGTTGAAGCGCTTCTGGATGGGCGGGGCGTATCGGCAAATGTAGTTGCCTTTATGGGGCTTGGAGCGGAGTTACAGCAAATTGTAGCAGAACAAGCAAAATTCTCCGATATCGCCTTTCTAGACGCTGGATTGCGAAGAGATCCCGATTTATTTCACGTGATCGCGTGCGGAGTATTGTTTCATTCGCCGGTTGCTCTGATGATCAATGGAGATCCGTTTGCCCAACGCGACTGCGTTTTTTTGGCATGGAATGACAGCTTGCCTGCGTCCAGGGCGACGCATTTAGCTTTACCCAGTCTTCTGGCGACCAAGGAAGTTGTGATTGGGTGTTTTGATTTACCGTCGCCTGAGGACTTAGAAGGTAGCGTGCCCGGAACTGACCTAGCTGAATGGCTCGGCCATCACGGTTGCGATGTGACCGTGTCGCAGTTCCAGTGCGGGGGAAATTCAATTGCAGACTGCATTCAAGAACGAGCAAGCGAAGCGGGGGCCGATCTCGTTGTTATGGGCGCTTATGGGCATTCCCATTTGCGAGAGTCAGTTTTTGGGGGCACGACGCAAGCAATGTTGGAGCAGACAAGTTTACCAGTGCTTTTCGGACACTGATGAAGTGAGCCGATAACTGTGACTTTCTGGGAGTCATAGCAATCAAAGTTCATCGGTGAATACTTGAGAGACTTTTTTAAGAGTTTGCTTGAGGTTGAAGCGTGTTCGCCCGACCGTTTTCGCCAAGGAAATCTATCACAATTGACGTTAATTCATCCCAGTCAGTAAACTCCCTTGCTCCTTCTCGTGGATCGATTTTTCGACCGAGCAAGACGACGTGCTTAAGGATCTCCCTCTCAAAATACCCGTAGTTTTCGGGCCTCACCGCGCCCGCGATCAACGCAGTCGCATTTGGTTCAAAATCTGTTCGCATAAGCATTTCGTCGAGATAGTCGCGCGCTTCTTCTCGACCTGACGCGAAAGCAGCTTTTAGACCGACGGAAAGCACGAGAGACTTTCGTTTCATGAGGGCATCCCTATTTGAAGCGACAAATGCTTCGAATGGCTTGGGGTGCCTACGCTCGTGTACAGGGGCCAGAAGAATAACCTTGACCACATCGTCAAGCGAAACGCGGCTGGGCATTTCATTGATATTGATCAGCTTTGCGTTGAAACCAGCATTCTTCGCGACATCGTTGATGAAACGCGCAATCTTTTCTGTCTGGCCTTCGACTGTAGCGAAGGCGATGAGTACGGTCATTCCGATCCTCCCATAAATCGGTCTGAATAGATTGCTGATTATGAATAAGTGGCCTGCGTTGCCCTTGATCTCCATCAAAGGCGTTACTTCGGAGAGTATCGGGAGAGTTGTGGTACGCTTTTGATGTCCACGCAGAGCATGATTTTAAGGAAGTTCGCGGCGACCTACATCTCGAATCAAATCGGCCTTTTTGGCGGACAATTTTTGAAACTGGCCATGGCCCAATGGCTTGTATTGCTACCTTAAAGAAAAGGCCAAGACAGCGACGAGGATTATAAAACTGATGTACCACACAGTGACCTTCACTTGTTGGCGTGCGGGCAAGTTTCTGAGCAATCTAATCATAGTCAAACCTTTCAGACAAAATCCGGTGTGACGCGGTGCCCCGAGCGATCAGATGATCTTCGACGGCGTCCATCATGGCAGGGGGGCCGCAGAGAACAAAAAGCCAGCTCTCAAATTGCTTGGAAGATAAATTGCGGTCCAACAGGGGACCGTCGATCAAACCTGTTTCGCCGCGCCAATCCTTTGGCGGTTCGGACAGAACAAATACGGTTTTTTCTTTGGACAACTCCTGGGGACAAACAATCTGTTCTTCCACCCGGTTGCCATAGATAAGCTTGAGATCGTGCTGTGTTCCGCTCAACCTTACCTGACGCATAATGCTCAACATGGGCGCGATCCCGACACCACCTGCGATCAGAACAATGCCTGTCTCAGTGCGGTGGCTGATCGACAGATTCCCGTGTGGGGCATCCAGATAGACCGGGGTTTGCGGAGCGATCTGCCCGAGACCGCATGTGAAATCCCCAAGCTCCTTTATCACGAATGAAACTTCGGGGCCTTCGGCTGGTGCCGAACTAATCGAGAATGGGTTCTCGTGCAGCGAGAAAGCACTGTGGCCGACGTTTAGCCAGGCAAACTGCCCTGCTTCGAAGGTTAGACCATTGTGACCATGGGGCTTTAGGCGCAATTCCCACTGTTTCGGTGTTAGTCGAGATACAGACGTGACCCGCCACGGCCTTTTCCTGTGACGCAAAGGGCGAACGAGATAAACATAAAGCAATGTTCCAACTGCAACACTGGTCAGGGCAAGCCAGAGATACGTCAACAGCGGATGCCCACCGTAGCGCCCAGCATAGACCGAGTGGTGCAACAGCAGGCACGCAATCACCAAGGCTCCCAGCCCGTGTAAGAGGCGCCATGTCTCGTACTTGTAATCAAGGGATTTACGCGCAATTGCCGAGGCGACCAGAAGGAACAGTAAAAAATAAGCGCCGATGCCCGATACCAGAGCTGAAAAGTCGGTCGAAATCGTAAGTTGGTGTGTTTCATCCCACGGGCGGCGTCCGCCAGAAGGTGTACCCTGATACAGAAGCGGGTGTATCAGTGCAAAGCCAAGTGCTGTCCGCGCCATCAACTGATGCACCCGCATAGTCACATCCATACCTAAGCCGGAAGAGATGAACCTGAATCGGCCAGACAGCAGGAATTCGACTAAGATTATTGAAAACGCAAGCATTCCAAGCCCGGACGCGAGCTCTTGATGAAATGATCGCGGTGGCCATCCCAGAGACCAAGAAAAACCCAAGGGAGCCAAGATCAGCAAAACGTAAATCAGCGCCAGATAAGGCCATTTCATACGGTTTTGCTCCACTGCGCTAAAGGTAGGCAACTCGGGCTCATTTAGAATAAACGCTAAGCTGACCTGGGGTTCCGATCAAGACTACTGAGATTGGTGTTAACTCCAGCACGACCTGGCAAGTGTGTTGGACGACGGTTCCCGTTTCTGTTCGTTAAACCGGTGCGAGCGATCTGGCGACGGATGAGGTTGTATGCTTGCGCAAGATCAAGGTTCTTGACCGCGTTTTCTGTCATAATGTTGCGCGCGCGAAATCAGACCAAGGAGGAGGCTCAAAAATGCTAGAAGACAAAAAGTCCCCGCAACTTTTCACTGGAACGCATCCGCTCTCCGACAGCTTTCGACGTGAAATGGAAACCCTGGTGTCGCGTTTTTTGGGGGGAGGATCACCTTTCCTACCAATGGAAACGGCTGCGCAACGCACGGGTTTTCCGTCTCTTGACATGACAGGTGCGATTTCACCGGCAATCGATGTCCAAGAAACGGATTCTGCGATTGTCCTGACGGCTGAATTGCCAGGGCTCGAAGAGGATGATGTGGAAATTGAAATCAAGGATCGCAGGCTAATCCTGCGCGGTCAGAAGAAGATTGCGCATGATGAAACGGGCGACCTGCGTGTCAGCGAAAGAAGCTATGGCAGCTTTTCCAGAGCCATGTCGCTGCCAGACACTGTGGAAATCGACAAGATTTCGGCGACGTTTGACAAAGGCGTTCTGCACATCGAAATGCCGAAGACTGAGCCTCAGGATCCAAGCCGTAAGATCAAGGTATCGTCGAAATAGACGGTCTGGTGGCTCGATACCGTGCAAAAGAATGCTAAGGCAGAGGGTCGATCATGGATCGGCCTTCTTAGAGTTGCGGTCTGATAAGTGTCTTTAGTTGAATCCGGGCAGGCATCGCAAGTGTATGTACAAACGTGTTTTTTGCACATTCGTACCAGGCCATGGGTTTGGTGTTGAAGCGTGGTAGAATGCCCTCACGCGTTTGGGTAGGGGGCCACAATGCGAAAACCAGAAGAGAGTGGCATGACACCCTCAGGACATGCTGGTGAAGGTGAGGTTCGGGCCTTTCTGGAGAGCCTGACCGGACCATCGCGCGGAAACGTGAACTGGCTTGTCGATAAAGCCCTGACCGTTTCTGTTGATGATGGCAGGGTGCTAAGCCTTCGACCTAAAGATGACCTGCCTCCCCATGATAACGATATTGCCACCCTGCAATGGGCTGACGACGGTTATATGATAACCGCGTCAGCAGGGCGCAATGTGTGGGTAAACGGACAAAAAGCCTCATCTGTGTCTCTGAGGCACGGCGACATGATCGAGTTTGGCGAAAAGGGCCCTATGTCTCGATACAGGTTGTGCGATCACTCATTTCCCTCACACCACACAGTCGAAGATATCCTCAGTGACGCATATGCTTACACCCGAACGAGCCGTCGACCTTTCGCTAAAAAGATGTCTGGTGCCCTCCGCGACAGTGGGCGGCGGCTTGCGTCTCAGACCACGATATTGTTCAGGATCACAGTTCTTGCGACGCTTCTTGTGATCGCGGGGTTTGGGTACCTGCTTTACCAAAACGACCGGCGCTTGGCGGATAGTATCGAACAGGAGTCCCGCAAGATCGAAGCGGTCGCGGTTATGCTCGCTCAGACGCGAGAAGACGCACTTACGCCTGATGACTTTGCTTCATTGCGTGACGCTTTTGAGAACCAGGTCTTGTCGACTGAACAACGTCTTGGAACTTTGGAGCAGCGGGCGGGAGCACCCACGCGCGTGATCGCTGCCTCAATTCGATCCGTCGCTTTCCTCCAGGGGGCTTACGGGCTGCGTCACGTGGAAAGCGGCAAGATTTTGCGGCATGCGTTGGGACCGAACGGAGAAAACCTGAAGACCCCATTTGGCCAGCCTTGGATCGAACCGGACGGGACAGGCGAACCTGCAGAATTTCAATTCACCGGAACGGGCTTTTTGATCGCTGGGGTGCCGTTGATGGCCACCAACCGCCATGTTGCGTTGCCGTGGACATCAGGGAACCGAGAGAAGGCGCTGAGAGACGCTGGTCTTGAGCCAGAGATGTTGAGGCTGCTGGCCTATTTGCCTGATCAGACGGAACCAATAGAGGCGCGTTTGGTCCGGTACAGTGAAGCGGCAGACTTGGCGATTTTGGCAGTTGAGCCAAGCCGCGTTCAGGACCTCGGGATTCCGTTGGCAGATGCCAAGTCGCGCGTAGGTGAAGAACTGTATCTATTGGGGTATCCAACGGGTTTGAAAGCTTTGATTGCGCAGGCCGGTCCGGGCTTTCTAGAGGAACTGGAGGCAGAAGGAACGCTGAACTTTTGGTCGATCGCGTCCCGGCTTTCTACTCAAAGCAAGATTTACCCACTAGCAAGCCGGGGGATCGTTGCGCGGACAAGTGGGAACGCCATCGTCTATGACGCTGAGACCACGACCGGTGGGAGTGGAGGGCCAGCATTGAATCGGCGGGGCGAGGTGGTTGCCATCAATGCTGCGATCCTGCCCGAGTTTGGTGGTTCAAACATCGGCGTCCCGGTCTCACATCTCAGAGTTCTGCTGGGAGAGGTGGAAAGCCAGTGATCATTCGCTCGTTCGGAAGCGCGAGTTTTGAACGACGAACACTGTAGCCAGTGGAACGATCACTGAGATCACGGCCACAGAGATCAGCAAGTACCCAAGTTGACTGTAGTCCGCGGTGGAAGTGACCTCACCGGTTTCTGGATTTGTGACAGCGCGAGTCACAACGAATGTTTGGTTGAGGTATTTGGTGCTGAGGCTGCTGGCCGACAATGCCATGTTGGTAAACGATGCCATCACGGCAAAGAAGGTCGCTTTCAAATGAGTTGGGGCATTTCGTGCAATCCAAGCCAACATCGGGACCATGGCGATCTGTCCGAGCGGAGACTCAACAGCGGTGTCGAGAATGGCAATAAATCTCGCGTCTACAATTCCGCCGGTACGCTCAGCTGTCCATTCATGAATGCCGTAGTAGAGAGCAAGGTTAGGCATGGCGAGTATGCCTGCGGCGATCGTCAGCAATATCACCACATGCGCAATCGAGCGGTTGGCCATGAATGGTCGCAGAACAATTAAACCCAGCAACGCCAGCAGCGAAGTTAACAGAGCCAGAATTGCCAGGAACTGTTCATCGAACTCTAGTTCATCGATTTCAAACCAGGTCAGACCTGGTCCCGGCAGAGGAACGGCACGGAAAACAAAAATGATTGTCGCTGTCCCGATTAAGGCTTTGGCTTGGGCCGGTTCCAGCTCTTTCAGCAGGCGCGACATGAGGTACAGGATTACCGTCAGGGAAACCGCAAAAACTGTTTCCTGCGCAAAATCGAAATCAGCGGTTCCCAGCACGATGCTGAGCACCACGAATGCGACGCCACCGAGCAATATGGACCATTTGATTTCGGTGACTGCGTCCGGTGTGTGGGGCGGGTGGCCCCGCTGGACACGTTGACGCTGGATCAAGCTGTGAAGAACGACTCCGCTGACCGACAACACGGGTATGGCCAGTGCTATCAGGTACACTTGGCCATAGAGCGCAAGGCGCTCGGATTTTTGCAGATCTTCGGTTCCAGAGAAAATCCAGATGTTCACAGCTGCAACCGCCGCAAACCCGGAAATGATCGCGACTCTGCCCAAGGTTTGCATTGTTGTGTGCTGTGCACGGGTTTCTTCGGGTGTAAACGGGCGGCCGTGTTGATCGAACTTTGGAACCGCCTCGACTGTCATGGCGTCGGCAACTACGTCTTGAATGGCATAGCCCGAAGGCGCCAACAGCAACGCGACGACATACCAGTCTTCCAGTGGCATAATGGACGCCATTTGCACGGGTGCGGTCACAAGCCCATACATTGTGAGCAAAGACAACGTGATCAGGGATGCGCCGAACAGAATCAGCAGGGACTTCCAGCGCCAGAACAGGTCCACGACATGGCCAAGTGGCATTTTGAGGATCCAAGGGAGGCCGGCCCAAAATGCGAGTCCTGCAACGAAAGAGGCGGATAAGTCCAGATAGTCTTTTAGGAAAAAAGCTCCGACGACCGAGGTCAGGCCGGACACGCCGGCCGCAAAATAGACCATTAATGGCGGCAGATAGGACCATTGCAGCTGCTGAACCAGATCTACAAACGTTCTATGCCACCAGGCCGAAAATTTTGATCCTATGGAAGTTTGGTCAACCGTCATATGCCGTGGTAGCTCGTGGAAGCCTTTGGGTCGTTGTATCTAGTTAGAGAAATCCAGATCCGAAAAGCAATGCACTGGTGATCACCCCAAGGATCGGTACCACAAGAGGAACGCGGAAGTGCTTGGCGGCCTCGTCCGGCTTCATCTTCAGCAGGATCAGCGAGACATTGACCAGTACAAAGACGCCGAGAACGATCTGAGACGTACGCTCTGCCAGAGTACCAATCGGTATAGTTTGGGTCAGCAAAACGATGATCGCCACGACCAGCAAAGTAGCGATAACTGGTGTCTGAGTTGCTTTTGGGACAATCGCCAGAACCTTCGGTAAATGGTTACGGTCAGCTAGGCCGTAGATCACCCTCGAGGCCATGATCATCTGGATCAGTACTCCATTGACTGTCGCCACAATCGCGACCGCGGAAAAGCCCTGTTTGATCACCTCGGGAGCGTTTGAAAACACAAGCGCGAGGGGTGCTGCGGATGTCGAGAGAACGTCGATCGGAACAACAAGTAGAACCGTCATTGAGGTTCCCAGATACAACATGGTCGCCAGAACGAGGGTTAGTAAAATCGCTTTTGGGATGGTGCGCACGGGGTCTTTGACCTCTTCCGCGACATTGGCCATGTCCTCGAAGCCAACAAATGCAAAGAAGGCGAGAAGTGATGCTGCGAAAATGCCTCTCCACGCGTCGAATTCAAGTGGCGGAAGCATCGAACTGACCCCGTATCCCTGCGGATCCTGAACCGACATGCCCCAGCCAATCACAAAGAGAAGGCCTGCGATCTCGATGATCGTAATGACGGCCGCAACAAAGACCGATTCAGTGATCCCCCAAAGCGCGATTAGACCCATTATCAAAACGACGCTGATGGTCAAAACAGGAATCGCAAAACCGGTCAAAGCATGAAGATATGATGCTGCGCCAATTGCAACGGCAGAGGCAGAGATAACCCCCGAAGCCGCGACCGCGAGCCCTACGAAAACCGCCAACCATCTTTTCTGAAATCCCGCCTCAACATAGGCTGCTTCACCTGCGCTGACAGGAAATCGAGTTGCGAGTTCTGCATACGAAAGCGCAGTAAGTGATACAACGAGCGCGGCTACAACGAACGACAACGCCGCAAACGGTCCGGCAATGTCTGCTGTTGCACCGACTAAAACGTAAATGCCCGCTCCGACCGTTACCCCAAGGCCATAAAGCGTGAGCAACGGGGTAGTAAGGGCCCGTCTGAGTTTCTGTTCGTTTGGATCAACAGAATTCATAAGTGATTTCCGCCAACTGCCCACTCCGAACGTTGTCAGTGGCGTCCTACTCTTTTTGTCTCGAATGGCGCAGCGGCTTAATCCTATGGTCAAAGCTGCACCGAATGCTTTGTGTCTCAACGTCTGGGCACATTAGGCGCCAATCAACCAACTGGGGGCTCGCCATCACTCCTGCCGAGCCCCCGTGGGTGGAACTTCCACTCCTTCAAAATTCCGTTCACCTTCGTGTTTACTTGGGGACAGGACGGTGAACGTAGAATATGTTGAAACATTCGAATTCTACTATGTAAATCATGTTGGGCTTTGATCTATGTCAATCAACTCGCGGCGTCGGGTCTGCGAGGCTGAACGCAAACCAACTGTCGTTTGTCGTCGGACTTAAAGGCAAAGCAAACATGTTAGGCGGTGTGAGATTTCGGGTGGAAAGCTATTCGTGATGTTCTGGAACCTGTTACCAGCTTTGGGCGGCATCGGCCTGTTCCTTGTCGGGATGCTGTTGATGACGGACGGGCTGAAGGCTTTGGCTGGTGCGCGGCTGCGCGATATTTTGGGCCGCTTCACGAAAACGCCGTTTACCGGGGCGGTAACAGGCGCGGTCACGACAGCTGCGATCCAGTCTTCCAGCGCGACGACCGTCGCGGCCGTCGGATTTGTCGCGTCTGGCCTGCTCACATTTCCCCAAGCGCTTGGGATCATCTTTGGGGCCAATATCGGAACGACCATGACAGGTTGGCTCGTCGCGCTCCTGGGGTTCAAGCTGGACCTGGGGCAAGTGATGTTGCCCGTTGTTTTTGTTGGGGCTTTGCTGGCGCTTTCAGGAAAAAAAGCGGTTTCCGGCCTTGGGCTGGCGTTGGCCGGGTTCAGCTTGATTTTCATTGGGATCGAGCAGCTCAAGTCCGGGCTTGACGCGTTTCGCGGCGTAGTTACTCCTGCCGATTTTCCGCCAGATACACTGCTAGGCAGGCTGAAGCTTGTATTGATAGGCGTGCTTATCACGATGGTGACGCAGTCTTCGAGCGCTGGCGTTGCAACGGCGCTGGCTGCGTTGAGCGCGGGTGCTGTGAACTTCCCTCAAGCAGCGGCTCTCGTCATTGGAATGGATGTGGGCACGACTTTTACGGCGGTTCTGGCAACTTTGGGCGGGGGCACGATGGCGCGTCGAACCGGGTTTGCTCATGTGGTCTACAACGTGATGACAGGAGCAATGGCTTTTTTCTTGCTAGGTCCATTTACTTCGGTTTTTGCAAGCGGGGCGGGGGCTGGAAATTCTCTGACTGCGCTGGTCGCGTTCCACAGTTTTTTCAATGCCATAGGCGTAGCGCTGATCCTTCCCTTCGCTAAACCGTTCGCCAGATTTGTCGAGGCGCTTATACCTGACCGAGGTGCTGAGTTAACGAGATCTCTGGATCCGCTTGTCCTTGGGATGCCGGAATTAGCCGTGGATGCGGCAAAGGCCGCAGTCGATCAAGTTGTTAGGGCCGAAGTGGCGCACCTACGGTCGTGTCTGGGGGCATCTCAGACAAACGGAATCGATTTTGGTCGGGACAACATTCAGACCGCCGTGTCCGAAGCCCGCTCGTATCTGGACAAAATAGAACTGCCCAGCATGCCCGACGCAGAGATATCCAGCATCAAGGGTATGTACCATATCCTCGATCATCTTGACCGGCTGCTTTACCGGTGTGGCCAAGATGATCGGATAAGCGAGTTACCGAAAGACTGGCGGTTGAAGCGGCTTGCTTCGGTGATGATTGCAGCAACTGATGGCTATTGGGAAATCGATGATCCAGTGGAGTGTGAACTTACGCTGAACCGCGTTCGCCGTTTTCTGCGACGACAGAGGAAACTTCGCAGAGACTTGCTCATCTCTGACGCTGCGACTGACAGTCTGCCGGACGACGTGGTCTGGGCTCGCTTGGATGCCCTCAGATGGTTGCATCGAGTGTCTTATCACCTCTGGCGAATTCGTCGGCATTTGAACGCATTGGAAGGAGTGCCGTTTGGGCGCAAGGGTGGTGAGGTCGATGACTAGGTGGCGTAGTTGGAGGCCGGGCTGGATTAGATTCGGCGCGCGCTCAAACGCTATTCGACTGAAACGCCAATGTTCGTGCAGGTGCGGACAACATGAGCAAGGTCAAAGACGTTCCTTAGCTATACTGTTTAATGAGATCTTCATTTGTGGCGGCGATTTGGAGGAGAATATGCAGGTTTATCGAGGGATTTTATTGGCACTATTCGTCACGGGGCCTGCACTAGCGCAGGAGGTCAGCGTCAGTGAGGGAAGTGATTTGTACCGGACGTATTGCTGGCAATGTCACGGTTTCGAAGCGACCGGAGACGGGCCAATGGCCGAAATGTTGGCTATTCGAACACCCGACCTAACCAAATTGGCGGGCGAAAACGACGGCGTGTTTCCGATAGTTCGCATAGCTGAACAGATTGATGGTCGTTCACAATTGCTCGCCCATGGGGGCGAAATGCCAATCTTTGGCGCGGTGTTTGAGACAGACCAACAAATCGCGGTGGCTCTACCTAATGGGCAGCCCATGATGGCAGGCCTGCCGTTGGCGAATTTGCTGGCCTTTCTTGAATCGATCCAGGCTGATTAGTCACTGACCAATCTGCTGGTCCGTATCAGCCGTTCGTCTGATTGACATGAGAGTCAACGGCGGCCCCAACACCTCGAAGGCCACAGTACTGGCTAGAGTAAAGGCCATGATCAACGCGGCCCAATGCGGAAATTGCTCTCCGGCTACAAGGGCCATTCCTACCGCGACACCGGCCTGTGGTAACAAAGCGGGACCGTACCAGCGGGTCTGACGGCGAGGCAGGCCGCCCAGTTTTGCTCCGCAGTAACCTCCGACAAGGCGGGCCACGGTACGCAAGAATAGGAAAAGAGCACCAGCCCAACCCATCAAACCGAAGGCTTCAATTTCCAACGTGGCGCCAGCCAACAGGAAGAACAGGATCATGAATGGCCACTGAATGTGCTCGATCTCATGAAAAGCACGGTCGTGATGGCGGGCAAGATTCCCGATAACTGCGCCCGCAACCATGCCTGCTACCAAGAAGGAAACCTCCAGCCAAAGCGCGAGGCCCGCTGTAAGAAAGACTATGCCCACTGCTTCTGCCTGCATTGGCTCCCCCGGTTTCAGGCGGCCGGTCAGGTAAGCGGATGGCACGCCTAGTGCACAACCCAGCAAAATAGCCCCTCCGAAATCCCACATCGCTGTGGTCGTGACAGTGGCCCAACCGTCCGAATGACTGGCCAGAACCAAGGCGATGCTGAAAACAATCAGACCCCAAGCGTCATCAATTGCGACGACGCCCTTTAATGTCTCGGTGAAGCTGTTGGACACCCCAGATTGTTTGATCACGTCTGTCATGGCGGCCGGAGCTGTAGCCGTAGCAATCGCCGCCAACACCAACGCCAACCCGAAGGGTACGCCAATTGCGGTCAGTCCAGCAGGCACAATAACAAGGGTTGCAACCACGATTGAAATCGAAATCGTCAGAATAGCTCGGCCATGCTTAACCAAGTTTTCGCGGGTCAAAGATCCTCCAAGAAGAAATGCGACCATCGTCAAGGCCACAATGGATATCTCGTCGAACCACATTGCAACGTCGAGTGGGATCAACCCCATTCCGGCGTTCCCGGCGATCAGACCGAGGAAAAGTAAGGTTGTAACACGAGGAAGATGCGTGGCCCGACCAAGTTGGTCGGCCGCCAATCCGGCGAGGAAGAGGACACCGAGGGTAATCAGAAAGCCGGCAATGTGCATCGAAAACCAAGCGTTAAGTTCTTGTCTAGACTACTCTAACTCCAACACTGCCCTCTAGGAACCGATGTCGGAGAGAATGCGAGTGTCCCGTTGCGGCCTATGCCGAGGGTAATAAAAATAAGGGGTTTTGATCTGTATTAAGGCGAAAGCGCGCCGCAGGTGGCACAATAGCCCATTCAGGGAATGAGGAGGAATTTTCGATGCCGACAAAGAAATCTAACACAAATAGCCCGACCTCACTTTTGGATGTTTTCAAGCAAATGCAGCCGCCCATTTCTGGCAATCCGGCCTTCGGTGCCCAGATCGAACAATTTTGGGACGCGCAAGAAAAATTGCTCGAAGAAACAGAGGCCTTTGCGCAGCATTGGTTCGAACGGCGTCATGAGGCGGTCCGGACGGCTCTAAAAGCTGCACGCAATGTGTCTTCCGCGAACCCTTCCGATCCATCTAATGCGCTTCAGAGCATGGCGGAATGGCAGCGCCATTCGGCGGAGCGGTTGGTTGCTGACGCTCAGGAATGGTTCGAAACCGTGTCCCGTTGTGCATCTTATGTCGCTGAAACCGAAGCTGAAGCTGTTGAGAAAACAATTGATGAAGTTGTAGCCGCTACAAAGGGCGCGGGGAAATCTTCAAAGTCTGAGCCTGTGTAGGTTTCCTGCTGCCGAGGAACCAAACTGGAATCATCGGAGCAGTAGATAGGAGGTCAAATGTACAAGAATATCCTGATCCCGGTTGCTCTGGACCAAGAACACGACACACAAGCGTCGTTTGAAGCCGCGCGCCAATTGGCTGATGCGGACGCTGTATTCACCGTGATACACGTCCAAGAGCCAATTCCGGCGTATGTAGGGTCTCAGATTCCCAGCGAAGTACTTGCCAATACGCGGCATGAAATCCTGGAAAACCTGCATCAAACTGCTTCTGAAATTCCAGGCGCGAAGGCTCGGCTCATCTCTGGGCACGCGGGTAGGGCTATTGTAGACTTCGCAAATGAGAGTGACGCGGATTGCATCGTCTTGATTTCGCACAAGCCTGGTTTTGAGGACATATTTTTAGGTTCCACTGCGAACAGAGTCGTGCATCACGCCAGGTGCTCGGTTCATGTAATTCGTTGAGCCAAACCTTGCGGTGCGAGATCTTGATCGAATGGCCTCTTTCTTCGTTAGTGTTGATTGTCACTGAGCGGCAATTCAGGAGACGAACTTCCGCTCCTGACGTAGAATTTTTCCTGTGGTGGTCCGCGCTTCGACAGCAGCGTCAGCTAGACCGGTGTGTTTCTGGGCTTCACTGTAACCATCTGCCGTAGGCCCCCCTCAGCAGGGGATCGACTGTTGAACCGAACGAGGAATTGTGCGCACCCGAGGCCGAATGGGTGGGTATTTAGGTGGACAAATCAACCTTCTATGTGGATTTTTTATAAAAATCATAAAGATAATGAATGCTAGTGGTGACCGGGGGGCGGAATCGAACCACCGACACGAGGATTTTCAATCCAAGCCTAAAACAGTGTTTTCAAGATCTTAAATCGGAGCAGACTGTCAAACCAGCTACCAAGTATCAAAGGCTTAGTCGCTGTTTGTCAAACCTATCCAAGAGGCAATTCGGCCAAAAAAAACCGCTGAGGGGGCTGCCACCCACCTCAACAGCAATGCAAATCTTTCTGCATACACAGTTTATTAGAAAGACCATCTGACCGCAATCGCGGGAGGTGCACATGCCTAAGCTTAACCGTTTTGAATGGCTGAAAGCTGTTCTGCAATGTGCCGACCTCAATTCATCCACAAAAGCGGTCGCATCAGCGCTTTCCGCTCAGTTCGCCAATGACAAAACCGGCCAGCTCAATCCATCGCTGAACACATTGGTCGAGTTTTTGGCGGGTATGTCATTAGCGACCATCAAGCGATGCCTTCGACAGCTTGTTGAGTTCGGTTGGCTCAATCGGACTGAGGGACGTGGTGCAGGAAACTGCACCGAGTATGACCTTCGCGCGCCCTCCAAAATCATTCCATTCCGTCCCCAAAAAAGGGCGCACCAATGAGCCTTTCGAATACTGAAAAGGGGTCAATCGTAGGTAAAAAGAGGCTCACAGGTGATCTTTCCTATATAGAGATTGAACAATCCAAAGAACAAAAAACCGCGCTTGAGCCGGATCTGCCGGATGGAGGGCCATCCGCCTCGGCGCGCGGAGGTGTACCGCAGGCTGTATTCGTTCCGCAATCATCATTCGGTTGTCGCCAATGGGAAGTGTTCGCAGAACGCATGTTTGGGGCCTGGATTGACAGAATCCTGCCAGCTGCCTGGGAGAACAGCGCTAGCGGATACTGGCTTCCGGACAGGTTCCCGCCAACCAACAAGGACGACTGGCCCGCTTGGCAGCACTGGCTCATCGAGAAAGGTTGGACCTTTTACGAGCCATCTGAGCTGGAAGTGCGCCATGCGAGTTGAGCAAAGAGCAAGGCGACCCATGTCATACACTGGCGCTGCTGACACGGGACCTTGCGAGGGGTGGCAAGCCTCCTCTTCGAACCCCACCATCGGGGGCAAGCCCCAATCCAAAAAGCAGCTGACCGAGACCTTCGTTTTCCGGTGTACAGCTGCCGAGAAGGCTGAGCTTCGTGCCAAGGCTGAGACCGCTGGCGTCCCCGCAGCGACACTCCTGCGCGAGGCGCTTGGCTTGACCGAAGCTCGGCGTCGCAAGCCCGCACCACGCGTTGATCCAGCGTTGGTTCTTGCGGTCGGACGCATTGGCGGAAATCTCAACCAGGTTGCGCGGTTCGTGAACCGGGCGCTTCTGGTTGGTCGAGTTAACCTTGATGCGTTGGCCGTGGCCCGCCAACTGGTCGTGATCGAGCGTCAACTTGCTCAAATTGTCGAAGAAGCGCGGCAATGCTGATCAAGTTCTTTCCCAATGGCAAAGGCGCGGGTGCTGGACCAGCCGGTTATCTTGTTGCGCGTGAGGTGCTGGCCTATGACGCCAATCGCGATCTGATCCGCGATGCCGATGGTTACCCGCATGTTTCTGGATTGGAGCGGGACGGCTTGGCAGAGTCACATCGACACGATCAAACGAATATTACGGATTTCACCCTGGGCGACGGGGACTGTCTGTCTGGTTCTGATCGCAGCAATATCAGGGCTAACCTTTCTGTGGAGTTGGAAACTTTCAGCGATTGCGACCACGACCCAACTAGAGAGGTTGGGCATTCAGACGGTGCTACACGAGCAAGCGACTTATTTGATCCTCCCGTCAAAGACATCAAGCATGCGCACCTGCTCGTCGGTTAGCCAATAAAGGTCTCTCATGTCACCACTCCGTTTTGGGAGCCGTGAATCACGCAGCGCAGCGAAAATCAATGCATCCTGACCCTAGAACCGTCACGGCTAGGAGTGTTGCCGTCGATAACCGCTCGGGGTTTGACCTGTCCATCGTTTGACTGCGCGGGAAAGAGTTTCCTGATTTGCATAGCCAAGCTCACGCGATAACTGCTTCAGCGATACGCTTGGTTCGTCAAGTAGGCGACCAAGAGAAATCTCAGCGCGAACCTTATCTACAATCTGATCAAGATTGGTGTTTTCTTCAGAAAGTAGCCGTCTGAAGCTGCGTGTGCTGGTCCCTGCCGCAGCAGCCAAGCTGTCCAAGCTTGGTGGCGTCTTTCCAAGCATGCTTTCGACAAGCGCGCCAGCCTGATCGGCCAGCGTCTGGCTCTCGCGCAATACAGGCAAGTTTGTGTCGTCTTTTTTGACAGCGAGGCTGCGTACTTCCTCCGGGAACTCGGTATTGGCCACGTCCTGGTCAATTATTACATTCAGCGTGCGATTTTTCGCGGGCACCACTCGATCCCCGAGCCAAGGTTTCAAATGGGACAAGCCTTCGTCTGGGTGGGGTACAAGTTCGACGCGAGAAACAGCGGGTTTATTTTTAGTCGCAACAGAGCAAATCATGTCAATCAGCGCCGCCACATATTGCTGGACGTAGTGCAGAACTTCCTGCTCGCCCACCTCCAAAATCCAGCCATCTGTGATTTGAATTGAATTCGGCCCGTCAACAACCATGAATATTTCATGTGTGGAATGGATTTGCATCTTACGCGATACGCGGCGGAACCCATCCCGTACCGTCGGCCCGACAAAGGCCGCTGCACCAATCAACCCGATCTCGAAACCGCCGCGCCCGTCGACGATCTGCCGCGGGGTGTCGGCACCTTGCTGCCTCGAAAGCGCTACCAACAACTGAACGACGCCGCGCAGCGGAATTGGCAGGTTAGGGTCATTATCTGGAACCCACTCCAGCCCCGCCTTTGCCAGCAAACCGTCAACGTCAATATGATTGTCATGCGCCCATCGCCGCATCGGGTGTATGGATGCGGCGCGAATGAGCGGAATGGATGATGGCATAATATGTAACTCCAGCCTTTCGTTGGGTTTTGGCCGCTGAAGTCAAATCTAGACCAGCGCTTTGATCCAAATCAATAAAAGATCACTCAGCCTCCAGATGCTGGTTAACCACCCAAGATCGGCAAAATCCAATGGGGACGAGACCTGCTCCAAGGCTTTTCCCATATTCAGGGTGCGAAGCAACTTTTAGGGAAGAAACAGAGCTATGACACATCGAAATCTAGCACTTGTTGCAGCTATAGCTTCTATGTCTTGTATGAGTCTGAGTGCCCATGCACAGACCGAGGCGCCGCCTGGGTCACCAGGTGCCACGACAACAATTGATGGCAGGCAATTGCCGCCGCCACCTGCGAGTTTCGGTGGCAAGATTGAGCCACAGGCGCTCAAATCTACCGAATATTGGCCGCCCAAAGTGGTGCCGCCAGAGCGCGCGCCGAACATTCTGCTGATTATCCTTGATGACGCAGGGTTTGGCATTCCGAGTACTTTTGGCGGTGTCATCCCCACAGATACAATGGATGAACTGGCTGCCGAAGGTCTGAGTTTTACCAACATCCACTCTACTGCGCTTTGCTCGCCTACGCGCGCGGCTCTGATCACGGGCCGCAACCACCATTCGGTAGGTTTTGGCGTGATTTCGGAACAGTCTACTGGCTATCCGGGCTACAACAGCATCATCCCCGAAAACAAGGCGACGATCGGCAAAATTCTGTCGGAGAACGGATACGCAACATCGTGGTTCGGCAAGAACCATAACACACCCGCCTTTGCCGCCAGTCAGTCGGGCCCTTTCGATAAATGGCCGACGGGCCTGGGCTTTGAATACTTCTACGGGTTTGTCGGAGGCGACGCGAACCAATGGCAACCAAACCTGTTTCGCAACACGACCCAGATTTACCCCTACGACGGCAATCCGGAGTGGAACATGATCACAGGTATGGCCGAAGATGCGATCCAGCATATTACGCGGCTGCATCAGATCGACCCTGAGAAACCTTTCTTTGTAAAATACGCTCCTGGTGCGACCCACGCACCGCATCACCCAACAAAGGAGTGGGTCGAAAAGATCGAGGCGATGAACCTCTTTGACGACGGCTATGAGGCGCTGCGTCAGACGATCTTTGAAAACCAGAAGAAACTCGGCCTTGTGCCACAGGACGCAACCCTCACGCCATGGCCTGCGGACAAAATCAAACCGTGGGATCAACTGACTGACGATGAAAAGAAGCTTTTTGTCAGACAGGTTGAGGTCTTTGCAGCCTATGCCGCCTATACCGACCACGAAATCGGCCGCGTTATTGACGCGATTGGTGATCTGGGGCGGTTGGACGACACGCTGGTAATGTACATCAACGGTGACAACGGAACATCCGCCGAAGGCGGTCCAATGGGCACGCCGAATGAGGTTGCCTGGTTCAACGGTATCTCCGCAATGCCTGCCAAAACCCAACTGCAATGGTATGATGAGTGGGGTACCGAAGAGACCTACAACCACATGTCGGCAGGCTGGTCATGGGCCTTTGATACGCCGTTTGACTACTTCAAGCAGAATGCCAACCGGCTTGGCGGCGTGCGCCAGAACATGGTCGTGACATGGCCCAACGGGATCGCCGACAAGGGCGGCAAGCGCGACCAGTTCATGCATGTGATCGACGTGGTGCCGACCATCCTTGAGGTTGCAGGTATTACCGAACCTGAAGAGGTGGATGGCATCGTTCAGTCCCCGATCGAAGGCACCAGCTTTGCCTATACCTTCGACAAGGCGAACTCAGATGCCCCCAGCCGTCACCGGACACAGTATTTCGAGATGATGGGCCAATGGGCACTTTATCACGAGGGCTGGTTCCTGAGCACCAAGGTCAATCGGATGCCATGGGAAACCCCCAAGACACCGAACCCCGACCCGCTGAACAATCAGGAGTTCGAGCTTTATGATCTCAGAACGGATATAAACCAGCAAAAGAACGTGGCCAAAGATCATCCTGAGAAGGTCACAGAACTGAAAGCGATCTTCATTGAAGAAGCCAAAAAGTATCAGGTCTTCCCGCTGGATGCATCCGTAACAACGCGTCTTGCCAAGCCACGTCCGAGCATCACGGCAGGTCGGACCGAGTTTGTCTATACACAACCCATGATCGGTGTGCCTCAGGGCGACTCTCCCAGTATCTTGAATTCGTCCTATACGTTCACGGCCGAGATCGAGGTGCCTGAAGGCGGCGCGGAGGGTATGATCGTGACGTCTGGCGGCAGGTTCGCGGGCTACGGGTTCTACCTCAAAGACGGCAAGCCGACTTTCACTTGGAACATGCTCAATCTTGAGCGCATCCAGTGGCAGGGTGACGACGCTTTGACACCAGGAAAACATACCGTCGAGTTCGATTTCAAATATGACGGATTGGGTGACGGAACGCTGGCCTATGGCGACGCCAGTGGCATCGGACAGAGCGGCACCGGCACCCTGAGCGTGAATGGCAAGGTTGTTGCGACCAAGAAGATGAAGAACACGATCCCGGTCATTCTGCAATGGGATGAGTCGTTCGACATCGGGCAGGATACGCTAACAGGTGTCTACGACAACGACTACAAACCGCCCTTCAACCTGACTGCAAAGCTGGACAAACTGACGTTGAAAATCGAACGGCCGGAACTCTCGGACGCCGATAAGAAACGGTTGGAAGACGCAATGCATCGCGCGAGCGACTAACTCCTTAACAGGGCTCTGTTTCCGACGGGGTCCTGTCAATGATGAATTCCGTGGAGGATGTTATGCAGGATCACCCGAAAAAACATGAGACCATCACAACCCGGCGCCAGCTTTGTATTGGTGAGGCACCGCTGCTGGCCGCCACAGTCGCTCTGCCAATAAAAGCAGAACACACCTCAGACGGCGAGGCAGATTTTCTATTTCTCCAGAAAGCCAGGGGCATGACGTATTTAGCCCGCGAAAGGCAGCGCACTTACCGGCGTGCAATGACGTACTAGCGACGCAGCGCTTGCTGCATTTTTGAAGAGAGGGGGATACTGAATTGGCAAAACCAAGCACCTTGTACTGGTGGCTGATTGGGCTTGGCTCGATCGTCCTCGTCGTGGCAGAGGTCGTGTTTGGCGGCATCCTGCTTCACGGTGAAACAAAGCAGATCACCTCGACAACTCGCGTTCTTTTGTTCCTGCTGAGCGGCAGCTTGTTGTCGCTCGCCATGCTCGCTGCGCTGCGCCACTACCTGTTGACCAGCAATGCCCGGCAGGAAACCACCGACCCTGAGCATGCGCCGTCGTCGCGCGGTTTGAGTGTCATCCCCTTGGTGCGGGCAATCTTGATCACCTTTACTGTCGTCATTGCGATCCTTGTCGCCCTTGCAGAGCTTGGGGTCAAAATTGCCCCAATGTTGGCAGGGGCAGGCATTGTCGGGATCGTATTGGGTATGGGGGCGCAGAGCCTCCTGAAGGATATTCTAGCGGGCATTTTTTTTGTGATAGACGATGCCTTTCGGCTGGGAGAATATGTAGAAATTGGTGAGACGCGTGGCACCGTCGAAAAGATTTCTCTGAGATCGATGCAAATCCGGCACCACCGGGGAGCGCTGCAAACGCTTCCTTACGGCACCATTCAATCGGTCAAGAACCGCAGCCGGGACTGGGTCATCTCAAAGCTTGAGTTTCAGGTCCCGCATGACACGGACATCCTCAAAGTTAAGAAAGTCATCAAGGCGCTGTCCAGGCAAATCGAAGAGGATGAGTATTTTGGTCCGCAAATGCTCTCGCCTGTTAAGTTTCAAGGTATCTACGGCGTCGATCTCTACGGGCTGACCGTGCGTGTCAAATTCACAACCCTGCCTGGCGAACAGTTTCTCATCCGCCGCGAAGTCTACAGGCTGGTGCAGCAAGGCTTTGCAAACAACGGTATCGAGTTTGCTGAACGTACTGTAAAAGTGGATCGTTCAGACGATGTTATTGCCACCGCGGACGACACCGAGGCACCGCGTGTATCGGCCTCTGGCTGACGTACTGGCGCGTCTAATCAATATTTTAGCGCTTCAAAAAAGGACATGGCCATGCGCAGTTTGACTGTATTGGTTGTCGTTGCCGCCGCAATGATCAGCGGCTGCGGTGAACGCGGAACATTGGCCCTGTTGCCAAATGCTGCAACGCCAGCACGCGAAAGGACGATCCTGGTCGCGGCCTCCCGGGCGCCTGCACCCGCGCCAGATTTCTTTACTGAAACCCGTTCCGACCAGACCAATTATTCCAAACTTGTCATCTCGATACCGCCAGCGCGGGAAATCGGGGAAGTGAGGTACCCTAAAGGACAAGATGTTGATCCGAACACGCAGTTCCTGGTCTCTTCTGCCGTACGGCTGAAAGGCAAACAGGCATTTGTCCGGGCAATAAATGAAGAGGCCGGCAAACGCGCTGTCGATGACCGTCAAGGATTTGTTTTCGTCCATGGGTTCAACACCAATTCAGCCGAAGCTGTCATACGCGCAACCGCCCTCGCAGAAGATACCGGACGCGAAGGGGTCGAAATCGTCTATTCTTGGCCGTCTGCAGGCAGCGTGTTGAAATACCTTGATGACCGTGAAAGCGCATTGTTTGCCCGTGGATCATTCAAAGAGACCCTCGCCGCCATGTCAGAGTCGCGTCTGACGAACTATCTGGTGGTTGCCCACTCCATGGGAAATTTCGTGGCCATGGACACCATGCGTGAATTGGCTCAGCAAAATCAAATATCGGTTTTGCGGAAAATCCGGGCTCTTATCCTGATATCTGCGGACCTCGACATAGATGTTTTCCGCACGCAGGCGCAACCTGTCCTGGCGCAAGGTATACCCATCATCTTGCTGACAACAAATGATGATCTGGCGCTTAGCCTCTCAGCAAAACTTCGGCGTCAGGGAGATAGGGTCGGTGATATCAAATCCGTGTCTGAGCTTGGTGGTCTGAAGGTTGCCGTATTTGACTTGACCAACATTAAGTCCGGTGACCCGCTGAAGCATTTCAAGATCGGTTCATCTCCGGAAGTATTGAAATTCCTCAAGTCACTGCATCAGTCTGGAGGCGGCGTCATCAGCACCGACGCAACGGGACGCATAATTACCGTCGACGCAGAAAAACTTGAAGCTGAGACGGGCATCGTTTTAACGCAGTAATCAATATGCCGGTGCGCGTTCATCGCGTTATTTCTGCACGTGCTTGATTTCTTCGCTGCAAGCGCGAATCCCGACTCTTGAAAATGAACACTTTGGGCTCGGAGCCGCCTAATGCTCACGCAGAAATGGCGTGCCAAACTGTCTTTGGACTGCGGACATTCCGCCGCCTCGTAGAATCGCCTTGTCAGCACGGTGCTGATGACTGGGCGTGGAGGGGGGATCGGAGGGCATATCATGCCAAGAGTCCAACTACCCGCCGTAACCCCAAAACGCAGAGCGTGGAACAAGGGGCGTATCATCGGCCAGAAGCGCCCACTCTTGCCAAAACAGGTCTGGGCGATCCGCGCACGCCTGGAACTTGCGGGCTACCTTCGCGATCTGGCTTTGTTCAACGTCGCCATAGACAGCAAACTGCGTGGATGCGATCTGGTCAAACTCGCAGTGGCTGATCTCGTCAAGGATGACCGCGTCCGAGAGCGTGTTTCAGTGATCCAAAGCAAAACCAAGCGCCCCGTTCAGTTCGAACTGACTGAAAACACAAGGGACTCTGTCCTGGCATGGGTGAAGTCGCCCGAGATGCTGGCTTGCCCGTTCATGTTTCCCAGCCGTTTCCACGACCGACCACACATCTCGACGCGCCAGTACGGTCGGCTTGTCAGAGACTGGGTGGCTGCAATTGGCTTGGAACCAAGCGGATACGGAACGCATTCGCTTCGACGGACCAAGGCGGCAGAGATCTACCGGAAAACGGGAAATCTCCGAGCGGTTCAGCTTCTGCTCGGGCACACCAAGGTCGATAGCACAGTCAGATACCTCGGCGTCGAACTTGAAGATGCGCTGAGTATCGCCGAGAAAATCGACATCTAGAGTACCTTGGCGGGCGGCAAGTGCCGTTCGCCAATCCGGACCGGGCGTACGTTCTCGGCGCAGCGATGGTTACAATCGAGCCCATTTTGACCAATGCTGCACGATGCCCCAATGACAGCAAAACGCGGATAGGGAACCTTGCAAATTTTGAGGACCGGCCCATAAGAGACATTCGACACACTGGTGGCATTCTGCGGTCGCAGCCCACATTCCGGTCATCCGCTGCAAGTGCAGAATCTGACACTGTTCGAACCCTACATTGCGTAACGAATCCACCGCTGCGAGATGTTGCATTAAAGTCCGCATTAGGTAGCTAGAGTGCTAAACTGCTCCCCGTAAAACCTGCAGCTTCTCGCCGGTCAACGGGCTGGTTCCTTTATGAATGTCAAACCGTTACGCCTTGCAGAACCTGTTCCCGCGAAAGCTCGTCCCGCGTGCCTTGCATCAGGACCGCGCCGCGCCGCAGGACGATGAACTTGTCGGCAAGATTATAGGCGAAATCGAAATACTGCTCGACCAGAATGATGGCCATCTCTCCTTTGGTTCGGAGGTGGCGAATTACCTCGCCGATCTGCTGGATGATGTTGGGTTGAATGCCTTCGGTCGGTTCGTCCAGCAGCAAAAGTTGAGGCTTGGTGATCAGCGCCCGGGCAATAGCAAGTTGCTGTTGCTGGCCACCCGACAGATCACCCCCGCGCCGGTTCTGCATTTTCTTCAGCACCGGGAACATATCGAAGATCTCGTCCGGAACAAAATGTTCATTTGTTGGCAGGCAGACAAAGCCGGCCTCAAGGTTTTCGCGGACAGTCAACAGCGGGAAAATCTCGCGCCCCTGCGGCACGTAGGCCACGCCTTTCCACGCCATGCGATGGGCTGGCAGAGGTGGCAGGGCCTCACCGTTTAGTATCAGATCGCCGCCCGAGCGCGGATGCGTCCCCGAGATCGCCTTGATCAGGCTTGTTTTCCCCACGCCATTGGTGCCCATCACACAGGTCACCTCTCCTCGCGCGGCCTCCAGCGAGATACCGTTGAGGATTTGCGAATGCCCGTAATGCAGGGTCAGATCGGTCAGTTTCAGCATTGCTCAGCGCCCCAGATAGACATCGATGACGTCCTGATTTGATGTGACATGATCCAGTGAGCCCTCGGCCAGAACCGAGCCTTCATGCAGGACTGTGACCTTGCAATTGAGGCGGCGCACGAACTCCATGTCATGCTCGACCACAACAACGGCGCGGGTTTTGGCGGCCTGTACCAATAGATCGGTCGTGTGTTCGCGTTCTTGCGGGGTCATCCCGGCGGCGGGTTCGTCAACCAGCAGAAGGCGGGGTTCCTGCGCCAGAAGCATACCGATCTCAAGCCATTGTTTTTGCCCGTGGCTGAGTTCGCCGGATTTGCGGGTCAACTCATCCTTCAGACCAATTTCAGAGGCTAGATCCGCGACCTTGTCCAGATCATCTGCAGAAGGCCGATAGAACAGCACGCCCAGCCAGCCGCGCTTGTTTTTCAGCGCCATCAGCAGGTTTTCCTGCACGGTTTGATCTTCGAACACGGTGGGTTTCTGGAACTTACGCCCGATGCCGGCTTGCGCGATCTTGGCTTCGCTCATTCGCAACAGGGAAACGGATTTCTCACCCCAGATCACGCGACCTTCGTCGGGCCGGGTCTTGCCGGTGACTATATCCATAAAGGTGGTTTTGCCCGCCCCGTTCGGTCCGATCACCGCGCGCAGCTCGGCGTTGCCTATCTGGAAGGACAGGTTGTTGATGGCGCGGAACCCGTCGAAGGTAACCGACACGCCGCTGACCTCTAGCAGAGTGCTCATTCCGTGGCCTCCTTTTCACGCAACGCGCTTTCATCAGGCCCCAGGGCCGCGCCGTGGCGCTGTGGTGCGCGGAGGTTGGTCCAGAGGTCGAACAGCCCTCCGATCCCTTGCGGAGCAAACAGCGTGACCAGCACGAAGGACACGCCCAGCAGCACCTGCCACCAGTCGACCCATTTGATCGTGTAGAACCCCAGCGGGATATCTGGTGCCTGCCCGCCCGTGAACCATGTGCTGAGCAGGCTGACGAACGCCGCGCCGATGACGGCGCCGTACAGGCGACCACGCCCGCCGATGGCGACCCAGACGGCCAGATATATCGAGGCGATCGGGGCCATCTCCTCGGGGTTGATGATGCCCGCCTGCGGATAATAGAGCGCCCCCGCTACGGCGGCGATACAGGCGGTCAGGGTGAAGACGGCCAGCTTGTAGACTTCGACCGAGTAGCCGAGGAACCGCACACGCGCCTCGTTGTCGCGGATGCCCCGGATGACCGAGCCAAACTTGCCTGACACCACCCATGCCGCCAGCATGTATCCCAGCCCCAAGGCCAAAGCCGAGGCCCAGAGGAACCAGATCGACACCACATCCTGCGAAGCCGTGACGCCCGGCAGGTTCTGCAAGCCCGACAGGCCGTTGTTGCCGCGCAAGCCGCTGTCGTTCTGAAACAGGTACAACGCCAGCGCCAAGGTCATTGCTTGCGTCAGGATCGACAGGTACACGCCCGTCACCCGGCTGCGGAACGCCAGCCATCCGAAGATCAACGCCAACAGGCCCGGCACCAATACGACAAGTGCCAGTTGCAGGAACAGACTGTCTGAAAAGGCCCAGATCAGCGGGAAGCCCGACGATCCGACGACGCCGAAGATTTGCGTTCCGATGGCGTCCACCACCTCGGACGGGGTGGGCGGAATGTCGGCTTGCGACAGTGACTCGACCACGATCAAGCGGGTGCGTTCGTACATCAGCCACATGCCGATCATGTAGCCGCCCAGCCCGAAAAAGGCGAAATGACCGAGAGAGAGGATGCCCGTGAAGCCCCAGACCAGATCCATTGCCACAGCGATCAGGCACAGGCACAGGGTCTTGCCCAGCGTTTTGACAAAGCTGGTCGAGATCACGCCGATCCCGAACCCTTCGGACAGGACGGTAACGCCCAAGGTGAACAGGGACAGGATGGCCAGAAAGACCAGCACCGAGGGGTTTTTGGCAACAAAACTGCGGTCCATGGCTCAATCCCCCGCCGCGCGGCCTTTGAGGGCGATGATGCCCCTTGGCCGGAACTGGATGAAAATGATGATGAAGATGATCATGTAGGTTTGGGCCGCGAGGGTGTTCGAGGGGGTCATCCACTCAATCCCCTTTTGCAGGAAGCCGATCATGCCTGCCCCCGCCAACGCGCCCCAGATATTGCCCACACCGCCGACAACCACAGTCATGAAGCTCTGCACGATATAGTCGCTGCCCAGATCGGACGTGACCTTGGCGAACAGTCCAATTGCAACTCCGGCGATCCCGGCGATGCCCGAACCCAGCCCGAAGGTCAGCATATTCACCCGTCCTGGATTGATGCCCATCGATCCGGCCATACGCGGGTTCTGCGTCACTGCGCGCATCTCAAGCCCCAACCGGGTGCGTTTCATGATGTACAAAAACAGCCCCAGAAAGATCATCGCCAGCACAAAGATCGCGATACGGATATAGCTGATCGAGACCACGTCGTTCAGCACCCAAGCGCCGTCCAGCCAGCCGGGCGCGGTCAGCGGCCTTGCCTGCGTGCCGAAGATGTTCTTGGCCAGTTGTTGCAGCGCAATCGAGATACCGAAGGTCGCCAACAGAGTCTCAAGTGGACGCGAATACAGCCAGCGGATCACCAGCCGCTCCATCGCGACGCCCATGGCGAAGGTGACGGCAAAGGCCATCGGGATCGCGACGATGATCGACAGCGTGTGGTCGGGGATAAATTGCTGCACCACATAGCCGGTGTATGCGCCCATCATGATAAACTCACCATGGGCCATGTTGATGACGCCCATCACGCCGAAGGTGATCGCCAGGCCGATGGCGGCGAGGAAATAGATCGACGCCAGAGAAATCGCGTCCAGCGTCAGGTCGAGGGTCTGGTTCAGGCCGACCTTCAACTCAATCTGCTCCAATGCATGCGCGGCGGCGGCGGTCACGTCGGGCGAAGGCTCCGCGTAGGTATCAAAGAACACATGCGCGGCAAGTGCTGCATCGATGTCGGCTTGCGTGATCAAGGCCGGGACGGTCCCGGCCTCAGCCAATGCCTCATACGCCTGCGCGCGGGCAGCGGCGGAGCTCAGTTGCGCAAACGGAACACCCCCCACGCGACCTCGGTCGATATTGGCGGCCAGAGCGGCGCGAATGTCGTCTGGCGAAACACGCGGTGCGGCCAAATCGCTGGCAACCAGCAGATCATAAGCCACGTCGCGCGACAGGTCATCCGAGTCGGGTTGCAGCACGGCGGCGATATTCATGTCCGAGGGCAGCGTGGCAGCGGCCTGTCGTTTGGTCACTACCAAAGGGTTCAGGGCCGCGCGAACATCGACGCCCAGATCGTCGGACATCTCTTCAATCGCAGCCACACGCGCGTCGGTATCGGTGTCATACCCAATGGTCAACAACCGTTCCAACCGCTGCTTCTGCGCCTTCAAATCCGCATCGGGTTCGTCGTCAATTGACGCGCGAAGTGGTTCCAACAATACCCCCTCGGGATCGCGTTGGATGGATTGCAACGCAGCCTGTCGCCGAGCGCTATCTGGATCGGTCAACTGGAACTGCACCAAAGCCGTTCCGATCATCGCGCGGATACCGCTATTGGGTTTCAACTGTTTCAGGTCGGATTTCTCAAACGTCCCGACGACCTCTCCGGTATCGAAATCGGTCAGTTCATACGACCGCCCCTCGGCTTTTTTCCCGACAAAGAACAGGCCGTCGGACTTGCGCATCCACACGTCCTTGGCGGCCCATGTCTCAAGCATCACCTGCGCCTGTGGCAACCCGCTGCTGGCAATCGCGTCAATCGCCGGTTTGATCGTCTTGCGTGAGCTTTTGGCGATGATCTCCTGATGCTGTCGCAGAATCGGCTGCAAACCGGCCTCTTGCGCGTTGGCAGTCAGGCAGGCGCACAGGATTGCGAGGCCCGCAAGGTAAAGTCGTAACATTTGATGAAACCCGAGATGTCTTGGGGCAAGGCGGGCAATCGCACCCGCCTTGCGTATAGTTTAGTAGTTCGACAGGGTCTGAACGCAGGTCTTGGTCTCGGTGTTGTACATACCGCAACCCAGTTCTTTCCAATCCGAGATCAGCACCGCCGATTCCGGCAGGAAGTCAGTCCAGGCGTCGCCCGGCACAACGTCGGTTTCGCTGATGATGTCGAACTGGCCGTCTTCCTGAATCTCACCGATCAGAACCGGTTTCGCCAGATGGTGGTTCGGCAACATGACCGCGGTGCCGCCGGTCAGGTTCGGGAATTCCTGGCCGTACATGGCGGCGCGTACATCGTCGACTTCGGTCGAGCCAGCTTCGGTTGCGGCGTTCACCCACATGTTGAAGCCAATGTAATGCGCCTCCATCGGGTCATTGGTCACGCGCTCGTCGCCCATGGTGGCTTTCCATGTTTCGACGAATTCCGCGTTCACGTCGGTATCCGCCGACTGGAAATAGTTCCACGCCGCCAGATGGCCCACAAGGTTGGCTGTATCCAGACCGGACAGTTCTTCCTCACCCACCGAGAAGGCCACGACCGGAATGTCGTCTGCTGAGACGCCCGCCGCAGCCAGCTCTTTGTAGAAGCCAATGTTGGCGTCACCGTTGATGGTCGAGATCACGCCGACCTTCTTGCCATCCGCACCCAGTGCGACCACATCGGCCACGATCTTGGACCAGTCAGAGTGCCCAAACGGGGTGTAGTTGACGAAGATATCCTCGTCCGCGATGCCCTTCTGCTTCAGATAGCTTTCCAGAATGTTGTTGGTGGTGCGGGGATAAACATAATCTGTGCCTAGCAGTGCGAATTTCTCAACGCCCAACTCGTCCAGGAAATAGTCGGTCGCAGGGATTGCCTGCTGGTTCGGCGCGGCACCAGTGTAGAAGACGTTCTTGGACGATTCTTCACCCTCATATTGAACCGGATAGAACAGCAGGCCGTTCAGTTCTTCGATCACCGGCAGGACCGACTTTCGGCTAACAGACGTCCAGTTGCCAAAGATCACATCCACCTCATGCACGCTCAGCAGCTCACGCGCTTTTTCAGCAAATAGCGGCCAGTCGGATGCGGGGTCGACCACCACGGCCTCAAGCTGCTTGCCGAGCAGGCCGCCCTTGGCGTTTTGCTGGTCGATCAGCATCAGCATGGTGTCTTTCAGCGTGGTTTCCGAGATCGCCATGGTGCCCGACAGCGAATGCAGTACGCCAACCTTGATGGTGTCTTCTGCCGACAACGCAGCGGTTGCCATGGCGGCGAAGACGGCCGATCCGGCGAGCGTGGATTTGAGAAATGTCATTAGATTCTCCTGGCGGGGCGGGCACAGAATCCTTGCGTTGACACGCCGTCTTCTACTACCTGATCCCCGCAACAGTATGTTGCGTTACGTGTGGCGGTTGTGTCCGAGGTCCAATTCGCGCAGCCGTCACACACCCCTGGGCGTTTTCCCCGTGGTGGGCACCCATACGGTTTCTGCATTGCGGCGAAGTTGGCAAATCGTTAGCCGGACATTCCCGATCATTCGGCACTTGTGCTCAAATTTTCGGCGAAAGTCGGGATGATTGCCCAAGAAGTAATCTGCTGCTCTGAAAAACGGACAGGATTCGCTGTTCGGGAATAGAGTTTTGACAAACAAGCGCTGAAACAGGCGGCACCGAACGTTGTCCCGCAGGTGCGCCATTACACATCACGCCACGATATCGCCCCCCAAGGCCACGACGCCGCCACGCGCACAGGGCGCAGTTCGGCTGAGCGTCAAGCGTTATTGTAAAGCCTCAGTTCTGGACGGGTTTCGTCAGTCGGGATCGTTCAAGTGCCTGTTCCCCCGAACCGACGGGGATGCGCTGGATGCCGTGTTGCTGAACACTGCGGGCGGGATCACAGGCGGCGATTCGTTTCGATTGCAGGCTCAGGCGGGTAAAGGCACAACGTTGACCCTGACCACGCAGGCCTGCGAGCGCGCCTATAAGGCCAAGCCCGGCCCGTCCGGGCAGGTCGTCAATCACCTGATAGCCGCACCGGGCGCGCGGCTGAACTGGTTGCCGCAAGAGACGATCCTGTTCGACGGCAGCGCGCTTGACCGCCGTTTGCAAATCGATCTGGCCCCGGATGCCAGCGCGCTGATGGTCGAGCCGCTGATCTTCGGGCGGATGGCCATGGGCGAACGCTTGACCGATATCCGCCTGCGCGACCGGATCGAGATTCGCCGGAACGGCGCGCCCCTGTTTCTGGACGCCTTGCGGTTCAGCGGCGATCTGCAGACGCATCTGGCCCAGCCCCATATCGCAGGCGATGCAGGTGCGATGGCTTTGGTCGCCTTCGCCTCACCCACGGCCCAAGGCCAGTTGGACGCGATCCGTCAGATGCTGCCCGACACCGCCGGGGCCAGCTTGCTGCACCGTGATCTGCTGGTGATCCGAATGCTGGCCCAAAACAGCCTTGCCCTGCGCCGCGCGCTGCTGCCGGTCCTGCGGCAACTGAACAATAATACGCTTCCCCGATGCTGGACAATCTGACATGAACCTGACGCCCCGAGAAAAAGACAAACTGCTGGTCGCCATGGCCGCCGAGGTCGCCCGCAAGCGGCTGGCACGTGGTGTCAAGCTGAACCACCCCGAGGCGATTGCCCTGATCACTGACGCCGTGGTCGAAGGTGCCCGCGATGGGCGGTCGGTCGCCGACATGATGCAAGCCGGGGCCGAGGTGATCACCCGCGCGCAATGCATGGAGGGCGTGCCCGAGATGATCCACGAGGTTCAGGTCGAGGCCACCTTTCCCGATGGCACCAAGCTGGTGACTGTCCACAACCCTATTCGCTGACAAAGGAACCCTGATATGACCCGTATGCTTTTCCCCGCTTTGATCCTGGCTGGCCCCGCCGCCGCGCATAATGGCACGCATATCCATGCACATGGCACGGACTATGCCGCTTTGGCCGTGGGCCTCGCGGTGGTCGCGCTGGCCGCTGTTGCTTTGATGGTGAAACTAAACAAATGATCCCCGGCGAGCTTTTCCCTGCCGAGGGCGAAATCACGCTCAACCCGGGCGTTGAACCGGTGACGCTGATGGTGGCCAATACCGGCGACCGCCCAATTCAGGTCGGCTCGCACTATCATTTCGCCGAAACCAATCCCGCACTGGAATTCGACCGCGCTGCCTCCCATGGCCTGCGTCTGGACATCGCCCCCGGTACCGCTGTGCGGTTCGAACCCGGTCAGGCCCGAGAGGTCTCGCTGATCCCGATCAGCGGCGCGCGCAAGGTTTACGGGTTCAATCAAAAGGTCATGGGGCCACTCTGATGCCAGCAAAAATCAAACGCTCTGACTATGCCGCCATGTTTGGCCCCACCACGGGAGACAAGCTGCGGCTGGCCGACACCGATCTGGTGATCGAGGTAGAACGCGACCTGACCGTCTATGGCGAAGAGGTCAAATTTGGCGGCGGCAAGGTGATCCGCGACGGGATGGGGCAGTCTCAGGCCACCCGGGCCGAAGGGGCCGTGGATACGGTCATCACCAATGCGCTGATCGTGGACCACTCGGGTATCTACAAGGCCGATGTGGGTCTGAAAGACGGGCGCATCGCCAAGATCGGGAAGGCCGGGAATCCAGACACGCAGCCCGGCGTCGATATCATCATCGGCACCGGAACCGAGGCCATCGCGGGTGAAGGGCGTATCCTGACCGCGGGTGGATTCGACAGCCATATCCACTTTATCTGCCCACAACAGATCGAGGACGCGCTGCATTCCGGTCTGACCACCATGCTGGGCGGTGGCACCGGACCGGCGCACGGCACTCTGGCCACCACCTGCACCCCCGGCCCCTGGCATATCGGGCGGATGCTGCAGGCGGCTGACGCCTTCCCGATGAACCTGGCCTTTGCCGGTAAGGGAAACGCTTCGCTACCCGCTGCGTTAGAGGAACAGGTCAAGGCCGGGGCCTGCGCGCTGAAACTGCACGAAGATTGGGGCACGACACCTGCGGCCATCGACTGCTGCCTCTCGGTCGCCGACGCGATGGACGTGCAGGTGATGATCCACACCGACACGCTGAACGAATCCGGCTTTGTGGAAAACACCGTGGGGGCCATGAAAGGCCGGACCATTCATGCGTTTCACACCGAGGGCGCAGGCGGCGGCCACGCCCCGGATATCATCAAGATCTGCGGTGAGAACCACGTTCTGCCGTCCTCGACCAACCCGACGCGGCCCTTCACCGTGAACACGGTCGAAGAGCATCTGGACATGCTGATGGTCTGCCACCACCTCGACAAATCCATCCCCGAGGATGTGGCTTTTGCCGAAAGCCGCATCCGGCGCGAGACGATTGCGGCCGAGGATATCCTGCACGACATGGGCGCGTTCAGCATCATCGCGTCCGACAGTCAGGCCATGGGCCGCGTGGGTGAAGTGCTGATCCGCACATGGCAGACCGCTGACAAGATGAAGAAACAGCGCGGCCGCCTACCAGAGGAAACCGGTGAAAACGACAATATGCGCGTGCGCCGCTATATCGCGAAATACACCATCAACCCGGCAATTGCCCACGGCGTCAGCCATGAAATCGGCAGCATAGAAGAAGGCAAACGCGCCGATCTGGTGCTATGGAACCCCGCCTTCTTTGGCGTGAAGCCCGAAATGGTTCTGCTGGGCGGCACCATTGCGTGCGCGCAGATGGGCGATCCGAATGCCTCGATCCCGACACCGCAGCCGGTCTATAGCCGCCCGATGTTCGGGGCTTATGGGCGCTCGGTGGAACACTCGGCGATCACCTTTGTCTCGGCCGCCGCGCAGGCCGACGGGATTGGCGATACGCTTGGGCTGGCGAAACAGACCGTCGTCGTGCGCAATACCCGCGACATCGGCAAGCAGGATTTGCTGCTGAACGATGCAACGCCGCAGATCGACGTCGACCCCGAAACCTATGAGGTGCGTGCGGACGGCGAATTGCTCACCTGCCAACCCGCCGAGGTTTTGCCGATGGCGCAACGTTATTTCATGTTCTGAGACAGGAAGAAGGCCAAGATGACCTCCGCGATCAAAACCGCCCGCATCTATCACAATCACCCCCACACCCCGGCCTATGCGCAGGTTTCTTTGGACTATGACGGGCGCTTCCTGCGCCGAAAGATGCTGGCAACCGATGAGGGTGAGGCGTTTCTGGTCGATCTGGCCCAGACAAAGTCTCTGGATCATGGCGGGGTTCTGGTGCTCGAAGACGGGCGCGAGATCGAGATCATCGCCGCCCCCGAAGACCTTCTGGAAATCAGCGGCGACCATCTGCTGCAACTGGCATGGCATATCGGCAACCGGCACACGCCCTGCCAGATCGAAGCAGACAGGCTGCTGATTCAGCGCGATCACGTCATCCGCGACATGCTGACGAAACTGGGGGCCGACATCCGCGAAGTCGTCGAACCCTTTACCCCCGAAGGCGGCGCATATGGTCATGGCAGGACCCATGGACACACCCATTAACGCCGACATCCTGACGCTGACGCAGTGGTTGTCCCCGGCCTATCCGGTGGGCGGATTCGCCTATTCCCATGGGTTGGAAGCCGCGATCGAACAGGGCCGGGTCGCGGGCGCTGACCAGACAGGCGATTGGGTCGCGACGGTGCTGCAACATGGCTCGGGCTGGAATGACGCGCTGTTTCTTGTGGCCGCCTATGATGCCGCTGACAGGGCTGCTTTGACCCGGATCGATACCACCGCCCGCGCCATGTGCGCTGGATCGGAACGGCTTATGGAAACCGATCTTCTGGGTCGGGCCTTCGGGTTCGTGACCGGAGATATCTGGGGGTTGGACCTACAGCGCCTCACCTATTCGGTCGCGGTGGGCCGCGCCGCGCGGATGCAGAACCTGCCTCGTCTGCTGGTGACACAGATGTTCCTGCAGGCGTTCATGAGCAACCTGGTCGCCTGCGCTACCCGCCTTGTGCCTCTGGGTCAGACCGACGCGCAGCGATTGATCCGCGACCTGACGCCGCTCTGCGCCGATATCGCTGAAACAGCGCAGCAAACAGGTCTGAGCGAGCTGAGTTCGACCACCTTCATGACCGACATCGCCACGATGCAGCACGAAACTCAATATTCAAGGATTTTTCGAACATGAGCAGTATGAACGGCCCCCTCCGCGTGGGCATCGGCGGCCCGGTCGGAGCTGGCAAAACCACCTTGACTGCCGCCCTTTCCGAAGCCCTGCGTGACGTCTGCTCCCTGGGTGTCATCACTAACGACATTTACACTCAAGAGGATGCTGAAGCCCTGATGCGGATGCAGATCCTGCCGCAGGACCGGATCATTGGCGTCGAAACCGGCGGCTGCCCGCACACAGCAATCCGCGAGGATGCCTCGATCAACCTTGCGGCTGTTGCTGAAATGCAGGCGCGCCACCCCGATGTAGATGTGGTGCTGATCGAAAGCGGTGGCGACAACCTGTCGGCCACGTTCAGCCCCGAGTTGGCGGACCTAACGATATATGTCATTGACGTTGCTGCGGGCGAGGAAATCCCGCGCAAAGGTGGCCCGGCGATCACAAAATCAGACATTCTGATCATCAACAAAACCGACCTCGCCCCCCATGTCGGAGCATCGCTCGAAGTGATGGAACGCGACGCGACACGTATGAGGAAAGGCCGGCCTTTCGTGTTCTCTGCACTGCGCCACCGTACGGGCGTTGATGCGATCGTCAGTTTGTTGGCGCAGATCGGAGGTCTGAAAACTGCAGATAGAACTGTAGCAGAGACTTTTGGCCATTGACGCGCGCCTCTGTCGATTGAATGACGACCGAACCATGTAGCTCGTAGTCCGCTAACAATTTCGTTCTTGGGCGCGGCGAACCGGCCCGATCGCCGATACAGTGCTTCGCCGCAAGGTGTCGTCCCGACACCCCCCGAAGATGAACACAATCGTCATCAATGGGTTATCTTCGGCAAGTCTCCGAAAGAGCTCGTTTGCCTCGCTGCTCGATGGTCCACCGGTATTCGCAACCAGTCTTCGCCTTGCCTCAATTTTCCACTTCGAAATTTGTTGGCGTAACCTGACCATGTTGACCAGTTAATGGGATATGGCCAAAGTATAAAACCCACCTGAGCAATGGAATTTAGGCACTAGGCGACGCGTTTGGGCGGCCAAGGAACTTAGTCATTTGAAGCAGCTAAGTCTGAGTACTCGAGTGCTCAGAACGTCCGAACTTGTGGACGAATTCGACCGACGCTGTGTGGAAACCTCTTTGGTTTTCGACGTTAGAGATTTTCTGCTGGTTTCCTTTGGGGGTTTCGGTTTCTGAACCATTTTTGGGGCCAATTGCGCTGGAGCAGGGTGGAAATTGAGCTCTAATCGGCGTATCCCGCCGCGCAATCTGAACGGTTCGCCCCGGATTAGGCCGGAATGGCGGTCAGAAGCCCACGTACCCCGATCAGGGTGATCATCCGTTTGATGTTATAGGCTGTCCGTCGTCGAATGACCGCTAAGCAAGAGTGCAAATGGCTTTTTCGCGCCGAAAGCGAATGGCCGGTTCCCGCCCGACGTGCTGATCAAGCATGACCGCTTTGGGGCTGAGACCGGTCCTCAGCAACCGTTGAGCCTACGGCAGCTATGTCCCGCGTCTTACCAGTTCAGGCAAGGTGCCGCGAAGGGTCGGTTTTCAACACATCCCGTTCGGCAACTTCCATACCGCCCTGTTTTGCACCAAGCCTGAAACTGGTCCTGCTGCATCAAAAGTACCTTCTGCGTAGCCCCTACAAGCTGTGCCCCTCATCTTCATGGATGTGGGTGGCCTGTTCGCGGGTATGGGCAATCTCTTGCAACACGGCGGCAATCTTGCTGGACGAAACCTGGTGCAGCTCACCAACAACGGCCTCGGCGCGCTCGTAGCTGTCCGGAACGCCTTGGCGGTTAAAGTGGGCAGCAGCGGTGGAAATGTCCGCGTCTTTCCAAGTCGCCGTTGTGCCGACTGAAACGCTGTCATGATCGTTGTAGCGGGCCAGGAAGGTGTTTCCGTCGAGACCGAAGCTGTTGGCGGTTGCAACAATGTCATCACGCACAGCCAGCCATTTTTCGGCTTCAGTCGGGTCCAGGTTATCCAGCTCGGCTGCATTCATGGATGTGGTGTAGCAGTCATCTTCGACAGTGTATGCCTGCAGGTCGGTGTCGTATGGGCGCAGTTCAGCAACATCGCCCTTCAGCTCTCCGATTTGGACGTCCATTGCGGCACGCAAATGCGGATCTTCGACCTCTCGTGCAAGAGCCTCCATGCTCTCGATGGAGTTCACAATGTCCTTGGTCTGTTGCTCGTAGTTCTGGAAACCGGCCTGACCCAGAGCGGATTGCATATACTGAACATAGCGATCACCGGGCGACTGGTAGTCGTCGGAATCCTGAAAACCTTTGTCGCCCGACAGATCCGCAAGGGACGAATAGTAGGGGTGATACAGGTCGTATTCCTGAGCATCGGTCATGTGCTGAGAAACCAAAGCCTGCATATCGTTCAGATCTACCGGCTACCCTGACCGCTCCGCAGCCTCCAATTCGATTTTCAGTTCTTCGATCAGATCCTGTTGCGCCGTATGTTCGTCAACGCGGCGGTTGGCTTGGTCCTCGATGTCGAAGCTCTTTGAAGCGATGGCTGCACGATCAAAGCCCATCGCCTGCTGCTCTTTCATGATGATGTCGATCTGCTCAGAAACGCGATCCTCGCGCGGGGCGAATTGATCAAATTGGGAATAGGGTGCGAAGTGTTCGACTTCGTTCAAAAGATAGTCTGTACGCGAAACCATAGTTTTTCCTTTGCGAGTTGATGGAAAACTCTTTGATGGATCTGCCTGTGGCGTTGGCGCGCGCATCAGGCAGACCGGGTGACGTCCTTACAAGCTGTGCCCGTCATCGTCCTCCAAGCTATGACCGGTATCGACGCCGCGCCCTTGCAAGAGCGAGTGCGTTGCGTGGGCGTGAACCTCTGAGAGTTCTTCGGAGATGGCGATGATCCTGGAGGAGGCAAGCTGGTGCAGCTCGTCAACAACGGTCTCAGCGCGGTGGTGGCTGTCTGACAATCCTTGCACCTGGAAGTGGGCCGCTGCAGTCGATATGTCTTCGCTGCGCCACCCCATAGTTGTGCCCAGAGTGACGTTGTGATGGTCGCCAAAGCGGGCAACAAACGCCTCGCCATCGAGGCCGTAGCTGCTGGCCGTGTCGGTGACTTCCTTGCGGATGTCGACCCATTGCTCGGCTTGCGGATAATCAAGGGTGTCCATTTCAGCAGTATCCATCATCGTTGAATATCGCCGGTCTTCGATGATGAAGGCTTGAAGGTCCGGGTCGTTAGTGCGCAGATTCGCAACGTCACCCTTCAGCTCACCAATCTGAATATCCATTGCGACACGCAGATGCGGGTCGTCAACTTCACGGGCCAGCCCTTCCATCTTGTCGATTGATTGCAGCAATTCTTTGGTCTGAGACTGGAAGTCCTCATAGGCCCCCTCGCCCAAGGTGTCCTGCATATAGACCTCGTAGCGGCGTGCTGCCGGGGCGTAATCAGCGGACGCCTGGAACGCCTTGTCATCGACAATATCCGCCAAAGCAGACAGATACGGATGGCTCTGTTCGTTGTCCCGAACGTCGCTGATATGGGCAACAACCTGAGCCTTCAGCTCGGGCGCGATGGTTTCCTCGGACCCACCTGTTTCGATGTGTCGCCGCAGGTTGCTCATAACCTCGGGAGACACGTAAGAAGGGTCTCCCGGCTCGCCATAGTCATCAAAATGATGGGCCTGATCCAGTAGATGTTCCATGCGTGAAACCACTGGTTCGTCTCCTTCCACGAGTTGGATGGCAAACTCTTCGATCCGGTCTTTGACGGCGTTGGCGCGCTCATCAAACAGATCCGACATTCTTGCGATGGAGAGAGTCATCACATCGGCGGCCATGTCGCGGGCCGTAACTTCAACCTCCGGAGTGCTTTCAACAAGTGACATTCCGGCCTGAACTTTCCACGTGTCGGTCTCGACTTCCTGCCGCAAACCGCGCTCAAGGCGGGTCGTTGCGGTCAGCTCAATGCCGTATCCTTCGGCAACCTCAACCTGGATGGCGCGCTGAACGTCGATGTTCATGTCACTGCTCATTCCCATAGCGAGCCACTGCCCATGCTCGACGCCTCGGTTGTTCACAACGATGTGGACATGGGGGTTATCGGTGTCGTTGTGGAACACGGTCAGGTAATCCCAGGTATCCCCAAAATCACCGCTTCCAAACAGACGGTCCGCGAACTCCAAACCGGCCTCATGCGCGGCGTCCGGATAGGTGCCATCGGGAAAAGAAACGATCATGTGACGGGTATACCCGTAATTGGTTTTCCCGTTGAAATCCTCGGCCCAGGTCTCGATCAGATCACTGACCTGATCCGCATCGAGCGGGGTCACACCGTTGTCCCGGATGTCCAATACGCCTTCTGCCCGGACAGTCAGATAGGTGATCTGGCGGCGCAGCTCATGCGCGTTTTTCACCCCACCTTTGCGGACGTGTTTCACAACCGCCTCGGGTTTTCCAACCACGGCACCCAGCCGCGCCTTGATGGATGAAGCCCGCGAGATCATGAACTTCATGCGCTTGGCGGTTTGAAGCTGCTGGCTGATCTGCTTGGACCGATCAACACCCTTCTGCGCTTCCCGGAAGGCAAGCTCCAGGAAATCCCCTGCTGTGAGATCTCGGGTCACGGTGTTCATTCTTCAGATGTCCAATCGTCGTGACGCAAAATCCGGCGAATAGCAGAGTCCGGCTCGCGGTTTCGACGCGCCGCGGTGATCAGCGCCCTCAAGTCTTGCCGGTGCTGGATGATCGCTCGATGGAGATTTTCGACGTCGCACCGATCGTCATCCGTCCAGATCACCGAGCCGCGCTTGGCGGATTTCGCAAGCTGGTTGAGGTTGGTGTATCCGCCCTGAACCTGTCGCAAGTGCGTCTGCCAGAGACCCACAACAGCGGGGTCAGGATCGAGATAGCCGATCAGACGATAGATCAGTCGTTGGATGATTTGGTTGCGGCTCTTGGCCCCAAGCGACTGCACGGCCTCTTCCAAACGCGCCAAGGCATCTGATGGCAGTCGAACGGAGAAGACAGTGGTGTCGCTGGGCTTGCTCAATCTATACCTCTGGTTGTATTTGTGATTTGTAACACAACTACCTTATCCTGTCATAATCACCAAGAGTAAACCGATGTGATTTGAGAAATCCGCATTTTCTCCAATCATGATCGGAGCAACTTTGCTCTTGGAGGCTATTTCCACGCCGGGAAAAGGGTTCCGTCCCTTTTCCAATCAACAGGCGTGGGTGCCGGTGGACTGGCGCAGGGCAATCACGCAAAGCGTGGGCTGCCCGAACAGCGCCCGTCACTTTCCGGCACGTTAAATGCAATCTGCATTTTCCGCGCGCCTGGGCGCGCTCAACTTCCCGACGCTCTGGCGGCGGGTGCCGACGAGTTGGCATTGGCTCTGCCGGTCAGGTCAGTGCGCCAACAAATCGGCTGGGCTGCAGCCGCGCGACCCGACGAGCTGACCGGCTGTAGCACATCAGGTCAGGGTGTCTCAGTCGGGATCTTGGCACGGTGCCAGTCGCGCGGCTTCGCGTTGGGTGGCCCGAACGGGGACTGAGCGGCCAGCCTTTACGCTGGCTCTAATCGGACCCGTGGGGTAGATGCTGAGAATGGAAGGGTTGAAGATTTTCAGACCGCGTGAAAATCGCACTACCGGGGGTTGTACGCTGTGAGGGCTTGGGATTATCCGTTTGAGATGGTCCGGATCAACTGCAAGACCTGCAGGCGGTACGGGCAGTACCCGAAAAAGCGGTTCATTGAGCTGGTCGGTGCTGACACGCCGCTGCCCTCGGCGCTCAAGATCATCGCCAAAACATGCGACCGAGAAAAGGACGGGCTGGACCTGCACAACCGATGCGGCGCGGGCTATCCGGACCTCGCCCGGATGGTCGATGATAGGAAGAACAGGACGCGCTGAAAGGGCCGGGTCAGTCTCGCGCGACGGTCAGCCGGGCGGCACGGTCAGACTTCCAAACCTCGGTAGTGGCGCGCTGTTCCGCGTGCCAGCAAAATGCTGAAACTGCTGCCACCAGAAGGGCACCGGCAACAGCAATGTCGATGGTGTGATGAACACATTTCTCAAGCATCGGAATCCTCCTTTTCGTGGTTGCAGACCGGGCACGGAATGCCCCGCCGAATTTCAGTATCGGTCATGTCAAAACTCCATCCGGCGTCATGACCACACTGACCGCATATGAAGTGCCCACCCTTGGCAGTTCGCCAACCGGGCATCATACCGGGGGCTTGACCCACATCAGCCGCGTGCATCAAAACGCGCTGCTCGCGGCGCGGCTGATCGAGCCCCGGCAAGGTGAGCTGGTGGCGCACCTATCCGGCCTCGGGCAAAGGTTCGTCCATCCGGGTCTTGAACCGAATGGTGGCGTCTAAGGCCGCATCCCCGGTTTCGGCCTCCGGAACTCCGGGGATCAACCACGTGTCATTCCATGACATGCGGGCGCGTCCATCCAGTTTGCGGGTCAGCTCGTCCTCTGTTCCTTCCCCGATACAAATCCCGCCCTCGATGTCGGGATGTGCGGAAAGCTCGATGTGTCCAGAACGGAAACAATGGGCATACATTTGCCTGTCCTCTCGATTTCAGTTTTCGGGCTTCGCCCGGCTTAGTGCTGCCAGTTATCCCGGCCATATTTGCGGCCAAGAATGGTGATGCGGTCCTGCTGGTCGATGGGCACCCTTTGGCGGATCAACTCGCCGAACGGGTTGACGCCGTAGACGGAAACATCGTCATCACCAAACCCGTAGATCACGAATTTCCACGGCCCCCGCCCCTGCTCGCGGGTCTGGAAATATCCGTCATGATTTCGGCATTCCCAGGCACCGGCCCACCAACTTGCGCCGGGTGTTCCTTTCTCGGTCGGGGCCATCGGTATCAAATCAAGCTGCTGCATTTCTGGTCTCCATCGGGCAAATGGCGGGGGCCGCTTTTGCGGCCTCCCGGCTTTGCAAGGTTTCAGTGAAGGGTGGCGTCTGACTGGTACGGGTCGAGCTGGTCAGAACCGGAATAGTCGGAGTAATCGACAAACGCCTCGCGCAGATCGGCCAGCGGATGATTATCAAAATCATCGACGCGCTGGTCTTCGTCAGGAATCTCGCTTTCGTTGGCTTCGTGGATGGCGAATGTCAGAGCCTCGGCAATCTCAATGAATTCGGTCACTGGCACGAGCTGACCGCTCTGGCGGGGAAACTGCCCATAGGCGACGTCACCAGCCAAGAAGCCCTTGCCGGTTTCCGTGGCAATCTGGCGTGCGATTTTTACAATCGCCTTGGCATCCCATGCGTCATGGACTGCCATCGCCAGAAACTCCGGCGCGTCTTTGGTGCCTTCGTTCTTCCGGCCGTAAATGCTCCAAAACTCGACCTCTCCGGCTTCGCACTGGACGGCGCACCCTTCGCTTTCATCATTTCGGCACGGCATGATTTCGAACCACTCGAATTGGTCCAGCTTGTCGCCTTTCGGCAAGTTGTTGAAACGCTCGTGTGCGGGTGTGTTGACGATTTCATTTTGCATGGTCTCTGCTCCGAGTCAGGGGGTATGCGCGGCCCGGATCGAGCCGCGCGCTGTTCTTCAGGCTGCGAGGCTTACGCCCTTCAGCTCTGCCATCTTTTCAGTGAGAGACCAGACGGCCCGGTTCAGAGCTTTGTTCTGGTCGATGCCTTTGACGCCACGGGTGCGCTGTCGGCGTGTGCGGCCATTGCCATCCTTGACGCGACCATGCAGCCCGCCCTTGATGACGTTCTCCTGCAGTACATTGCCAACGGTCCACAGATCGGTCAGACGGTCGGCATTGCGGCGGGTTCTCAACAGAGCGTCAGCCTGAACCGGCGCGGGCTTTCCATCTTCCTTGTGAGCCTCGGGAAAGCGCAGTTCATGCACCACTTCCGCGAACACTTTGCGCTCGGCGTCGTCCAGAGAGATACCTTTGAAGGTTTCAACCTGCTCGGCCACATGGGGCGCATCTTCCAAAACAGTGTATGCGCCTTCGATCACCTCATGAATGGCGTCACCAGAATGGCGCACCTTCACCTCGTTAAAGCTGTCGCCAACCATCAGGCCATTAGCGCAGACAAACCGAAAGAAACCCGGCACCATCTGATAGCTGCTGGTTCCATCATTGGCGTTGACCAAGATGATTTCAAAGGCTTCGCCTTCGGCATTGGTGATTGAGCGGTGGCGCAAGCGCAGCATGTGTTTGGTGAACTCGGCTTTGCCTTCAATGCGGGTGTTGGCCTGCTGAGCAAAGAATGGGTCAAACCCTTCCTTACGCAGTCCGGTCAGAACGTCGATTGTCGGCACCACAACAAAGCGGTCAGACCGGCTTTCGTGGGCTTCGGTTGCGAAGATCGAGGGCACGGCGGAGCGCAGTTGATCGTCGGTCAAGGCTTCCCCTGTGACCAGACCACCGCAGGACATTCCGCTCATATAACGATTGTAACCCATAGACTTACTTCCTTTCTTTCGTGGCGATGCGGTTGCCGGTGTTTCCCAGCTTTCCGCCAATGGGCGCGGCCTTCTGATCTGTTAGCTGATAGATGGACCACATCTATCGGCTGGCAGAACAGGAGGGCGAAGCCCTGCCTGTGGCCCGGGGCGGGACTGTCACGGGGTCGGAGTGGCGAAAAAATGGGAGGGAACCGCGCGCTTGCGCGTGGGAGGAACCGGGTTTTTTGACATGGAGACGACGCGCACCGCGCGGCGCTTGCCCCTTGACCGGCCCGACACAGGATGCGGGCGGATCGGGATGATGGGACCGGCCTGCCGGTCACAGCAGACCCACTATTGGACAATGCCAGGGCCGGGGTGAGCGCGCTTTAGCGCGTCGATCCCCTGCCCTGTCCAATAATCAATGCGAGCCGCGCGCCGCGCGCGGATCTCCCAGACCTCTTGCAAAAGCGGGCGTTACCCGAAGGGCCGAAACAAGCAAGTCCTGGCGACCATTTGGCCGCGGTTAAGCTGGCTCGGGACGAGACAGATTCACCGCATCAGGCCGAAGGGAGAAAGGGCGTGGTTGGTTCGGGGCGTAAGCCGGTCTGCCGGCTGAAGCTTAGCACGCGGTCACGCGCCCCAAGGCGCGGGATTTGCGCATAACGCCGTCATTTGTACAGCGCAGCCTACTGTACAGAGTTTTGGCGGCTTTCAATTGAAGGTGATGTTTTAGGAACCGCACCGGCCTGATCAAATGGGAGGAAGTGATCATAATTTAGCCGGAGGGAACGGCTGGTTGTGGCCGGTGCGGTCGTATTGTGAGTGGCGTCTTTGCAAGCACCGCATTTCTTATCTCAAAATGAGGCCGAAGAAAGACGTAACCGACTAGGGAACCAGGTGGATACATCTGTTTGCTGGAACTGACCTCAAAATGAGATCAGCGACGGCCAATGACGCTGCAGGTGTGCGCCGCCAAGGCATCGGCTACGACAATCTGGGACGCTATTGCGTCCGGACCGAAGCCGGAGCAAAGGAAAGGGCGACTTGCGCCGCCCTACCCCTTTTTATTCGGTCACCTGTTCGTTGTCGTCATTGCGTTTCGGGAAGGCCACCATTTCGACGCCGGGGAACATATCGTGTTTGACCTGGATCGAGGTGATGTTGCCGTGATCGTCAGTGTTTACGAACGCGACACCGCAGCGGTTCCAGAAGTTTTTGCCATCTTTTTCACCGGCTTTGACGTTCAGCTTCAGAGTTTGAGTTGCCATTGTTTGATCCTCGTTTTTTGAGTGTTTCGATGAACATGGAAGAAGCGGGCATAAAGGGGGTGTCAGCAGGTAATTTGCTCCGCGAGGAATGCGCGATCAGCGCAGGGGAAATTACCTGTTGAAGCGGAGCGCCCGGAACGGGGGCTGCGCGGCTCCCCCGACTGCCCGCTTATGTTCATCAGAGAAGAAACACGTGAACGAGGATCTTCACTGGCAACGGGATTGAGGCTGTCAGACCGAGTGAAAGGCAAGAGCTTCTGGGCCCGCTGCGCCCGGAACGCTTGAACAAAGAGAAACGCGGCAACATCACCTCGATCCGACAGATGGGCATTGGGCGAATCCGCGATCTGGCCGCTTTCCCGAAACGGAATGACCTGCGGAACAAGGATTAAGGGCGCGGTGGCAGCGCAAGTCGCCGGTTCTTGCTGGCAGCGGCGCAAGAAGCATCCGCTGCTACGGGAAAGCCCTAATTTCGGCCTGCGTTTGAGTCGGTTATCAAAGTCTCAACCCTACCACTTACCGCTCACTGACGGTAATTCCCCCAGAGGCCAGCATCTACCCCCTCATGCTGGCCTCTTTCAATTCCCGAAACCATGATGAAGAAACGCGGCCTGGCCGCTGAAGCGGCCCCTTGCGCTGGAAGCGCACAGTCCTGATGGAGCGGGGTTCCAACCCCGCGCGGTCAGGACAACAAGGACATTGCACCATCAAGCCGCCGGTAAGAAAAAAGGCCCACCGAAGTGGGCCAGTATCTCTCGCCACAAGAGGAAAATGAAAGAATCTTGGTGAGGCTATCGCTTGCGCGCCCGATCGACAACGCCGTCATAGGTGATCGCGGTAATCCGGTCCTCAGTACGACGGGTCATTTCGATCCCATCACCTGTCATTGTTGTTTCCGCATGTTCGGTCCATTTGAAAATGCTGCCATCCGCTTCGACATGGGTTTCATCTTCAGCGGAACGTCGTTTGACAGACCCATCATGTCGAACCTCAATAATTGTGCCATCCGCCATTCGGACGGTTACAGAATGATCTTCGACCGCAACCCCTTGCCACCAGCTTTCTGCATCACGACGCACAACAATCCGACCGGGGTGCAGCTTGATTTGCACATCCTGAGTGTCCTCCGGGTCGGCGGCTTTGACCACAACAATGGCCTCCTGCTCGCTCGGATCGCCATGAACGGACGCGCTGCCGTACTTCGGGGGCCAGAACTTCGGCTCGCTGCGCTGCCGTTTGTTCTGGTCCTTGTGGAACGCAATATACATCTGCGCGGACTTCCAGACGCGGCGAATGGCGCTCTCTGGTGCTGTTGGGGTGGTGGCTTTGGTCATTCTTCCAGTCCCTCAATCGGATGGGTGATCCCAAGGATTCAAAACATTGACACCTAAGAACTGAAACGGCTTCACGTCTCTTGTTGCGACTGAAAAACCGTGTGTCTTTGCAATTGCCGCAATCTGCGCGTCCGCCAACTTCACGTCATAGGCTTTCGCTTCGGCTTGCATGTTTGCAAGGGCCTCCGCAGCCGCACGGTCAAATGGCAAAATCCGGTTGCCGCACAGACGGCCTAGCGTAAAGTCGAACCCCTTCCAAAGCGCAGCTTTCCGGTTGCCGTCAGGCAATAATTCGATCCCGTAACGTACCTCAAAGATGGTGATCGTCGTGGTATAAAACTGCGCGCTATGCAGCGCATTCAACCACCCAATCACCGCCTTGGAAGGGCTTTCCTTCATAGGGTCGGACAGCACGTTTGTGTCTAGAATAATCACCCGAAGTCCGCCGGTTCTGCTTTGTCGCCACTACGTTCAATATCTGGCAAGAATGCATTAAGGCCCTGCACGTATTCCACAATCACGTCGCCAACCTTCTCGGCTGGCCGTGACGCCTCATCGAGAAGTTGCCGCGCGGCTTCCTCAGTGCTGATGCCACGTTCTGCCGCGACAAACCGAACGCGACTGTGAACGTCATCAGATAGATTTCTGACTGTCAGATTTGCCATTTCATCCTCCATGTTTGATAATGACAGCATATCGCTGATATGATGGCAGTGCAAGCAAATAGCAAGTATGCTATCATTCTTTCATTGCGTTTCGGCAGTCACCTTGCGGGAATACGTCATGATTAAATCCCTGCTGGGAACAGGGCGCAATGCGCCCTGCCCTAATTGTTTTAGAAGCACTCAGGGACCCATGCGTCAATGCGGGCTTTCTGTTCGGCGGTGATGCGCAAAGCCTTTTGATGCTCTGGATCGTTGAACAGCTTGGGCAGCGCTTGGTTCTTCTCGCCCTTCTTGGACTTGCTGAACGCGCGGTAGGCATCGGTGTCCATGTGCAAATCCAGAAGGTCTTTGTACAGTTCATCCAACTGTACAGCCTTGAGCCGCTTGAAGCAGTTCGTCTCGGAAGGCGTCCAGATCGAGCGAATATCAGCATCAACATCAGCCGCGATTTCAGCCATGAAGTCGGCCTGCTGGGTTGTAAAGCGCCGCGCGAGAAACGCGGTGATTTCGCCGTTGCGGGTTTTCTTGCCCAGATCGCGGAAAGCCTTGAACGCTTCGACACTGCCTTTCCCGGCCATTTCCTGAAACTGGTTATAGGCTTCCTCTGCTGCCTCGTCCCTTTCTCCGCCAAGGCGCGGATCAAGATTGTACTGGTCGTCAATCTCGGGGGCGTTCCGCTCCGCACCGCCGTAGCCAAACCCGAACAGGCTGGTGTGGTGGCCGGATGCTGGTGTCGCATAGAAGGCAAACAGGCTCAGAACATACTCGGGCTTGTCGAGCATGGCCGTTTGAATGGCTCCCAGACGGATCGCTACCATGTCGTCATTGAACTTCTGCGAGAAGGCCGGTTTCTAAGCTTCCCGCGTGGTGGGCTTGGAAGGTTCTGAGGGGGCTTCGATGAACTCCCGCTCAATAGCCGCTGCCTGATCCTCGGGCTTAATGAGGCCACGCAAAGCGGAGATGTCGCCATTGTGACGGACAAAAACCATGATCCCGGCCAACGCCTTCTGCGCGGACTGGTATTCACCATCCAGAACCTTTTGCATCGCATCCAGTTCGGCTTGTCCGGCCTCGTCCAGCGCGTCACCTTCTTCAAGCTCGGCCAACTCGTCAAAGCGCTCAGCCTGTTCCTCGGTCAAAACACCTTCAATCACCGGAGTTTGAGCGACCCCGTGGGCGTCCCGGACCTCGTAGAAATATGGGTTGCTGTCGTCGGTGATCATGACCCATGCCCAGCCTTCCGCTTCGCGCAGCTTTTCGGCTTCCTCGGCCAGTTTCTCGGTAAACAGGCGGTCCAGCAATTCAGGGTCATTGAACAGGGTTTCGTTCTGGAACAAATCACTGGTGACGGTTCCGCCAGCGTCTTCAAAGGCATCCTGTCCAACAAACTTGGCTCTGCGGTCTGAGTCGCGCACAGACTCCGGTGTCAGGGCTTGGCGGACATAGTATTCATTGTACAAGCGCCCGGTTTTTGCACCTTCCAGTGCTTCAAGGATTTTTGCCTCGTCGTCACAGATGGTCATAGCCTTGGCAATGCCTTGGCTGATTTCCCCGGCTTTCACCGCATCCAGGACAGGATTGGGCAGATCAGCCAGCGCAAGGCGGCGGCGCACATGCGCCTCGGTGACGCCGAATGCGTTGCTGATCTTGCCAACAGACAAGGATTTCGCGGCCATTTTCCCATAGGCACGAACCTCGTCAATCGGGTCCAGTTCTTCGCGGGCGGTGTTCTCGGCATTGGCCCATTGCTCGGCCACAAAGGGGTTATCGGTGATCTTGACCGGCACCTGCGCCAGATCGGGGCGCTCGGTCACGGCAAGTTTGAGCGCGCGGAAACGGCGGCCACCTGCGACGATGCCGACTTTACCGTCCTTGTCGCGCAGACCGCTCAAGTTCTGGATCAGGCCGCACGTGACAAGGCTTTCTGCCAGCAGCGCAATGCCTTCGTCGGAAACGTCCTGACGCGGATTGATGTCTGACAGGTACAGATTGGACAGGGCAACGGTTTCGATGGTTTCCGGTGCGGTGAATGTTTCGAGTTTGCTCATTGGGCAAGTCCTTGTCTCAAAGCTAAGTTTTTGTTATTGGTGCCCTACCCCTTGCGGGGTAGAGCGAGGCCGCTTAGGCGGTTGCTTGAGTTTTCAAGAAGGCGCGGGCGATTTTTGCGGATAGACCGCCCTTCTTGAGCAATTCATCGGCTTCTTTCCGACGCTGTTGCAGAGTTTCTTTACTCATGGATTTCACCTCCTTCCGTGCGCAGGTTGCACATTGGCCGTTTCAGAACCGGACTATTCGTCCACGCTGAAAACGACCGTTTTATCCTCAACCGTGTAAGGCACGGCCTTGGACAAAAGCTGTTCGATGGCGGTGTTGGGAACTGTGGGGAAGCTCTGGCACATGCTGTTCAGCAGAACCGGACGATCATCTGCGAAGTGATACCCGTTGATGGCCCATGCAATTAGGCCGGGTGTATGAACCATTTCCGATGATCCAAGACGATATTCAGTCATAATAACTCTTTCCTTCGTGGCGATGCGGTTGCCAGTGTTCCCCGGCTATCCGCTAATGGGCGCGACCTCTTTGTTTTGTTAGCTGAAAGATGGGCCACATCTTTCGGCTGGCAGAACAGGGTGGGCAAAGCCCAGCCTGTGGCCTGGGGCGGGACTGTCACGGGGTCGGAGTGGCAAAAAAATGGGAGGGAACCGCGCGCTTGCGCGTGGGAGGAACCGGGTTTTTTGACGTGGAGACGACGCGCAACGCGCGGCGCTTGCCCCTTGACCGGCCCGACGCAGGATGCGGGCGGATTAGAGCGCATTCAGAACATCAAATTGAAGGGGCTCTGACACCGCGTTCGAGCCGGAGGCGAGAGGCAGCGGAGTTAGATGCAACTGAACTGAATGCGATCGGGATGATGGGACCGGCTTGCCGGTCACAGCAGCCCCACTATTGGATAATGCCAGGGCTGGGGTGAGCGCGCTTTAGCGCGTCGATCCCCTGCCCTGTCCAATAATCAATGCGAGCCGCGCGCCTCGCGCGGATCTCCAAGACCTCTTGCAAAAGCGGGCGTAACCCTATGGGCCGAAACAAGCATGTCCTGGCGACCATTTGGCCGCGGTTAAGCTGGCTCGGGACGAGACAGATTCACCGCCACCTGGGCCGAAGGGAGAAAGGTCGTGATTGGTTCGGGTCGGAGGCCGGTGTGCCGGCGTCCGACTAGCACGCGGTCACGCGCCCAAAGGCGCGGGATTTGCCCGTATGGCCATTTAACGGCTATCCCGACATAACACTGTAATGAATGATCTGACCGACAACCCACCGTCTGAACTTCTTTCACTGTACGCTGACATCCTGGCCGAATTGCGCAGGCAGGGCATATTGAGGACTGGAAACAACCCCGCTGGAGATTGGGCAGAGTTTCTGTTTCGGGAAGCGTTTGGTTGGAAGTTAGCTCCCAACTCGGAAAAGGGATACGATGCGACAGACGCGACAGGAATCCGATATCAGATCAAGTCTCGACGGATCTACCAGCGCAACACGTCCCGCGAACTATCCGCCATCAAATCTCTGAATGACTTCGACGTTCTGGCCGGTGTGCTGTTCGATGAGCAGTATCGAGTGATCCGCGCGGCAATGGCGCCGGTCAGCGTCGTCGAGGAAATTGGTAAACCCGATGACAAGAAAGGTTATCGGTTCTTTTTGCGTGATGACATCTGGAAACACTCCGATGTTGAAGATGTGACAAGCGCGCTTAGGAAGGCCGCAAACCGTAGGCCGTAACCAATGCCGGGGCTAAGTGTAACGACCTGCGAACATAATTGGCTCGACCTGCAATCATCGTGATTTTCGGCCCGAATTATTTGCATCTATCGAAGGGGGCAAACCCGGATTATCTGCGAATGAACCCACATTGTTTGCAACCAGCCTGCAATCATCGGCCCGAACCCAGATTACGTGCGAACGGCAGTCCGATAGGAGAGCTTGGCATGCTTGGGTTGAAAGATTGCAGCGCAGCAATTGCCGTTCGCCGCACGGGTCGTGAACTCGAAAGACGCGGACCTTGCCGGCTTTCCCTGCGGCTGCGCGATTGACCGCTCTTCTGAGGGTAGCTGGGGACAGTTCGAAACAGCCTCGTGTCAATAACGGTGGCTTTCGCCTGTGACAAAAACGATTGGGTTTTTGGCCCCAGTTGTGGCTACATTTTACGTATAGCACAATCTCTCAGCGTGGGGAGCTCGTCACAACGAGGCGGTAGAAAACGCCATGAGATTTGACAAATGTTATACTTTCACGCGAAGATCGAAGTGAGAGTTAGTCTTGGAAGATTGCGCAGCGGTCACCGAATTTGAGAAGTTTCGGGCTCATGGAATGAACTTCACCTAAGACGAAAGTTCTCATCTCTGCGTATTCATTTACCACCTGCTAGATTTTTTGGGGGGGGTGCGCAAAGTGCCGAAGTTTGGATCACACATCATTTTCGCAGAGTTGGCCGCTCAAAGAAGACCGGACCTTTTTCCAAACCTCCATGCTGAAGCCTTAAGGTTTGGTGCCATTGGTCCAGATACAACACTGTTTATGTTCGACCCTTCCACCAGCAAACCCGAACTTCGAAAAGGTTTCGAAGTCGCGCTTTCGGTACTCGAGAAGACTTCGGACATCAAAGAGAAACTGAACGAGATAGAAGAGCAGCTCACCAAGCCTGTCGATGACTTGGTGGATTGGTTGAGTGGCGGTCTTAGAAAAGACCTCAGCTATACATTTAATGTCGGCATGGAAGCGATGTTCTTGGCCACAAAGCTTGGACTTGCTTGGGGCGTCGGGTCAATAAACGTAAAGAATCCAATCTTTTCAGAGATTGGGAGTCTTCCACCCGAATTTGTGATTGATCCAAAATTTTCCGATCCAACTTGGGTGATAGAAACGACAGATAAATTCGGATTTCCGTTCCGGATGTTTGGGCATCCGTTCACAGATGACGGTGCTTGGAAACACCCCACCACACCAGGTGATTATTCAGAATGGTGGTGGATGGATTTGCTACACTATCGACATACCGGCGATTTTGCGACGAACCTATTGTCCACGGCCAGCACTACGGCACAGCTATCCTATGCTCGTGGGTATATGACGCATGTGGCGGGAGATGTGACGGGTCATCCTTTTATCAACCGACTCGTAGGGGGACCGTTCCGGAATCATGCCTATCGGCACCTAGTCGTCGAAACCGTCGCAGACAGTTGGCTGTGGAACAATCAGGGTCGCGGAGACATTATGGCAGCACGGTTGGACACACTGATCAGTGTGTCCTCACAAGAGGAAAATGAAATCGCAGAGTTGATTGTGAACTCAATGCGCGACGTTTACCAGCCACCGTTCGTTCCATCTCTGCTTAAGAATGGGTACCCTGAAAAGGACGAGTTCCTATTCGCATATGAGTTTCTAAAGCGCTATCTCCGCTTGTCGACCAACGGGACAATCGAGAAGCCTACACCCCCGCCGGATAACCTCAAAGAGGTCTGGAAGGAGATTAAGGATATTCTCAAAGCCAATAACCCGGGGCCACCACCGAAGTGGAATGGGAGTATTTCTGACTTTCTTAAGTCACTGTTTTCGTGGCTCTCCAAAGGTGCTGTCCTGCTGGTGATGATTGCAACTTTGCCAGTCGCGGCAATCACCAGAATCGTAGCTCAAGCTCCCAGATGGGCGTTATACTTGATCAACTCTGCTCTACATTTCATTGTAAGCGCTATTCGCACGATGCTGTGTTTAGTTGGGTGGGGCTACTTGAGTAAGGATGATTTCTCCTCCTTCGGCTTCCTTGATGACATGATCACAACCTCGGACAACTTTGAGGCAAATACATATCCCAGGCGAACGCTGCCGAATCCGAAGCCCCTTATGTACTGGCTTGTACCACCAGACATTCTCGCTTCGGTCGAGCGGCCCGCCACAGTTCCAATAGTTCCGTTAAACCAAAAACTGCGCCCAGATTGGATGGTGGACACCTCGAATGTGATGAACCCCGAAGCTGAAGCCTTGCTTCACGAAATGGGACAGGCTCCTACCCCGCAAGACACTGTGAGTCTGGAATCGCAACTGACTGAGACTAATGGATTCGGAAACGCGGTAGACTTCTCGATTGCCTTATTGGAGGGCTCTCTCCCGGTTTATAATTTCGATCTGGATGGAGATCGTGGTATTGGGTTCCGCCCTTGGGACGAATTGCCTCCTGGCAGCACTTACCAGTTTTAGGGGAACGTCGATGAACGACATTGATGCACAAGACATCATCCTTGATGATAATGAGAACCCGCAGGATGCTTTCGTGATTTTTGAGCTTTACGAGGGCGATATAGGTTCTACCGTTGACCGCAGTCAAAAGCCGGAGTTCAAATCAAGGCAACCGAAATGCTTAGTAGAATTCACTACAGAAAAATTGGTTGTTGAGGCGTCGAATATCGGCACACTTGCGAGTGATCTGACTGTCTTAGAGTATCAATTCATTTTTTGCACGTGGGAAGTTCACGGGCCAGAAGATGGATTCATCAATGGCATTCATTCGGGAGAGGCGACAGGAGACCCATTGGATGATTTGGGACACGCAGATGCTATCGAACCCGGTAGAAAACATCGTTTCGAATTGAAAGTGCCGGAATTTCACCATCCTTTTAGGCTTTGGAACATCTACTTTCGCGGCCGTTTAGCCACCATATGGTCAAAACCCCCTGACCCTAAGGATTGGGATTTTTCTAGAGATCCACGCGTTACTGAGGCTCACCTACGAGTCAATTAATTGTAAGCGTCCGGGTGTAGGTCGCGGCGAGGTCAATGTTCCACTTCGACGGCTCTTCGGTCATGGGTCTTGACGGAAATTACCTTGTTTCGAGCGCCGGTATCGGAGGTCAAAAAAACTCTAGCCAAAACCTATTTGCCAAGAACGGTCGTTTTTGTCGCTGGCGGAGATGCGCCGGCAAGCATTGAAAATCTTATGGCACAAACCTTGGCGAAACTCGGTTTGATTTTGTTACATATTTTTCCGCAGTCCGAGGAGCCGACATTGGTGGACAGCGCAGCATCCAGTAACTTGGGCTCTTTCGTTGAATCCACGTGGTAAGGACGAACGTTGCCTTAGCCGAAAATCTTTAAAGTTTCATTTCGACCCGTACCGCAATTGACCCCCACTTGGGAAGTAGCACGGCGGAAAAAAGAGAAGATGAGGCCCGTGCAAACGACCGAATTTTAGAGGTCGGAAAAGGCAAGACCGTCGGTCTCCTTAAGGAATGGCAAGACGGCTACAAACAACCCTATTAGATTTATGGTGCGAAGCAGGATGTAGTCCTGGTCAGTCTTTCTAAAACGTGCAGCGCGCGCCTATACCGCGCTGAGCTGGCTCTGGTGTGCTGTAGGCATGTGATTCGATTTTCATCGTCTCTATTTGGTTAAGAAAAACTAAAAGGAGGGGAATTTATCATATTAATTCAGCTACTTAGGGGCCACCACCTTGTAAAACCTCCAACAAAAATATTGACGAAAGGAGTTCATACTTCGTACCGTCAGATATGTTCACGCGATCCTTTAGTAACCGCAAAGGTGAAATCTGAGGGGTGAGAAAGGGGGCCGCCTACAGAGACTTCTTTATGGTGCGTTTGTTCGCGCATAATACAGATCCATTACAGGTCCGTTGAAATCTCCATCAGATTTTTGAACGCTTTTTCGAGTTTCTTTAATTGTACTTGGACGTTTAAACAATGTTTTTTTGTGGAGGAATTGTTGAAGGACGAGTTGCTGAATAATGAAGAATTTGTTGAAGAAGGTCAGATTGCATCCTGGACCAACTGGTGCAAAATTTCCCGCCGTACGTTTCTGGGTTCTAGCCTCGCGATAACTGCTGCCCCGGCTTTGGCTACGAGAGGCGATGCTCTTGATGACATCGGACTATTCTTTGAGCGATCTGATGACCGGCGTTTTGTCCGTGTCTATGCCGAACTTGGCAATCTCGAAGCCAAACGACAATCGGATGCCAAAGATGAGCTTCTAAAGACGGCAACCAAGGATGAGGCCGTCAAACTACGCCACGAAAAGCAAAGGTTCCTGAATGAGTTTGCCGCGTCGAGAGAGAGAGAGTTTCTGTGGGAGCTTGATTCCTTTCGATATGGTCCGGAAGCCTTTTTTCAACTCGATGCCGTTTCTGCAGATAGCATAGATGATGGCCGGGAGCATCTTCTCAGTGTCAGGAACGTCAGGTTTGCGCGTGATTTTAATCGGTTTGTGCAGTTCAGATTCAAACGACAACGTATCGGCGGTCGACTGTGCTGGCGCGTTCGTGCCCTGACAGACTTCTGGTCAACGGGGCGAACCGGAAGCCAGTTTGGCTTGAATGCGTTAACATCCGGCGGTTTCGTGGACCTGCGGTCTTTTGCACGCCGCAGCGTGAATCTGATTCAAGATGTCAGTAGGACGCGCATCAACGGAACGATGCGCCGCGTATTCAACAGGCTAGTGTCGTCACGTGCGTCCTTGCAAGTTGGCCTCTGGGCCGATGGCGATTGGTCCCTTGAGGAGCGGAAGCTTGGGACAGCTCCCCTTGCTGCCGGTCACTCTGATTTGCGATTTTCGACGTTGCAAATGGGTTGGGCTCTGCCTTCGACAAGTGTCACGCGGCCAATAACGAATGACCCGGTCCCAACATCTGATTTGCGGCGGTTGGAGGCCAGTCTTGATGGTGTGCCAGGCGGCGCGGTCGTGGCGCTTGGAAATTTCTCAGAGCCGGAGCGAAAGGTGGGCGAGACACGCAAGCTCACCTTTGGTTCCGGTGCTTTGCCAAAGATCGGACTTACGTACCAAATCGATCCAAAGAATCAAATAGACCCGAAGTCACGCGACGCCAGCCAACCATACGACGAGATTGTTTTGCGAGCAGACGAACGCGATGGCGAAACCGTTCAATCCAGAATGCCGCGCGAAGCCACGCTTTATGTCTTGGGGGACTGGACGACCGATCTGTCGGTAGGAGTCGACGCCGTGGGTCCGCTGCCTGGCCTGTCCGGCGCGTTGCGACGGATCTCTCGACTTCGGAGCAGCGACCGTCCGACCCGTGATCCCTTCCTGTTCCGCAATGATATTACGTTCGGTGCCACGCATAGTGCGCGCAGAGCCCGTAGACTTGAAACGCCGCTCGGTTCGCTGATCGTTGACACTCCACCCGCGAGTGACGCTCCCTCCGAGGGTCCCGCTTACGGATCAATTTTCCGGGATCGCGCAGGCCTGCCGGTGCGATATTCAATGTTTGCGACTGGGTCGGGCACAACTTCCAGCGTCACTCTGGAATGGGCTGAGATTGCGCTGGAACTGATAGAAGCCGGTTTTGCGCTCAAGGACGCGCAGTACAGTCGACTGACATTTGAACATGCTGCTTTCCAACTTCTGTACCACCGCAGCGGGTTTTCCGAGCCGATTAGTGGCAGCTACTACGTTCTCGACCGGGGCGCGACGGCCGACGGCGCGTGGTGCCGGATCGATTTGAGCCTGGCGAAGCTGAAGGCCGCCCGGGCCTGGGACCTCTTGAACCTGAACTTTCGGTTTGCGGGGCTTGCGCTGGAGTTCGTCGCAGACGCGCATGAGATCGTGGGGCTCACCAACGAGTGCATGGTGATTGCACGACCGGGAGAGAATGCGAGATCCCCCGACATTCTCGACAATCGTCCGACGTTGGTTGTCGAGTTTCCGCCTCAACACCTGCTGGAGCAGGCCTTCTTCCATCCAAAGGATCCAGATCCCCCGGACGTCGCTCGCGAAGACCCTGTCAGTGAAGCAGAAAAGGAGGCAGAGCTTCTCCAGCTTGTCCCGGACGGGGACGCTTGGGATTGGTCCGTATACACGCCCGCTTGCTCAAGTCTTGACGGCTGCAAGGAAATCGATCCGTTCGTCACAGACGACGTTTTGCTGGCACTGTCGCGTCTTCGTATCGACAAACGCATCAGCTTCCGAAAGGAGGTGCTCAAACGCAAGATTGCGAAAGACAAGCATGGCGAAATGGAGGTTTTTGCCGATCGTTTTCGCACAACCGCCCAGGCTTTCAACGACGGGGCAACCGTCGATCTCGGGTTCAAGACTGTCCTGACAAAGCGCCAAATGCCGGAGGATCAACTGACCTACATCGGCGATCTCGCGATGGACCCGCAGGCCTCTGCCATCGCGCGCGAAGTGGCGAGGACGATCAAGAACGCTGATGTAAATGCCGCGCTCCAGAAACTGTTGCACGAAGCGCGTGTCGCGGCCAATCGCATTTTGTCATTCCAAAAGACCCGTGAAACCCAAGCGTTCAGCACCGATTTTGACGCGGCCATGGCGCTGGAACGGCAGATTGCATCTGCCGTGCCGCGTTACGCGCTGGTTCGCGAGTTGTGGCGTGAGGAGGCAATCAAGGAGCTTGAGCAAACCGCCACACTGCCACTGGAAACGCAAAACATTGAGTTCGCGCTCGATTTCAGTTTTGTCGACCTGAGCGTAAAGCCCACGCCAAGCGCCGTTCCAAGTCGCGCATGGGCCAAGGATATTTCCGGGCATCTTTTGAATGCCGATGCCACGCTAATAGGGCGCATTGCCGCCCGTTTGGCCGGTTCAGTGTCTCCGGGCGGTCTTGCCGAAGCGCGTGTCTCCGAACCGTCGCGACTGGCGTTCAAGATCACCTGTCGTGACAGCGTCGCCGTTGAGCGTGTGACGCATTCTCGCCTCGACCAGCCTGTCGATGAGGAGAATCAACTCGGCAAGTCGCGGATGGATTTCTCCCTGTCTGCACTGACGAACTGGGCGTCCATGGAGCTTGCAGTGACCCGCCGTGCGGCAACCGTTTGGAAGCCCGGAACCGGTGGTCGCCTTGATCCGCGAAGTGATCGAACGGAGGACCTGTCCGCTGGGGCGAAACTGGACGCGCTCGGGTTCCGAGTAAACGTCAATTCGCTTGACCGGCTTGAAGATGTCCGCGGTGTCATGCGCTCACCTCAGGCGCTTGAGACGAGCATTGAACTTCCCGCCCGATTGATCCTGTCGCCATCTGATCGCGCAGTTTTTCTATCCCGGAAGAGTGTTTTCAACTCGGTCTATTCTGACATACCTGTATCAGCGGACAAAATTTCACGCGTTGATCCGAATTGTGATTTACGTCCGTTGTTCAGCGCACGCCTTTTCACGGGCGGTATTGATCCTGGCATCCGAGCTGTGGCATCTCCGGATTTTCGAGCGAGTTTCTTATGGACCGGGGCCGCCGACGATGCCGGCAGAAACCTCGATGTTTCTTACGCGCGATTGCCGGGGTATGGCCCGCCTCCAGCCGGCAATATTGCCCCCTGGATGTTGACGCGCGCGGAAACCCATGCCGAAGGCATAGGCCCGAGACATTTGATGGAGCGTGCACGAGCTATCAATCCAGACGAGTTCAAAGAACTCGAAATCGACCCCAAAAAAACGACAAAGATAGAACCTGGTGATTACGCCAGCGACGAAACCTATTGCGCCGCTGTTCTTGCAGCCGCGGCGGACGAAAAGCCTGCGGTGTTGCCCGACATCGTCCGACGCATGTGCGTCCGCCTCGGGCTGACGGTTGATCATGAGAAGCGGATCCTCAAACGTGCACGCGCTTTCCGTGCGGCACTGTCCGCGAATGACCGGCACCAACTCGTCGTTTTGAGCTCGGCCTTCGGTCTCCCTGTAACCGGACGACGAAAGTCGACGGGTGAGCTTGTTGCGAATTCTGGTCAAAGCGAACCGGACCCTCGCCACGTCCTGGGCGACCTTTTGCCAGGTTCCGCGATTTACATCCCGCCCACGCTCAATGTCACCGAACTGGCGCTGACAAGCCTTGGCGGATCCGTGCGCGCCGACACCTCTTTCGTTCCGCCGGCCTCTGCGAGACGGTTGGACGGTGGCGCACTGTTCGATGCCCTCACGGTGGAAAAGTGGACACAGTGGACCGTTCTGGGGAGGGATGTCTCGACTGAAGTGGTCTACAAAGGATTTTTGTTCCCGCTTGGTCACAGAGCTGCTCTGGTCAAGGTAACCGAGCGGACCTTCTATCGAGATCGGCTACAACCGGAACAAATTCGCGCCTATCTTCGGCAGCGTATGTTCGTGCGGTGCACGAAGCCGGAAAAGGTCTACCCAGCGGTGGGGCAGGCGAATGATGGAAGAGCCTTCCCTGCCGATCAAGTCACGCTTCTGACCACCGTCACACCTGATATTGCCGACCCGTATGAAGGCGGTGGGCGTGTTGATATCGGACGTCGGCCCGGACTTGCCTTCTGGCCCAGCTTGACAGCGCTTCCGGGAACAGAGGTGCGGTTTGAAATGAATATCGGCGGACAGTTTACCGACCTGCCGCTGATCTTCGTCGACAATACAGCCGCAAATGACGAAGCCGCGCTGGAAATTCTGGTGCAACGGTACAATGAGATTGAAACACCGGACACCAGTGATGGCGCAACGCGGTCGGCTGCGATCGACCCAATCAAGCACATGCGCACCTTGCGATTTGGCGGCGCGAAAATGCGGTATGCGCCAGAGCTTGAGAGTGGCTCGGCAAGTATCGAGACAAGTACCTGGACGTTAATGGCCGAAGGCAGAGAGCGGTCGGTACCGCGTGAGCGCAGAGGCGCCGGAGCCGACGCAGATATCAGGAACGTGGAGTTCCGAAACACCAGTTTCCGGTTCACACCGGTTTTGCAGGGTGTGGACCAGCCTCCATTCTATCCGGCGGTTGATACATGCCACATCCGTTTGCGCCAGAACGAACGCCTGACGGGACGCGTACCCGACACGCCGGTCATCGCGAGCTTTGATGGCCGCTACATCAAGAACGGCTTGCCACTGTATCGCCAGGGAGAAGAAGGGGCAGAAAGTAGCGAAGCCCTGGTGGCCATTGCCGAGGCGGCCAAAGAGATAGGCAATGGCATGCAGCTTTTCTTGCGTGTTCTGACACCGCAGGCGCAGAGCATGGGGGATAAAGGAGATAACTCGGGTGCTGTGTTCCGCCCGGACGGGCATATCGTGGCACTCTCGAGGTCGAAAGGGGCAGTCACAAACTTTGACGGTGATGAAAATGACTGGGTGGTAATCCCAACCCCGACGCCCGGCGCCGACAACGTGTCTGTCCAACGCCCAAGCCTTGCTGCGGAATACAACGTCCCACCGAAAGCCGAGATCGCGGCCAAACCGGTTGCAGCAGTACCGGCAGTACCGGAGGCTAACCAAAACCCTGAAGACGATGTTACGGAAGCACTCCGAAAGGCTCGGGAGCTTTACGAGAACCTGTTTTCGAGCGACGCGAAAATTCTGGGTCTCGTCAGTATCAAGGACCTCTTCAAATTCATCACAGAGGAGTTTCTCGAAGATCCGGCGACCGGCGCACCAGAGCTTGCGGAAATGATCCAGTACGGGGCAGGGCAGGTGGCCGGCGCGGCCGCAGATGCAGAAGAAGCGGCTCAGAACGCGCAGGAATTCGTAAAAGACAAGGTGCTGCGCCCCTTGAAAGGTGCGCTTGACACGGTTCAGGAACATTGGGCCGGTCTCGATACAGGACTTTCTCAATTGCAATCCGCAAGCGGAACGCTCATTCCCTCAGTGACGCTTCAAGAGGTGTTTCCCGAGCTTTGGCGCGGGCTTCAATCACTCCGCGCCGCAATCAACAAGGCTATTGGGACCGAGGACCCGCTGGAGTTCACCTTTGCCTGTTCGGAGGTCTACGAGGCGGGCCAGCGTTTCCTGAATGCGATAAGGGTTACAGCTGCTAACCCGGTTCAGAAATTCGCGGATACACTGATCAGCCGTGTCGACCTGATCAGTGGCGCGAACCTTGATATCTCCAAAGTCATCTCGGATGGCGTCGCGGAGATTCTGGGGCCCTTCGATCCGTCCAACCTGCCGCAAGAACTCGCCCAGCTGATCGTCGGTCCAGGTGGCACCAACGACCCGTACCCCTGGTTTGCCATCCCGTTCCCAGACAGCATTTCCGGCGTCGACGACGCTATTTTGCAGCGTATTCGCCAAGCATTAATGCTGCGCAAACGAACCGTCGAAGACGCCGTCCGCGAGTTCGTAGAGAATGTGCTTGTAAAGCTCTTGCCCCCCGCTGCACCACCGACACCGAAGAAGATTGAAGACGTCTTCAAGGAAGAGTTCGCCATACTCGCCAAGAAACTAGGTGAAGCGCTCAAACGGCGGATCGACGCAGCCATCGTAGTCGCGAAGGCGGAATTCGCCGGCACGTTGCCGGATGACCTTGCTCGTCAGTTGGCCTCGCTGAAGGCGATGTACGGTTTGCAGGATCAAGGCCGGTCCTTCCTCGCGCGCCTGTTCATCGCCGCTGATCTGCCGCCTGCCATGACCGAAATGTGGCGCACCGAGTTTGAGCGCTTGAAGAACGCATACACCACGGCGCAGGCGCTTAAGAAGACCATAGAGGATGAACCCGAGCGGCTCGATGTTGTGGCCAAACGATTGATAGCCTTTATTGAAGTCTTTACCGGCCGTCTGGATTTCAATGTGGAGGAGTATTGTACATTCACCGGGTGGACGACGCTCCTCGACAAAATCGGCAAATCTCTCGACCTCACGAAGCTCGCATACTGCCGGATCGAAGAACTGACCCTCGACCCCGAAGTGGATAATCTCTGCGTCTACGAGAGCGGACAAATCTCAATCATGCCGCCAGCAGGCGGTGATCCCGACCTTTGCAAGACGATCCACGAGGCGCACGGCAAGATTGCCGAGATATTGGAGAAACTGGAAGACGTCGACATTACCGACATCGCCGAGAAGGTGAACGACAAGGCCGAGAACTTCGTTCCAAGTGGCAAGCAAGAAGTTGCGGACTGTGTGAACGGCTTCATCGATTTTGCAAACGTCCTGAAGAGGGAACTCACAAAGATACGCGATGCGGCGGGAGAGGCGTTTTGCGATCTCCATAATGATGCGCTTGCGGTCCACGCTTTGGACGCAAGTGTGCAGCAGGCTCTTGGGCAGCTTGGCGATTTCTGTAAGATCGGCGTGCTTCTGAAAGAGAACAAGCTTGCACCGGCGACCCGGCAAATCGACAGCTTCATGAAAGGGCGGCAGGAACTCCTCAAATCGCTCGTGGTGCACTTCAAGTCGATTGTCGATGCCATCGGGAATGTCTTGAAGGAAGACCATATCGACAAGGTTCTGGCACTTGCCGGAATTGTCCAAGGTCTCAACGTCCTGATCCAGCTTGACAAGGATGATGGCGGCAATCGCGTGGAGACAATCGTCAACGAGTTCAAGGACCTGTCGGAGGCGTTCGAGGAGATTGCCGGGGACGCCGCCACAAGGCTCGTCGGGCTTATTAAGCCGATTGTCGCTCAGTTGGCGAAGACTGCCGCCGAAGTCGAGACAGCCTTGAACGGGGCCATTGCTGAGATCGAGGCACTCCGGCCACCGCCAAACGATAACGGACAAGAGGCTGTTATCAAGCGCCAATTGCTGGCCGAGACAATCGACAAGATCGACCTCACCAAACTGAAAGGCGATGCCGAGGATAGCAGAGAGGCGCTGGAAGCCCTTTCGATGGAACTAGACAAATATCCCAACGGCAAGACCGGCTTCGAGGCGGTCAATGAGCTGCAGAAGATATTTGAAGACATTGCGACCAATCTCGCTCAACCGGCTGAGCGGACCGCATTGCCCGCCGCCGCGCGCGAGGAGGTCGTCGACGCCGCGACACAATGGATCAACGATCAAGCCGACGAGTTCATCAGGCTCGAAGAAGAGGGAATCGAAGCCGCCGTGAAATCACTTGCCAGTATCGGCGAAGATATCCTCGGCTATGCGGTGGGCGAGATTTACGCGCGTGCCGATGATTTTGCCCGGGCTTCGATTGGTGGCGTTTTGCCAAACTCAATTACGGCAAATTCACTTGGGTTGGACCCGTCCGACCCCTTGCCGGAACGCCTCACGCCAGCCGCAGACATGCCGAACCTCGGCAGTGTTCTTGGTACGGATCCGGGTGCCGAAGAGCAACCGCGTGGCCTTGTCCACGAAGTCTACGTTGGACTCGTGGCGCTCCGCCAAATCATTCTCGACGCGATCAAGGACGAACATGGCCTTCTTCAGGATCTGAGCAACAAACTGCAACCGCAAGTCGTGGTCGGCGGTACTTCGACTGACAGGCTGACCTGGGCAACCAACGGACTGGCGACGGCTTTCGAACCCACTGCCAAACCCATCTCTGATCCCGCTAATCGAGAGTTCCTTCGCGCGTTCATTCAAGGCTGGGTTGACGGGGAGGCCGCGCCAGTTGCGATCTTCACTGGGCTTGCCGAAGTCCTCGGCCAGCTTCTGAAGGGTCAGCTTCTGGACGAGATTGCGCTCGACGTCGTCCGTGACCAGATCGAGGAACACATTCTGGAACTCGTGCCATCGAAAATCGAGATGAGTTACGGCTTTGGCACCGAGTTGTCCGAGAATATGAAAAAGGCCACGGCGGGCATCTTCGAACCACGAAACAAGTCCAAGTTCCGGGTTGATGCCACCATTGTCATCGACTTCTCCAACACGATCTCAGGTGTATCGGACGGCATCGGCAACGGCGGCCCCCAATTCGCCCCGCCGTCTGTTTCGGCAAAGGCGGAAGGATCGCTTGGTCCATTCGACATCAATCTCGTGGGCGACTTCAAAGCCGTAAAACTGATATTCGCGGGCGCGAGGTTTATCACGGAGGATGGGCGGGACCCAGTATTCAAAGTTGACTTCGTGGATTTTGAGATCGGCGAGGAGCTTGAATTCGTTCAGCAGCTTGCCTCTTACTTCACGCTCTCAAGCGACAGCGGCTTCTTCATCGAGCCGACAATCTCACCTTTGGGTTTGAAGGCAGGATACGCTCTGCCGTCGACGACGATATCTATCGGCACGGCGTCGTTCTTTAATGTTGCGATCACCGCCAGCGCCCGGCTGCCTTTCGATGGGGCGGACGCGCGGTTTGGGGCCTCGCTCTCTCGCAGGCGCTCACCTTTCACTGTGTCGATCGCGCCGTATGGTGGCTCCGGGTTCTTCGCAATCGAGGCAAATACAAAAGGCATCGTTGGCTTCGAGGCGTCGTTTGAATTCGGTGGCGCCGGGGCCTTTGCCTTCGGTCCGCTCACCGGTCAGGGACGCATCATGGCAGGCATCTATGTCCGCCAGACATCTTTGCCGGATGTTGGAAAGGTCACTGAAATATCAGGCACTTTCTTTGCAGGCGGAAGTGCGAATATTTGGATATTCAGCTTTTCATCTTCCCTATATGTCCGGCTTGGCATGGTTAACGGGGACATGTCGGGTGAGGCGGTGTTCACCTTCTCATTCTCGATGGGGATCAAGGACTTCGAGTTTTCTGTTCAGGTCTGGAAAAAGGAAGGAAAGGGGTTCCAACCGACGCAGCAGGCAAGTCTGCACCCATCGCTTCGGACCCTACGGCGCGCTCTTCATGATGGTGTGCAGCTTGCTTCGCTCCAAAGCGAAAATGAGTTCGTCGAAGTTGTCACAGTTCGGGACCCGGTCATCAGGGTGAAGGTCGATCCGCCCAACGGCAACTGGCGGGATCACCGCAAATATTACGACATGACGATGGTGTGTGAGGATTTGTTCTGATGGCGCGTGATTTTGCAACCAACATTGTGAAAGAAGTCAACACCACCCCGATCTACGCGCGCCCCTACGCGCGGGTTGTCCCCAACGGAATTGTTCGTTCCCGAGGCAGACGGTTCCTTCGCGCCACGGTGCTTCTGACACCCGAACTGTCCGGAGAAAACGGGGATGTTCCCACGGGTTACACGCTCCAAAGCTGGCCAAAGAATGTATTTGAGAAGCTTGCGGGAAGCGATTTCAAGATTCCACTGACCATATTCGGGATCGATGCCGGGAATGTGCCAATCGATATCAGTAAGTGTGGCACACCTTGTCAGGTACAAGCAGACGCCTGGCGCGCTGACAGCACATTCAGCGCGACGGAGTTGGAAGAGCTGCGCCGGATCTGGCTTCGAAATTTGTTCGAGGGGGATGAAACCGAATGGCTCGCACTTGCCAAACAGATCGACGCTTCCTTGGGCAGTTCTGCGGCGAATCCGACTGCGCTGGACCAAACGATAGCAACTGCCGCGCCGTTGAACGCTGAAGAACAGACCAAAAGGGACGAACGTCTCTACGGGAACGACGGGCAACTCAAACTCAAGATTGAGCCCAACGCAGAACGTGCCGTGCAAGCGATGGCTGCCGTGCCACATTCGGACCTTTCGGTTTCCATCGAATTCCAAAGGGTCGAGGAGCTTCTGATCTCCTATGCGGAAGCGGAGCAAGGTGGGGACGTGCGTTGCGCTGCGGAACTAGCCCGTTTGAAGTGTCTCGCCGAAACGCTCACTGAAACGCACGTGCCGCCCACAGACGAGATTGTTCCTGAAAACATCGTCAAAACCAAGCGCCGGGAGGCAGCCATCGCGAGACATAAGGCCTTGCGGGAAAAAGTCGTCGGCGCGTCCGAATCTGTGACCAAAACACTAACGTCTGCCGCCGACGCAGCAGAAGGTCAGAAATGCGTCCGCTCCGCACGTCCGTCGGAGGTCGAGGTGCCGAAAGCGTTTGTCGCCGGCGATGACGCCGAGAGCACGTTCGAGAGGGCGGAGGAAATCGCGGCATACGCCAGTTGGTCGGAATATGCTGATACGGCCCCAGGAGAAGCGCCAAAACGGGTTCACGAAGAGGCAAACCCGGTCCTTGCCGCCGCGGAGCGCGCGTTCTTCACTTTGCAGTCGACACCTGCACTTGCACGGCTATTCGGCCTCGCTGTCGATGTACGTATCGATCTTGATGAGATTGAAAGCAAAACTCCCTCGGTTAATGACGGCTTCGTCCTTGTGTCCTGTCCCGATCCCTCCTGCGGAGGCGAGGAGCGCAGCTTTCGCGCGCTGCCACTAACCCTTGCAAAGCTGGAACGCGCAAGAAGTTGGTTTTACCCAGCCTCAGAGACAGAATGGGAGTGCGAGGAGGCGTCGCCAGAACGTGACGGACATTTTCGCATGGGGGTACCGCTTGACCCTAAAACACCGGATCGGTTGCGTTATGACCTCACCAGTCTCGATATCAGAACAGCAACTGAGCTTGAGTGTCAGCGCCGCCAACTTAGGCGCGCAAACATGCTGGCAGTCCCCGCCGAAGACAGAAAGACCAAAGATGGTGACAAGGACAACGAGAAATGGGCGAAAGCCGGTCTTTGGGAAGACCTGTGCGAGGCGTCCAGTCTTCAGACATCCGGCCTCGCCCTGCTCGACCGCGGTGTTCTCCAGCAATCCGCGCTCAATCTTGCAGCCAGTATTGCTAAGTCCGAGGTGAACTTTCCGGCCGGCAGTGATCTTGCCAGGCTGGCCGGTGCATCAATCAAATCAAATCTCGCCGTTTGCGGGGCACAAAAGCAATTGGTCCTAGACGCTGCTGATCTAACTGTCGGCGCACGGTTAGATGTGGGTGTGCCGGTCAAGAAAGGGGATGGCAACTCTGATATCGTGACAGAATGGCGGTCGTTAACAGGGCGCGTCGTCGATTACGGGACTTCTGGCGATCAGAATACCCGGAGTTTTGTGAATCGGAAGCTGCCAAGGATTGCGGGCCGGTTCAAAAGTGAACAGCGCGTGAGCCTTGACAGTGCCATGCAGACCGTTCCGGCACGGTTGATCGCGACAGACGAGATGGACGGCGAGAACAAGCAGCCCGTGGACGTGGTGATGGAAGAGGCCATCGCACAATGGAACGGTGATCCGATGGGGGCCGATAGCGCATCGCGACCGGGATACGTCTCTGAAGCCGGCTTACGATTCGGACGGACGATCAGCCTTCCGGATTCTGATGATTTTGACGATAATTTGTTGCCGCCGCCCCTCCGTTATGGCTGCGCCTATCGCTTCAAGATGCGGCAGGTGTTTTCCGGCGGTGCGGCCGTTCCTGTCAATGCGCTGGCCGACGATCAGTTGGATACGCCATACCCGCCCAACCAGAATGAAGCACAGCCATATTTTCGCTTTCTTCGTCAGTCGCGACTGGACGTGCCGACTGTTTTGATGCTGCGGGGCGACGCCCAAAAGCTGAACCTGCCCATGGGACCGGAGCACTCGCTCAACATGTTGGTCAGGTCGATCGATCTCACTGGGGACGAACGAAAGGTTCCAGCCTTGAAAGAATTGCTCAACCGGGAAAAACCAAGGTCGGCCCGGCGCATTCTGTTGCCGCCGCAGGTGAGTTTCGAAGAAGCCACACGGCATGGCGTGTTCGATCAGTTGCAATTTTCGCGAAAACCGCAGGGTTTGATCCCGCGCGCGTCAAAGACGGATGAGGGGGGCTTTCCGACGGTTGGAAGCGCAATAATGCGAGGCTTCAACAGCGAAGCCTATCTGGTCAATCGGCGGTATCCGTATGATCCTAACGACGCCGATAGTGACGGCGCGGGCGACGCAGTTCTGGATGTCACCGGTGTCGAAGCAAACGGTCGCTACTACCCCGATCCCATGGCTTCGCAGCTTGTGTTTGCCCTGCGCCATCCTGCGGAGGGCACCTATGTCGGAGACCCTGTTCCGGTCGAAGTCGAAACTAAGGCTGGGTATCCACGCATGTTGCCGGTTGTCGTTGACTTGTTGCGGGCGACCACACCTGCAACTGGAGAAGCCCATATTCGTCTTTTCTTGGCCGGTCAGAAAATCCGTGTCGAGACAGGCGGCGTCGACCGCCTGCTGTCGCGCATCGTGGTGTCCTTGCCGCCCGGCGAAGACTACGAACTTGATTGCTGGGCTGTTCCGAGTGCGGAGGACCTTTGCCGGAATTTTTCATTGATCCAGTCGCTCGCGATCTACGCTGATCGTATCGTAGGCGACAAGACTCAGGATGAGTGCCTGAGGGAGGCTAGGGAAACGCTCGGGACAGCGTGCAACGCCGAAACTATCGTGGAAGCTTTGGCCAGTCTTGCTTGCGGCGGGTCAACTGCTGACCCAGATACCAGTTTTTTTGGCCCAGGCGGAGAGATCACGCCCCCTAAGGTGGCGCTTCAGGCACTCGCCCAGAAACTTCATCAGATGATGTTAAGGCGCCCGCTGCCGGAACTGGCATCCGTTCGCTCGATCCGGGTGACACATGCCATAAACCGACCGATCCGCACGCCAATTATACCAAGCGTTCCAGCGGGCGGGGATGGACCAAGGTTCGAAGAAAAGGTTGCAGAGATTGATACGGCGCAGATGCGTGTGCTGCGACCGGAAAATAGTCGGTTGGAAACCGATGGAAAACTGATCGGAAAGGACGCTATTGATCACCTGGCGACTGAATTCGCGCTGGACGGTCAGATCAGTTTTCGGCTCGATCAGGTCGACGGTTTTGAACTGATAGGACAAGCGATCCTGCCGGGCGCGTCAGCCTTCGATGATCCGAAACGCGGTCGGAGCGTTCCCAAGAAACGCGACGGGGACTGGCCGAATTTCGAATTGGACGACGGGCGTGTCTTCTACCGAACTGGCAAGGATATTTTCGGTTTTGCAATCAATGACATGGGCGTCACTAAGCATGACGAGGTCACCTTCCCGCTCTTGCGCGTCGAAAACCTGTCGCGAGAGATAGAGAAGACAGCGGGCGGGGATGCGACACTCCCGCTTCGACCGTTCTTTCTCGCTGACCAACAAACGACAGACGAATGGCGTGTCGTTCGCAAGCATGTCTTCCCCGACGAAAAGGCGCGGAAACTCCTGATCAAACCGCGCGTCTTCGGGCGAACAGCGGCTTTTCTCGATACGGCGAATTATGTTCGCGGCGGCGCTTTCAGAACGTCGGAGACACTTCCGCAGGCCGTGACGTACAAGGATGGGGATTGGACAGAAGTAATTCTTCCGGCCACCAAACGTCCCGCCAAATGTGACGCGCCCGCGCCGGAACCGGTTTTTGCTTGGCATGGGCGCATCGAGGAGCGGGGAAAAAACAAAGGCTTGCTACAGTCCCGTCGGATTGTCACGCGTATCAGGCTCTCGCGAGAATGGTTCTCTTCCGGCGAGGATGAACAGTTGGGCATTGTGCTTTGGCCACCCAATCTTGACGAAACTAACCTGGCACCCTTCTGCGACGATAGTGTTCCCATCCCAGACCCGACGACAGGCGAATTGGGGCCAAAGGCGGTCCTACCGCATTTCATTGATGATGATCTTGGGCCAGGTGGGCGCTTTGTGTCCCGAATGGGACTCGATCCGATTGCAGGTCAAGACGACGAGCAGTTGATGCAGGGGCTCGCCTGTGAGGTGCCGTTAGAGAAATTCGGAGTAGAGTTCCGAGCAGGGCAAGTACGCCGAGCGAACCGCCCTGGCCTATTTATTGGACCAGATGCATTTCATCGCGACCTTGAGCGCGAAGACGGTGATCCACGCAAAGCCACGTATGTAGCGAACGCCCTGATGCCAACTGTGGAACAGGCGCGCGATGTTGGTGCATTGGTTCCTGGCAAATCACTGACCGTCGGTCTTATGTGTTATCGACCATTGTTCGATCCCGAGACTGAGGAATGGTATGTCGATGTCGATCTGGATATTGGCGTCCTGTCTGAGGCGATGGTCCGCTTCGGCCTCGTCCGATATCAGCCCAATACAAAAGAAGACCTGCGCGTCTCGGAACCGGTGACGCAATGGGCGCACGTCATGGCAAGCCGTCATTTGATCGTAACCCAGAACGATTCTGGGGGGCTCACGCTGAGCTTGTTCGGAGCGGCTGCACTGAGCCGCAAGTCGGCTTTCGATCCGTCAGAGGATCAAGGCGAAGAGATCCGAGATGCGTATCGGTCTGTTTTGGATGCCAAGAAGGAAGGTGCGGCCGACGCTTTGTTCGCGCATGAAAGACTACATGACCGTCCGCGTTTGCACTATGAGGTTTTCCGAGAACGCCAAGGGCCGGGCGGTATTCTCTTGAGGACGCCAGTTCGCTTGGATCAATCCGACACTGATCCTCTGGGTCGCCCGAATGCTGGATACCTTGTGCCAAATGACAGCCCGGCTGGCTGGATCAGCCTTTGGACACGGGACATGAGTCTTCTTGAAACGCCGGTGCCGGGTGAGACTTTCGTGCTATACGTCGAAGAGCGGCCATGGTTTCGGCCTGCCAGTTATCCGATCGAACCGGCGCCCACAGGCGTTGCGCTGTCACCAGATACTGACATTTTCCGGCCTGCCGGTCCTCGCTACGCAGCGCGCCTTGATTTGGGGCGCTTGCTTGGTGGCGTGAGCAAAGACGTCAATTGCGAAACTGTTGCGGATGAATATCCAGACGGGAGGAAACGATGAGACTTTTTGAAACCGCGTTGTGCGTTGCCTTGATCTGTGCGGGGGCAGCTCAGGCTTCCTGCAATTCCGGTCCTGACTGGTGCACCGACGACCCGCGTATTCCTGCAACGCTAAAAGAGAAGAAAGAGCGGCTATCAAAGGAGTACCCAAATTACCTGGTAGCGCTTTTGGACCTAGGCGTTCAGTGCGTCGCACGGATCAACCAGTCGCCCGACGCTTTTACTATTATCGAGGTGTTTTCAAACGGTGATTGGCAGACGGTTCCATGGGATGCGGATGCCGAACGTATCTCGAAGACGCGATTGTCCGACGGCACTATTTCGCATTTCTGGATGGTGAATGCTCGGCGTGCCTTCGCTTGTGACGGACAACCCAAATACGATGAGAGGTCCGATTATGTAACGGGCGAAGATGTAAACGCCGACCTCGCGATAAGGTGCAATGACCCGAACTGCTAAGGGCGGAAAGAGCTTGGGTTCTGTGCGCACGCCATATGATCAAGAGGAGCGCTGGTCATGCGGTTTCTGACTGCTCTGGTCCTAGTGGTCTGTGCCCTTGGCTCGACCCCAGCTCATTCGAACACCGTGATTCAGAAACGGATTGCCGAAGACAATCCGTGTCGCGGATTGAAATTCGATGCGGGCCTGTTCTCAATAGGCATCGACCGACTTCAGAGCGTCAGCGTCGAGGGGGCGGCGGTCCTGCTCACAGGTGATGTCGTTGACGCAACGTTCACAGGTCGATTGGCATGCGAAACGTCTTCTGCCGCATTCGTGCGGGCCGACGCCTCGGTTCGAATATCAGCAGCTGCAACCATGCATCTCGATACCTGCGATGTCCCAACAGTTTCCGTGACGCTAAGCGATTTTGGTGGCTCGAAAGCCGGCGTGCTTCGGGCTTTCTCCGCAGATATCGAAGAAGCGGTGAAGGCGGAGATTGTGGAAGGCCTGCATGAAGCCTGCGTGGCCTTTAACATTGATTGATCGGCAGGAGCCTGAAGTGACGCAAGAACATCTTCGCAAGCTTTGGAGCGTTCTGGGTGCGCTTCTTGCCTTCTATGCAGCGAACGCCTGGATTGTCAGTCAGGGTGGAAACCCGATCTTTGATGTCGACTTGATTGAGGATGGGCCGGGCGTCGGATCCCTCGTGGCTCTCCCAATCTGCGCCGTGCTGACCATTTTGGTCAGCCGCATCGGAACCGCCTACGCGCGACGAAGCGGCGCCGATGCGTGGCACGCAAAGCTGCCGGTGGTTTGGCTGGAAGGTCTCGACACGTCCACATCGGGCGGGCGCTGGCATCAGCTTTTTTTTCTGACGGCCTTCATTATCATGCCAGCGCTATCATTGGTACACTTTGCCCGGAAAGTCCTGGATGCACCTGTTTGGCTCCGTTCGCAGACAGGGTCGCCCGGTTCCGCAATCGATACTGTTCCGTTCTCAGAAATCTTCTCGATGACCCACAAGATCGGCGGTTTCATCGACGAAAAGGGTAAGCTTCAAGGTTCGGTTGATTGGTATCCGGCTGTCGAACCGCTTATTTTGGCGGCGCTTGCCCTGGCGGCCTGGATTTCCGTCTTGGTCTTCCTCAACGACCTGTTTTTCGCCCAGAACGAGAGCCCTGGCGATGCTTAAAGCTATCCTAGACAAACCGGGGAGGAGCAGTCAAAATACTAGAACTTCGGTTTGCGTTAAGATTTTGATTTTCCATAGAATAACTTATGGCCACCCAATCCTTGGCGTTTGGGTTTTACCATGTCGCCCGAGGTCAGCCAGACGAACATCTCTTAGTTCTTTCTCCAGTTGACTTTGAAGCGGAACAAAAGAAAATGAATAAGGCAAATGTATTAAAGACTGGGGGCACCTCAACGAGATGGCGCCTTATCGCAAACGGCATAATTGTCCTTCTGAATTTCATAACAGACGATCCTGAATAAAGCTAATCTGAGGAGTCTTGAACAATGAGGTTCGCAGCCTTGCTTTCCTGCATCATTTTGATCCCAACCGTTTCGCTGTCAGATATTTCGGATAGTCAAATTCCGTGCTCTGATGCGCAACAAAACATCGTTGAACAAGCGATAAAGACATCACAAGATGGGATTGCGCAGTCGATTGACGCAATGGCACTCTCTAATGTGGCAGACGAGCAGCGTTTTGCCAGATGGTTTGGAACGAATGCTGAAAACGCTGTACAGGAGGTAAAGAGAACTTTTGAATTCGCACAGACATTTTCCAGTATCTCTAATATTTGGTGCCCGATTGCGAATTCACCTGAGCTTGAGTTCAGTTTGAATGAGCTTGCTGCATATTTTCCAGATGGGTCTGGAAATATCTACTTAGCCCCGGAGTTCTTTGAACAAAGCGCGACGGGCAAAGATTCATTCGCTGGTGTGATTTTACATGAGATTACTCATATCGAGGCGGTCGCACCTACAATGGATCATGAATATGGGGTTGCTGACGCTCAAGCCTTAGCGACTTCTGATCCTGGAAAAGCTCGTAGAAACGCGGATAACTATCAGTACTACATGGAAGATTTACTGTTTGGCATAAAGTAGAATAGCGTTTTAGAAAGGGGATAAACGTGACAACATTAATCTACGATATAGTGGACTCAAATCAGAGACTTAAAAGGATCGAAGTTCGCGAAGGGCAAGGAAACTGGGAAACAACATATGGCTCGGGTGAGTTGTGCGTTGATGACGGAACCTTCGATGACCGGGACGGTAATCTAAAGCTTCTGGGCGTGCTACATGGTGCTCCACGAACCGTCATTGCACTCAAGAATACTGGGTTCGACGGGTCTGAGGGTGATCGCGGTACAGCGAATTGCGAGTGTTGCGGAGGTGGCTGCGACCCAATTCCAATTTGGAGGCTTGTGGGAGTCGAGTAACTGGGCCATCCGACACAATAGATCTCAAGTGATGGCGTTTCTGGGGAGCAGGCCATTTGCACCTAATTTCACAGTAAATGCACTTGGTGACAAGCAAGCGCCACAAACGAATGATCTCACTCAAATGTCGGAATTTCGCTACATGTTTAGGTCGTGTTGACAAAAGGGATTCCCAGCGCCCGCTGATCGTGATTCAAGCCGGTATCTGCGATGGAGGCCAGCTTGGCAAGAAACCTAATGTCGGACGAGGAGTGGGCGTTCTTTGAACGGTTCATTCTTTCGATCCGTGCCCCGAACGGGCGCAAACCGATCAACCACCGCCTTGTTCTTGATGGCGTTTTCTGGATTGCACGTACAGGTGCCCCATGGCGAGACTTGCCTGAGGAGTTTGGGAAGTGGTCGAGTGTCTACCGACAGTTCCGTCGCTGGACCCTCGCGGGGCTCTGGGAACAGATTTTGGAAACCTTGACCGAAAGCAGGATCGTTCCTGATGCCCTTCAAATGGTCGACAGCACCGTGGTTCGTGCCCATCATCAGGCAGCGGGCGCAAAAGGGGGACTCCGCGACAGGGTTTTGGCCGCTCAAAAGGCGGCTTCACGACCAAGATCCACCTCCGGGTAAATGCCGCCGGGCTGCCGATGAGAACTGACATCACGCCTGGCCAGACATCGGACTATCTTGGATTTGATCGGGTCATGGACGACAACCTGCCCGAGCCAGTCGTGCTGCTAGCCGACAAAGGTTACGACGCCGACCGCATTCGCACCGACCTGCACAACCGCTGCATTCGACCGGTGATCCCAATGCGAAAGTCCCGAAAGAAGCGCGTTGGTTTGGATTGGCATCTCTACCGGCTGAGAAACCTGGTCGAGAGATGCTTCAACAAGCTGAAGAATGCTCGGCGCGTGGCAACCCGCTATGACAAAACAGCCGAAAGCTTCCTCGGCTTCGTAGATATCACTTCGATCCGCCTCTGGATCCGCCATTTGTCAACATGACCTAGATCCCTCAAAATAATCCGCTCATGCTCAAAGATCCTCTGACGTTCATGAACGCGAAGATGAGATCGGCCCATTCACCATCAAGATACACCCGTCAACAAGTCACGTGGCATCACGTAACCATTCGACCTTCGGCAGGGCGCTGAGCGGCACTATTTCTCCGGTGTTTCACTTATCTGCCCAGCGTTGAAACACGGATTGACCGTCGTCGGCTTGCTTTTTTGATTAAAGCACACGAAGAACTTTGATAACAAAAACGGTCAAGAGCGCCTAAGGCTTGGCCTTTTCGAACTTCTCGCTAACGATCTCGAGTATTCTGTTCCTTTGGATTTTCCCCGATGGACCTTTGGGAAGATCCGGCAAGATATGAACTTCGTCGGGAGATTTGAAACGGCCCAGCTTGGTTTCACAAATCTGCAATAGGGTCAGCGACGTCAGCTCGGATCCGTCCCGGATTTTGACGGCGGCCTCGACAGTTTCACCATAGCTGCGACAGGGGCGCGCAAAAGCTGCAGCTTCGACAACATCGGGATGGGAGTACAGTGCCTCGTCGATCTCACGCGGGGCGATGTTTTCCCCGCCTTTGATGATCAGTTCTTTCAGGCGACCGGTGACATAGACATACCCATCCTCATCCATACGCGCGAGGTCACCCGTACGCAGCCAGCCGTCGGCTGTAAACGTTCCTGCAGTCGCATCCGGGTTCTTGAGGTATTCAAGCATGACATTAGGTCCGCGTATGACCAGTTCACCCTCGGTCCCATGTGGAACCGGTTGCTGGTTTAGGTCTAGAATCGCGGCGTCATTTCCAAACGCAACACCTGGTGAGCCGATCTTACGCACGCCCGGCGGAAGGGGGTTCGACAGGATCTGCGCTGCGGTTTCCGTAAGCCCCATCGTTTCGACAATGGGAACCTCGAACCGCTCTTCAAATGCGCGTTGCACATCAGGGGCCAGCGCGGAGGACGCGGACCGCCCGAACCGCAACTGCTGTCGCGTCTGGGCATCCGGGTTGGTGTCGGAATGCAGCAGATGAGAGATGATGGTCGGGACCACCGAAAACCACGTCGCCTGCGTTTTCCGGACGTTGTCCCAGAACCGGCTGGCCGAAAACCGTTCGCACATGGCCAGCGATCCGCCCGAGACGAGCGTTCCCATCACAGTCACGCAAAGCCCGTTGATGTGGTAGATCGGCAAAACGCAAAAGCCACGGTCCACGTCTGACAGCTCGTGCGCGACGGCGGTGGTCCAGCCGCCAGCCAACAGGCTGGAATGGGTGTGAACGACACCTTTGGGACGGCCGGTCGTGCCTGACGTGTACATGAGCAGGGCGTGATCGTCAGGCATCAGGTCATAAAGCTCGGCAGTGGCGTCACCGGCGTCGGTGACTTGCAAAGCCGTGGTTGCTGATGGGTCGGCGGTTCGGTCAAACAACGCGTTTTGATCCGGGTGCACAAAGGCAAAGCGCGCGCCGCTGTGTTCAAGTGCGTAGGCCACGGCACTGTCGCCCGCAACAAGATTGATCATGGTTGCCCGGAACCCACCACACAGAACGCCGAACAAAGCAATCAGCGCCTCGCGGCAGTTGGGATACACTAGGGCGACGCTTTCACCTTTTTGCACGCCTAGCTGGGTCAACATGCTTGCCACGTTTCGGGACGAGTTGCGCAGTTCCGCCCAGCTTAGATTCGGCGCGCCATCGGGGAACACAAACCCGGTTCCGCCCTGATCAGCCCTCTGGTCCAGCCAGTCGCGGACTGTGCCTTTTGGCGGTTCCATCATTGCCCGGCCTCCTGCCAATACGCACCGAAAACATCCTCTAGCGCGGGTTCGCGGGGGGCTATTTCACGCACGATTTTGGTGGTTTGGACAAAGTGCCGCCAATGCAGGTTGGTATCGATTGAGTTTCCGCCCCAGCTGCCGCATCCCATAGAAAGCGAAAAGGGCATGCCATTGTTAAAGCTGCCACCGGTGGCAAATGTATGCGCCTGATTGACTATGACCCTGCAGGTCGGCAGCTCGCGACCAAGCTCGACCGCGCGCGCGTCGTCGCTGGTGTGAATGCCGACCGAATGCCCGGCCCCCTGATGGGCCAGAACGCGCGCTGCGGTGGCTTTAGCGGCGGCATAGTCCGAGGCACGGTACAGGGCCAGAACCCGGCTTAGCTTCTCCCCGGACAGGGGGTGATCGGGGCCAATCCCGTCGGTTTCAACCGCCAGAAACTTGGTGCCTTCGGGGACTTTCCCGGCCACCCCCAGCGCCTCAAGCATCTTGTCGGCGTCCTGAGCGATGGCTGACCGGTTGAGGTGCCCGTCCGGCCAAAGCCGCAAAACGATCCCTGCTTCGTCAGAGGCCGGAACCAGCGCGCCGCCCTCGGCAGTCATCGCAGTGACAAAATCGTCATAGACCGCGTCCACCACAACGACGGCATTTTCGGACGAGCAGGAGGTCGCGTTGTCGAAACACTTCGAGGCCGTGATCTTGGCCGCTGCGGCCTGCAGATCGGCAGTCTCGTCGACAATCACCGTGACATTGCCAGCCCCAACGGCCACCGCCGGCGTACCGCAGGATTGTGCGCGATGAACATTGTTTTGGCTGCCGGTGCAGATCACCCGGTCAACAGCCTCCATCAACCGTTGTGTCTTGGCCTTTGACCCGGGCGCAGGCAGCATCAGCACCAGATCGCGATTAAGCCCAAGCTTGTCGAATTCGGCATGAATGTAGTCAAGCAGCATTTCGCAGGACGCAACACCTTTGGGGGACGGCGCCACCACGATGGCATTGCCGCCCTTGAGTGCGTTGATGATGTTGTTGGCCGGCGTCGCGGCAGGGTTGGTCGACGGCACAACCGCACCAATCACGCCGATGGCGCGCGCGATCTCGGTGATACCTGTTGCCGGATCATCGCTGATAATCCCGTGCGTATTGGCGTCGGCTATATCGCGCAGCAACCCGAGCGTCTTGCGGTGGTTCTTGGTGATCTTGTCGGGCACGTTACCCAGGCCGGTGGTTTCCACGGCCAGTTCGGCAAGGGCCCGGTTGCGTTCCGGTTCCATGATGGCCCATCCCGCTGCAAGTGCCGCTTTGTCATATAGCGCCTGACTACCACTGGCTTCGAAAGCAGACTGAGCGGCACGCGCCCGTTCGACGATCCGGTCCACTTCGGCAATTTCGGGGGCAATCCCGTCCTGAGCGTTCATCTTGGTCCTCGATAGATTGACCGGGGCGGACCTGTTCCGCCCCGTTTTAGAATGTCCGGGTCAGAGACCGGCCAGCAGTTCGTTCAGTGTTTGTTGACGCTGGCCCCACATCTCTATCACCTCGTCACGGGTCATGATGTGCATGGGCGACCCGCCGGCCTCCATCTTCTTGGCGACACGCGAATTGGCAAACATCTCAGGTACTGTCGCGGCCAGCTTTTCAATCACTTCGGGCGGTGTTCCTTTTGGCACCATCACACCCCGGAAATTGACCGACGAGTTGTCCACGTCCAGCCCCTGTTCCATCATCGTTGGAACATCCGGCAGGAACGCGTTGCGTTCAAGATCGGCGACACCCAGAATTTTGACATTGCCCGCTTCCTGCGCGCGGAATGCGTCGGACAGGTTGTTGATGCCGCCCATAACCTCACCGGCAATCACGGCCTTCATGGCCGCCGCGCCGCCACCCTTGGTCGGGATATAGGCCATCTTGGTTCCGGCTGCCTTGTCGATTTGCAGCGCCGCGATGTGGTGGCCCACAAACAATCCGGCACCGGATACCGTCAGCTTGCCCGGGTTTTCCTTGGCATAGGCAATGACATCCTGCATCGAGTTGAACGGGCTGTCGGCGCCCACGACAAATACCGCCGGATCCGCACCCCAGTTCGCGATAGGTTCGAAACTGTCGGTCGAATATTCCACGCCACCCTTGATAGACTGGGCGATGAAATGCGGAACATTGTAGGCCGCCAGCGTATAGCCGTCTGCATCCGCCTGCGTGGCGAACCAGTTCCAGCCCACGCGGCCACCCGCGCCGGGCTTGTTGATGATGGCGATGGGCATTCCCAGCGCGTCCTCGTTTCCGGCGGTCATGGTCACGATCCGCGCCTGGAAGTCCGTCGCGCCGCCAGCCCCGTAGCTGACCATCATCATGATCGGCCGTTCGGGATAGTCCTCGGCCGCCGCCGCACCCGTCAGGCTCATGAGGGCCAAAGCCGCCCCGGCTATCAATCGTTTCATTTTGCGTTTCCTCCCTGATTAGGTTCTTCCGCTGTTTGCGCGGTCAGAACAGAATTTCCCTTGGCGTGTAGACGTTCAGAAGCATGGAAAAGAGGCCGTACATCACCGCCACGAAGACGCCCGTGATGATCCCGCGCCGGATCCAGCTTTTGACGTCCGAATGCGGCGCCGGGTCATAGATCGACAGCAGGATGAAGAAGGCGATTGTCGTCGCGGTGTAAAAGCCCAGCGACTTGGCCGCCCAGAACACATAGATCAGCGTCACGATAAGACCCGGCAGCATGTTGACAAACATCGTGCGCGTGACGCCGTTGCCAACCTTGGACAATCCCATGACTGCCTTGCCGAACGTCCATCCGGCCAGAACCACAAAAACGGTTGCGATCAGACGCGGGAACAGGAACGCCTCGACCGGTTGCTGGGTGTAGCTGACCCAGGTCACCCAAAGGCCGACCGCAAAGACAAGACCTGATCCGAATACATGCTGCGAACGGTTCATGCCTGTGCCTCCTCTTTGGTGGTGTAGCGACGGTGACGCAGCTCCATCCAAACCGAATAAGCGACCGAGGCCAGCACAATGGCGATCAGGAACAGGTTCAACCCGCCACTCAGGAAGTATGCGGCCTTGCCCACGGTGGCGTCAGCAATCATTCCGCCCTGAATGAAGTTGGCTTCGGCGATGGGTCCCAGGATCAGGCCCAAAACCAGTGGCGCCGCGGAGAAGCCGAACCGTTCCAGAAAGAACATGCCTATCCCCAGGCAGGCCATGACATAGACGTCACCCATCGAACCCTGAACCGAGTATGCTCCGAAAACGGACAGCGCCAGGACGATTGCAGCCATCACCGATTGCGGCACCTGCGCGACACGGGCCGCAAGACCGGCAACGTAAAGGCCAAAGATGCACATCAGTACCTGCCCGATCAGCATCGAGTTGATGAAGGTCCATGCCACGTCCGGGTGGTTGTCGAACAGGTCTGATCCCGGGAAGATGCCGTGGATCAGCAATCCGCCCAGCAGCACCGCAGCGGTGGGGCTTCCGGGGATCGAAAGGGTCAGCAGCGGCACCAGAGACGGGCCGACCATGGCATTGTTGGCGGATTCCGCGGCAATGACGCCCTCGGAATGACCGGTGCCGAACTTGTCTTTTTCGGATGAGAACTTCTTGGTCTGGTCATAGGCCACAAGGCCCGCGATCTGCCCACCGACACCCGGGATCAGGCCGATGATCGAACCTGTCAGGGTTCCGATGCTCAGGGCCCGCGTGCGGCTGAACAGCTCCCGGAAGGCGGCCATTATCGAGTGGCGCTGCACCTCGATGACCTCGGCTCCGGCGTTGTGGCGACCTTTGGCGAACATCGTCAGAACCTGCGGAATTGCGAAAAGTCCGATCAGGGCGGCAATGATGTTGATACCTCCGCCCAAGGCGGGATGAAAAATGAACCGCTGCGCGCCCATGATGTCGTCGAAGCCGATGGTCGCAAGCCACAGCCCGATGCAACCCGACAGCAACCCTTTGACAACCGACGCGGAATCCAGCGTTCCGATCACCGTTACACCCAGAATGGCCAGCCAGAACAGGTGCGACGGACCAAAGGCCAGCGCCCATTTCGCCAGAACCGGTGTCAGGAAGATCAGAAGCAAAACGCCAAAAATGCCACCCACGGCCGAGGCCAGAAAGGACAATTGCAGCGCCCGCGCACCCTGTCCCTGTTTCGCCATGGTGTGCCCGTCCAGCGTCGTGGCGATATTGGCAGGCGCTCCGGGGATTTTCAGCAAAATGGCGCTGACCGCGCCGCCCGCAACAGTCGAGGTATAGGCAGCGCCTAGCAGGATCAGGCCCTGCGCGGCCTCAAGCTGGAAGGTGAACGGGATCAGCAATGCAACCGCCATCGTGGGTGACAGGCCCGGCGTCGCCCCAAGGATCAACCCGCCTATCGTGCCACCCAAAAGCAACAGGAACGAGAGCGGCGTGAACACATCTCCGAAGTAGTAAATGAATTCCATTCAGGGCCTCCCAACCCGTCGGTTCACACTTTTACTTTTGTTGACAAATCAGGTTAGGCGATGAAAATAGTATTGCAAATGTTTTCATAAAATCGACTGTGCGAGAGGGTTTTATGGCTAAATTTCAGAAGGATAAGGTGGATATCGTGGCCGTTGCAAAGGCCGCTAAAGTTTCACCCTCGACCGTTTCCCGCACCTTCAACCACCCCAATCTGGTCAACCCTGCGACTCGGAAAAAGATCAACCGGGCCGTTCAGCGATTGGGCTACATCCGCAACCGCGCGGCTCAGACGATGCATGGAAAACGGTCAGGCACGATCGGCCTAGTGGTGCCAACAATCAATCACGCCATTTTTGCCGAAGTCATTCAGGCCTTTTCAGATTCCATTGACAGTGCCGGGTTTACCCTTTTGCTGGCATCACACGGTTATAATCTCGACCGAGAATACGCGATGGTCCGCAAGCTGCTGGAGCATCGGATTGACGGGGTGGCGCTGGTAGGGCTGGAGCATTCCAAAGCCACTGTTCAGTTGATCAAGCAGCAGAGAACACCGGCGCTCGCTATATGGAACTACTCAAATGACAGCCCGCTGCCGTGTGTCGGAGCCGACAATCGCTTGGCCGGGCGCCTTGCGGCAGAACACCTGCTTGCATTGGAGCACCGTGACATTGGGCTGATCTTTCCCAAAACCACAGACAATGACCGGGCGCATAATCGTCTTTCTGCCGTACGTGACGCGCTTTATGAAAAGGGTATTTCCATTCCGAATGAACGTGATTCTGAAGCCCCATACAGCATATCTCAGGCTAAGCAGGCGGCCACATCTCTTCTGACTGAACGTATTCGCCCTACCGCTTTACTTTGCGGAAACGACGTCATCGCACAGGGCGCTTTGTTTGCGGCCCAAAACCTCGGCTTGAAGGTTCCTAATGACCTGTCAATCATCGGTATTGGAGATTTCAAGGGGTCCGCGGATGTTGAGCCAGGGCTCACCACAATTCGCATTCCGGCAGAAACCATTGGACAACTCGCCGGCGAAAGATTCACCAAATACATTACGTCAGACGATTCAGAACACTTCAGACTCTGCTGCGAATTGGAGTGCATCGTCAGAGGAACAACAGGTCCGGTGCCGACGTGCTAAGGCATCCGCTTTTGACCTGAAACATATCCCAAACTAGGGGATCTGTTGCAAACTTTTGGCTGTTGACGAGGTCAGATGCTGCGGGTGAATGACTTTCGGTAAAATCAGTCGAAAGTCAGTTCATGGTTTCCTTCAAAGGCGCGCAATATCCGAAGGATGTGATCCTGTTCGCGGTGTTTTTCTATGTCCGATACGGTGTGTCTTACCGGGATCTGGAAGAAATCATGGCCGAGCGCGGTGTTTCAGTGGACCACACCACGCTGAACCGGTGGGTAACACGGTATTCTGGTGCAATCGCTGAGGCAGCACGTCGCCGCAAAGGGCCTTGTAATCGTTCGTGGAGAATGGACGAAACTTACATCAAAGTTAAAGGCGCGTGGGTTTACCTCTATCGAGCTGTCGACAAGCACGGCAAGACCCTTGATTTCATGCTTTCGCGACGTCGCAACAAACCAGCCGCCACCAAGTTCTTCGCCAGGATGTTGGAGATCAATGGGTTGCCGAAGAAGATTGTGATCGACAAGAGCGGTGCCAACACCGCCGGCATCAAGGCCATCAACAAAATGCTCAAAAGCTTTGGCTGCCCGATCCCAATTGAGATGGTGAGGCGGAAATACTTGAACAATATCGTGGAACAGGACCACCGTTTCATCAAGAGACGCACTCGGCCAATGCTGGGGTTCAAGGCCTTTGCTTCAGCGGCGGCAACGCTTGACGGAATAGAAGTGGCGCACATGATCCGCAAGGGTCAAATCACGCCCGGACTCTGCCCATTTCAGCAGTTTGCTGAGCTCGCCACCTGACTCACAAGCGATTGCCGAAACAACTCAACGGGCTCAAATCTTTGCAACAAAACCGGACGGTGCAGTACGTGCCGATTTCCTTTGAAGCCTTCCATGCGGAAGTCAAAACCGCGAATGGTGAGATGATCGCGGATGTCATCACGGACATTGCACGGGAAACGCTTGATGGACGCAATGCGAACCTCGCAGACGGTGTCCAGCGCGCGCTCGGCCGCACGCCTCGCGACTTTGCTGAATTTGCAGAAAAAGCCGCGATGTCAGGGGCATGGACCAAAGCCGCTTGAGGCAAGCCAGCAAATGATGGAGACGATCATGACAATTGACTTCAAATACAGACTTGTCCTTGGCTTTTCCGGTTTAGTGGCAGCCAGCATTGGTCTGGCGATCACACTTGATCCGCAGGCCTTCTACACCGGCTACGGCATAGCATTGACGCCGCAGCCAAACCTCATGAGCGAATTGCGCGCACCTGCAGCCAATCTCGCAGCACTTGGCCTGATCATACTGGCGGGTGCTCTTAACAAGAATTTGGCGCGCTCAGCTGCTTTGCTTGGAACAACCGTTTTCTCGGCTTTTGCCGTGGGGCGCATAATCAGTCTGGTCCTTGATGGTCGGCCATCTGCCGGCGTTCTGGCTGCGCTCGGGATAGAGGTTGTTCTTGCGCTGTTGTGTGCGTGGGTCGTGGTCCAAGAGAGGCGAAAGAAAGCAGGGAACATACCTCAAGTTACGGCATAGCCTGACGAACTACACCACTGATCTTGGGTATACGGCCATCCGCTACTGGCGACCGGGTGGCCGCATCATTCTCTGTGCGGCGGGGTGAATTCACTTGAGCCCGGATTTCGGGGGGTGAGTTATGATTTGAAACCCTTCGTCAGGTGACGGAGGAACAAAATGCCGCGCGATACGCCGAAACTGATCATCGGTTGTGGCAAAGGCATGGGCGCCTTCTTTGTTGCGCCCGTGCAGCCTGTCCAGACAGACCTCGTCCGGCACATCCAGAAAATGGAGTATCTGCGCCGCCCCTGTACCTTTGATCAGCCCACGCGCCCACCTTCGGTTTTCGAGAGTATTTGCCGGGAAATCGAGGACGACCGAAACCCCGGCGACAAGCATTGATGTTACATGTGGGCCCATGATCTGACCAAGTTTTGATGCGCATCTCACATAGTCCTGTAGTGAAGACATCTCGTCACCAAACAGGGCGCTCAGCCATTGATCTTCGGATATGAGAACTGCTAAATTGTGGCGCGACAGTTCCGCCGCCAGAGTGGATTTACCGGAAGCGACTTTACCGCACAGCAAGTGGAGTGTTGGGACCGCGTGTGACATTGAGCCTTCCTATGTGTTTCTACTTGTCTGATCGCCTAGCCGCTCCGCAAGCTGGTCGAACACCAGTCGGATCCGCTTTGCGGTGTGCAATTCCGAGTGCGTGGCTAGCCAAATCGGAAACTTGAAGGGCTCGCGGTCTGGCAAGACTCTCTCAATACCGGGTGTTAATGCGGCTATATCATCCGACATCACACTGACACCAAATCCGTGACGCACCATCTCCCACGAAACGATCCCGCTTTGCGAACCGATCCGGAAGTTCTGCCTTGTGACGTCAATGCCAGCTGGATTTAGAAAGCCGATCATTGTGTCCACATCTCCAAACCCCACGAAGTCCAGTTTGGCGAGGTCGTCTGCGTTTTTGGGACGCCCAACCTGGTCAAGATACGAAGGTGCCGCATAAAAGTTTGCTGTCGCCTCTGCCACAAGTCTTGCAATCAAATCTGGTTGCGTCGGGCGTACATGTCTGATGGCAATATCGGCTTCACGCCGCTGAATATCACGTATATCATTTGCAGCGACAACATCGATCTCAAGACGTGGCGCCGCAAGCCTGATCTGCTTCAGGATCGGCGGTAACTGAAACGCTGACATCACGTCGGACGCGGTTATCCTGACTTGCCCTTCGATAGCTTGTGACTGGCTTGTCGCGGTCAGTGAGATCCTGCTCGCAACATCTGCCATTTCCCGGACGTGCAACAAAAGCTCGGTGCCGGCAGCTGTCAGTTTCAGCGATTTACCAACCCGTTCAAACAAGGTGATGCCGAGTGACTGCTCCAGGTTGGCAACCTGGCGACCTACTGTAGGCTGAGTTTGCTCAAGCACACGTGCCGCCGCGGAAAACGAGCCTTCTTCCGCGGTCGCGAGAAAAGACCGCACCTGGTTCCAGTCGAAGTTGATGGCCTTCCAATTCATGCATTTATGCATAACAATTCTGCGAACTTTGGCAATTCCATAAGGCCGCGTTTGAAAGTATCGGGTGCATCAACCACCTATTAAAGCGAGAAATACAATGGCTACTTTGTCCAAGGACGCCGCATTCTGGAGCAAGATATCGCGCAAGTACGCTGCTGATCCTATCCGGAACATGGAAGGATACCTGAACACGCTCGAGCGCACGAAGTCTTATCTTAAAGCGGAAGACAACGTGTTGGAAATTGGCTGTGGGACGGGTTCAACGGCGCTTCTACTTGCGCCGCACGTTGCCCATGTTACCGCGACGGATCTTGCGTTAGGTATGATCGAGATTGCCAATGAAAAGCGCGCGGAAGAAGGCCTGGAAAACGTAACATTCAAAGTGGCTGAAGTTCTGGAGCATCAAATTGATGAGGGATCGTATGATGCGATCCTGGCACACAACCTGCTTCATCTCGTGCCTGACCTCGAAGATGCGCTCGCGCATATATTTTCATTGACGAAGCCCGGTGGGGTTTTCATTTCGAAAACTGTATGCGCTCCGAAGAACGGCGGCTTCAAATACGCGATGATCCGTCGGATCGCGATCCCGATCATGCAAGCTCTTGGGAAAGCGCCCTTTGTCAACTTTATCTCCGCGCAACAACTCGAACGGAAAATTGTCAACACCGGCTTCGAGGTAATAGAGACCTCGGATCAGGCCGGAATGCTGCCTAGTCGATATGTCGTCGCGAAAAAGCACTGAGAAAACCGCGTGCAAAATCACGTCTTTCGGAAAATGCGCACCCTTAAACGAGATCGTCACGGCCTGCTCCTGTCATATTCCAGCCCGCGTTAACAGAACTGCGTTCGATCTGACAGGTGGGGACGGAGTTCGCGACAGAACCCTCGGCGAATTAATAGTCTGGCAGATGCGGGTCTACGAGCATGGCGAACTCTCCGAAAGTGTATTGGGCGAACCAGTCAGGCAGAATATACGACCCCACAAAAAAATCGGGCACATGCCGTCATTGTTCTTCCGCGACAAGTGCATTGAAATGGTCCGCAATGTGTTCGATTCCGGTCGGCTCGCCAACCATTTCGTGCCCCATCGCCGACAGGAAAAACAGAGCTGGCCCGTGTACGTGAGCGGGCGTCACCCATGGCAGAATCTTCAGGGCCAGTCTGCGGGTCAAATCCGGCAGGTAGGTGATTTTCGCAGGTTGCCCCAGCGCTGCAAACGCGGCCTCGGCCAGTTCTGTCTGGGTAAAGATGTCCGGGCCTCCGACCGGGACAAATGTGCGCCCCTCCTCAATGGCCGACATGACGACCCTGGCCAGATCGGAACCGTCAATCGGGTTGAGCCTTAAGTGCCCGGTTCCGAACAGCCAGACACGGCCGGACTTAGCCATATTCAGAAAATCCGCCATGTCGGAAAAGAATCCTGACGGTGCGACAATAGTGGATGTGATGGGCGCGGCGTCCAGACGATCCGCAAATGCCTGCTTTGCGGCCACAAGCGGAACGTCCGGCATCTTGTCGGCGTTCAGCACGTGAATATAGGCGAAATGACCGACCTTGGCTGCAAGGGCTTCTTCAAGCAGATTTACGTTGGCCTGATAGTCGACCTCTTCATACGTCAGACCGTCGCGCTGTCGTGTAATGCCCAGCGAAGAAATCACCAGATCGACGCCATCCATGGCGCCGCGCAGCGTCTCGGGCCGGGTGGCCTCGCCTACGAAATACTCGCTGGCGTCCAGTCCGGAGACACGCGCCTGTTCACTGTTTCGGACCAGGGCACGGACATGCCAGCCGCTGGACAGGTACAGTTTCGCAATATGTCGACCGAGATATCCGGTCGCCCCGGCAATGAACACGGTTTTCATTTGCGCGCTCTTTCTCTTGGGTCTGAAGGCGCGCGGGGTGCATAGGGCTCTTCCTGAACCGCGTGACCCATGACCATCTTGATGAAAAGGCAGGGAATGAACCATTCCAGTCCATCGCCCAGTGACAGAAAATTGTATTCGGCGATCACCGCGACGACGGTGAACAGCGTTGCAAACGGCCGGCGCAGGTAAAGCGGCACGGCCAGCACAAGCCAGACGGAACCCTGCAGCGCCAGATACCAGATGACCGCGTTGGGTACGGATCCGCCCAATAGAGCCGCGGCTACAATGGGGTGAATGTGGATCGCGGTGAACAAATGCACGTTCTTTGCCGCCCGAACAAAGGCACCTTCGCCGGGGACGGCCCTGCTGTGATAAAACCGTTTGCAGGAATTGAGCATGTTCGCGACCGCGCCGCCGCCGATGTCATATGCAAAGAACACGAAAACGGCCCATTGCCAGAGTTTGTCAAACGGTGGGCTGCCCATGTACGTGCTGATCACGAGCAAAGCCGTGATCAGGCCTGCGCCACCATATCCCAACCAGCGTTCCGCGCGGGTCGCGCTACTGCCGACAAGCGGATCGGTTGGCCCGTCATAGCTCCAGCAGACTTCCGCACCTGCGTCGTTCATCGGTTCGACCCGCATCGTTCTCTCCATCTATCTCTGGCCATACGGAACAGACCTGCCCTGATCATTGGTGGCTTGTCTCTTTCGTAGACCGAATCGTTTATGACCGGACGGTCAGTCATATACATCTTGTTATGACTGGACGTCCAGTCATAAATCAGCGAAACTACACCCCGAAGGTTATTGAAAGCAGATCCATGCCAAAGATTGTCGACCGTGAAGAGATGCAAAACGGTATTCTGGATGCCGCAATGCAGGTCTATGCGCAAAAAGGCTACCACGCCGCAACCATTGCCGATATTGCCGAGGCCGCAGGGCTCGGAAAGGGCACGCTTTATCTGTATTTCAGGAACAAGGACGCCATCGCAGGGGCAATGGTAGATCGCTATTTCAAATCCATCGAGACGCGGTTGACCGAAGCTGAAGCCCCAACGACCCTTGCGGACTTTGCAGACACACTCTCAAACGCAATGAATGTGCAAACCGAACAGGCCCGGTTTATCCGCGTGTTTTTTGAAATCTTTGGACCAAGCTTTGCCTCCGATGTCTTCAGCGCCAAGGTCGCCGCGTTTTTTGACAGCCTCGGCGCATTCTACACAAATCAGATCCGGCAGCTTCAGGTAGCAGGCGAGATACGTGCCGAGGCGGATGCAGACGACCTGGGACGCGCGTTTGCCAGCATCGTGGACGGCATGATCCTGCACAAGGGGCTGTTCAGCATGTCTGATGCGCGCCACTCAAGATTGCAGAAACAGACAATCGAGATACTCATTCGCGGCCTGCGCCCCTAAAGCGGGCCTGCATCCATATCCCAATAGGGCACGTCTTGCCCGACGCGCTCCACAACGAAATCCAGAAACGCCCGAACTTTCGCAGGCATGTGTTTTCGTTCGGGGAAGACGGCGTACAGCGCCTGCTCGGGCAGGCGATAGTTGGACAGCACCCTGACCAGACGGCCATTGGTCAGGTGGGCCCCGGCAATAAAGGTCGGCAGGCGACCGATGCCAAGCCCGTCAAGCAGCGCGGTGCACAGGGCCTCACTGTTGTTCACGCGCAGAACGCCGGACGTCTGAACCCGCACGTCGCCCTCGGGACCGGCCAAGCGCCATTCCGAAGAGTCGCGCGAATAGGCGTAGTGAAGGCAGGTGTGTGTCAGAAGATCCTCAGGTGTTTCTGGCGTTCCGGACTGCGCAAGATAGTCCGGCGCAGCGACGATCACGCTGTGGATCGGAGCAAGTTTGCGTGCGATCAGGGCCGAGTCCGGCAAGGTTCCGGCACGTAAGGCGACGTCGATGCCTCCTTCAACAAGGTCGACAAATTTGTCGTCCATCGTGAGATCTAGTCTGATCCCTGGATATTGCCTGAGAAATGCGGCGATCAGCGGAGCAACGTGCAATTGCCCGAAAGACATGGGTGTGCTGAGCCGGAGTAATCCAACCGGTTGCCCCTGCAACGCCGCAATCGCGTCTTCGGCGTCCTGCGCTGCGGTAAGCGCCTGCGCCGCATGGGCCAGATAGATCTCACCCGCCTCGGTAAGTGAGATGGACCGCGTCGACCGATGAAAGAGCTGCGTTCCCAGATGTGCCTCTAGTACACCGATCCGCTTGCTGATGGCTGATTTCGTCAGACCCAGATGCCGGGCGGCGGCTGCGAACCCGCCATGGTCCGCCACAGCAACAAAAACGGGGATTGCGCCAATTTCAGTCATGTTTCGCTTCCTTTGGGCGAATTATTCTCACCTATAAGTTTCAAATTCACACGATTATCACCGTAATGGAAGGTAAATAGGTTGTGGGCAAGTCCTGCTAACGCCGGAGGCTGACATGCCCAAGATGCTCATCAACGGAATACTGCGTGATAAACCGCCGGCCTCGGACGGCCGTTTTCACCGCCTGCAAAGCCCATTCAGGAGCCACATCAGCGCGCAGCCGGGCGCCCCTTTCCCGAACACGGCGGGCCGGTATCACCTGTACTTGTCCAAAGCCTGCCCCTGGTGTCATAGCGTCGATCTGGTTCTGACTTTGAAGGGATTGCGCGATGCGTTCAGCATCACCTGGATGGACCCGATCATGTCGGAAAACGGATGGGTCATCGACCAGACCCTGTTCAACGACCAAAGCGGCGTAGAACGCACCCGCTTCCTTTACGAAGCCTATCAGCGCGCCAAACCGGATTACACGGGTCCGATCAGCGTGCCAGTGCTGCTGGACAAGGTGACGGGCCGGATCGTCAGCACCGAATCGGCCGAAGTCGTGCGCATGCTTCAGACGGCGTTTCCCAATGCTACGGAACCCGATCTTCGCCCGTCCCATCTTTGCGACGAAATCGACCGGATCGCCGAACAAATTCAGTCACCGATCCGCGAAGGCGTCTATCGCGCCGGGTTTGCAACCAACCAGATCGCGTATGGCGAGGCCGTAACAGCGCTCTTTGCCTGTCTCGACGCGATTGAGGAAACGCTTGGCCAACGCCGGTTCCTGGCCGGAGACGTGCTGACAGAGGTTGACCTGAAACTGTTTCCGACACTTCTGCGGTTTGACCCGGTCTATGTGACCCACTTCAAGACCGACTACAAACGCATCAGCGACTATGTCGCCCTGCCCCGCTATCTGGCCGACATCATGGGGTTGCCGGGCGTGGCCGACACTGTGGACATGGCCCATATCCGTCAGCATTATTTCCTCAGCCATCGTCACATCAACCCCAGCGGAATTGTCCCGATCGGCCCGGCTTCCATGCCCTCAGCCGATGTGCCGGAAATGGGGGCCGCGTGATGCCTGATATTGTCAGAAGATCCCCTGTATCAGCGCTGATCATGGCCATCGGTGTCCTGGTGGGGGTCAGTTTCACTTTGTCCAAATTCGTCTCGATGGCGGGAATATCAGCTCTGACCGCTTTGTTCTGGCAGGTTTTGCTGGCCAGCATCGCGCTGTTGGCGTTGTGCTTGCTGTCGAAGAAGCGCGTGGTGCTCAACACGCGGCACATCCCCTATTATGTCGGTGCCGGAGTTTTCGGTGTCAGCGGCCCCGCTGTGATCGGGTTTCTGGTGCTGGAGCACGTGAGCCTTGGGTTCTATTCCGCCCTCGTCACGCTGTCACCGCTGTTTACCTTCGCGATAACGGCACTGATCGCGCGCAGGATGCTGCCGTTGCACCGCCTAGTTGGTATTCTGATCGGCCTTACTGGGGTCAGCCTTGCTACCATGGGTGGGTTTGACCTGATGGGTGTCGAGCCGGCGTGGATTGCCCTGTCGCTTTTGGGGCCCTTGTTTCTGGCCTGCGGCAACGTCTTTCGCAGCTATGCCTACCCGCCCGGCGGCGATCCGTTGGGGCTGGCGACCGGAACGCTTCTGTCACAGCTGTTGTTGATTTCCGCCCTGTTACTGGGACGCGGCAGCACAATCAGCGACGTCTCGGTGCCCCCTGCCCTGCTTGGCGCAATCCTCGGCATCGGATTCATCACCGCGCTCAGCTATGCGCTGACCTTCGAAGTACAGCGGCGCACGGATGGCGTTGGGTTCGCGCAGGTCGGCTATTTTGCCACGCTTTCCGGCATCGCAATCGGGGCAATTGTCTTTCGCGAACCTCTTGGCCTTGGGCTGCTGGGGTCCCTCGCAATCTTGTTCCTTGGGCTAGCCGTCACCAACGGCTACCTGAAACTCCCGCCGGTCCTGCACCGACGGTCACAGGCTAAACAGACTTAGACCCACCGATAACGTTCAAACACAAAAGGAAACCAGAAGATGCAAATCACGGCCCCCACCACCGCAGCCCACGCGCCCCGGATCGCGTCCCTTTATACCGCGGTTGACGCGCTCGACGAAGCCGGTGTTGTTGAACATGTGACCGAAGACGTGCAATTCCAGCTTGGCAATTTCGAACAGATTGACGGGCGCATAGCCGTGCAAGCTGCGAACGCGGATTTCTTTGCCACGATCCAGGGTATGCAACACACCATCACCGGCATCTGGTCTAGCGGCGATACCGCGTTCTGCGACGGCACGGTCCACTATACGCGCAAGGATCAAAGCACGCACGACGTGCGCTTTGCTGCACGTTTCAACTTTCGCGAGGACAGGATCGCGGATTACCGGGTGTATGTGGATATCTCGGGTCTTTGATGCCTGTGATCAGGGCGGTGCGCTTTGCCTGCCGCTCTGGCCGACACGGGCAGAAACAGCCATAATTGCGATGTAGCTTCGGAAGAGGGTTCGATGACCGATCGCAGCATTCTGGAACAGCTCATGACGATGTCTACCACGGTCGCGGGGCAAAGATCCTGAAGATGAGAGAGGAGATCAAGAAAAAGACAATCCGAAAACGTCGGTTGCAGCATCAAGCCGCTGCAGCCTAAACTCAGACAGAAACCGAACCAGAGCCTCCGTTACGAAACTGCTTGCGCTGTCCGGAAAACTCTGACGACGGACACCTAGGACTCGACTGTGCCCGGAAGCGGGCCTGTCCAGATGTCTAGTGGCTCCATCCGACCGCGAAGCGTATGTTTGCCAGCTGGGCGCAATCCCATTTTCTCTGCTCGTTCGCGCGTTTGCGGATCTGGTTCCAGAAGTGCACCGGAGAGGGCAATAGCCACGTGTTGAGATTTGGCGAACTCCTGCAGGCGACTGGCTGTGTTTACCACGTCACCGCTCACTGCGAGTTGTTTGTGGCGCTTGCCACCGATAACACTGGTCTGGACCGGGCCCGCATGCCCACCGACCCGTATCCCGAGACCGGGCCAGTCCGGACTTGTGCCAACCGCCGCATACAGCGCCTCGATGAAGCACAGCGCGCGCATAGCGTCGTCCGGGCCGGGTTCCGGCAGCCCAAAGACAACCATCGCGCCATCTCCGGCAAAATGTGCGATGATCCCGCGCTGTGGTTCCAGGGACTGTTCGACAAGCCCGTGGAACAACCGCAAAAAATCGGCGGTGCCCTCAGGGCCGAGGCTCTCGGAATGCGTCGTGAAGTTAGCGACATCAACAAACAAAACAACGGCGGGCCTTGCCGTGGCTTCAAACCGGGGGTCGGCCGCATCTGCCAACCGCTCAACAAGCAGGGGCGACTGATAGAGCGCGAGGTTCGCAGCACGCCGACGATGTTCCATGAGCCGCAGCCCGGCGCCGGCACCAGCTCCGAGCAGCAGCGAGAAGACTGCTGTGACCCCGTCCAGCCACCAACCAACGACGAATGCAGCTTGCAGCATGAGGGCCAGCACGCTGAACACTGTAGCGGTCGCCAAAACCCCTAGCCAGGGCCGGTCCATTCTTGCGGCGAAGAATCCGAGCGTGGCTGCGATCAGCGCCACTGCGATGTCCAATGACCATGTCAGCGCGTCACGACGCAGAAAACGCTGCTCGATCACGTTTGCAGCCAAAGTTGCATGCAGCTCAACGCCGGGAAAGGTAGCATCGTAGGACGCAGCGTGCCGGTCTCCGAACCCGGTTGCGGTGGCCCCGACAAACAAGATCTTGTCCCGCAGGTTTGCCTCCCCAAGCTCTGCGAAAGAATAGGTCGGGATCGTCCCTTCTTGCCCGTAAAAGTTCAGGGGGATAGCGCCCTGCCTGTCCAGCGCGACCAAGGTGTCCCCAACTGTCAGGTGCCCGCCTGTTTCGGATGACCGCAACTGTAGGTCCAGCTTATCATCCGCCGCCTTGAGGACCGCAAGGGCGAGCGGCGGATACCATGCGTTGCCGTCCTTAGTTGCCAGATACTGCGCAGCAATAAGCCGACGTGCTGCTCCATCGGGATCATGGCGCAGGTTCACATGTCCGATCGATGCCACACCGCGCAAGGTTTCAGCCGGTCCCAACGCGGGCAGCGGGTTGTCCAACTCAGGGGCAATCACAACTGAAAAATCGCCGCTCTGGAGATCTTGCAGAGATGCATCAGCGGGCGCCTCGGCTACCCCAAGTACTGCGTCTGCACCTGCCAATGCCTCAGCAAGACCTTCGTCACCCGCACGAGGATCAATCAACAGAAAGTCCAAAGCAATTGCTGCGGCATCCGCCTCTGAGGCAATCGTCACCGCCTCTGCCAAGGCTGATCGAGCCGGCGGAAACGTTTCAAGCTGTGCCATGGCAGCATCGTCAAATGCAATGATTGCGACACCCTCCGGGGGTGTCACCGGGCCGCGCCAAAAGAATCTGGCGTCGAGCAGCCTGCCTTCAACTCCCTGCCAAAACGTACTTCGGTCCCCGGGGTGCCAGATCGCGATCAACAGGCTCGACAGCAGCACGATCACCCCAGTGATGCGTCGTACGCGTCGAAACCCGTCGCGTGCTACCATTCCGCCCCGAGAAGTGCGTCGAATTCCTCAATACGCGCCGACCCCCAATCCGTGACCGCCCCAACTTCGCCAGAGGAGGATACATCAATGCCTTTGCCTGGGCTTAGTTGCGCAACGGTGTCATCTGCAGAAACAAACACCGTGCCTTCACGTGTGAAGATGGCGCTTGCACTGTTTTCGACTCGCATCGCCCACTCGGTGGAACGGACCGCGGCAACAGCAGAAGGGGTTCTGACCTGGACGCCGTTTCCGTCTTCCGAAGAAAAAAGAAACCCGGCGATGCCATCGATCAGTCGCAGTCCAAAGGGGCGCGTTTCATGATCCAATAGACCAAGCACGTCGATCTCGCTTTCCGGGCCTACAACAACTTCAAGCCCATCATAGCAGGCCATGGTAACCCTTGCATCGGCTTCCGTGCGCAGCTTGGCATTCAACCCCAAACCCAAACCAACGACTGCAGGTTGGGCGCCTGCTCCTCGGGCAGAAACGACTGCCTGCCCATCCGTTTGCATTATGACACAGATGCCTTGTGTTTGAGCGCCGACCGAACCGGCCAACCCAATCCAGGAGTAAATAAGAAGGATAATAAGCAAGCTTTTTTGAATCATTGCGGCCTCGCGGCTGAAGATACTCACCAGACTGAAGAGTATGACACGAGAGGTCAACCAAAGGCGGCCTTACGTTTCTGTCGCATGGGTGGGAAACTGCTGGTTTCAATCAACGCCCGCCCTCGTCCCCGATTCAGATTGGACACGCAAAACTCACGAAATGGGGAATGTCTGCGTTCGGGTTCTGTCGCAAACTCCGTCCACACCTGTCAGATCGAACGCAGTTTTGTTAACGCATGCTGGAACATGACAGGAGCAAACCGTGGCGATTTCATTTAAGGGCGCACATTTTCCGAAAGACGTGATCTTGCACGCGGTTTTCTTCTATCTGCGCTACGGTGTTTCATACCGGGATCTGGAAGAAATCATGGCAGAACGTGGCGTTGATCTGGATCATGCAACGCTGAACCGCTGGGTCAGTCGATATTCTGGCCTCATTGCTGAAGCAGCGCGGTATAGAAAGCGTCCTGCAGATCGTTCGTGGCGCATGGATGAGACTTATGTGCGGGTCAAAGGCAATTGGGTTTATCTCTATCGAGCTATCGACAAACACGGCAAGACCTTGGATTTCATGTTATCCGAGCGCCGGAATAAAGCCGCTGCGACGAAGTTCTTCGCCCGCGCGCTTGAGGTGAACGGTTTGCCAAGGAAGATTGTCATCGACAAAAGTGGTGCCAACACAGCCGGTATCAAAGCAATTAACAAGATGCTGAAAGGCTTTGGTTGTCCGATCCCGATCGAGATGGTGAGGCAGAAGTATCTCAACAACATCATTGAACAGGATCATCGCTTCATAAAACGGCGTATCCGGCCAATGCTGGGGTTCAAATCTTTCGCTTCAGCTGCATCTGTCCTGGCAGGCATAGAACTGGTCAACATGATCCGCAAAGGTCAATTCACGCCCGGAATCCGTCCGTTTCAGCAGTTCATCCAACTGGCAGGATAATCAACCCGCCTGCGTTGCCTTCTCGTCATTCAAAGGAATTTGCGACAGAACCCCTGTTGAGAGTGGCGTGGTCCACCTGCACGCCGCGTTCGGCCATGATCTCTTCCAAATCACGATACGACACTGTGTACCGCAAATAGAAATACACAGCGTAAAGAACTGCATCCTTGGGAAAGTGGCAGCCTTTCAGAGAGATCATACTTAAAACCTGTTCGAAAACTATTCGACGGGAAGAGACTGTGAAACCTGAGTGCTCGTCAATCTCAGTTCAAAATTTGCGACACAACCCTTCGATCCTCCCTCCAAACCCAATCATCAGCAACGCGCTGGCGGCAGGATTATATCGTCTTTCGCAATGGAAGTTTTAAGAAGCCGGCCGACTGCAACGGCGCTGCATGCGCACTCGGCGGCTCTGAGCCCATACTCACCGATGCTCAGACCAGTGCGAATTTCCACATTTGGCCGGACGACGAAATCAGAAGATAAATGTTTCGCGGTGACGTCGAGACTCTTCGACGCCCAATTCGGTGAGCATTGCTTCGGTTCCATTCATCAAGCCGCCAGGTCCACACATGAATACTTCACGCGCGTTCAGCTCTGTGACGGATTGAATGTCTTCAATCCCCATGCGTCGTTTTTCTAGTTTCAGTATGTTGCTGGGAACCAATTCGTACAGACTATCCATAGCAGACCGTGCAGCAGAAGGCGACGTGCTTGTGCTTTGAAAGGCAGCGATGCGGAACTTCACGTGATCGGGTAGTGCGCCCTGCGGCGGCCTGAAGTGGTTCAAAACGTTAATATCGTCACCCCGTCCGGCGTACAAAAGCACGATGTCGGTCGACATCTGATCCGGATTTGTCTTTGCGATCTGCACGATCCCGTCCCACATCGACATGAATGGTGTAATGCCAACACCGCCAGCGATCCAAAGCATCTTTGGCGGGACAGTTGGGGCCGTGCCGTCAGGGCCCTCTTTGAAACAAGTGAACCCTGCGCCGGTCCCCTTGAAGGCGACGGGCAGAGAGTTGGCGACAAGCGCAGCGGCATTGTCGTGCAGGACATTTGACATCAACCCGCCCGGTTTGCGTTTGACTGTAACGCTGACCTTGTCGGTTGCCCAGAACGCATTGGTATTCTGGTCAAATTGCGGTGCACTGGATAGCGTCCAGGTCCGGACGAAATCTTCGTTCACCATCTGGGGGTTTGCCTCGTTCATGTGGCTGTAACCCCGGTCCAGAAGTTCTGAGAAGTCAAAGACACCGAACCCACCCGGCAAGGGTGCATTGATGGGGGACGAGAGCCTGAATTTGAATGTTTTGATGCTGTCGGACAGAGTTTGTGTTGAAACGAGTGTGGCAGAGAGCGCCTCCTTGCCCTCGGCCAAGGGGGCGTGCCCCATCTGTTCCAGTTCTTGCCGCAACAGCCTGACCGGCGGATTATAGGGCGAGAGCTGCTCCTCGGATGTCAGTTTCAGGTTCAGCCCTTCTTTGACCAGTACCGCCCCCGTCACCTTGATGCGCGTCAGCAGATTGGTGCGCGGCATCAGGGCCTCGGCTTCATCGTCAGCCAGATTTTCAGCCTCGCCAGTGATGTAAAGCACATCGCCCGTGGTGAAATCGGGGAACACAAGACCTACCTGCGGGTCTGTCTCGATATTGCCCAAGGATTGATAAAAGCGATTGCCGGAATGATCCGGCAAAACGAGATAGGTCGTGATCTGCTCGCCATCTTGTTCTTCGTAGAGGCGGACAAAGCCCGGCGCGCCGCCGCGATGGTTCACGCCCATATCCGATTGCGTGTCCGCAACATTATCTACAGCGGTGTATTTTGTTGCCAAGAATACTGTGCTTGATTGATCAACCACGGCTTTAGCAATTTCAGGCAAGGCCTCTGTCCGTGTATCAAAACTGTCATGCAAAAGCTCCGCAGTACGCTGCACATGTGTCACCTCGCGCACGGTGATGTACTTCGGGCAATTTCCGAGATGCTGGTCGGAAATCAGCCGAAGCCGCAGTTTTCCGGAATCCTCAACAGATGCAACGCCAATTGCTCCGGCGATCTTGTTGCGACGACGGTTCCTGAAATCAATTCCGACCCCTGCAAAGAGCCGCCTTTGATCAGCGGGCATCGCAGATTGCTGAAAGGCGCGCGCAAAAGGGTCAAAGGGGGATGTTTCGGCGACGACATCGGTCGTATTGCGCCCACCCTGTTTGATGCCGAGCGTTGGATCATCCTCCGACGCCGTCACCAAAAGGCTGACCCAAGGCCGCCCCTGCTGGTCAAGCGTTGCCAGTGGCAAATAGGGCAGACCCGCGAAGAAATCAGCGTGCTGCTGCGGCATGTCGCTGCTAATATATTGTGGAATGGCGGCTCTAAGCTCTTTGGGTGTGTTACGCCGTTCTTGCAGCAGCAGCTCCCCCTTATGTGACAGATGTATCTGCGTCATTGTCGGATCCTTCCGCCATTGCCTTTGGAGTTCTCGTTCGGGGGCATTTCGATGCCCCCGAATGATGGATTAAAGTCCCAGATCACTTAGGCTTGGGTGATCGTCTGGTCGCCGCCCCAGCGGCCAGCGGAACTTGCGATCCGCCTTAGCAATCGGGTGCTCGTTGATGCTGGCGAACCGACGTTCCATAAAGCCGTTCTCGTCGAACTCCCAGTTTTCGTTGCCATAGGCGCGAAACCAATTCCCGCTGTCATCATGGTATTCATAGGCGTATCGCACCGCGATGCGGTTCCCATCATGAACCCACAGCTCTTTGATCAGGCGATAGTCCAATTCCTTCGCCCATTTGCGTGTCAGGAATTCTTCAATCTGGGCACGTCCTTCGGGAAACTCGGCCCGATTACGCCACTTGCTGTCCGGCGTATAGGCAAGCGCGACCTTGGCAGCGTCACGGCTGTTCCACCCGTCTTCAGCAAGGCGCACCTTTTCGATGGCCGTTTCCTTGGTGAAAGGCGGTAAAGGATGGCGGGGTGCTTCCTTGCACATCACATGTCTCCTTATTCGGCCAGCAGGCCAACGGCGGTTGCGGGCATCGCCTCAAACCCGGGCAAGGCTTCAAAACGAGCAAGCCACGCACGCACGTTGGGATAGGGATCCAGCGACACGTTCCCCTCGGGCGCATGTGCCGTGTACGAATATGTCGCCACATCCGCGATCGTCGGGCGATCACCGACAAGCCATTCACGGCCCTCAAGCCCCTGTTCCAGTTTCTGCATCGCTTTTTCGGCGGTTGCGGCTGCGAAATCTGCGTCCAAAGGCGCCCCAAAAACAGTGATCAACCGTGCGGCACAGGACCCGAAGGCAATTTCCCCAGCCGCAAGCGTGAGCCAGCGCTGAACCTCGGCCTCTTCAAATGCAGTGCTGGGAATCCAGTCAGGCGCATAAGACCGGGCAAGGTAGACAAGAATCGCATTTGAATCTGGCACAATCACATCGCCATCTTCCAGAACCGGAACCTGGCCATTCGGGTTCATGGCAAGAAATTCTGGCGACTTATGCGCACCAGCGGCAAGATCAACCGGCACGGCTTCATGTGCAATCCCGGCAAGTTTGGCGAACACCAGGGCACGATGCGCGTGACCTGATTTGGCGAAATGGTGAATGCGAACGGCGTTTGACATCAGTGTCTCCAGTCAGTTTTAGCGTCTTGGAATGACATACCTGCTACATTGCATTGCGATAATTGCCGGTTTTGGTGTAAGTTTAAGCCCTGAAAGGGCGCAATAAAATGGACAAGATTGATCGCATGCGCGCGTTCGCGCTGGTCGCAAAGAACGCCTCATTCACCGTCGCGGCACAGCGCATGGGGCGATCTGCGCGTTTGGTCAGCAAATACGTGGCTGATCTGGAAAACGCGCTCGGTGTGCAACTGCTTAACCGCACGACGCGCAGCGTGGCTTTGACTGATGCGGGCGCAACATATCTGGCGCTGTGCGAGCCGCTTCTTGATGGGTTTGATGAGCTTGAAGAACGCGTGAAAAATGAACAGGCCTCGCTGCGCGGTGTGATCCACATCTCTGCACCCACCGGCTTTGGCGCACTACGTCTTGCGCCATCGCTGGTGCGGTTTGCAGAAAAACACCCGAATGTGGAACTTGACCTGCAATTCTCAGACCGCAGGGTCTCGATTATCGAAGAAGGGATCGACCTTGCCATTCGGATTGGCCCCATGCGCGACAGCTCACTTAAAATGCGCCAGCTTGGTCGCATGCCCTTGGTCGTTTGTGCCTCTCCTGCCTATCTGCAACGTGCAGGGACACCGGCCCACCCACGCACACTTGCCACCCACGAATGCATTCTGGATGGCAATATGACAGAGCCCACTGTTTGGAGATTTGACATCGACGGCCAAGAAGAAGCGGTGCAGGTCAACGGGCGCTTTCGAATGAGCGCACCAGCAGGATCGGCCCGCATTGCCGCAGCAGGCGCCGCCATCGCACGATGCCCGGCCTACACTGTCGCAGAGGCCCTGAAATCCGGTGAGCTGGTCGAACTTTTTGCCGACCACCGCGTCGCACCCTATGTTGTGGCCGCGCTTTTTCCACATAACCGGCACCTCACGACACGCGTGCGTACGCTCATTGATCACCTCGCGGCGGATCGGATGTTATGCCCTGATGGCGCATGAAACCGTTCTAGTTGATCTGTTCGTTGGTGCGATTAAGTTGCCAGAAATACGCAAGCCGGATGTAAGGCTTATGAATGGTGGATGTAGGGCCATACGACCCCTCACTAAGTGAGGTGGACTTTGAGTGTTATAGCCTGGATGTCCGTTTGGTCCAAGCACGATGCAACGAATGCGTGTTGGACATTAGACCAGCCGTTCATCCGCCGCGCGCCGAAATGTGAAGGAGACCCCAAAACCGCCAATGCTGCGCGATAGATAGACGACCTCTTCGCAGAAGCAGTCGGCATCTGCCGGCCCAGTTTAGCCTTCATGCACGTTGTACATGTCACTCAAGATCCTCCACTCACCGTCAGACCAACGCATCACAAACTGAAGTGTGCCAGTGAACTCGACGTTCATAGATGGAATTGAGATGTCTGCGTTCCCGACCATCATTGCGAGCGTGCCGTCTTCCGAGACCTCAAGCACGTCCACAGAATGCAGATTGGTGGCTTGTTGAGCGCTCATGAAACTAAAGACTTCGGATGCGCCTTGCTGACCGGGAACTGGCCGAGTGTCTGGCGAAATCCAGAGTGACGTGTCGGCATATAAGCCCACCAGACCCTCCACATCGTAATCCGCTGCGAGCGCATTGAAACGATCGTTGAAGGCCAATAGCTCGGCTTGTACGTCACGAGGGGCATCTTCGGCCCAAGCCGTGAAAGCGACGAGCATGGCGGCCAGTGTCAAAGAGAGATGCCGCATTGGCTATGCCTCGTCTGCGCGGGTCATGATCACTTCACGGGTGATCTGCCAGCGACCGTCTTCGAAGACGAAATCGATGCTCAGCGTGACGAGCTGCTTTCGGTTGGTAACGTTGTTCTTGCGACGGATCTGTTGCAAACTTTTGGCTGTTGACGAGGTCAGATGCTGCGGGTGAATGACTTTCGGTAAAATCAGTCGAAAGTCAGTTCATGGTTTCCTTCAAAGGCGCGCAATATCCGAAGGATGTGATCCTGTTCGCGGTGTTTTTCTATGTCCGATACGGTGTGTCTTACCGGGATCTGGAAGAAATCATGGCCGAGCGCGGTGTTTCAGTGGACCACACCACGCTGAACCGGTGGGTAACACGGTATTCTGGTGCAATCGCTGAGGCAGCACGTCGCCGCAAAGGGCCTTGTAATCGTTCGTGGAGAATGGACGAAACTTACATCAAAGTTAAAGGCGCGTGGGTTTACCTCTATCGAGCTGTCGACAAGCACGGCAAGACCCTTGATTTCATGCTTTCGCGACGTCGCAACAAACCAGCCGCCACCAAGTTCTTCGCCAGGATGTTGGAGATCAATGGGTTGCCGAAGAAGATTGTGATCGACAAGAGCGGTGCCAACACCGCCGGCATCAAGGCCATCAACAAAATGCTCAAAAGCTTTGGCTGCCCGATCCCAATTGAGATGGTGAGGCGGAAATACTTGAACAATATCGTGGAACAGGACCACCGTTTCATCAAGAGACGCACTCGGCCAATGCTGGGGTTCAAGGCCTTTGCTTCAGCGGCGGCAACGCTTGACGGAATAGAAGTGGCGCACATGATCCGCAAGGGTCAAATCACGCCCGGACTCTGCCCATTTCAGCAGTTTGCTGAGCTCGCCACCTGACTCACAAGCGATTGCCGAAACAACTCAACGGGCTCAAATCTTTGCAACAAAACCTTACACTGTAGAGCAGCAAAGCATTGCCAACCGCAGGTGTTTTCAGGCCGCCTCTCCGCTTGTGCGCATAATTTTGGATTTTTGATCCTTACTTTTCCACAACACGATTTCACTATAACATTTGATAATTTTTCTTATCATATATAATTGTTCTAACCGAGATTGTGTGCAGTGAGTAGCCGTCATATCACCTTATTACCCTGTCACATGTTGCATGCCGAAATCTCGAGCAGGTATCGAGCGCCCTTCCGTGATCTGAACGTACGAACCCGAACAAGACGCCGTAGTTTTAGGCCCCGACAACACTCCGTGAAAATGACCGTTCCTGAACCGACGTCAATGATCGAAGCCACAAGCCCCGTCTCAAGCTGCGGCAGCATCGATCACGGGACACGAATTCAAGGCAAAACAACTTATGGGCAGTAATCCCTTGCTGAGAACGTCCAGGCATTAGCGACAAGACAAAGGCGCCGGATTCGACCGGCGCCTTTTCTCGGACCTTCAAACCAAACCTTACCCGTGGGTAAGATCGTCTTCCTCGGGAAGAGCATCGATGAAAGCAGCTATTGCCGCCTCAAGTTTGCTGCGATCAACACGCGTAAAGTCCAAATCATATCTCAACTCAATTCGACCACTGGATGCCGAGCACTTGGCGATCCCTGCCCGCCCTGATACCTGAAACGTGGTCTTTGCACGTCGTGGTTTATCGGCACTTTCAACCGGAGCCTTCTTTGCCACGCTTGTTTCCGGCGCGCCCAGAAATGACCTGAGGATAGCAACCTCACGCGCTCCGTCACGGTCTGGCTCGCTCATGACCGCGGCACTCACCTGGCGCACCAGACCGGGCGTTGCATCCAGCTTGCGCTTCAGCTCTACGCCTACGTTGCGCGGAATGTCGTTCGGATGTTTCAGAACCTTGTCCAACATCATCAGCAAACTGGCAAATGACCTAATGTAACTCCGCTTTGTGTAACTGGCGGATTTGAACAGAGTGGAAACCGCCTTGTCTACATCCGGGCAATCATTTGCCGGGTCTTCGGCATACGCGCGCGCCAGAGCACCCATTTCCGCAAACGAGATATCCTTGCGGATCAGGTTCTCATCCACCATGCGCCGGTAGCTGCTGTCGAGATCGCCCGCCTCTGAAATACCCGCTGGAATTCTGGCATAAGACTCATCGCCCGTTTCCTCATACAAGACCCGATAGGCAGACAGGCGCCGCATCCCCTGGATCAGTTCAAATCGTCCATCTGAGCGACGCTCAAGTCGGATGGGGTTGGACAATCCGATTTCCTGAATTGACGCTTTTAGCTCGTCCAGTTCCGGATCCGGCCCGGGTTTACGATCCCGCGTCAGCTTTTCAAACAAAATGTCAGCCAATGCTACACGTTCGGTCACCAGACCTTCGGAACGCAGGCGCACGAGTTCATGCGCAAGACGATCGTTTTCTGCGCGAATGGTTTCTTCCGTCGATTGCTGGTCGCGCAGCGCATCAGCATTTTCCGAAATGGCCGCAGCCATCGGGCCTCGCCGCTTTTCAAGAACCTTGTCCGGAACCTTGCCGACAGGAATGTCATCCATTGCGGGCAGGTCGATATCAAACATTCTGCGCTTGCGGCTCATGCGTCATCCTCCAGCTTGTCCCAGGCAGACAGCATCACACCTCGGAATTCCTCGTAAACATTGTCGAACGTCGAACGGGCCCGACGCCAGGTTTCGCGGGTCATTTCGCGATAATCCATTTCGTACACCGAGCTCAGAAAGCGGCCGGATTGCTCGACCGCGCGGGTCATTTCAACAGGGTGCTGGGCGACGTGGTCTCCGAAGACTTTCTGGAACGCGTCAAACATCGCCAGATGCAAAGCGTTTCCGGGCTCGTACCTTGTAAGCAGGAACCGCAGTTCGCAGAAGGTTTTGGGAAGACCGATCTTACCCGTGGGTAAGGTTTTGTCGAACCCGTAGGCCAGGTCCTCCAAAGCTTCTGCCAACTGACCGATAAAAGACGTGGTCGAGTCATATTCCCAGTACCCGGGGCCAGACGGAATGTACAACATGTCCGCCGCGAACACCGCGTTCATGGACTGATACCCAATGGCCGGCGGGCAATCGAACAGGATCAGGTCATAGGCGTCGTCAGGGATTTGATCCAGATACCGGGACACTGCGGCAAAGAAAGACCATTCAGGGTTCAGGTGGCGATACTGTGCCGAGGCAAATTCGACGAAGGCCGCGTTCGCACAGGATGGGATCGCATCGATGGTGGACCAGGACGTCCGCCTGATGAAATCGCTGATCCGCAGATCTCCAAGCCCCATATCCGTGATCGCCGGGGGCAGTTCCCGGCGGGGCAGGGCGGTGCCGGACTCGGCCGCGGCGGGCCGGTTGTTCATGCGCTCGGTCTCGCGGATCAGGTCACGCGCCATGACCCCCCAGACAGTGTAATCCTCGGCGACATCGGTCAGGCCCATTGAATGGCTCAGCGTGGCCTGCGGGTCGAAATCAACGACAAGAACACGGTACCCATCAAGCGCGGCAGCATGCGCAAGATGCAACGCCACCGTTGACTTGCCCGCCCCGCCCTTGAAGTTCGCTACGGCCGCGCGAATGGCCCGCTTGCCCTCGGGACGCGGTGGCATGAGGGATTTACGATTCACCTTGAGCCGCCGCCGCAACTCATTCACCTCCTCCAGGCTGAACCAGCGCTGCCGCCCCTCGGGCTCAACCTCGCCTCCGGGCAGAGACGGATCAGCGGCCAGCTTTCCGCGAAAGGTTGACTGGTTGACCCGGAAGATCAGCTCGGACACTTCCCAGCTCGAAAACCGGCGGAGTGTCTTCTCCATCTCGGGGCTAAAGGTCTGCTGACGAATCCACCCCTGGAGTTTGAGAGATTGATTGCGCAATGCATTCAGGTCTTCGTGCGTGTACAT